>CACZDU010000066.1:0-2985 GCA_902780055.1 uncultured Bacteroidia bacterium | reverse complement strand
ATGAAGTCGACACCCTTGCTGTTGGCATAGTCGACACGCTCCACCGCCTTGATGCCGCAGTCCAAAGCAATCACTAACTTGAAGCCGTTATCTGCCGCATAATCAATGCCTTTATAGGAAATGCCATAGCCTTCCTCATAGCGGTCAGGGATGTAAAACTCAATTTTTTTCTTCTTGAAGAAAGGCTTCAGGTAAGAATAAACCACCGCCACAGCCGTCGTGCCGTCCACGTCATAATCGCCGTAAACGAGCACTTTTTCGCCCTTTTCGATGGCCCGAAGCACCCTTTCCACCGCCTTGTCCATGTCCTTCATCAGGAAGGGGTCGTGCAGTTGCGAGAGCGAGGGACGGAAGAAGGTTTTGGCCTCCTCATAGTTGGAAATTCCGCGCTGAACAAGCAGAGTCGCAAGGTTCTCGTCGATATTGAGTACCTTGACAATCTCGGCAACCTGTTGTTTGTCAACGGTTTGATTTAAAATCCACTTTGTTTCCATCGCGTAATTTTGAACCTGTAAAAATAAGGTATTTTCCAATGCGCCAAACGGTTTTTTCAATTTATTATCAAATTAGTTTTCATTCTGTTCATTTTCAGTCAATTATTTTTTGCACAGCCTTTTTTTCCACAAAACAAGCCTATCTTGGTTTTTGTTGAAATCTTTCCTCAAAAAAATGGTTTTAAGGCTTGCACGGTTTTCAGAATTTTCGTAATCTTGCAGTCTTAATTTTGCAAAATTTTACACCCTTGAAAAAAATTGCAACTGCTTTAATATCAGTATATTATAAAACAAACATCGACACCATTGTCGGTTTGTTGAAGCAAAATGGCGTCCAGATTTACTCCACAGGCGGCACTTACGACTTCATCAAGCCTTTAGACCCCACGGTGAAAACCGTTGAATCGCTGACGGGCTATCCGTCCATTTTGGGCGGTCGCGTGAAGACCTTGCATCCTAAGGTATTTGGCGGCATTTTGGGTCGCACCAACCTTGAATCCGACCAAAAGGAGATGCAGGAATATGACATTCCGCCTTTCGACCTCGTCATCGTCGACCTTTATCCTTTCGAGGAAACCGTGGCCAAGACTGAAGATGCGGCTCAAATCATCGAAAAGATTGACATTGGCGGTATTTCGCTCATCCGTGCTGGCGCGAAGAACTTCAACGATGTGCTCATCGTGCCTTCGCAAAAATATTACGGAGAACTCATCCAACTGCTTGAAAACCAAAAAGGTGAGACTTCCCTTGACGACCGTCGCCGTTTTGCCACTTACGCTTTTGGCGTGAGTTCGCACTACGACAGTGCCATCATGAATTGGTTTGCCAAGGAAAATGAAAGCAAACCATTGAGAATTAGCGAAGACGAAGGCTCAATCCTGCGCTACGGCGAAAACCCGCACCAGAAAGGCACCTTCTATGGCAACCTTGATGCAATGTTTGAGAAACTGCACGGCAAGGAATTGTCATACAACAACTTGCTCGACCTTGACGCAGGCCTCAACCTCATCCGCGAGTTCGATGAACCAACTTTCGCCATCCTCAAACACAACAATCCTTGTGGTTTGGCCTGCCGCAAGACCATTAAGGAAGCATACGTTGACGCTTTGGCCGGCGACCCTGTTTCGGCCTTCGGTGGTGTGTTGGTCTGCAACCGCCCCATTGATTTGGCTGCCGCCGAGGAGATCAACAAACTTTTCATTGAAGTCATCGTGGCGCCTGAGTATGAAGACGGCGTGCTCGACCTGCTTTTCTCGAAGAAAAACCGTGTCGTGTTGCGCTTGAAGGCAGACCAATCCAAGCCTTTCACCGTGAAGACCGCCTTGAACGGCTACCTTGTACAAGACCGCGACCTCCACACGGAAACCGCCACCGATTTCAAGGTTATCACGGAGAAAGCACCGACAGCGGAGGAGATTGAGGATATGGTTTTCGCCAACAAAATTGTGAAGCACAGCCGCAGCAACGCCATTGTTTTGGCCAAAGGCAAGCAACTTTATGCCTCGGGCATCGGACAAACCTCGCGCGTGGATGCTTTGCGCCAAGCCATTGAAAAGGCCAAGTCTTTCGATTTCGACCTGAAGGGTGCCGTTTTGGCTTCCGATGCCTTCTTCCCCTTCAAGGATTGCGTCGAGTTGGCCCACGAAGCAGGCATCACGGCCATCGTCCAACCCGGCGGCTCGGTGCGCGACCAAGAGTCCATCGATTGCTGCAACGAACACGGAATCAGCATGGTATTTACAGGATTCAGACATTTTAGACATTAAGAAGCGGCGTTTCGACGGGCTCAACGACCGCTAAGGTGCCTGAGCCTGTCGAAGGCCCGACCAACAAATAAACGATTAAACAACCAACAATTAAACAATACGAACATGGGAGCATTTTCATTCCTAAACAAAGAAATCGCCATTGACCTTGGTACGGCCAATACGATTATCATATACAACGACAAGGTCGTCGTCGACGAGCCTTCCATTGTGGCTCTGCAGCGCGACACCAAGAAAATCATCGCCGTGGGCAAGCGCGCCATGATGATGCACGGCAAGACCCACGAAAACATCAAGACCATCCGCCCGTTGCGCGACGGTGTCATCGCCGACTTCCAAGCCGCCGAATACATGATGCGCGAGATGATCAAGATGATCAATTTCAAAAACACCCTGTTTCCGCCCAGCCTGAAGATGGTCATCTGCATCCCTTCGGGTATCACCGAAGTGGAGGAACGCGCCGTGAAGGACTCGGCTGAACAGGCCGGAGCCAAGGAAGTGCGTCTGATTCACGAGCCTATGGCCGCTGCCATCGGTATCGGCATCGACGTGCTTGAGCCGACGGGCAACATGATTATCGACATCGGTGGCGGTACTTCCGAAATCGCGGTCATCGCTTTGGGTGGCATCGTCAATAATAAGTCCATCCGTATCGCAGGCGACGACTTCACCGCCGACATCGAGGAATACATGCGCAAGCAGCACAACATCATCGTGGGCGAGCG
>CACZDU010000065.1:0-6710 GCA_902780055.1 uncultured Bacteroidia bacterium | reverse complement strand
TGACACTGCAAGTGCATAAACGCTTGTACATTCAGGGTCTATTTCGATGGCTTCACCGTTTTTGAACAACACGCCATACGATGACTGTCGGCCATCAGGATGTTTGCCAAAATAAAACCCTGCTCCACCGAAATACAAGTCATTTCCGTCTTTTAAAATCGTATAAAGCTCAATAAAATTCGCATAATCATACTCATACAACACTTCATCGTTTTTCCACACAACAGCCTTTTGCTCTTGGTTTTCAACATTGATTTCGCCGCAAGCGTAAATATCTTCGCCATCAATGAAGAAATCCCTAATGCAGGCATAACTGCCATAGTTGTATAACACTTCACCGTCTTTCCATATCATCCCGTCGTAACTAAAGGGGCCGATGGTTGTCCTTAACCCTCCACAAGCATACACATGACCCTCATGGCAAATAATGGTTCGAAGTCCCGACCCTTCCCAACTTCTTCCAAGCACATAAAGTGGCTCCTCATCTTTCCAAATGGTCAGGTCACCCACACCATTGACCATTTGATTCGTCCCAAGGATGTAGCGATGACCATCCATAAAATCGATGTCGTTAAAGTAAGCCAATGAAGTGCCAAAGGTATCCCATAAATCCACATCTTTCCAAATGGCGCCTTTCCGAAGATGTTCTCCTTCATAGTGAATGTAGCCTACAGAATAAACCACATCTTCATCTGCATTGTAGCTGATGCCTTCGACAGACGACCTGTAATCACCTTTGAAATACATTTCTCCGTTTTTCCAAACATATCCGAAGGAGTTGCCTGCGCCACCATAATACACATCACCATTGTTGGATATGACCATACAATCTGCCCAGCACCATCTGTTTCCCTCTTCGAAATTGGTATACAGTAATTCATTGTTTTTGTAAACAGCCGCAAGCGTATCGCTCCTTACGCCCGCAAAGTAAAAGTCGTTTTGTTGAGCGCAAACTGAAGCCACCTGCAATGCAAGGATAGCTAAAATCATTAATCTTTTCATTTTCGTTAGATTTTTTAAGGTTAATACTATTTGTTGTGTTTCGTTGGGCAAAACTACAAACAGCTCCAACCGCCGTCAAGGAAATGATGGTGCGGATTGGTGCGGATTTCGTTAAATAAATAGGAATCAGTGGGTTAATCCGATTTTGCCAGCTTGCGCAAAGTGGTTGAAAGCGGTTCGTCGCTGCCGAAAATGCCTTTCAGTTTGCGGCTGCGTTCGCAAACGGTGTTGAAAGCGCGTTGCATCAAGGCGGCCACGTCGGCTTCCTCCACGCCCAATAGATAAAGGCAGCAATAGTCGATGTCGCCTTTGGTCAGTGCGGGATAATCGTTTTTGAGTCGGGCGGTGAACGCTCCAAAATGGGCATCGGCAGCCTCGCGCAAAGCCAACAGTTGCTCCTTGGTGAGGGCGTAGTCCTTATAAACAAGGTAATCCACCTTCGACTTGAACTGCCCCTCATTCACCCGCTCCATAATCAGGCGGCAGACGGGTTCCTCGGCAAACGAGGCGGCTTCCATCCGCTTTTTCATTGCTGAAAGTGCCTCACCTTGCTCTTGCAAACGTCCCGAAAGGGCTTCTTTCTCTGCTTCAATGCGTTGATGTCGTTTCCGATTGAGCATCAGCCAAACCGCAAGCACCACAAGCAAAGCCATCAGCGGAAGGACAATTTTCATAATCCGTCCACGGTTTTCCCTTTCCTCTTGAAGTCGGGCATTGTCCTGTTTTTGTTGCAAATACTCTTGAAACAGGCTCGTAAAGCGCCATTCATCCGCCTTGGTGCCAAACTCGGGCGGCGTGTTTTGTGCCACAAATCGGGCAAATTCGCCAGCCTTGTCCGATTCGCCACGGGCTTCGTAAATCTCGCGCAAATAATCGGCACTTTGGGTTTTCAGGAACATATTAGGTGCTTCCTCAAAAACCTGATTCAGATAAACAATGGCTGAATCATACTGATTGTCAAGTTTATAGATATAGCCAATACCCAAATAGCGGTCGTGCTTTTCGAACTCATTGCCAACCGTTGCAATGCGTTTGAGCGCGTCAACGGAGGCCTGTCCATCGTGCGCCAAATGATAGGACGACAACGCTTTCCGATTGATGACATTTCGATAAAGCACCCCTGTCGTATCTTTCATACTCGCCAACGAGCGGTCGTAATAATACAAGGCACTGTCGAACTGCTCCGACTTCTCGAATTCGTAGCCCAAGAAAAATAAGGTGTTGGCCAAACTCGAAGGTGGATTGTTGGCTTTCTTCTTGTATTTCAGCACATTCTTGTAAAGATAAACCGTCGGCTCAATGAGGAACTTATCGGAATAAATGTTGGCCAATCGGGCATAAATCAGGGCAATGAAACTCGCTTTGTGTCCCACCATCTGCTCCTCGACAAAATGTTGCTCCATAATTGCCAAGGCCTTATAATACTCTTGACAGGCCAACATCGTGAGGGAATCGTCGGTGAATATAGTGCCACCATTGATGCAAATGGCATTCATATAATGGGAGCGGGCGGAAAGAAAAGCCATAGCCTTGTCGTGGGGGTAAACAGAGGAAACGCTGTCGAAATAAGCCAAAGCAGCACCCACTTCATTACAATAGGCCACCTCGCGGCGCACTTTGAAACAGGCCTCCGAAAGCATCAAACTCGTGTATTCAAAATCAGGTGACGAAGTGGGATTATTACTCTCATAAAACCTCTCAAGATACCTCAAAGCACTGTCTGGATTGCTCTGCAAAAGACTGTCAACCACCACCAAACGTGGGTAACTGTTCTCTTGCCAACTGATTTCCGATTCCAAGGTTCTTGAACACGAAGCTCCGAGACCAATCCATAACAAGCCTGCTATAATGCGCGATAGTTTCATAGGGGCAAAAGTAGGGAATTATTCCCGAAGAAGGCATAGTTTGTCAAGGAAATGATGGTGCGGATTGGTGCGGATTCTTCAGTAATGTTTTAAAAATCAACGGTGTAGCACCTTTAAGCTATCAAGTTGTTTTTGGTAGACCTCTAAAGTGTAAAGGTTTTCCGGCTTGAGGCTTGATGACGATTTCCTTATGATATTCCTCCATAAACTCCTTCAATTCTTTCTCTGAGATGCCTATCACGCTCATATTCTGCTTGTTGGTGTAGCGCATGTGTTCGGCCTGATAATGCAGCCAGCAAATCCAGTTGTGCTTCATTACCATCGTTTGGCGCACATTGTCATTTCGCAACCATTTTGTGCAAATATATTTTCCAGGATATTGCTCGGGGTTTCCGCTGATGTCATCGAAGATTTTCTCCTCCTCTTTCACCCTGTTGTTCCAATAATCCTCGATGCTGTGCATTCGCGTAAAACAGTCACCAACATTGCTGATAAACTGGAAATTACCCAAGTTTTTCCATGTTTCAAGATTGTTTGAAAAAATGTTTTCGGCGGCTTTGTCGAACGAAACGAAACTGTTGCTCACGGCATCAAACACCAAGTCCTGCAAGGTTTCTTTTGGCATCAGTTCCAGTTCATCGACAGGCACACTGAGGAGCCAGGCGCAAATCGAGTCGCAATGCTGTTGTTGTACAACAATCTCGTCAATGCCATTGGCAAAATCCTCTATGGTGCCCATCACCATAAGGGCAGACAGCCGGCGGTCGTTGGCCCGTTCTCTGAGTTCAAGTGCCATACTCGCTCCAATGGTAAGCACCAAAGAGATGGTGGTACCGATGATAATCATTCCAATCTGTTTCCAAAAACCAGTATGTTTTTTCAATTCGATGCTTTGCGGCAATTCTATTTTCATGTCTTTCGGATGCTTAGCTGTTTGTGGGGCGCAAAAATACAACTATTTTGCCCAAGCCACAAACGGCGGGTTAGGATATTCTTTCTTGCTGTATTCCAAAGGCTGCCCGTCGCTGATGCGGAGTACCTTGCCACCGGCGGCGCGGAGGATGGCATCGGCGGCGGCGGTGTCCCATTCCTTGGTCTTGCTGTAGCAAACGTAAACATCGGCACTGCCTTCAGCAAGGCGGGCGAACTTCAGGCTGCTACCTTGGGTATCGATGACGAGGTCGGGATGGGCGGGGCGCAATACCTTATTAATATATGCGTCCACCTCGGGCGTGCGGTGCGAGCGGCTGGCCAAAACCGTGAAAGTTGAGTGTTGAGTGTTGAGTGTTGAGAGGTTTTTGTCTTCCGAAGTCCAAAGTTTGTCTAAAACCGGCGCATAAATCACCCCCAAAACGGGTTGTTTGTCGTCAATCAGGGCGATGTTCACCGTAAATTCGCCGTTGCGTTTCACAAATTCGGCTGTGCCGTCCAATGGGTCAACGAGCCAATAGCGGTTGAATTGCGAACGGTCAGGGGGCAAGTCTTCCTCGCTGATGAAAGGCAATCCCGTGGGTTTCAGCATTTCCTTGATGATATTGCTGGCGCGAAGGTCGGCTTGCGTGACAGGCGAGTCATCGTCTTTGGTATAAACCTCGAAAGGTTGTGCATAAACCTCCATAATGGCCTTTCCGGCCTCAAGTGCGGCATCAATGGCGTAGTGCAAAAGCATTTTCATTGGTGCAAAAGTACAAAGAAATAACTACGAATGGCACGAATAAAACGAATATTTCGCGGTTATGCCAATATTCGTAAATATTCGGACGCATGCGTCCAAAATTCAAAATCAGACATTCGTGAAATTAGTGTAATTCGTAGTTTGATAAATTATTTTACTGTAAATCAATTACATAAGAAAAAATCTTCAAAAAAATGTGTTTTGTCCGCTTTTATTCCACTAATTTTGCACGCGAAATGCGAAGCATTGAACGGAGTTTAACGGGGGCAAAACTCCCCTCCAAAAGTGAAAAATTGAGACTATGGCAAAGAATTTAGTTATCGTGGAGTCACCGGCCAAGGCCAAAACCATCGAGGGTTTTTTGGGCAAAGAATACACGGTGAAGTCGAGCTACGGACACGTGCGCGACTTGAACAAGAATACTTTAAGCGTCAATATCGAGAAGGATTTTGAACCCGAATACGAGATTTCGGACGACAAGAAAGCACTCGTGGCCGAGTTGAGGAAACTCTCGAAAGCCTCTGATACCGTGTGGCTTGCATCCGATGAAGACCGCGAAGGAGAATCCATATCGTGGCATCTTTACGAAGCCCTTGACCTGAAGAAGAAAGACACGAAACGTATCGTTTTCCACGAAATCACCAAATCGGCCATTCTCAACGCCATCGAAAACCCACGCGACATCGATATGGGACTCGTGGCCGCCCAACAAGCCCGCCGCGTGCTCGACCGCCTCGTGGGTTACGAACTCTCGCCCCTGCTTTGGAAGAAGGTAAAACCCTCATTGTCAGCAGGTCGTGTGCAGTCGGTGGCCGTGCGCCTCATCGTGGAACGCGAGGAGGAAATCAAGAATTTCGTGCAAACGAGTGCCTATCGCGTGACGGCGCAATTCACTTTTATGAAGGACGGACAGGAATACACCATCGCCGCAGAATTGCCCAATCGCTTTGATACTGAGGAAGAAACGCGCAAGTTTGTGGGGTCGTGCATCAATGCAAATTACAAGGTGGAAGGCATCGAGAAGAAGCCCGCCGCGAGGTATCCCGCGCCGCCTTTCACCACCTCCACTTTGCAACAGGAGGCCGCGAGAAAACTCGGTTTTTCGGTGGCCAACACGATGCGCATCGCACAGCAACTCTATGAATCCGGAAAAATCACCTATATGCGTACCGACTCGGTCAACCTTTCGAGCCTCGCCCTCGGTATGGCCAAGAAGGAAATCACCGAAAACTACGGCGCGGAATATGTGAAAACCCGCCAATACCAAACCAAGACCAAGGGCGCACAAGAGGCCCACGAAGCTATTCGCCCGACTTACTTGGACCAACACACCATCAAAGGCTCCGCCGACGAGCGCAAACTCTACGAACTGATTTGGAAACGCACCATAGCTTCGCAAATGGCTGATGCTTGTGGCCACGGGTGAGGTCATTTTGTTCGACGGTTTCCTGAAAGTTTATATGGAAAGTTACGACGACGACCGCACCGAAGACACCGCCGCCATCCTGCCTCCTATCGAGGTCGGCACCCTGCTCGATTTGGACAAGATGGAGGCCCAGCAACGCTTCACGCGCCATCCGCTGCGCTACACCGAGGCCAGCCTCGTGAAAAAGATGGAGGAATTGGGCATCGGGCGTCCTTCCACATACGCGCCAACCATTTCGACCATCCAAAAACGCGAGTATGTGACCAAAGGCGACATCAAGGGCGAGCCGTTGACTTATCAAATCATCAGCCTGAAAAGCAACAAGATAACCGATAAGACAGGCAAGGAAAATTATGGTGCCGAGAAGGGCAAACTGCTGCCTACCGACATCGGGATTTTGGTGAACAAATTCCTGACCCAATACTTTGAAAGCATCATCGACTACAACTTCACCGCCAACGTGGAGAAAGAATTCGACAAGATTGCCGAAGGCCAACGCCAATGGAACGCGATGATCAGGGACTTCTACAAGGACTTCCACAAGCAGGTTATCTCCACCACGGAAACCTCGGGCAAGTTCAGCGGGGAGAAACTTCTTGGCCAAGACCCTGCCACGGGCAAGAATGTGTATGTGAAAGTCGGGCGTTTCGGTCCGGTGGCGCAAATCGGCGACACCGAATCGGAAGAGAAGCCCCGTTTTGCCGGCCTGAAGAAAGACATGAGCATTGAAAGCGTCACCTTG
>CACZDU010000064.1:0-5998 GCA_902780055.1 uncultured Bacteroidia bacterium | reverse complement strand
CAACCATTATGTTTGGAACGGCACCAACTACACCGAACCTGGCGATTACATCCAAGATTTCGTCTCCGTCGAAGGCTGCGACAGCATCGTCACGCTCCATCTGGCTTTCTCCGATGCCTTGGAATATGATGTCGACACTGCCGTCTGCCAAAGTCTCTGGTGGAACGGACAAGAATACACGGAGGCTGGTGTGTACACGCAGCAATTCCTTGATGTTGACGGCTGCGACTCCATCGTGCATCTTCACCTCTCGTTTGCAGGACAGCCCGAAGCCGTCCCCGAAATCATCGGCCTGACCGAAGTCAACGTGGCCACCGACCTCATCCTGGGACAGTATTTCTACCACATCGACTCTGTGCCTTTGGCTACGCATTACGAATGGGAACTTGTGGGGGCCGATTGGGTGATGGACACTATCGGAACAAACTGTTCACTCGTGGTCACCACGTCTGGCACAGCGACACTAAAAGTCCGCGCTTGGAACGACTGCGGCTACACCGAGCAAGAAATCGTCATCCATGCAAGATTCTTTGACATTGACGATAATCAGTCCATTCCCGTTTCATTATACCCCAACCCATCAAACGACAAGGTCGTTGTCGAAGCCGAAGGCATCAAATGGGTCAAAATCTATAACCTACAAGGTCAACTCCTGAAGGAATGGGCCGGGGAAGCCTCCGACAAAGTGGAGCTTAACCTACAAGGTTTCGCCTCGGCCTTGTACACAGTGGAGGTTCTAACTGAGCGAGGGCGAACTATATTGAAAATGAATGTTATACATTAAACACAATTACTTCTTCCATCGAACCATCTTCAAGCCTTTGTCAATCAAATCATTGACCGAAGGCGAAACTTTCAGCTTGTAGATGGTCGTTATGCCCAAAGCAAGGAAAAGTACGGTCTTCAGCACTGCATCAAGGATTTGGCCGAAAATGGGTTTCGCAAAAGGCTTCACAAACATGGGTGTCAATGTGCTCGTCCACAACCAATTGAGAGCAAACAAAGCCAAAATGACCAAGGCCACGGGCAACAACTGCTTCGACAAGGGCATCACGCCGACTTTCCACTTGATGAAGGCAATCAAAAGGATGAAATAGATGAGATAAGACAGCATTTGGGCCAAAGCGCCGCCGTTGATGTCCCATTTCGGCACGAGCCAAATGTTCAGACCGACCGACATTCCCGCCAACAAAACGGTGAATATCAGTGAGTAATAGTAATACTTCGAATAGCTCAAGGCTGTAGTCACCACGCCGAGGGTGGAATAGACGAGACGGCTCATCGACAGAATCAGCACAGCCCACTTGCCCAGACGATAAATGTCGCCATTGGGCAGCAAGTCAAATATAAAGTCGATGTTGATCCAAATAAGGAAAAAGACGAAAGTGCCAGCGATAAACTGGTGCAATGCGACAGCTTTGCAGAGTTTGTCGGCCAGTTTCACATCTTGCTTGGCCATGGCTTCGGAGATGTGAGGTCTTGAAATGGCACCCAACGAACGGTACGGCATCTCAACAAGGGCCGCGATATTGGTGGCAATAGTGAACACGCCCGCCAGGTGGAAGCCCGTCTTGCCTGCCACGAAGAACTTCGACAACATCGGAATCGCATTGCCAGCCAAGGCCGCCGTAAGCATAAACAATGTGTAGAACAGAAAATCGCGCTTTAATTGTGGCTTGATGTAATGCCATTCTATTTTGAACGACACACGTTGTAGCGACAGAAGGTAGACGATATTGATGAGCGTGGCCAAGCCATACATCACACAGAACGAAATGATGACGCCATCAAAGTCAATGACCTTATAAAAATACAACAAGTAAATGGCCAATGTGCCCACACGCAACCCTACCTCGCGGACAAACTTGGGCAACACAATACGCAGCAACAGGTTGCTATTCGTCTCAAAAACAGAGAGGTAAAGCATGAAAAACGCCAACGGGATGACAAAGTTGACGTATCTGGCGAACAAATCGGCACGTATCTGGCGAACAAATCGGCACCCACTTCAGCATCTTTCGTGAAGAAATCCACAATGGCCCCTTTAAAGCAGAAAAACGCCAGCAGGAAAAGCGAGAAACCGGCCAGTGGCACAAGCAATGTCCAGCCGAAGAAGCCATGGTCGCGGTGTTCCTCATCCTTGAAAAAGGGATAGTAGCGCATTGCCGACGAGTTGGTGCCCAGCTGCGCCAAGCCTGCAAACAGCAGTGAGCATTGCAGCAGGATGTCGATGAGGCCAATCTGTTCAGCTTGCAGGGCTTTCGTCTGGATGAAAAAAGTCGTGACGATGCCCACGGCCCCCCCGATGTAGGTGGCGATGGTGCCCTTGATACTCTGTCGTGCTACGATGCCCATGGTGTTATTTTTCAACAATCGAATATTCCTCTTCGGAACGCTTCCGCTCGGTCTCTACATATTCCTCGTAAGCATTGATAATCAACATATTGTTCCTAACTTCATCCTCCATATCTCGAATCAACAGGTTCTCTTCTTCCATGTTTTTCCTAATCCTCTCTATTCTCTCAAGGCGGTATTCGTTGGCTTTCTGATAGTTCTGGATATGTTTCTTCAGGTCTTCGATGACGATTTCGCGACGACGGTTGGCCATCTCAGAAACACTCGTTCTGTCAACTCTGCGGCGGATGCCCGAATTCAGGTCGTTGCCAGCCAAAATCAAGATGGCGACAATCCAAATCCACAGCAATAGGATGATGAGCGTGCCAATGGAGCCATAAAGCACATTGTAACGCGAGAAGTTGGAGATATAGACATTGAATCCCACCGTGCCCAAAACGAACAACGAGGTGGCGAGGATGGTACCGGGGCTGAAAATGACAAAATCGCGGTAGAGTTTTTGTCCGTTTGAATCCTTTCGTTTGCGCTCAACGCGGTAGTGCTCGTTGAATTTCACATTGCCGAAATAATAAAGCAGAGAAATGCCGAGACTCAAGGCGAAAACGCCGATCACCCATCGCAGCACGCTGAACAGAAAGAAAGTGAAAGAGCCGCCTTCCAGAATTTCGTGTGAAACAAGATACTTCAATGCCGTACCACCCAACGAAATCAGCAACACCGAAATGACAATCAGTGCACCCAAAACGATGAGCATAATGATGGCGAAAAGACGTTGCATCAGCCAACCTTTCAAATCCAGGCCCTTGTCCGTCAAAAAGTTGGCATAGACATTTCGGAAACCGTTGAAGACTGCCACGATGCCGTTGGAACCAAAAACCAAGCACATGATAACACTGATGGAAAGCAGGCCGTCGTGAGGCTGGTTCATGATGCTGTCGATGGTTTCCTTCACATAATTCATTGTCCCAGAGGGAACAAGAAAGTCATCCAATACCGTCATCACACGCTCATAGAGGTGCGGAATGGGGATATAAGGAATCAGTGTGAAGAAAAACAAAATCAAGGGAAACAGTGCCACGAAAAAGTTGAACGCCACGCCAGCGGCACGGTCTACCGTTCGGCCCTTGGTAAACAGTTTGGTGAAATCGATTAAGACATCCATCAAGGGCAGTTTGGTACCAGGAAAACGCACGACACGCAAGAAATTGTCGTCGCGGTTGTACCATGCCTTCAGTACGTCATTCTTAGCCGAGAGCCACGACTTCAGCTTGCTGGGTTTCTTGTCCTTTTTGGCCATCTTTCGAATTATTCAACCTGCAAAAATAGTGGTTTTATTGCAACAAAACCTAAAAAACGTATTTTTGCGGCATGAAAAACGAAGAAACCATCTCCCACGAGGGCATCGTCACGAAAATCACCGACGACGAGTTAGAAATCAAGATACTGGCGCAAAGTGCCTGCGCTGCCTGCCACGCCAAGAGTGCCTGCGGCATGGGCGAGCAAGCCGAGAAAATCCTCACCGTGCCGAAACCCAAAGGCAAAGACTTCACCCTCAACCAGAAAGTGAACGTCAGAATGGCCATCGGACAAGGCAACAAGGCGGCGATATTGGCCTATCTTATCCCAATCATTTTGTTGTTGGCCGTGCTGTTTGCCTGCCTCGGACTAGGCATAAACGAAGGCCTTGCCGCGCTCATCAGCATCGTCGCGCTGATACCTTATTATATTATCCTCTATCTGAAGCGCGATAAATTAAAAAATCAATTTTTATATATCATTGAATAACAAATTATTATACTACTTTTTAAATTTTTATACGATTTGTATAATGTAAATCGCATAATTTTGTAATGCAATTTGAATAATTTTCGTATCTTTGCCGAAAAATCAGCGCATTATGATTACGAATCCATTCATCATCAACGGCGATATTCCTTCGGAATACTTTTGCGACAGGAAAAAGGAAAGCAAAAGGCTCATACAAATGCTCACCAACGGCGAGAATGTTTGCCTCATGTCGCCACGACGCATGGGCAAGTCGAAACTCATCCAATTCTGCTACGACCAAGAGCCGCTTTGCTCCGATTATTATTGCTTTTACATCGACATCTTCCATACCACAAGCCTTCGCGAGTTTACTTATACATTTGGTCGTCAGATATTTAGTGCACTCAGGAGTAAAAGTCAAAAAATGACGCTTTGGTTCGTGCAGGCGTTAAAATCGCTCAGTGCCGACTTCGGTTTCGACCCCTCGACAGGAATGCCTACTTTCAGCCTTTCGCTCGGCGACATCCACAACCCCGAGTTCACCCTTGAGGAAATTTTCAAGGCCTTGGAACAAACCGACAAGCCCTGCATCGTCTGTTTCGACGAATTCCAACAAATCGCCAACTACCCCGAAAAAAACATCGAAGCCCTGTTACGCGGCCATATCCAGCATCTCGGCAATGCCAACTTCATCTTCTCGGGCAGTTCAAGGCACTTGCTCACGCAGATGTTCTATTCCTATGCCCGACCTTTCTACAAAAGCACCTCCACCCTTACACTCGATGCCATCGACCTTGATGAGTACACCAAATTTGCCACATATTGGTTTAATAAGCACTCAAAACAGATTGACCCTCAACTTATTGCACAAATCTATCGCGCTCCATGGCCTCCCTGCCGTGGGCCTCCATCTCGAGCAGGCCGATGCGGGCAAGGCCGAGAAAATCATGGGGGCGCAGTTCATCCGACGTTACAGTCTACCTTCCGCGAGTGCAGTGCAGTCATCTGTCAAAAAACTGATGGAGGCCGATTATGTCACTTTCTTTGAGGGCGTTTATTCCATTCCTGATGTGTTGTTTAGGATGTATCTGAAGCGTATTGGAGGAAAAGAATAAGGGACTTCCAAAAAATTCCCCAAAAAATCCTTTGTCGAAAAAAGGAGTTTCCGTATTTTTGCAGGTTTAAAATCGAAAACAAACTCAAAATTCTATCATTAAATGAGTAACACTTTATTTATTTCTCTAGTGGTTCTCGGAGTCCTGGGCGGCATTTTGGCCGTGATTCTGTTCTTCGTGGCACAGAAGTTCAAGGTGGAAGAGAACCCATTGATTGATGAGGCAGAGGCCTGCCTGCCCGGCGCCAACTGCGGCGGTTGCGGCTTTGCCGGCTGCCGTGCCTTGGCAGAGGCCTGCGTGAAGCAAGCCGCCGAAAAAGGCAACATCGACGGCCTCGCCTGCCCTGGCACAGACATGGGCAAAGTGGCAGCCGTCCTTGGGCTGACCGCAGCCGCGTTCGAGCCTAAGATTGCCGTGGTGCGTTGCAATGGCAGCTGCCAGAACTCACCATCCAAGGTGCATTATGAAGGCGCTGACATCTGCGCTTTCGCCAACACGCTTTATGCTGGTGAAGGCGGCTGCTCGAAAGGCTGCCTCGGCCTTGGCGACTGCGTGAAGAAGTGCAACTTCGACGCCTTGCACATCGACGAAGAGACGGGCTTGCCCGTCGTCGACCCCGACAAGTGCGTGGGTTGCGGCGTGTGCGCCAGAACCTGCCCGCGTGGCATCATCGAGGTGCGTCCGCGTGGCAAGAAAGACCGCCGCGTCTATGTGTGCTGCTCCAACACCGACAAGGGCGCCTTGGTCGTCAAGAACTGCTC
>CACZDU010000063.1:0-3932 GCA_902780055.1 uncultured Bacteroidia bacterium | reverse complement strand
TTATACTGATGGCTATTTCCAAGAGATGGTTGGGATGGAGTTGTTGGCTGGCGATTATTTGAGCAAGGACTTGAATTTGGATGATTATTTTGAGGGCAAATACGAAGGGAATGGGCAATATGTGGTCAACGAGGCGGCGATCAAGGCAATGGGCTGGAGTGCTGAGGAAGCCATCGGCAGGGATTTGACGCTGACAGTAACATCAGGAAGAATCGTCGGGGTGGTGAAAGACTTCCATTTCTCCGATATGCGCAACGCCGTTTCACCGCTTATTATGGAATATGCACCAGAAGCACAGCCGAATATCGTGGTGAAAATTGCGCCTGAAAATAGACAACAGACCTTGGCTTACATTCAAGAAGTGGTGCGTCCGTTTAATTATACGGATGTCTTTTCCTATTCGTTTTTGGGCGAGAAGGAACTTTACCGCGAGGAACGGCAGGTCGGGCATTTGTCGCTGCTGTATTTCCTTGCGGCGATGCTATTGGCCTTGTTCGGCTTCTTTGGTGTCGTTTCCTATCATCTACATCAGGAGTCGCTCAATATGGCAGTGCGCAAAGTGTTTGGTGCCAGCACCAGAGAGGTGCAAGGGCATTACCTGAAAACCCGGTTGCGGATGTACATTTTGCCTGTCATTGCGGCAACGGCGTTGTCGGTCTATTTCTCGTTGCATTGGCTGCAAGGCTTTGCCTATCATGTACCCGTTTCCCTTGTGCTGACGGTGGCCGTGTTGTCGTTCTTCGCGGCTTTCCTGCTCCTTTCGCTGATTGTTTCGGGTGTGGTGCAGGTCATTTGCAGCAAGAGGATTACAGAGGTGTTGCAGAGAGGGTAAAGTAGAATGTTTGGTTTTGCTTTCTGTAATGAGCAGAATTCAGGAAAAAATGCTTTCTGCAAAAAGCAAAAAGTGGTGATGAATCCAGTGATGGCGTTGAAGAAGGAATGAATCGTTGTCACAAAATCTTCTCTTTTTCCTTTGTTTGCGACAATTTATTTGTATTTTTGCCGCAAAATATGCGACGATTTTGACCGAATAACGACGCAAAAACACGGAAACATGTATATACACGAACATGAGAACTGGACGGATTTCCGTTGGTCGCCCGAAGCGGTGGCTTTGCCCTTGGACGAAGTCTGTCGCGAACAGGGGAAACTGGTTGGCCGATTGAGCAACTTGGGCTTCGACAGCCAACTGAAGGCCATGGCCGAGAACTTGACCCGAGATGTGGTCTATTCCTCCGAGATAGAAGGTATAAGGCTCAATGTGGATGAGGTGCGCTCGTCCATAGCCCGCCGTTTGGGAATTGAGGGTATGAAGTTTACGCCTTCGTCGCATTATGTCGATGGCGTGGTGGCCGTGATGCTCGATGCGATGGAGCACTTCGACCAGCCTCTGACCAAGGAGAAGCTTTGTGGATGGCAGTCGGCTTTTTTCCCGTCGGGTTTTAGCGAGGGCTCTAATATTGAGGTTGGAATGTACCGCACTCACGAGGAGCATGTCGTTTCAGGGCTATGGGGGCGCGAGCGTGTGCATTATATGGCACCTTCTCCCGACCGAGTGGAAGAGGAAATGGTCAAGTTCATTGACTGGTATAATGCCGACAAGCCTATCTCTCCCGTCATACGCTCGGCCATAGTGCATCTTTGGTTCGTCTCCATACATCCCTTCGAGGACGGCAACGGCAGGTTGGCGCGCATCCTTGGCGACATGTACCTTGCCCGTGGCGACAACAGCCGTTTCCGCTTCTACAACATCTCATCGGAGATCAATCGCGACAAGAACCACTATTACGACATCTTGGAAAGGGTGCAGCACGGCGACGGCGACATCACAGAGTGGATTGTGTGGTACCTTCACACCCTTTTGGCCGCCATCCGTGAGGCTTCGGCCACGGTGAGCACTGTGCTCAACAAAAGCTTCTTTTGGATGCGATTCGCCAGCGTTCCGATGACAGAACGCCAAACCAACACACTGAATCTTTTCCTCGACGGTTACGAAGCCAAAATCACCTCCAAGACATGGGCGAATTTGAGCAAATGCTCAAAAGACACGGCCATTCGTGACATCCAAGACTTGTTGGAGAAGCATATCCTTATTGTAGACATCCCAGGAGCCAAACGTCCCAGCTATTCCATCAATTATGGTGGCGCGACGGATGACATCATGAAACGTTTCAGTGAAATAGCCATACAAGAGGAGACAGGAGGCTTTTTTCTCACCGCTGTCCTCGACGGAAAGACCAAGGTGAGGGAACGCCTGCTCGTTTTGGATGCCGAGCGCTATCAGAAAGGCGACCTGCCTATTGAGCACCTGTTGGGGAAATACTGCACTTATATGTTGAAGTAAGGCATGAAAATCCTTGCGACTGTAAAGTTTCTTTACACCATTGTAAAGAAACTTTACACTTTTACAATAGGGTCAAATTGTATCTTGTTGATTTATATTGTTTTGTGATTTTGGCACGGATTATGCCATACGACCTACAACAATTCAACAGTTCAACAATCAACGATTCAACAATCCAACAATATGTCAAGTTACATCAAATTCCTTTCCCGAAACAAACTCTATACCATCATCGAGGCCATCGGTCTCATCGTTTCCATTGCCTTCGTCATCTTGATTGGCAATTATGTGTATCAACAGTATTCCGTGGCCTACGGCAACCCTTATCGAAATAGGGTTTATGCCGTTGGAAACCAAGATTATATGTCGTTATCGTGGTGGGACAAAGCCGTTTTTGAGGACAAACTTCCCGAAGCCGAAACTGTTGCCCGCATCTCTGGCTCCGACTATGACGGCTATATCACCTTCGGCGACGAACAGCCTGTCAGTGCCGTCATCACCGAGGCTGACCCCGAAATTTTTGAACTTTTCCCAAGCCTGACCTTGCTTGAAGGCAGCATGGACGAGTACTGCATCAAAGGGCATTGTCTTATCTCCGAGTCGCTTGCCAACCGCGCCTTCAACGGCGACGCCGTCGGCAAACCGCTCAAAATCAAATATCTAACACAAGACAAAATCGAAAGCACAGTCTGCGGCGTCTTCAAGGACTCCAAAAACTCGATGATGCCTCGCACCGAGGTGATGCTTAACCCCGAGTTCGACGATATGTATGTCTCTCAACAGCCATTCAGTTCCATCGGGCAATATATGACCTTGATGAAAGTCAGCGAAGGCACTGACCGTGAGCAGTTTGCGAAGAAAGTCGAGGAGGTTGGATTGCCCAATTATGGTGGCGGTTTTGTGAAGGCTATGCCGATTTACAACTTGCCGGAACTCTATTTCAATGACGAACAATGGATGTTCAAGCAAGGCAACAAGCCGGTGCTGCAAATGCTGACCATGGTGGTGTTGCTGCTGCTCGTCTCGGCCATTTTCAACTACATCAACCTCAACATGGCCCTTTCGGGAAAACGCGCCAAGGAGATGGCCACAAGGCGGCTTCACGGTGCCACGAAAGGCGAAATCGTGATGAAGTATATCGCTGAATCCGTGTCGTTTACGGCGGTGTGCTTCGTGCTGGCGTTTCTGCTGGCCTACGCCTTGCTCCCGATGATGAACGACCTGTTGAGAGGCGTTTCGGGCGGTACAGCCGGCTCGCTTGAGCAATTTGTGTCCATTCGTTTCGAGTGGTCGGTGGGCATTGTGGCGGCCTATGTCTTGACCGTCGTCGTTTTGGGCGTGTTGTCGGGCATCGCGCCTGCCGCCATTGCCTCGCGTTTTGAACCGATCGACGTGGTACGCGGCACCTATCGGCTTCAAACCAAAAGGGTGTTCAGCAAGGTGTTCATTGTGTTCCAAAACACCATCACCATCGTCTTGATTGCCATGGCGATTATGATGGAGGTGCAGATGCGTCACATGATGAACCGTCCCATCAACATGCGATCCGAGGGATTGTATGTGCTGAAAAACTGGGCAAAGGAGTATT
>CACZDU010000062.1:0-5501 GCA_902780055.1 uncultured Bacteroidia bacterium | reverse complement strand
GGCGAGCAGTTTGGCATTGTCCCAAGGCTTCACCACGAAGTCGAAGGCACCGCGTTTCATGCCTTCTACGGCGAGGGCGATGTCGGCGTAGGCAGTGAAGAGCACCACCTCCACCTCGGGGAAGTCGCGTTTCAGTTCCGAGAGCCAGAAGAGGCCTTCGTTGCCTGTGTTGATGTCGGTTTCGAAATTCATGTCGAGCAGCACCACGTCTGGCTTGAAAGTTCGCATGGTTTCCATCAGCACCTTGGGCGAGGCGATGAGTTCCACCTCGGTGAAGCGCATGGGCAGCAATATCTTCAGTGCCGACCGGATGCCGGCGTTGTCGTCGACGACTAGGATTTTGGATTTGAGTTTTGACATTTCAGTTATTAGTTGTTCAGTTATTCAGTTGAAGCAGGTTGCTGAGCCTGTCGAAGCACCGTCATTATACGTCGTTCCTTCAAGACGCGGGACACGAGTCCCTATCATTCATACTTTTCTCCTATCCAACCAAAGTTTCATCAACGGGTCAGAAATGGAATAGGTTTTTTCCTTTCTTGTAATAAGGTCGTATTCAAGCAATTTGAGAGCCGCCGATTGACTTGAACTTGGCGAGCGCAAACGGTATTTCTTGTTGAATGCCGTGGAAGTGATACCTTGCACCTGTTTTTCGGCATGGATGGCGTAAAGCAGTTCCTTTTGTGCTTCGGTGATATAGGCCAATTGTTCACGCAACCGAGAGTCATTCTCATCAATATAATCCTCAATCAGCTGATTTACAGCCTCAACATCGCAAGTTTGGCCATTCGGCGTTTCGGAAAATGCATCCTTCATGATGCGTTGCACATACATAGTTACGCCCATAAATACCTCATAAACACGTGAAAAGGCCTCGGGGGCAAGGTTTTTCCCAGCCTCCCGAAAATGGTGGATAGCAAAATCCAAATAGACATCATACTCAATCGGTTCCAATCGGAGCGATTTTGCACTTTGAAAAAACGGCCTCTTTGACGAGAAAAACATTTCTTCCATTAGCCTTCTCTGACTGCCTGAAAACACAAAATTGGCATTCGAGAGTTTTTGGATATGCGTCCTCAATAAAGCCTCTACATTCTTCTCGGGATACCGCGTAATCTGTTGAAATTCATCAATAACGACAATACAACGCTTATCGACTTTTTCAAGGTAATTGAAGATTTCCGCTAAAGTATATTCCGGGTTCTGCACATCGCCCAACTTGATGTCGAAAGTGGGCATGTTTTGGACGGTGTCGTAGCCGAAACTTGCGCTAAGCGACTTCAAGAAAGTGACAAACTGCTTGCGCAACTTCACACTTCGAGAGGCTACATTGTCGAAAACCGCTGTCCCAAGAGCAAGGATAAACTCGCGGAAGGTCGTAGTGTGAAGTATATCGACCGAAACAGTGATATACTCATCTTTTATTTCCGGCTTCTCAAAAACGAAGTCGACAAGCGAAGTCTTCCCCATTCTGCGCGGCGAAGTCAGCACCACATTCATCTGATTATGAATCGATTTCTCCAAATCAGACGCTTCCTTCACGCGGTCGCAAAAGTATTCGGGGGCAATCTTTCCTGAAACTATGAACGGATTGATGTTTTTTACCATAATGCCTTGATTTTGGGGACAAAGATAATGCTTTTACTCAAATTACCGAAAAAAAATTACCAAAAAAACATAATTTGCAGTTTTACTCCTTCTTCAAAGCCTCCGCTGGATTCGTCCGCGCGGCCTTCAAGGTCTGCCAAAGGACAGATAGGAAGGCCATCACGAGGGAAATGACCACGGCAACGACGAAAATCCAGCTGTAGTTTTCGAGTCTGACGATGAAGCCTTCGAGGTAACGCTGCGCCGCCCACACTGCTATCGGGACGGCGATGACGCAAGCCACAGCCACCAAAACCATATATTCCTTCACGGTGCGCCACGTCTCGCTCTCAACGGTACCGCCAAACACCTTGCGCACGGCGATGTTCTTGGCGTTCTCGCCTGCGTAATAGGTGCTCATCGCGATAAGGCCAAGCAGAGAGATCAGCACGGCAAGCAGCATAAAAATCTCCAAAAGACGCATGTTATTCTTGGCGGGTTTGAGCGCATCGCGGTAGAAATCGTCAATGAAACCATCGGCAAAAGGATCCACAAATTCACCATTGCGCCATTCGTCAACCACCTCATGGATGGCTTTTCTCGCTTCCGCGTGGTCGCCGACAATCTCCATCACAAAACCACCATATTTGATGTCTTCCTCCTTCATAATGCTGATAATCTGATAGTCTTCGTCACCCATATTGCTTATGGTTACCGGGAAATCACGAATCACGCCTGCCACTTGGTCGCAGTTGGTCGTCCTTTCCCTTAAAACATCGATTTCGTGATTCTCATCGGTAAGTCCTGTGGCCGCAAAGGCCCGCTCGCCAAACCACACCGTATTGTAAAGCGGAGTCTGATAATCTTTAAGAATTTCAAAGCCAAGCATTTGGAAAGCAACGGTATCCATCATCAAATGCCGATACAAGATATTCTGTCCGTCACGAGTGAGGCTGTACTGTCCACCAATCATACACCCCGGCACGCCCCTACTTCGGCCAATCCGCTTCACACAAGGCAATTCTTCAAGTTTGTCAAACAAATCGGATTGCGGTTCGGAGGCGAACACCACCAAATAGTATTTGTCTTGGGTATTGCAGTTTTTCGGGCGGTTCAGCGAGGTGCGGTATTGCGCCTCCATCACAATGGCCATTGCAATGAGAAAAACCGCTAAAGTGCTTTGGATGACGATGAATACCTTATTGAACACCATTTTCGTATTACGGCGGAAGGTACCTTTCACCACATCCATCGGCTGCACGCGACTGGCAAACACGGCAGGAATAATGCCGTTGAGCACGCCAACAACCACAATGACTGCCAAATAAGCCACAATGTACATAGGTTTCATCTGAATGGTAATCGGCACCTCAGGGGCGTTGAGCAAGGCATTGACCGAAGGTGCCAACAGATAGGCCAACAACAAGCCAAGGCCAAAACAAACCGCTGTAAATATCAGTGATTCAGAAATATATTTCCAAACGATTTCGCCTTTCTGCGCTCCGAGCAGTCGGCGGGTGGCCATCTCCTTGGCGCGTTTTCCCGTGAGGGCAAACGAGAGGTTGATGTAGTTGAATACCGCCGAAAGCAACAACAGCAGCCCGACGAGGGCCAAGAGCTTCAGCGTTTTGAGGTCGCCATGCTTCAATTGGTCATTCGGTTCGCCGAAGTCCTTGAAAAACAGATGGTCGAAGCGGGTCATGTCCAAGCGTTCGAAGAAAGCCTGGCCGTACATGTCGGGATAAATCTCTTTGCACAACCGCTCCACTTTGTCGTAAATCGCTTTTGGGTCGGCGTTTTCGGCGAATTTGACGAAAGTGATGGTCGAGCCGTAACGGTCGTAAGGCACGTCCCAAGCGGACTTGTTGAGGAAGTCATGTTCGTTGACTATCACATCGGTAGGCGTGAACACCGTGTTACGGAAGTCCTCAATGATTCCGACAACCATATATTTATTGATGATAAAATCCAGTGTTTGACCGACTTTGATATCATGCTTCCGCGCAAAGCTCTCGCTGACAATGACATTCCCTGGCGCTTCAATGCCCTCAGGGCCGCCTTCAACGAATTTGAGGTAAGGAAACATCTTGAAGAAATCCTTGCCGACAGCGGTCATTGCGGCCTCAACCTCTTCATTGCCAAACATGATTGACGGCGCATTGGCCTCGATGCAATACCGCACGGCCATTTCCACTTCGGGCACGCGGTCGGCGACCTCATCGGTGAAGGCGTAGGTCAAGCCGAGATAACCAGGCATTCCGAAGGTGTAGATGTTCTTTCGGTCAGGGCTTTCGCGCGTGATGCTGTACTGCTGCCACGCGTAACTGCCGATGATGATGACAAAGGCGAGGCTGACGGCAAGACCGATGGCCTCGATGATGGTGTAAAGTTTGTTTCTTGAGAGGAATTTGATGTAACTTGACATATTGTTGAAGTGTTGATTGTTTAACTGTTGAATTGTTTTTGAAACAAAACTTGCAAAACCGTCAAAACCTTTTTTCCACAGGGAAAGTCGCCAACTGGCTCCTTTCCGGCGGCGAGGCAGTTGCCGAGCCGCATCCGTTCATTATTGAAGTTTTGCATTGTTTTGTGGGTTTTGTGATTAATACTTATTCCTTCTTCAACGCCTCCGCCGGATTCGTCCGCGCCGCCTTCAAGGTCTGCCAAAGCACCGAGAGGAAAGCCATCAACATACCAAGGATGACCGCCACAGCGATGATCCAACCGTAATGCTCAATGCGATAGGCGAAACGATCCAAATAGCGGCCACAGAACCAAACGGCAAGCGGGATGCCGATAAGTGCCGCGATACCAACCAAAACCATATAGTCCTTCACCGTGCGCCACAACTCACGCTGGACGTTGCTGCCAAACACCTTGCGCACCGCGATGCTCTTGGTGCTTTGCTCGCTGTAATAAGTGCTCATGGCCACGAGACCGAGCAAGGAAATCAGCACCGAGAGCAGCATGAACAATTCCAGCAAGCGCATGGCCATTTTTGCAGGCTGCAGCAACAAGTTGTTAAGGTCTTTCACATAGCCGTTTTCCGCCGGCTCCACATAGGTGCCGTTTCGGGCCTCGGAATAGTCGGCGTAGGCTTGCAGGATGGCTTTTTCGGTTTCCTTGTAATCGCCTGAAACATCAACCATTACGCCAAGTCCCCAAATCAAGTCCTCGTCACGAGCGACGATGATTGCCGAGTATTGGTTGGGCTCGGATGCCGCCGCCGACCGCGTCGGGATGTCCTCATAGATGCCGCCCACGGTCTCGGGATTGCTGCCGTTGATGTGCAATTTGCGGGCGTAATACGAGGCCGTCGAGTCGCTGATGGCGAGTTTTTCGGCCAAAGTCCTTGACATCCATACCGAATTGGTTCGTAGTCCGAAATCTTCAACAACTTGCAAATCAAGCATATTGAAATATGTTGCATCGCATAAGATAAGTTGCATGTTCACCCTTTCGCCTTCGGGCGTGGTTACAGTGGTACCCATATTCATCTGCCCAGCAAAACCGCGACCGTAGCCCACTGCATTCACATTCGGGATCTTTTCCAAACGGTCGATGAGCGGCGCAATATCAGAATAATCTTTTACCCAGCATTGCAGCGAATACAAGCCCTCTGAACGCATGTTGGCGGGACGGTTCATCATGTGCCGCATCTGCACCTCCATCAAAATCGCCATGGCAATCAAGACGATGGTGACTGTGTTTTGGAACACAATGAAAATCTTGCTGAACACCCTTTTGGTTTGAAGCCGATAGGTGCCGCGTACCACGTCAATCGGTTCGAAACGCGAGGCAATGGCGGCAGGTGCGATGCCCGACAGCACGCCCACCAACACTATGGCTGCAAGATAAACTGCCACAACGCCCACCGTCCAGTCGAATCGGATCAGTACAAACTGCCCCAATGATGC
>CACZDU010000061.1:0-6281 GCA_902780055.1 uncultured Bacteroidia bacterium | reverse complement strand
CGAACTGCAAGCGGGCTATACGCGCCGTTGGATGCTCGACATGCCGATGATGCGGACAGGGGAGGAGATTGCCCAATCGTATGAGGTGCTTCGGCAGTTTGTGCGTTTTGTGGAGGAGGTCGATACACCTTATATTAATACGCTCCAGTTCCGCCTTCAAGGGCTGAAGGACATACGTACGACCATCAAGAACCTCGGACAGCAGGCCGTCTTGGACGACATCGAACTCTTTGAGGTGAAGCATCTGGCCATCTTGGCCGTCGATGTGGCGGAGCGGATGAAGGCCCACGGCTTGGACAAGGCCATTGCCGTGCCCGACTTGAACGAGGTCATCACCATCCTCGACCCCGACGGACTGAAGATGGCGACCTTCTATGTCTATGACTCCTATTGCCAGGAACTTCGCGACCTGCGCGCGCAGATGCGCCAGAATCCCAGCCGACAAGAGGAACTCTTGGCCGAGTGCGCCGAGATTGAAGAAGGTGTGAGAAGGGATTTGAGCAAGCAGTTGATTCCTTTTGCGAAGGCTTTGGAGGAAGCCCAAATCGCGATGGCGAAGATTGACATGAACCTCGCCAAAGCCTTGCAGATAAAGCAGTTGGGACTTTGCTTCCCAACGATTTCGAAGGATGACATCAGTCGTTACGAGGCGATGTTCCATCCGCAGGTGAAGGACGCCTTGGCGCAGCGCAAACGCGCCTTCCAGCCGGTGAGCCTCACCTTTGGGCAGAAGCCCACCTTGATCACGGGCGCCAACATGGGTGGCAAGACCGTGGTGTTGAAGACCTTGACGCTGTGCCAGTACCTGTTCCAATACGGGTTCGGCATTCCGGCCCAATCGGCCGACATCGCCGTCAAGGATGAGGTTTTCTTCTGCATCGGCGACGAGCAGTCCATCGAGAAGGGGCTGTCGTCGTTTGCCGCAGAGATGAAGAACATCGATGCCGTCATCAAGGCATCGCGCGAAAACAGAAAGATAGTGGCGTTGATTGACGAGCCGGCCCGCACCACCAATCCCACTGAGGGCACGGCGTTGGTGTCGGCCTTGGTGAAGGTGTTGAGGGGCGACAATGTGAGCCTCGTCATGACCACGCATTACGATATAGAGCCGACTGATGCCCGCTGCCTCCGCGTGAAGGGCTTCGAGAACGGCACGATGAACTACGAACTCGTCAAGGTGCAAGACGGCGAAGTGCCGCACGAGGCGCTGAATATCGCCGAGAGTTTGGGGATTGATATGGAGTGGATTGCCGAGGCGAGGGAGATTTTAAACCCCTCGAATTCGAGGGGTTTAGATAGGGGGTCGAATTCGACCCCTTTGGGTGTTAAAAGTTAGTTATATAAACAAACAATGTATTAAATATTATTAATTATAAGACAGGAAAATATTTGAATAACAATAAGTTATAATTGCGAATACACTGTGTTCGCAATTGAGAGAAAAGAAAGAATTGCGTAATGGCTAAAAAAGAACTCATAGTAAGCAAGGATAATCAGGTTGTGGTTTGTCAGCAGTCCGAGGCCTTTTTCTTGGAGATAAGGAGAATCATCGAGGAGGCTCGCAATAATGCGGTGCGTAGCGTTGATTATTGCCGAGTGCAAATGTATTGGAACATTGGAAGGCGCATTGTTGAGGAGGAGCAACAAGGAAAGGATAGGGCAGAGTATGGTGCATATATTATCAAGAATTTGGCCAACAATTTGGAGCCAGAATATGGCAGCGGATTCAGCAAAAGGCAACTTGAATTAAGTCGCCAATTTTATCGTACTTACCCAATTGCGAATACAGTGTATTCGCAATTGAATTGGTCTCAGTATAAACTACTTATCGCCATTCCAGATGCTGATAAGCGAGAGTATTATCAGTTGGAAGCCGTGAACAATTGTTGGACAAAACGAGAGTTGGAAAGACAAATCAATTCGATGCTGTATGAGCGTTTGTTGTTGAGCAACGACAAGGAAAGCGTCTTGGCCGTGGCGTGCAAGCAGCGCATTCCGCAAAGTCCGCGTGAGATTATCAAAGACCCGATGGTGCATGAATTCCTTGGCTTGGAGAAGAAGGCGAAGTATTATGAAGAGGACTTGGAGTCGGCGTTGATAACGCATTTGCAGAACTTTATGCTCGAAATAGGGAATGGTTTCGCGTTTGTGGCCCGACAGAAGCGGATTTTGATTGAAGACGACGAGTTTTTCATTGATTTGGTGTTCTACAACAGGCTTTTGCGCTGTTTTGTCCTTTTTGAGTTGAAGACCGACAAACTGACGCACCAGGATTTGGGGCAGTTGCAGATGTATGTCAATTACTATGACCGTGTAGAGAAACTACCCGAGGAAAACCCGACCATTGGCATTTTGCTTTGCACCCAAAAGAATGACACGGTGGTGAAAATGTCGCTGCCGGAGAACAACTCGACGATACTTGCATCGCAATATACGCTATATTTGCCGACAGAAGAACAACTAAAAAAGGAAGTGGAGGAAGTGAGGAACTTAATTGAAGGAGGAAATAATCATGAATGAAGATTTGATGAAACTAAAGAGGGAATCCATCATAGATCCACATGTTAAAGATGTGATAAACGGTTGTATTGACATTGCTTTCAAGCAAAGGGGTCAATACGATATAGGTATCCGTCTTGCAGCAATATTTGACTTGATGGTTTCCGCATCTTATTATAAATCAGTGTCAAACAGAGGTTGGACTTACTGTAGTGACAATCCTCAGATGATGTTTTATACTTACACAAATGTTTGTCCAAGATGTCGTGGCAATGGAAAGTTTGTGTATGCGAAAGCAAACAAGCCTGAATCAGGAAAAATTGGTCAGATAACTACGGAAATTCTATGTGTCTTCTACCAGAATATTTTCACGAGGAAAGGTCATAATGTTGAGGTGTTTAAGGCTTCAGAACCTGTTGATGTGATTGTTCACGATAATAACGAAGATGTCTTTTTGCTTGCAGAAGTGAAAGCGGCACCATTGCTAACCATCCCATTAGCGGCAAAATGTGAAACCATTACAGAAATGCGTGATGGAGTTTTGGTTAAGTCAGACCATGAAACAATTGATAATCCATTTTTGAGAAATTCATCTATAGGACTATATTTCCCTACATACAATAATGAAAAGGAAAAGTTTTATCCTCTTGTTCTTGATTGGGGGAATGAAAACTGCTATTATGATGCTGTATTGAGACTGCTGCAAAAAGGTGATTTCTTCAAATCTTATCTTGATTTTTGGTACACATCTTATAACGCCTATATCAATAAGAGCAGAGAAATTTCTTTGTATTGGCTGACTAATGCTTGCGGTGCTCCAGTTCCGATACCTGAAGATTGGCCAAAAAGAGCAGGAACTGGATTTGAGTCTGTTTCGGACTCGAAGACAAGTGCTGGGATGGATAGGACGGATGACATCAAGAAAGGTATTTATCAGGTTTTGAAAATTGGTGCTGAGTATAAAACAACTAATAAAAATATCAAGACAGCCATTATTTCCAATCTTCCCGCATTGAGACATTATGATGAATTTCTTCTTACCATCAAAGACATCGTTTGGACGAAATGCGAAGAGCAGTTTGTCAGTTCTTGGAAAGACTTGCCAACTGACACGCCAATATACAATCTGTTTGACGGAATCTTATCATTGACGAAATCAGACATTAGAGACCCTTGGATTAAAGAATTATTATCATGACGACATACAACCACATATCAAGGACAGTTGAAAAGGATATTGTTCAAAAAAGAATCGATACCCTTAAAATTGGTCAGAAGATGCAGGATCTTCCCGAGGAACTGTGGCATGAGAGTTTCCGCTATTATGTCAAGGAAGATAAAACCCGGAGAGGAGGCCCGAATATGCGTATGATAAGGCTTGATCCTAACAAGCCTTCATTGACGGTTACTGGGTTTATATTCAATAAGTTTGTGCATCCGTATGAGGATAGGTTTGTCACGGTTAGAGAGGCCGCCAGACTACAAGATTTCCCTGATGATATGGAAATCATGGGAAGTCTGACAAGCACACAACGGCAAATTGGTAATGCGGTGCCTGTATTACTTGCCAAGGCGATTTTCCAGTCAATCATTGATTTTGCTGCCGAAATCAAGTATCAACAGCGCAACCTTAAAGCATTCTCTTTGTTTTGTGGAGCAGGAGGGCTGGATTTGGGAGCGGAGATGGCATATAATAAGGAATATAGGATGACTACTTCTTTGGCCATTGACAATTGGGATGATGCATGCGGAACTTTGAAAAACTATATGGGAGGAAAGACGAATGTCATCCAAGAGGATGTGTGTCAAGTGGAATTTCCATTGGAGTATTGGTTACAGCATACAAATGAAATGGAAGTCCCTGATATTGTATATGGTGGACCTCCTTGCCAAGCCTTTTCCCAAGCAGGAAAGCAAAAGGCCTTGGACGATGACAGAGGCAAACTTGTGTTTGAGTTCATGAGATTTGTAAATGACATCCGACCGTCTTTCTTCGTTATGGAGAATGTCTCTAATATCGTTTCCATTTATGAGGGGAAGTTGTTTCGTGAAATCTTGGATGGAATGAAATCATGTGGATATAATGTATCTTTTGGGGTGTTGAATGCTGCAAAATATGGAACGCCGCAACTTAGAAGGAGGGCGGTATTCATTGGGACGAAGAAAGAGTTGGGAAAAGTGCCACTACCCATGCCGACGCATTGTGAAACTGTAGATATGTTTGGATTACCTTTATATACAACTGTCGGCGAGGCGTTTGCAGGTTTGCCAGTTTTGATGAACAAAATCGCCATTCAGCAGATGAAGGTGCTGGAGGGCGTGGAAGAAAGGAGGATGCTGAAATGATTAAACAACTAAAAATCAATAAAATGAAAGATACAATTGCATACATCTTTAATGCTGTTCTATGTCTTTCAATCTTTATGTTGGCCTCATGTGGACAAATGGAACCAAAAGAGAAACCAGTAAAAACATATAAGGATTACACTTTTAAGGAATTTAAAAAACTTCCTCACGATGTTCAATACTCATTGAAATACCCTGATGATGTTGATACGATAATTACTGTAGAATACGGATGGGTTGATACCATATACACGGAAGACGGTACTCCTTCGAGTATTAGTACAGTGATTAGAAACACTAATCTTGTGTTGTCAAAAGATAGTATGAAGTTTTACTATCCATATCAATCTAGTCCTGAATTGAGAATTTATACTATGAATAAAATATATGATAAACGATATGATGATTTTGCTGATCGTTTTGTTTTTAAATTCAAACCGAGTAGTTCAAAAGATTTCTATTACATAGAAAAGTCAGAATTTCCAGATGGACTTTGTACGTCCGCATCATTTGAAAAGAATCCTTCAATTGCAAATATATTTCCAACTGGTTTTGAATATATTAGATTAGTTGGGGAAATTGAAAAATATCATGAACTAACATGTTATACATTTTCAGAATCTCATTATCAAGAATCGCTTCATGTTGATACATATTGGGAATGTGAGGAAAATGAGATTACAAAATTCAAGAATTGGTTAAGAAGATAACGAACAAAATATCAATTATTTAAACAACATAAATTGAAAATATGGAAAGTAAATTAGGACTAGATTTCAAAAAAGTGGAGTATGCCAGAGGGCTGGCGAAGAACATCGCGCCCAATGTGGTGGTGGACGCCATCAAGGACAAGGGCGTGCTCGGCGAGGGCATCCTGTTCTTCATCGCCAACGCCATGATCCAGACGGGCCTCAACCCACAACAAATCGCCGAGAAGGTCGCCACGGGTGAACTGGACATCACCAAGGTGGTCACCCGCGACCAGAAACTGATTGCCGACACCCTGCAACCCGTCATCGACGAGAGCCTCAACCGTATCCGCACCCGCCGCGCCCGCCGCGAGCATTACCTCGAAACCATCGGCGAAGGCCCCAAGCCATACCTTTATATTATTGTGGCCACGGGTAACATCTACGAGGATGTGGTGCAGGCCCAGGCCGGTGCCCGTCAGGGAGCCGACATCATCGCCGTGATCCGTACCACGGGTCAAAGCCTTTTGGACTATGTGCCTTACGGCGCCACCACCGAAGGCTTCGGCGGCACCTTCGCCACGCAGGAGAACTTCCGCATCATGCGTAAGGCCCTTGACGAAGTGGGCGAGGAGGTAGGCCGCTACATCCGCCTATGCAACTACTGCTCGGGGCTCTGCATGCCCGAAATCGCCATCATGGGCGCTTTCGAAGGCCTCGATGTCATGCTGAACGACGCCCTCTACG
>CACZDU010000060.1:0-11990 GCA_902780055.1 uncultured Bacteroidia bacterium | reverse complement strand
GATTGCAAAAGTACTTCTTTTTATAAAAAGAATGCAGGAAAAACCTATTTTTGCGACAAAATTGAAATAGTTTGACTAAGAAAACTTTTAAAATGACAGAATTCGACGCATTGATAGGACTTCGCCACAGCGAACAGCTTGTGGTTGAACACAAGGATACCGCCGCTGTGTATGGCTCAGGCGCCTTGGAGGTGTTTGCCACCCCCGCCATGATTGCCCTTATGGAAAAGACCTGCCTGATGGGCGTTTGCGACAAGATCGGCGAAGGCAACACCACCGTCGGCATTGCCGTGAACATCAAGCATTTGAAGGCCAGTCCGGTAGGCAGCACCATCCGCTGCGATGCCGAACTCATCGAAGTGGACCGCCGCCGCCTGGTGTTCGAAGTGAAGTGTTTTGAAGACACAACGCTTGTCGGCGAAGGCATCCACGAGCGTTTTGTCGTGGAGAGCGAGAAGTTCATGTCCAAATTCAAATAAGCCCCGCAATGAATCCCGTCGCCATCCGATTGATCAACCAGCAACTCATCTGCCCACAGTTTGACAAGCCCGAAGCGGTGGTCAACCACATGGGTGCGATGCAGGCGCAGGAGTACCGCCTGATGCGTTGGGCGGTGGCGATGCGGACCAAAAAGCCCTCTGCCAAGGCCTTTAAGAAGGCCTTCGACAGCGGACAAGTCATCCGTCTGCACCTGATGCGTGGCACTTGGCAACTCGTGTCGGTCGAGGACTATTGGCCCTTGCTCGAACTTTGTTCGGTGAAGGCATTGGCGGTTATTAAGGGCTGGATGAGCAGTAATAAGATTAGCATCCCTGATGAGGAGGTAAAACGCATCAGGGAAATCCTTGTTCAGACGGCTGCCGACAAGGGCAGCGTCACCAAGGAAGACTTCGTTCAGGCCTTGGCAGAGAAAGACATCCACATGGACGACCATCGTCTGTCGTACCACATCCGCTATGCCGAGTTGTCGGGCACGCTTTGCAGCGGCGACCTGTTGCCGATGAAGGCGACATACGCCCTCGCCGCCGATAAGGTGAAAACCCATATCAAAATGAACCGTGATGAGGCTTTAGCGATGCTGGCCAGGAAATATTTCCAAAGCCGCCAGCCTGCCACCTTGGAGGATTTCGTGTGGTGGTCGGGGCTGAATATCAACGATTGCAGGCGGGGAATTGAGATTTTAGGTGATTCCCTGCATATTGAGACGCACGGCCGTGCGTCTCAACGCAGGGAATTTTATTTCACCAACGATTGCCGCACCCGTGGTTTCCGCAAAGGCAAATATCTCTTGATTCCGCCTTACGACGAATACCTCATTGGCTACAAAAGCCGCGACATCGTCCTCTCGCCTGATTTTAGCCATAAGGCGCACAACAACAGCGGCATCTTCCAGCCTGTTATCGCGCATGATGGCGTCATCTGCGGCAACTGGACCCCTTTCAAGGAGGATCTACAAGCCACATTCTTCATGGGTGAGCATAAGGCTGACCTCCAAGAGGAATGGAAACGATACAAGACATACCAAATAAAATAAAATGAATATGAAAGAAAAACCTTCGTCTGACACCAAACAGTTTCTGTTGACGCTTCTCGCGACAACCTTCTCCATCATACTCACCTTCGGCACCTCGGCTATCATCGATAGACGCCATAAAGCGGCCGCCAAGAAGGAAATGGTCATGATGATCCTCTATGACTTTGACAAAACCATTGAACAGGTGCAAAAAGCCGAATCCGCAATTCATCAGGCAAAAGAAGTGGAATTAGAGGTTGCGCGTCACCCTGAGTATTACGACAGTCTGCGTTTCTATATCATGCCAGCCGTTACGGTTGCCTCTGAGGAGTTTTCTGAAACGACAGAAAACATTTTCTCTTCTAATATCGAGACATTCAACACCCTCGGCAATGTCAACTTTGTCCACGAGGTCTCTTCTTTTTACAGCCAGCGTCGTTCTTACCAACAACAAGTGTTGGATGAATTGAAAAAGAAGGTGCTCGAATCGGGATACGCTCAAAACATAGAAAGCTTCCTTGACATCGGTTTTCCAACGTATTATTACACCAGTTACGCGTTTTTGAAGTCCTTCCAGACAACACGCAACCGTTGTATGCAGATGATGAAAGTAAGCGAAGAGGAACTGAAAGAATTCAGCAACCAACGCTTGGTGAATGAAGATCATAGCGAAGATCCTGGAAGCGCTAATGAACAGATGCTAATGGAGTTGTTTGAGGAAGAGGAAATTCTTAAACAGGCCAAAGAGAAGCTTGAACAGGACAAACAGACAAACAAATAACTAATATTTCACTCCTGACGTCACCTTTTGTTGTTTTGACTTGTTATAAGGGCGAACTGGTTCAAGAAAACAGAAGTCTAACACTTAAAACGAAAAAAAAATGAATAGCAATGTAATTTGGGTGGAATTTATCAACATGTTACCCATCATTTTATGCGGATGCGTACTCCCCATTATCTTCATTTGGATGGAAACACGTCGAAAAATGAACGAGACCAATGCTCGCACGCAAATCGTCACGGCGGCCTTGGAGAAAAATCCCGACATGGATGTCGAGGAAATACTCAAGAAGGTTTCTCGCAAGCCAAAACTACTGAAGGAGAAACTGCTCACCAAACTGCTGTGGGGCTGCATCACTTCCATAGTTGGCATCGGTTTGATTGGATTTGGCATCTTCCTGATTAATAAAATAAGCAACAATACGCAGAAGATTCACATGGCAGATGATGTTGAGACCGCCATTGCTTTCGGCGTGATTTTGCTGGCCGTGGGTGCCGCTTTCATCATCAACTATGGTGTAGGTCGAAAGATGCTCGCCAAGGAGATTGAAGCCGAGGAAAGCAAAACAACCCCGCAGTCATAACCCGTGACACGCGAAGGATTCATAGCACTTGTGGAGCGCGAGCAAGAGGCACTTCGGGGCTTCTTGCTCTACCTCTGCTGCGGCAACAAGGACGAAGCCGACGACCTTGCGCAAGACGCTTTGGTCAAGGCTTACCTCTCGTCGGCAGGCTATCGGGAGAAGGGAAAGTTCCGTTCGTGGCTGTTCAAGATCGCCCACAACACCTTCCTCAACCACAAGGCAAGTTGCCGCACCACGGAAAGCCTCGATGAGGCTCGGGCACTCGTCAGCAACACTTCCGCCGACGCTTCCTTTGCGCACCAAGACCTCTATCTTGCCTTGCGCACCCTGCCGCCCAAGGAACGCTCAGCCATCACGCTATTCTACTTCAACGGATACAATATCAAGGAAATAGCGGCCATCACCGACACCTCTGAAGATGCCGTCAAGAAACAACTCTCGCGCGGACGCGACAAACTAAAGGAGAAACTGGAGCCATGAACAAAGACAAAGAACTTGAGGAACTCTTCCTCGCCCAGCAACCGCATTTCGATGACAACGAGGCCTTTATGGCAACGCTCAACAAGCGTTTGGATGCCGTGGAGTATGTCAAACAGCATCAAGAGGCCACGATTCGCCGTTACAAATGGGCTATGGTGGCAGCTTTTGTCGTGGGTATCATCAGTGGTGCCATCACCATCGCTTTCGTGCTTTCCATGCCCGCCGAGGTCCCGCTTTTCACATTTAATGCACAGTCGGCCACCCTGTTATGGCTTAGCGAGCACTCCCGAATCATCGTCACCACTGCGCTCTCATTGTTGATGGGCTTCGGTGTTTTCAGCATCTTCAGCAATGTGATGGACATTGTGAATATGCGAAAGCATGTTTTGTCTAAAGCTTAATCGCACTCTTCCAACCATTTTTCTAAAATCTTACAATATTTGTCGGTTTGTTCGACGAAGCAGGTGTGGCGTGCGCCTTTGAAGACTTCCCAGCGGCTGTTGGGGATGTTTTCGTAGAGCGAGGCGGCCACCACGGGCGTGCAGATGTCGCGGGTGCCGCTGCAAATCAAGCAGGGTTGCTTGATTTGGTGCAGACGGTCGGTGTATTCGAAGTTCGGGCGACGGATACACTCGGGCGAGTTTTCGTCCACGCTGATGACATAACGCTCATAGTAATGCTCGTTGGCGCGGAGGTAGTCGGGGTCGTCCCATTTTCCTGTAGCTTCGGCGTGGCGGATGGCCTCTTGGTCTTCTGCCGACATGTATTTGATGAGGCGGTGCTGTTCGCTGGCCCACAGCGAGCTGGAGGCATGGCCCGAAGAAAGGATGACCGACTTGATGCCCTTGGGCTGGCAGTCGATGATATAGGCGATAGCCTGCATGGCACCCCATGACTGGCCGAGGAGGTGGAGCTGGTCGAGGTGCAGGTGCTCGCGCAAGGCGATGAGTTCGTTGATCCAGGTCTCTTGGGTCCACAGTTCGGGATGGCCGTCGAGGTAGGAGTTGCCGCAGCCGATTTGGTCGTAGGAGATGACCTGACGGCCTGTGTCGGCGATGCGGTCCAGCACTTCGAAATAGTTGTGCGTGCTGCCTGGTCCGCCGTGCAGACAAAGCAATGCAGGCTTGCTTGAAGGTTCACCGACAATGCGGTAGTAGGTCTGGTAGCCGAGATAAGGCATATAGCCTTCTTGGATGGGGTGATTCATAGGATGAGGTGTTTTTGTTTGGGGCAAAGATACATTTTTTCATCCAAACAGATCACATTTTGTCAGTCTTGTGGAATGCCCAACATCGCCTCAATAGGCACGGTGCTGTCCATCAAGCCGATACGGGTGTCGGAGGCGTGGCGGTTTACGCCAGTGTATTCCAACGAGGCATCCTCGTAGCGGCGGAATTTCAGGATGGTTTATCAAAACAAGTGCTGAGTAAATAATATTGGTGGATTTCCAATCAGTTGTATGTCAAATTTCAAAGAGTTCTCAATATATGTACTAGCACTATGAATACGAAAACTGATTTGCCAGCCTTCATCCATTATCATCATCAAAGTCGTTTCGGAGTTTTCTTTGAAATCTAATTCAATAATTCTAGTCGGCAGTTTTACAGTATCAGTTTTAACAATTGGTTTCTTTCCATTAACCGTTTGATTCAGCTTCCCTCCAATGTTAAAAGCTTTCACGACAACAATATTGTTTCTGTCTTCTTTGATGACTTTGTAAAATGGCTTACGTCCGATAAGATAATGTAATAGATTTGCAGAGGCTTGTGGATTAGATTTGGTGAGTTGTAGCATTTCTTTTCGGAAAGCCTTTAATAAGGGTACATACACATCATCGGTTTTTGCTTCGCCTAAATCTGCCCATGTTGTCCTTGGATTATCCAGCTTAATGCTCATCAAATTGTCAAAAACAGGTTTGATTTCTGAAAAATAGACAGCTGAACAAGGACACTCCATCCACTCTGAGCCAAAATCAATAAAAGGTGACAGCCTTGAATGTTTTACAGCATCGTGATTGTTCTTGGCCGATATGCCAAATTCCCATAAAGATGAATTTGGTCGCGAGAAAATCACATCACGCACGTCTCCAATGATACCTTCAAAATCAGCTGCTAATCTTATGTTCAAAAAATCAGAGTTGTTTTTTGCCGACACTAACCCTGGTTCAATAGCAATTATTGTTTCTATGGTTTTTTGTGCAGCCAAATAAAAGCCCTTCTGGCTCATAAGGTCTTGAATTTCATAGCAACTCTTTGCATGTCTAAAAGCATCATTGTCTTGAAGCCATACTCGTATGTTTTCAGACTCCAAAAAGTCGGAATATGCTTTTGCTATGGCATATTCAAAGGCCTTCCCATTTTCTACTTGAGTTGGCATAATAGTGTTATTTTATGCAAACCGACAATTGTGCACGAATTGCTTTCGCCATCTCATATGCAAGGTTTACCGGAACAGCATTTCCTATCATTTTATATCCCACAGAAATATTATCGTAAACAAAAATGAAATCATCTGGGTCGAGCTTGAGCCTGAATTGTAAATGAAACTTCATCCCAGCCACGAACTCTATTACGTGACATATAAATTGAAGAGAAGCCACCTGTCATGTATTCATGATTAGGAACTTCAGGCATTTCTCTATCTTTAATTAAGCCGTTTGCAACGGGCAAAGGATTTTTGGGAAGGTCACCTATAGCAGTTCTTAGAGTAGTCTTTTTCTGTAAAGGATCTGGAAATAGAAATTCATAATCAAAATCATTCCTCAATCCCACAAAAAAGACCCTTTTCCTATCTTGGGGAACTCCATAATCACAAGCATTCAACATTTTGAAAGACAGCCTATAACCTGCATCTCTGAATGCTTGCTGAATCCCTTTCAAAGCTTCTTCGTGTCGGTCAAGAAGCATTCCCGAAACATTTTCCGCCAAAAAGAATAGTGGTTGCTTTGCTTTCAGTATCCTTATATAGTCATAGAACAGTTTGCCTCGCTTGTCGTTTAGTCCTCTTTTGGCACCACCTTCACTCCAAGATTGACAAGGTGGACCGCCAATAATTCCATCACAATCAGGAACTTCATCTTCGCTAATGTCTGTTATGCTTCTTGTGTCAAGAATGGTCGATTTGTGATTGAGCCTATATGTCGCCCAAATGTCTTTATCATACTCATTTGCCCAAACGATATCATAGCCAGCTTTTTCAAAACCAAGGTCAAGGCCACCACAGCCCGAAAACAATGATACAATTTTTATTCTCTTTCTCATTTGATTTGCCTTATTGCGCTCGCTCATCATCCAGCTTACGGGTTTCACAAGGCACTAAAAAAGCGCGGACTTTGTCTTATCCACGCCTTTAGGCCCTGAGAATTGCCCGTAATAGTTGATAAGTCGCCGCCCACGCTATACGCAGGCGTTCGCAGACCTATTCGCAACTATTACTCTTTAGAATTTCTCAGGTTCAAAGGCTGTGCTGAATAGCGGCAAACGCTATGATTTATAATATGTTATTTCAGTTTTTCTTGTATATGATTAACTAGTTTATTTAACAATGTTGTTATTTCGATATGGTATGTGTTATTTGTCATTTATGGGTGCAAAGATATGTATTTGTTTTGAAATGAAGGATTCTTTATGGCGTTTTGATTACATCACCTTCCCAATAAACCGCACAGATCCCTCAATATAATCTATCCCTCTATTTCCTTCACTTCAGCATCATCGGTTGGGAGAAGATAGTCGGAAGCCTTTTCGGGTGAGATAACACTATGTCCAATTTGTCTTTCAATGTCTTTTCGTGCAAGTTTGGCAGCGTTGCCGCCGCTTTGTGCCACTTGCTTGTTCTCAGCCATTGTCTTGGGATTACGGTGGCGTGAAATCTCGGTGGTGGCAGCTTCGGCAAGCGTATTCAAGGCCAATTCCAACGTGGTCATGTTGTCGCGAAGGTTTTCCTTGGTCAAGCCTTTATAGGTTTTGTACTGTCCTGTGGTCATGCCACTCCAAGCCTTGGTGAGGATGTTGGTCAGCATGGCATAGTCTTTTTGTTCTGTCACGCCAGAGCGTTTCCATTCGTTGGTGAGTTCGTTGCGCGTACGGATGGACTTCATGCGGTTTTCAATCCATTTGTCGGAATAACCTTGTCGGCGGTAGTCCTCAACGGCCATTTGGAAAGTCAACTCAGGATCAATCATCTGGTCGATGCGTTGCTTGCCTATCTCGGCTAGCCATTGTTTCAAAGGCTCTGCCTTTTTGGAAGGGATGGATTGTATGACACGAAAAACACCTTCCAATTTAGCCGCTTGGGTTTTGTAATACTTTCCGTCGGCAGCTTTCATTCGAGTAGGGGGACAAATTGTCCCCCACCTGGATTTCAACTCTGGGTCGCGTTTAAGCATTTTCTTTATGTAATCGCGAGGATTGACTGTTTCCGTCAAAACTTGCACAATATCCGCTATCGAGAAATAGTATTCCTGTTCTTCCTCGTTCCAGACAATGCGGACATTGATACCCTCAAACACTTGAATTATAGACTCATTGCTCATGGTGTTCCTGTTGGTTTTAACGATGCAAATCTACAAAAACCATCGGCAAATTCAAACTTTTTTGCCGATAAAAAAACGTATTTATTCCATCACCCTCCCAATAAACCGCACAAACGCTTCAATATTCCCCATCCATTAGTTTATTTTGTCTTGCTGTTATTAGTATATTTTGCTTCGCTGTTGTTAGTTTATTTTGTCTTACTACTATTAGTTTTTGATGCAAAAAATACATAACTTTATCTATTTCAATAAAATAAATACTGCAAAAAGTAATAAAAACGCTCCACTTTGTGCTGCAGGGTTTTATTATTTGCGGCAGTTTTTATTAGTTTATTTTGCGTTGCTGTTATTAGTTTATTTTGCAAGCATCTTCCCTCTGAGGTGCTTCAAAGCCGCAGGAAGTTCCTCTGGCTCCATCATCCGAAGGGTGGCGTTGATTTCTTCGAGCAGCTCGGGATAATGCACACTCTGCGCGTAGGCCAACTTGATGGCTAAGCTCTTCACTCCGATGGGTTCATCGGAAAGAATGGCGTTGAAGCAGAAATCAAGGAAATCGGTGCGGATGTGGTCGGGGTCGAAGGAGGTCCGTTCCAAGAGGTTCATGATCAGGCGGCGTTTGGTGGTGCTTGCCGTGCGCATGGCCTCGTCGATGAGGATGTTTTGGCGCTCGGCCAACCAAGCATCGGCGGTCTTGGGCAAATGGGTCAATACCCAGGCGGCGTTGTCGGAAGTGCGCTTGTCGGGGTCGAAAAGCAACTGAAACAACTCCTCTTTGAAGTCGGCTCCAGCCAAGGCTTTGACGTCGTTGCCACTGAGCCTACCCGATAATAACGCCTTCAGTTCCGACATAATGGGCTATTTCACAACAAACTTCGCCGTCTCACAGATGCCTTCTCCCTTAACCTGCAAGAAATAAATCCCCTTTTCCCATCCGGCCACGGAAATGGTTCCACTTGAGGAACCTGCAGCCACTTCTTGTCCCATCAAATTGAAAATGGAATACTCCACAGCTTCGCAAGGAAGGTCCTTCACGTAGAGCACATCGGAAACGGGGTTGGGATAAACTTCAAGTGGCTGTTGGACGGTGGACTCGTGAACGGCCAAAGGTCCCATGGAGGGGATGATATTCAAGATGATGCCTTCCACCTTGGTCATGCCGTAATAGAAATTCGGGTCGGGGATGTCGTACCAGTTGTCCAAAGTGCCACCATAGCCGAAATTGATATGGAACTTGCCATCCGACTCGCGATAGCCATCGACCACCACATTGTGCCCGACCGTCCCAGCAGGATTCTCAACAGCCAGATGGGCGGGATAACCGGCTTGCAGATTAGAAATCAAGGTGGCGTACATTTCGTCATTAGGCTCTCGATACAGCACACAGTCCGTAAAGCCAAAGCGTTGGTAGGCCTCAAAGGCTTGGTCAACATAGAAGGTACCTGAGCCTTCCGAGGTATAGACCTGCGTGCAGGCCGTGCCGCAAGCAAAGACCAAGGCGGCGGCCAACTCGTCAGGCAGTTCCTCGTCGCGCTGGAAAGTGGCGTCAATGGAATCCAACATTTCATTCAACATCAGGAAGGACGGGAATTTCAAGCTCGCCCAATCGTCGTCGATGACATAATTGCGCCCCGCGTAGGAATGGTTATAGTCGTCATCGTCGGTAAAGCGGGTGCCTTCTGTTGTTCGCAGGTAATTGATAATCTGCCCCATGGCAACGGCAGGGCAGCCTGCAACGCTGTAGGCATTGCCATTCATTGGGTCTCTGGGGCAAAGTTGGTTGTAGGGATAATCTTGTGTCCAATGCGAATGAAGCAAGCCATCCGCACGAAGTGTTGGAGCAGCCGTATCTGGTTTATCAACGGTTTTCAAGAGAGGAGCTTGCGCCCAGCCATTCAAAGTGCAAAGCGCAATTAGTAATAAGGAAAGGAGCCTTGACATTTCGTTCAAATTTGATTTACACTGCAAAACTACAACATTTTCATTATCAACGGTAAATTGAATTAATAATGTCCATGTAATTGTCCACATTTGGTTTTCGCTTCGTGAAAGATAATACCCTAATTTTGCGGTCGAATTGATTTGGAAGAGTAAGGTTCTTCCAGGTTTAATCACATCGTTATGGAATTGTCAAATTGGTTTAAAGGATTCGAGAAAGGCATTGCACAGCTCTCACCAGAGCAACGGTCAGTTTTCTTCGCGGAATGCGGAAAGTACTGTGTGAAAGGCGGTACGCTTTCGGTTTACCAAAAGCTCTATGAGGACGCTAAAGGTGACATGGATGTTTTCTTTGAGATGGCCAATGATTTGCCCGGAGTGAAAGGTGAGGTCGTCGAAAAAGGTCGCGTCTATCGGCTGGTCTTTTTGGAATGCACTTGTGAATTGTGCAAAAAAGGGTATGTCACAACACCTTTGCTCTGTGAATGTTCGCGCCAAAGTGTGATGTATTCGATGCAAAGTTTGTGGAAAGGCAAAAACTTCACCGTAACGCTTTGTCACTCCATCTTGGGTGGTGGACCGGATTGCGAAATGAGGATAGAGGTAGAAAAATGAACACGAAAAGATGAAAAAACTAAAAAAAATCCTAACCCTGTTCATCGGCATCGGCGCGGTAGCTGGCGCTGTGATGATGTGGATTGACCCCACTGGCGCGACATGGGGCGGTGAGCCGCTATTGGAAATGTTGCGGGCAAAGATGCCTTGGCCGGACGTGTTTTTCAGGGACTTCATCCCTTCAGGCTTTGTGCTGTTGGGCTTGATCGGCATCACCCAGTTTGTGGCGGCTTACCTGCTGTTCAAAAAGCACCGTTTGGCAAAGCACGCTGTCCTCGCCTGCGGCATCATCTTGATGCTTTGGATCGTCCTCGAATGGTGGGTGTGGGGCTTCAACGCCATGAGCAACATCTTTTTCGTCTTTGGATTGGTTGAAGTTGCGATGGCCATCAAAAGCATTGGAAATCAAAATGAAAAATAAAGAATTGTTCTCATGAAAATACTAAAATTCATAACTCTGACTACTGCACTACTGATTACAGTTTCAGCATTGGCTCAAAACCAAAACTTAGTCGGGCATATCACCGATGAAAACGGCGAACCTATGCCCTTCGTGAATTTGGTGTTGCTTTCGCTTCCTGACTCGACCTTCGTGCAAGGAACGGTGACTGACGAACAAGGTTCATTCCTCTTGCCGACCGACAAAAAAGACGGCCTGCTGAAAGTGTCGTGCGTGGGCTACCAAACCCAATTTACAAAGCCAACAAACGGCTTGACCATCCAGATGACGGTGGATGCTCAACTCCTCGGCGAGGTGGTTGTAAAGAGCCAGTTGCCACAAACGCGGCTTACAGGTAACTCAATGATTACCACCATTCAAGGCTCGGTGCTTGAAGATTCGGGGACGGCACAAGAGATGCTGACCAAAGTGCCTGGAATGACCGGAAGCGAGGATGGACTTGAAGTGTTGGGCAAAGGCTCACCAATTATCTATATCAACGGGCGGCAGATGCGCGACGACAGCGAACTGCGCCGCCTGCGCAGCGACGACATCCGTGATGTGGAAGTCATCAACAACCCGGGAGCGCAATATGATGCCACGGTGAGGGCCGTGGTCCGCATCCGCACCAAGAAACAACAAGGCGACGGCCTCAGCCTCGACCTAAACCTGACCGACGACCAAGACTTGCAGTACGGCTTCAACACACCACGCGGAAAATTCGGCTTGAACTACCGCAAAAACGGTATTGATGTGTTCGGTTCGGTGTATTATAGACATACGGACTACCGCCAATACAGCAGCTTGGAGGAAATCGCCAACACCACTAAGGTGTTCCGTCAGGCAGGTCCCTACACCATGACTTGGAAAAACGACCAACTCGTTTATACCGCTGGCGCCAACTGGCAAGTCTCCGACAACCATTCCTTAGGCATCCGCGCCGACCTGACGCATTATCTCGGCGGCGAGAATAAGGTCATCTACGATGAGGATGTCTTCGAAAATGACGCCTTCCTCGACCATCTCTACAGCGTGCAGACCAGTAAGGAAACCAAGCCGCTCGGCATCCTCACCAACGCCTATTACAACGGCACAGCAGGCAAACTCGGC
>CACZDU010000059.1:0-6498 GCA_902780055.1 uncultured Bacteroidia bacterium | reverse complement strand
GGCCCACACGGGTGCCACCCAAGTGGGTGCCCGCGACTTCCTCGTGGCCATCAACTATAACCTCAACACCACCTCGACGCGCCGCGCCAACGCCATCGCTTTCGATGTGCGCGAAAAGGGGCGCCCAATGCGCGAAGGCGGCAAGGTGACCGGCAAGCCGATGAAGGACGAAAACGGCAAACCGATTATGATTCCCGGCACATTGAAAGCCACCAAGGCCATCGGCTGGTTCATCGAGGACTACGGCATTGCCCAAGTGTCGATGAACATCACCAATATCAGCGTGTCGCCCGTCCACGTCTGTTTCGAGGAGGTCTGTGCCAAAGCCGCTGCCCGTGGTGTGCGCGTCACTGGTTGCGAAATCGTCGGCCTCGTGCCCAAGAAGGTGCTGATGGATGCTGGCAAGTTCTACCTCGCCAAGCAACAGCGCAGCCTCGGCGTGAGCGAGGAGGAAATCATGAAGATCGCCATCAAATCAATGGGCCTCGACGACCTCAAGCCCTTCGATCCGAAGGAAAAGGTCATCGAATACCTCATCGAAGACCACAGCCAGAAGAAACTCATCGACATGACCTGCACGGGTTTTGCCAACGAGACCGCAAGCGAAAGCCCCGCTCCGGGTGGTGGTTCCATCTCGGCCTACATGGGTGCTCTCGGTGCCTCGTTGGCCACGATGGTCGCCAACCTGTCATCGCACAAGCCGGGTTGGGACGAGCGCTGGGAGGAGTTCTCCAACTGGGCCGTCAAGGGTCAAGCCATCAAGGATGAATTGCTCGAACTTGTTGATGAGGACACCAATGCTTTCAATAAGATAATGGATGCTTTCGGCCTGCCGAAGAAAACCGACGAGGAGAAGGCTGCCCGTAGTGCTGCCATCCAAGAGGCCACCAAGTATGCCACTCAGGTGCCTTTCCGCACGATGAAGGTCGCTTTCAAGGCTTTCGAGGTCGTCCGCGCCATGGCCGAGACGGGCAATCCGAACTCCGTCACTGATGCTGGCGTAGGTGCTTTGTGCGCTCGTTCCGCCGTCATGGGTGCCCATTTGAACGTCAAAATCAATGCTGCATCGCTCAAGGACGAGGCTTTCAAGGCCGAAATTCTGAAGGAAGCCGCCGAAATTGAGGCTGCTGCTTTGAAGCAAGAGGCTGAAATTCTGCAAATTGTGAACAAGGTTATCCAAGGAGAATAAAATTTTGTGAAATCGGTTGCGGGTATCTGAAAAAGTTGTACTTTTGCAACCCAAATTGATGAAGTTAAATTTGAAAGGATATAAGCAATGTCAAAGAAACAGAAAGACGCACGCGTGAAGGTCATTCTCGAATGTACCGAACACAAGGCCAGCGGAATGCCCGGCACTTCGAGGTACTACACCATGAAGAACAAAAAGAACACTCCCGACCGTTTGGAGTTGATGAAGTATAACCCGATTCTCAAAAAAATGACCCTCCACAAGGAGATTAAATAATTAAGAGTTATGGCAAAGAAAGCTGTTGCTACCCTTCGTAGCTTGGACAAGACTTATAGCAAGATCATCAGAATGAAGCGTTCTGAGAAGACTGGCGCCTATTATTTCGACGAGATTGTCGTTCCCGCCGATAAGGTTCAGGAATATCTTGCTAAGAGATAATTTGCGTAAACCGCAGAACAACAGAGCTTTTCCATAGCCATTATGGAAAGGCTTTTTTGCGTTTGTATTCACCGAAAAATTGATATTATGGGCCTATTCTCATTCTTAACCCGAAAAAAAGAACAAAAGGAAGACCTCGACAAAGGGCTTGAAAAGACCAAGACCAGCGTCTTCTCCCGCATTTCAAAAGCCATCATGGGCAAGTCGACCGTCGACGACGAGGTGCTCGACAACTTGGAAGAAATCCTGATTACTTCCGATGTGGGCGTTGAAACCACCTTGAAAATTATCGACCGCATCCAAGCCCGCGTGGCCCGCGACAAGTATGTGGGAACCAATGAGTTGAACAGCATCCTGAAAGAGGAAATCGTGGCCTTGCTTCAGGAGAACGAGTCGGGCGATGGCACCACTTTCGACATCCCGTCGGACAAGAAACCGTATGTCATCATGGTCGTCGGTGTGAACGGCGTGGGCAAGACCACCACCATCGGCAAGTTGGCCCACAATTTCAAGAAAGCGGGCAAGAAGGTCGTGCTTGGTGCTTCCGACACTTTCCGTGCGGCTGCCGTTTCGCAGTTGCAGATTTGGGCGGATCGAGTAGGAGTGCCCATCGTGCAGCAAGGCCAAGGTGCTGACCCCGCTTCCGTGGCTTTCGATACGGTGAAGTCCGCCGTAGCGCAAGATGCTGACGTGGTCATCATCGACACGGCTGGCCGTCTGCACAACAAGGTCAACCTCATGCGCGAGCTGACCAAAATCAAGACCGTTATGCAAAAGGTCATCCCCGACGCACCGCACGAAATCCTACTTGTCCTCGATGCCTCAACAGGCCAAAACGCCATCGAACAGGCCAAACAGTTCACCGCTGCCACCGAGGTCAATGCCTTGGCTTTGACCAAATTGGACGGTACAGCCAAAGGTGGCGTGGTCATCGGCATTTCCGACCAGTTCAAGATTCCAGTCAAGTACATCGGTGTCGGCGAAGGCATTGACCATTTGCAGATTTTCGACAGGAAGGCGTTTGTGGATTCGCTGTTTGAATGATGAGCCTTTATTGCTCACAGAATGAAGTCGGTTTTTGAAAGGAAATCGACTTTTTTTTGTTGTATGGGTGTCGGTTGGGAATGTTTTAGTATTTTTGTAGGCAAATAATGAAGTGATGATAAAAGAGATTGCTATTAAAAACTTCAAGTCGATAGTAGATTTAAAGTTGCCGCTTGGCAGATTAAATCTTTTCATTGGGGCGAATGGCTCGGGGAAGTCGAATATACTTGAAGCCATTGCCTTTGGTGCGGCTGCCAGTTCCGACAAACTTGATTTTGAGTATTTTGCAAATCGTGGCATAAGAGTTGTAGAACCTCGATTTATGTGTTCGGCTTTTGATGATACTAATTTGGAAAAGATTACTGTTTCTGTATCAAATGAATCTGGCGAATTATCAACTTTTGATATTTGTTATAATAAAGAGACGAAACCTGCACGTTGGGAAAATGTAAATGCGTTATTGGTTGGAAATGAATTGCGAATCAAACCTTCTCATGGTAGGATAAAGGAGGTAAAAAATGGTGATAAGGTAGAGTATGTTTTGGAATGGAATAATTTGGATTTTGATATTTCTCAATCAAATGTTGAGTTGAATCAGTTTCTCATTTATTCATTGGAAGAATCGAAACTTCGTAAAGCGGATGATTCAAATAAAACATATCCTTTAGGATTGCACGGCGAAGGTCTGTTCTCTTATTTGAAATCACTTGCCCAACGCCCTGATAGTGTGGAAATCTTCAATGAAATCAAAGAGAATTTAAAAGTGTTGGATTGGTTTGACGATATGAGTTTACCAACGGAGCAACTTTCAAATGAATTTAATATTCAATTGAAAGACAGTTATTTGTCGGAAACAATCAACACGTTTGACCAACGCAGCACGAATGAAGGTTTTCTCTATTTGCTGTTCTATCTCACCTTGATTGTTTCAGATGAAACCCCACCGTTTTTTGCCATTGAAAACATCGATACCGCGTTTAATCCGAAGCTTTGCAGGGAAGTCACAAGACGCCTGATTGAATTGGCACGAAAACACGATAAGCAAATCATAGCGACGACGCATAATGCATCGGTGCTTGATGGTTTGAATCTGAAAGAGGAAGATGTCTGTCTTGATGTCGTTCGCAGAAATGTTGACGGCTATACGAAAGTCAGTCAGGTGAAGTTGAAGAACGAGTTGGGAATGCCTCTGTCGGAGGCGTGGCAGAAGGGTTTCATTGGCGGACTGCCCGATAATTTCTAAAAGGTTTCGTTATGGCTTCAATTGCACTTTTTTGCGAAGGCGCGTCGGAGATTAGGATGCTCAATTATATCATTACCCGTTATTTGGGCGATGAATTTGAGGTTAATCCCATACAACCGAAACTAAATTCGGTAGGTCGTCAAGCCAATGAAGGCGGTTGGCTGGAAGTGCTCAATCATTGTAATGATGAGGAGGTAAAATATGTGTTTGCCACCAATGATTTCCTTGTGATTCAGATAGATACGGATACTTGCCCCTTGGCAAACTATGATGTGGATATTTATGATGGGAATCATCAAAAAGTGCCAGACGATGTGCTTTATGAGCGCGTGAAAAACCGTTTGCTTTTGAACATCAGCGAAAACATTCAAAATCAATATGCCGATAGGATTCTTTTTGCCATCTGCATCAACGAAACGGAATGTTGGCTGTTGCCTTTGTATTATGAAAACGATGCAAAAAAGCGGTGCGCGACCACAAACTGCATCCATATTTTGAACCAAAGACTTCAAACCGAGGGCATTGGCATTCCCGATAAGACGAAAAACAAACCTGAAGCCATTCAAGTGTACAATAAAGTGCTGAAGCAATTGAAACGGAAAGACATTCCGCGAATAGCCCAGTGTAATTATGGTTTCCAAAAGTTTGTGGAGCAGATGGATGGAATAAGGCACTAATTATCAAGTTTTTAATAATATGCGTAAACCCACCTTAAATATCATCACCCTCGGCTGCTCCAAGAACAAAGTCGATTCGGAGCATCTCGCCGCTTTGTTGGAGCACAAATACTTGATTCGCCACGACTCCGAAAGGAAATCCGATGTGGTCATTATCAACACTTGTGGCTTCATAGGCGATGCGCAGGAAGAGTCTGTAGATACTATCTTGGAATACGCCGAGTTGCGCAAGCAAGGCAAAATCAACAAATTGTATGTGATGGGTTGCCTCTCGCAGCGTTTTAAGAAGGACTTGCAAAAAGAAATCCACGAGGTGGATGGCTTTTATGGCGTGGAAAGCGTGAATCTCGTTGCCGCCGACCTGTTGAAGGAAGAGCCGCAGCCGCAGTATTGCAGCCGCCGTGTGCTTTCTACTCCGAAACATTACGCCTATTTGAAGATTTCGGAAGGCTGCAACCGCCGTTGCGCATTTTGTGCCATTCCGCTCATTCGTGGTCCACACGTTTCCGTCCCTATGGAAAACTTGCTTGAAGAAGCCAAAGGCTTGGCGAAGCAAGGCGTGAAGGAACTCATCCTCATTGCCCAAGACCTGACCTATTACGGTCACGACATTGACGGCAAGTCGCACATCGTGGAATTGGTGAAAGCCTTGTGCGAAATCGATGGTTTTGAATGGATTAGACTGCACTATGGCTATCCTTTAGGTTTTCCTGATGAGTTGTTGGACTTGATGCGCGAGAATCCCAAGATTTGCCATTACATCGATTTGCCTTTGCAGCACATTAGCACACATATTTTAAAGGATATGCGCCGAGGCGTGGATTGTGAGCAGACCATAGGCTTCGTGAAAAATGTCCGCAAGCATGTGCCCGACATTGCTTTCCGCACGACGTTCATCGTTGGTTTCCCCGGTGAAACCGAAACTGACTTTGAGGAGCTTTGTCAATTCGTCAAGGATATGCGTTTCGAAAGGGCAGGGGTGTTCGCTTTTTCGCCCGAGGAAGGCACTGCAGCGTACGAGATAAAAGACGATGTTCCCGACGAGGTGAAACAGGAACGTGTTGATAAACTTATGGAAATCCAGCAGAACATCTCTTTGGAAATCAACGGCCAACGAGTTGGCAAGACCGAAAAAGTCCTCATTGACCGACTTGAAGGAGATTATTATATTGGGCGCACGCAATACGATTCTCCCGAGGTGGATGACGAAATTCTTATCTCGGTTGAAAATGAGTTGGAAATTGGCAAGTTCTATCAGGTCAAGATTACGCAGGCCGATTATTTCGATTGTTATGGAGAAGTCGTAAACTGAGTTTCCTATGGCGAAGCACAACGAATTGGGAAAGAAAGGCGAGGAGATTGCGGCTCAATACCTGTCAGAAAAGGGTTATGAGATTTTGGAACGCAATTGGCGGAACCGGCATAAGGAGATTGATATTATCGCCAAAGATGGCAATGAGTTGGTTATTGTCGAGGTGAAAACCCGCCAAAACGATGAGCATGGCGAGCCTGACCTTGCCGTGACAAGGCCAAAACAAACTCGTCTAATTTATGCCGCCAACGCCTATATTTTTCAAAACAAGCTTGACATAAACACTCGTTTCGACATTATTTCCATCGTTTTCAAGGACGAAAGGCCCGTTATTGACCACATTCAGGATGCTTTTTTGCCCCATTGGTAGGCCATTATATTATTTAATAGGTGCATAATTCATCCAAAAAATAGTCCTATTGAAAAATTTTCTCATTGACATACAGTATGATAGCATGTTTGATGAAATATTTTTGGAAAAAGTCATTGCGGGAATGGGAAAAGGTTGTACTTTTGCACCCGCTTTCGGAAGGGAAGAGTGGTTGGCAGGGGGGATTTCTGGGGCGAGTTCTTTGATAGTCTGAGGCCAGCACAA
>CACZDU010000058.1:0-6888 GCA_902780055.1 uncultured Bacteroidia bacterium | reverse complement strand
CTCTTCCCATTCCGAACAGAGAAGTTAAGCCCCGCAGCGGCGATGATACTGCGCGAGAGCGTGGGAAAGCAGCCCGCCGCCCACCCACAGCGGAAACCCCTCTCCATCCACAGGTGAGGGGTTTCCTGCTTTTATGTGTTATGTTTCCCATGTGTTCACTGTGCCTCGGGTCTTGCAGTAGGCCGGGGTTACATTACAATCCATCGCCTGCCGATGAAAATCACCGCACATGATTTTATGTATCTGATTTTTTCCTATCTTTGCCCGTTTTTAAGAAGCAAAATGACAAACCTATGATAGACATCAAGTTTTTAGTCAAGAACCCGGATGTGGTTCGGGAAAACATCAAGAAGAAGTTTCAGGATAACAAGTTGCCTCTCGTTGACGAGGCCATCAACTTGTACACGCAATATTGTGATTGCCAGCAACGTGCCGACGACCTCCGCTCGCAGCGCAACTCCATTTCCAAGGAAATTGGCATCCTCTTCAAGAACAATGAAGTGGAAAAGGCCAATGAAATGAAGAAGTTGGTGGAGGCCAACGCGCAGGAATTGGAATCGTTGGGCAAGCAACAAACTTCCCTCATGGAACAACTCACGAAGGTGATGTATTCCATCCCGAACATTATCGCGCCCGAGGTGCCGATAGGGAAGGACGACACCTTCAACGTGGAGAAGGAACGCTTTGGCGAGCCTGTCGTGCCCGATTTCGAGGTGCCGTATCATGCCGACATCATGGCCAAGTTCAACGGTTTGGATTTGGATTCGGCGCACCGCGTGGCGGGCAACGGTTTCTATTACCTGATGGGCGACATTGCACGGCTTCATTCCGCCGTTATCACCTACGCCCGTGATTTTATGATAGATAGAGGCTTTACTTATTGTGTGCCTCCGTTTATGGTGCGCAGCGAAATCGTCAGTGGCGTGATGAGTTTCGCCGAGATGGACGCGATGATGTATAAGATTGAAGGCGAGGACCTTTACCTCATCGGCACGAGTGAACACTCGATGATTGGCAAGTTCATCGACCAAATCGTGCCCGAAGAAAGCCTTCCACTGACCTTGACGAGTTACTCGCCCTGCTTCCGCAAGGAGAAAGGCGCGCACGGCATTGAGGAACGCGGCGTGTATCGCATCCACCAGTTCGAGAAACAAGAGATGGTCGTCCTTTGCAAGCAGGAGGAAGCCGATTATTGGTACGAGCAGATGTGGAAGAACACGGTGGATTTGTTCCGCTCGATGGACATTCCCGTCCGCACGCTTGAATGTTGTTCCGGCGACTTGGCCGATTTGAAGGTGAAGTCGCTTGACGTGGAGGCATGGTCGCCGCGCCAGAAGAAATATTTCGAGGTGGGTAGTTGCTCTTATCTTGGTGATGCTCAGGCGCGTAGACTGAAAATCAGAATCAAGGGGAAGAACGGCAACTATTTCGCCCACACCTTGAACAATACGGTGGTTGCCCCGCCGCGCATGTTGATTGCTTTCTTGGAGAACAACCTCCGCGCCGACGGAAGCGTGGCCATCCCGAAGGCCTTGCAACCCTATATGGGTGGAAAAACTGAGATCAGATGATTATGACCATTGACCATGACTATGACCACTTTCACTGAAAAGGTGGAAGTTCCAGCCTTCGGTTGAAGTGGTCATGGTCATTGTCATAGGCCATGGTAAAAAAAGATAAACTATGGACATATCAATCGTCGTACCGCTGTTGAATGAGGCTGAGTCGCTGCCCGAGTTGGAGGCGTGGATTCGTCGGGTGATGGACGAGCATGGTTTCTCCTACGAAATCGTTTTTGTCGATGATGGCTCTACGGACAATTCATGGGCTATCATCCAAGGGCTTTCGCAGGCCAATCCCAATGTGAAGGCATTGCGTTTCCGCAGGAACTATGGCAAGTCGCCGGCCTTGAACGAAGGTTTCAAGATTGTGGAAGGCGATGTGGTCATCACGATGGATGCCGACCTTCAGGACAGTCCCGATGAGATTCCTGGACTCTTCAAAATGATTAAGGAAGAAGGCTACGACCTCGTATCGGGCTGGAAGAAAGTGCGTTATGACTCCAAACTGATGAAAAACATCCCGTCCAAGTTCTTCAATTGGACCACGCGAGTGATGTCTGGCATTAAGTTGCACGATTTCAATTGCGGCTTGAAGGCTTATCGCAAGGAAGTGGTGAAAAGCATTCAAGTTTATGGTGAAATGCACCGCTACATTCCCGTCATTGCTAAGATGAACGGATTCAGCCACATAGGGGAGAAAGTCGTTCACCATCAGAAGCGGAAATACGGCAGTAGCAAGTTTGGCATGAGCCGTTTCATTCGTGGCTATCTCGACCTGCTGACCATCAATTTCATATCGAAATTCAGCAATCGACCGATGCACTTTTTTGGTGTGTTGGGTTCCATCACGTTCCTGATAGGTTTCGTCATTGCTGCGTATTTGGCCTACATTCGGCTGTTTGCCCATGCTTACGGCATGACAAACAGGCCTTTGTTCTATTTCGCGCTTTTGGCCATCGTTTTGGGCGTGCAACTCTTCTCTACAGGTTTTCTCGCCGAGATGATTACTTCGACGCAACGCGATAAACGAGTTTATTCCATTTCGGAGCGCATCAACGCATAACGAAAAAGCCACCAAAACGGTGGCTTTTTTTTGCTTGTTTCCTGTAAATCAATACAATTCGTCGAAACCGCCATCGATGCTTTCATCGAAGCTGTCGCCAAATTCATCGTTGAATTCCTCCTCGTCGAACTCGTCCTCAAACTCGTCGAAGGGCGAATCATCGGCAAAGTCGTTGTTTTCCCAGTCGAAGTCGCGCTCCAATTTCGATTCGTCGAACTCGTCCTCCTCGTCGTGGCCGCTGATGAAGTCGTCAATCTCGTCGTCGCTCATCTTGTCGAAGTTCACGTCAAGCAAAGCCGAGTCGTTGATGGCACGGTTCATCGATTTCAATTCGCGCATCACCGAGGGTGAAACATAGAACTCATCGATGTTTTCTTCGCAGTATTTCAAGTATTTAGGGTCTTTTTCGTACACTTCGGCGATGGTCATACCCTCGTATTTTCCGAAAGTGAAAACTGAATCAATGTCATAGAATTTCATATTGTTGCCTTTCTTTTTGTCAGTTATTGGTGTCGTTTCGAGTCCGCAAATATCATGCATTTTTCGGTTTGTCGCAACAAAAAACTACTTTTTGAACGCGAAAAACACGGCGAGGATGATGAAGAGGAAGGAAAGGATATGGTTCCAGCGGAAAGTTTCGGTCTTGAAGACGGTAATCACAATGACGGTGAACACGGTCAGCGAGACGGCTTCTTGTATGACTTTCAACTGGATAAGGTTGAATGGGCCACCGTTTTGCATGGCACCGATGCGGTTGGCAGGAATCATGAACGAATACTCGAACAGCGCGACACCCCACGACATGAGGATGACTAAAAAGAGCGGCCAATCCTTTGACGAAGGGACGATTTCGAGCAGTTTGAGTTGGCCGTACCACGCAAAAGTCATAAAGATGTTGGAAACGATCAGCAAAAGGATGGTGTAAATGCCTTTCATGGGAAATAGTTTGTTTTGGGCGGCAAAATTAGCGTTTTTTTCGGCGCGGCGGCTGCAATAATTCCTATTTTTGCACACTCAAACGCAAATCCTATGACACCAACCATCATCCTTTTCGTTTTTGTCGCCTATACGGTTCTTCTCTTCGTGATTTCGCACTTCACGGCGCGAAAATCCGACAATGCCGCGTTTTTCCGTGGCAACAAAAACTCGCCGTGGTTTGTGGTGGCCTACGGCATGATTGGTGCCTCTTTGTCAGGCGTGACGTTCATGTCAGTGCCGGGAGGGGTCTATACGGGGCAGTTTACCTATATGCCTTTGGTTTTTGGCTATGTGCTTGGTTATGCGGTCATTGCGTTGATATTACTGCCTTTGTATTATCGGCTTAACCTGACTTCGATTTACACCTATTTAAATATGCGTTTCGGGCCGAGGTCGGAGAAGACGGGTGCGGCGTTTTTCATTTTGTCACGATTGTTGGGTTCGGCATTGCGGATGTATCTCGTTGTCTTTGTGCTGTATGAGTTCGTTTTCAAGGATTGGGGCGTGCCATTTTGGGTGCCGGCGGTCATTTTCATCGCCATTATTTTGCTCTACACTTTCAAGGGCGGCATCAAAACGGTGGTTTGGACGGACACTTTGCAGACGACTTTCCTCCTGTTGGCGGCTTTCCTGACGGCATGGTTCATCCTGAAAAACCTCAACATTTCGTTGGGCGACCTGCTGAAATCCGCCTCGGAAAAGGGGTATACCAAGATGTTTGAAACCGATTGGACGCATAACAAGTTTTGGGTCAAGCAGTTGCTGAGTGGGATGTTCATCACCATCACCATGACGGGCCTCGACCAAGACATGATGCAAAAAAACCTGACTTGCAGGAATTTGCGCGATGCACAAAAGAATGTGATGACCTCAAGCCTATTGTTTGTGGTGGTCAATGCGCTGTTCCTTTGCCTCGGTGCTTCGTTGATTTGTTATGCTCAGGCAACGGGATTCCAACTGCCTGTGAATGAGGCGGGTGTGGTGGTCAACGACAAGATTTTCCCATCGGTGGCTTTCAGTTTGAGTAAGTTCACGGCGATAGTGTTTGTCATTGGTTTGGTGGCGGCAGGCTATTCTAGTGCAGATGGTACCTTAACCGCCTTAACCACAACGTTTTGCTTCGACTTTATGCACTTCGACAAGAAACAGTTGACCGAAGCGCAAATCACGAAATATCGCAAGTGGATTCATGTGGCGTTTGCCCTGCTTTACTTGTTGGTAATCATTGCATTCCGCCCGTTCCACAACGAATCATTAATAGATAAGGTGTTCGACATTGCAGGTTACACTTACGGGCCGTTGTTGGGTTTGTACACTTTCGGCCTGTTCATCAAAAACAGGAGGGTCATCGATAGGGCAGTGCCTTATATTGCCGTCGCGTCGCCAGTGGTCAGTTATTTTCTGAAGATGTATTCCCCGCAATTGTTCGGAGGTTATCGGATTGGATTTGAGATATTGATTATCAATGGATTGCTGACTTTCCTGTCGTTGCTGGTTTTTAGCAGAAAGGAAAAAACATCCACAAAATGACGGGATTGCCGAAAAATTTGTATTTTTGAAGTTTGAATTTAAACCTTACAGAAATGAATAGAATTGCTACAAAAACCGCACTTTTGCTTTTGGCTTTGACCTTTGTGGGAGGTTCGCTCCGTGCCCAATTCACCACGACTTTCGCCAAGAATGTCAACCCTGGACAGCAGAACGGCCTCTATTATTCCCTGCCTCAGACCATGTTGAAACTGGATTTCCTCATCGAGGAGACTGAGTTTGTGAAAGGTCCGCTCAGCGACTATGCTTCAAAGTATTTGGAATTGGAGGATTATGTTGAATATGAAACCACTGATTTTCAACTACTTGATGTAAAGGTGACCACAGAGGCCTGCCCAGATCCAAGCGCGACGTTTTTTGTTGCTCTTGCCACCGTGAGAGGTGGAAACAAGGCACAATTTGATTTGCTTCCTAACGGCATTATCCGTAGCATAGGCATTGGTGAACCTACTGAAAATGAGGAAGTAAAGTCTTTGACCGAAATTGAAACGCCAAAATGTTGCCCTGAAAAGACCGATGAAAAAACGAGTTTCATCGGCTTGATGTCGGCAGGGAAAACCAATGCGCAGTTGGCCAAGGAAGTGGCAGATAAGATAGAGGAAGTCCGCAAGGCGAAGTTCTATCTGATTTCTGGAGATGTCGAGATGGCACAAAATCCGGAAACATTCAATGCCATGTATCAGAAATTGGACGAGATGGAGAAGGAGTACACGAGTTTGTTGTTAGGGAAGCGTGTCTCAAAAAAAGTGGTGAAGACGGTGTATGTAATTCCAAATAAGGAAGTTGCAATGCAAACTGTGGCCAAGTTTTCCGAAACCGACGGATTGACGGTGGGCACGGGCGGCAAAGGTAACATGATTACTGTCCAGACTTTGCCGCTGAATACGACTGCGGCAATCAATGCCCCGAGCCAGTCGGCGGTGGAATCCATTTCTTATGAAAACAAGGTGTTTTACCGCCTTCCTGAGATGGCGAATGTAAGGGTGGTTTTCGACGGACGCACTTTGTTGGAAGAACGGTTGATTGTCAATCAGTTGGGCGTCTTGTTGACGGCTCCTTTGTCGAATTCGAAGTTGGTGTTTGACCCGGAAACAGGACAGATTGTCAACATGAGGACGAAGTGACGGCCTCTTTGATTCTAACCAATTGGTTCAGAAGGTTTTCAGCCAAGTCTAAACGGAGCATGTTGGCACCGTCGGACTTGGCTTTTTTCGGCTCTGGGTGTACCTCCATGAAGATGCCGTCAGCACCAGCCGCGATACCTGCCTTGGCAATTAAGCCAATCAATTCAGGCTTACCGCCAGTAACGCCGCTACTTTGGTTGGGTTGCTGCAAAGAGTGCGTAACATCCAGAATGACTGGTACTTCAAACTTCTGCATTGTGGCAATGTTGCGATAATCCACCACCAAATCCTGATAGCCGAACATGGAGCCACGTTCCGTGAGCATGACCTTGTCGTTGCCCGACTGCCTGACCTTTTCGATGGCAAACCCCATCGCCTCACCCGAAAGGAATTGTCCTTTCTTGATGTTCACTGTCTTTCCCGTTTTGGCGGCAGCCACGAGGAGGTCAGTTTGGCGGCAGAGGAAAGCGGGAATTTGCAGAATGTCAACATATTCTGCTGCCATTGATGCTTCTTCGGCAGCGTGGATGTCGGTCACCACGGGAAGTTCAAACTCTTTGCCGATTTTTTGTAGCACTTTCAGGGCTTTTTCGTCGCCGATGCCCGTAAAAGA
>CACZDU010000057.1:0-8361 GCA_902780055.1 uncultured Bacteroidia bacterium | reverse complement strand
CATATTGATGTTGTGCTGTTGCTTTTTACTGAAAGCTGCTACTAACGACTCATAAATCTACCCTTAATCGTGTATTGGATGATAGTTGCGGATTTTAGGCTTATTACAGGTTGTATTGAATTATTATTTGGGCGCATCCCCCGCCGTCCCTGAAGCTCCATCGATAGGGAAGCATCAACAGGCCATCGGAGGTCGTGCTTTCCAAGGCTACGCTTTTGCCTTTCCCCTCAATACTTCCCCAGCATTTCTTGAAGCAATGCTTTCACATGCTTCCTTAAAGACGCAGGCTCCAGCACCTCAATATGCGCGTTCATGGTGAGCAGCTGCTGGATGAAGTCGTAGGAAGGCTTCAGCCGCCATGAGAAGATGGTATAATCGTCCGTTTCTTCCACAATGCGCTGGCTGTGGTGCAGGGGCAAGCCTTTCAGGAAATTGCTTTGGTCGCTGTCTGCCTTGACGAGGATTTCTTCTGTCTTCAGGTCAGGTTCCACATAGATGCCGAAAGCATCTTGAAAGTGTGTCTGCAAGTCGAAATCCTCTGGAGCCTTGAAAGTGGCCTCTGTGAGGCTGAGCGAGTCGATGCGGTCTAAGGCATAGCAACGAATTTCTTCCTTCTCGTTTAAGGCTATCAAATACCATCGTTGCTTGAACAGCTTCAATGCAAGCGGCTTGCAACGGTATTGCTTGATGTCATCCTTGCCATAATACCGCCTATATTGCATCTCGATTTCAAGGCTCTTCTCCAAGGCTTCCATGAGCGGTTCCAAATGCTCAATGCCGCCCGGTATGCGCTCAAACTGCACCCGCTTGCGCAGACTGAGGTCTGACGAAAGCCTGTTGTTGATGGCAAAGCTATGAAGCAGCCACATCTTCAAGTCGTTGCCAAGCATTTCCTCGCGCTCGCCTTGGGGAATATAGTAGGCGTTGCGGCTTTTGTCACACTCAATGTCGATGCCGAACACATCGGCAATATATTGGCGGTAGTTGTGGAACGACCTTTCAGGGATTGGGTCGTTGTCATCATCCCTCGTCCACCTGTCATTGAGTTCTTTCAGCGTAATGCCTGCATCCCGCCTGTCGGCGATGGTGTTGGCAATCCAGATGCATTTGATGAGTTTATCCATAAGGTGCTTCATATTTGCTCGCAAAGATAATGGTTTTATGTAATCGCCCCAAGATTATTCTTCCATCAGCAGCTCCCACGTCTGTTTGAGTGGAAACAGTGCTTCAAACTTTTTCCTCGTCCCCTTGGGAATGAGTATCCTTTTCAAGGCTCGGCAACCCTGAAATGCTGTAGGGTCAATCTTTGAGATATTTTTGGAAAGCCTTACCGTGTCCAACTTACTGCACCAGGCAAAAGCACATCTTCCAATCTTCATCTTCGTGCCAGGATAGGCAGTGAAGTAGACCGCTTCCAAATGTTGGCACTCCATAAAGGCGTTTTCGCCTATCTCCGTGACCTCTACACCGCCATCAGTTGCACCGTCATCCACCACTACAGGTATCGTGTATTCCTTGTTGGCTCTGCCGCAAGGGTATTGAAATAAGGTGTAGCCGTGGCTTTTGCTAAAGCGGTCGTAGTTCCTTTTAAACAATACGCCGTTTTGGGTCAAATAGTTGAGGCAATGCGGAGGCCCTGGCCTGAAAGCTATCGAGTCCAATTGCTTGCACCGCGCAAAGGCGTTTATGCCAATCCGCTTGATGCCGCCTGAAAGGACGATATACTTTACATTGTTCGCGTTTTCAAAGGCACTCTCGCCAATGTATTCAACGCTGTTGGGCAGCACGATTGACTTGATGCCGTCAAAGCTTTCGTACCTGAACGCAAAGTCACCAATATCTGTGATGCCTGATGGTATTTGCAGGGTATGATTTTGTTTTTCTTCTTTCATATTGCTATATTATTTTGTGAACTAATACCCGATTCTCGGCCTGTTTTCAACTATGTTTTCTTCTTCGCAAAAGCCGATGAGCATTTCAAGGCTCGGCATTTGGCCTGTCAGGATATGCTCAACGGTGGCTTTTCTCGTGATGTTTTCCATTTGACCGCCGCTGAAATCGTAGCGTTCGGCAAGGATGGCCACATCGCTTTCAGGAAGTTCAGGCATCATGCTTTGCCAAATGAGGAGGCGCGTGGCAAGGTCAGGCTTATGGAAATTGATCTTGTAAAGGAAACGACGTTCAAAGGCCGAATCCATGTTTTGTGTCAGGTTGGTGGTGGCTATCATAATGCCATCCAAGGTTTCCATCTCTTGCAGGATGATGTTTTGCAGCGTGTTTTCCATCTGGTCAACGGCATGGACGGCATTGGTGGAACGTTTCGCAATGATACCGTCTGCCTCATTGAAAAGCAGGATAGGCTCTTTTTCGCAATACTCCACGAAATTGCGGTAACGGTCAAACACTGCTTTTACCTTTTTCTCACTTTCGCCCACCCACATGCTGCGCAATTCCGAAAGGTTGACTTGCATGATGTATCGTCCTGTGGCGCGGGCGATTTGTAGCACGGTTTCAGTCTTTCCCGTGCCAGGAGCGCCATACAGGAGGCAAGCAAAGCCGCTGCGCATCCCTTGTTGCTTCATCCTAAGCCTGATGTCACTGAAGGATGTCGGTTGCAGCAGGCTTTTCAACCGTTCTATTTGGGCTTGGTCGTTTGCGTTATAGTACAGCCGTTTCTCGGCAATGCTTGTGGCCAAGGTTAGTTCGTCAAGGTCAACTGGTGTCTGTTTGAGGCATTTTTGGGGCAACAAAGTTTCTTTGGCGTGGTCGGTCAGCCGGAAAGTGTCGCCTGAAAAAAGCTCTCGGCCAGCGGGCTCCACCAACTTGTCTACGATGAGCCGGTGTTGCCCGTTGCGTAGTTGGTTGAATTCCGTTTTGGCTTGTCTGTCAGTGTCGAAAAGGTCGTCAATATCCCTGTACTCCAGACTGTCTTCTTGGTCGATAAGCGTACTTAGGCAGAACTTCAGCAGCAACACAAGCTCTTTGTCGCCGAGGTTCATCCTGTCGAGTTTCTTGGCAAAGTCTAACTGTGGGTTTGCCTTGATGAGTTCGCGGATGTCATAGACGAAACCCTCAAAGTTGCCTCCTTTCTCTTCCATTTCCTTGAAAAGCGTGTCCAAATGCAGAATGAATGCGTCGAAGTCAAGGTTGCCTATTTCTTGTCGCTCAATCTCTTTGTCGTACAGCAGGCAGTTAAGGATTTCATCTGGCACAAAGTAGCTTTCGTCGTTAAATAGTCCTTTTTTCCCAGTGACACGGATGAGCCGTGCCCGTTGCAGGGCTTTCAAGTCAGGAGAGAGCCGTAGCATATCGAGGTTTTCGCAACCAAGGTGCCGTTTGATGTCGGAGAGCGAACAGTTATCATTGTAGGATGAGCTGGCGATGATGGCGAATAAGGTCGTCTGCGCTTTGCTGACCCCCAGTTTCTTTGCCAGCCTTTCAAGCGGTTGGGCGTTTTCGGCCATGAATTTACTGCTCATTCTGCAGTCTTCCGAGGCATTGACAATCTTTTCGATGTCAAGCAATGAGGTTGATTTTGCTTTCATGATGCTTTTGTTTTGTTGATTTCGTCGGCAAAATAAAAACAAAACTCTGCCATTTCCAGGCAGAGTTGGGTGGGTTGTTTGAGAAATATGGAAAATCAACGGGAAAGTAATTGTTTTGATAACTCATTATGGCTTTTCAGTTCCATCAATGAAGTAAGCACCACAATAAATGCTATAAATAAGCTCGTCCTGGAGAGGTATATTACAATTTTTATCTCCTTGTATGTTGATTGTTTGAATATCATTGACTTTACTAATTTTTGCAGAGGCGATCTTATCTAATAATTTTGGATAATCTTCTTCAATTTCTGACAAAGACTTGACATCTTGTCCAGAAAAAAATCTGTCATAATAATAATCTTTGTACTCTTTCTTTTTACATTCGCCATTGTAATAATGGTCTGCTAACAAAACGACGATTTTTTTTGAAGGAGAATTAAGAGGAAGAGGGATGTCTTTATAGTATTTTTTAATTCTTTTAAGGTCATCTAATAGAAACTCAAAATGTGTAATGTCGTACAGCCTTTTTGCTTCAAGAAAGATTACCCACTCTTTGTCAATAATAATGGAATCGACATGCTGTCTAGCAACGTCTATAATGGGTATTTCTTGCCATACAATAGCATCTTCGTTCTGCTTTAAATATGCATGACAAAAGTTAAAGGTAAGGTTTCTTTCAGTAAATCCATTGATGACGAGTGAAGAATTGGCCTTTTTTGTTGGGAGGTAATGTCTCTCATTAAAAGTATTCTTGTAAATACCAACAACAGATTTGTATGTATCAGAAATTGTTTTTATAAGGTCTTCTTTACTTGTTTTATCTAATATTACAGTATTTGAATTAGAAAACTCTTTCTTTTTACCAATATTACCATTACCTTTCTCCGTAATATTGACGATAAAAGAACCTATTTTATCATCAAAATCAAAAAATACTTCATCGCACTCTTTTAAATTCCATTGATTGATAAACCCTTGAGTTTGATATAAGAACAATTGCCCGTTATTATATCTTCTAACATCAAAGAAGAACTCACAATCATCTTGATCTATGATTTTGATTTTGTGTCCAACAAGGTGTTCAAATAAACCACGAACGCTATCATCAAGAACGATAAAATTTCTTGTTACATCAGATTTACTAAGTTTACCCTCTTTCATACGGCAAATATTTTCAGATTGTGATTTTTATAGTCCTGTTATCATTGTTAATTGTAAAGGGAATCTCATCATGTTTTTGCAGCCTTGGATGCTCGTTAAAGAATTCATTAGCAAAGATAAAGTACCTTTCGACTTTACCAGATTTTGTGACATTTAGGTTGCTGTAGTGTGTGCCGTCAGAGCAAATCAAAGTAAACACCCCGAGATTGTCAAACAAAGGCTGAAGCTCTTTTTTGACGAAGAAGAAACGGTAGGATGATTTGCTGTTTTTTGTAATCCTTTCGTAGATTTTCAATGTGTTTGTATTGCTCATAGGATTATGAATTTTAGTGTTCTTTTATTATTCTTGGCAAAAGTACAAATTTCCATCCATCCGAATACAAATTTCAAACTCAAACTCGCTCACATAAACAAGGTCATAGAGGCTGAAATGTTGGTTGTCGTAGAGGTTGTGGAAAGGATAGACAAGGTGCATGTCCTTCGACCATTCGTAATCCAAGCCCTCGTTCCAGTTGTCGTTTTCGTCGGCCATGCCGAGCCATGCTTCAAGGCTTTTGTGTGTCGTCATGTTCCCGTTCTGGTCCCATTTCAGGCTCCACGAGCAGCCGTCGGTGGAATACATTCGGTCGTAGCCGCCTTGGGTCATCACTTCCCACATCGTTTCCGCTCGCTCGGTCTGGACGGGATGCGCCGTAGGGTAAGTATAACCCAGTTTCAACTTCCCCTCAACTTCAAGGTCGCCGATGCCGTCATAGAGTTTCATCATACCCTCGTGGACGGCTTTCGTCTTGTTGAAGAGGGCAGTGGCTGCTGCCTTTATCCTGTCGTTGAAATCCGACAGCAGCCTTTTGCTTTCCTCGTCGTACTGCATCAGCTCACGCAGTATCATCCACCGATGGTGCAGCGCATTCTTGATGATGCTTTCCTCTTCGACTTGTTTCCCGTGCTCGTACTCATCCAAGATGATTTCTTCCAGCATCACGATGCGAGGGTCTTCAAATGCTTCTTTGGTGTTCATGTCAGTTAAACCCGTTTGCTGCTGCTTCCAGCATTTTCTTGTTAATCCTCGTGTATCTGTTCACTTGCTTCGTCGTCATGCTGCCCGAAGCGTTTTCCAGCTGTTCACCCAATTCCTCTGCTTTCTCCAGCAGTTTTGCATATTGCGTCATTGCATCCATATCGCCTGAAGCAATTCTCTTCAAACAAGCGATGTATCTGTCAACATAGTTTTCGTAAGCATCGAGCACTTTATCCCAATCGTTTGTGGCTGTTACTTGCCCTCTGCCTTCTATGATTTCGCAAGCAGAGGTGATTTTGAAAGTAAGCTTGTCTTTAGCTTTATCTTCGTATGGGTTAGTGTCCCAACGGATGATACCAATTTCGCCTGGTTGGAGTTTCATAAGGTCGAGTATGTCATTACTGCTGTATGGCCCCAGTAGCCCCGTGGCTGTCGCTGAGCGTTTGTCTACCAAGTTGCCATCCTTGTCAAAGGTCTCCAACCCGAATCCAACTTTACAGTAGGCTCTACCGTCAGTGTAAGTGTCGTTGAATTTTGCCACTGTCATACCTTCATCCCATGGGAAAGGCATGTCAGTACGCTTCAACTCCACATTCCAAAGCGACCACCTTCCTTCTGTGGCAATGATTTCTTTCTCGACCACCTCGAAATATCCGCTCAGGTCACCTGTGATTTCTGTAGTCTGTGGTGACATGGTAGGACGTTTGTTTCCACCGCAACCGAAAAAGATGAAAGTGAGAACAAAGAGAAGACAAACGAATGCTTTCTTTCTCCTCAACCATAATAATGGTTTCCGTGGGAAGGTGAGATGCAACGCCGTGTTGTCAATATCAAGCGTGTACTTGATGGTGTCCCCTGGTCTCAGTTCATAACGGTCATAGAGCTTGCTCAATCCTAAGACACGGTTGAATTTGGTTGCACAAAGCTGATGCGTGTGGGTACGGTCGTCAACAATGACGACTTGCTGCGGAACATGTGGGTATTGTGTCCAAAACTCAGGAGGCATAGTAAAAGTCCCGTAGTGGATTTCCCATCTGTCCAATGTCTTTTGTTTTCTGTTTCTCTGTTCCATTTCTGTAGTTTTTAATGATTGTTAGAATTATTGAAAGCACTGATACATTGCTTGTGTCTCTTTGGCTATATTATCCTCAACAAAGCCATCCCAATCAAAAGGAGTGGGCAAGACAAACTGGAAGCCGAGGTTGAGGTCGGTCATGTCGCAGAGCGTTTCGCCCTCAAAGGGTAGATGATGGCGCTCATAATAAGAGTGTTCTTTGATGAGGTTGCTGCCCATCGTCGCAAGCCGTTCATCAAGTTGATGTGGTTCATCTTTGTCTTGATACCAGATGCCATGAATCAGCCTTTTCTCCGTGCCGTTCACCCAATAAACAGCGATTTCGTTGAAAAGGTTGTCGTCGAAAACCATCTTTCCGATGTGCTTCTTTGATTTGCTACAGCCTGCGTGAAGGAAGGCTTGAAGATCAATTCGTGCCTGTTGGTCTGTGGTGTAGCAGTCGCCCAAAGCTTCATACAGTACATCTATCAGACTTTGATAATAGGCAAAGGCTTCCTGTCGTGCCTTGCTGAGGTCATCATCCTCGAAGGTTTTGTTGATGCAGCAAAGCTTGTCTTTCCTTGCTTCGTGATAGTTCGCGTTGTGCATTTGTCCTTTCCAGAACAGTCCATGCACGAGGTAATGTGATTTCTTTTTGTCCATAGCGGTGTTGTTTTGATTTCGGTGCAAAACAACACCCTTACTCTGCCAAATTTAGGCAGGGTAAAACAATTTTCTGTTTTTTTTTCTTTTGGGCGCATCCCCCGCCGTCCCTACCACCGTCGAAGCCCTTGTACTGTGTGCGGCAGTGCAACGGTCGCTACCATTCCGCTACAGGCACGGTTCGTACCTCTCTGTGCCTTCCGCTCCATTAACGCGCCCAGCATTGCCTTCCCAGTCCTTCAGGCATCGTCGGCGGTCTCCACATCGTGTTTGTCCCGCCAGCCGCACAAGGCCTGCTGCTGCCATTCGCCGCTACGGTCACTCACGGGCGTTGCCCACGCAAACGAACTCCCTCAGCCATTGCCAGGGTGCCGCGGCCTGACGACTACCTTTCGCTCCGTCGGGCAGACGACGACTCCGCAAGCTCCGTTGTCGTCTGCTCGCTCCGCTTTCAGTCCGTCGTCAGGTCGCTGGCTTCATCACCGCCTCAATGCTTTGTGATGAGAATAAGCCACACCCGCCGCAGTCGGTCGCCCGTCACCCACCCCAAAACGCCTGTGGGTTCCTCTCCGCGGCCAATGCCAGCAGCCACGCTCCCGTATGAAAACTCTTACCATTAAAAAAAATATTACCACCTTGCTAAGGTAACTCAAAAACCCGTATTTTTGCACTGGCTGAAAGTCGAAAGACAGGCCCCGATTCAGGAAGATTTCATTTGAAGTCTTCCTGTCTTATTATTTGGCCTCTGCCGACCAAGCCGCCGCTGTCACGGTTTTTGCAAGGCTTGGGCTTTAACCTTGCCTCCCCAAAGCTGTGCGGTAAAGCCGCCGAGCAGGGTGGCTGTCCTCGTTCCTGCGGTAGACCACTCTGCTCGTCGACATCACCGCCCAGCGCCGCGCGACGGCCTGCCACCACTTCTA
>CACZDU010000056.1:0-7740 GCA_902780055.1 uncultured Bacteroidia bacterium | reverse complement strand
ACAAAAACAGTCAACCAATATCAGTATTAATAACAAAACGGGTCAACTCCAACCAGCGATTAACGACATAAAACAGTCAACCTAAATCAGGAAATGACAGCTTGCTTGGGGTGGAACGGGTGGGAGATTAACTTAACTGGCAGAATACACCAAACACAAAGGACTAGCTGAAAAGAAGTGCGAGGCTTTGTTGCTGGACTCTCTTAAAGACCATGGAAGTCTGACAAAACAGGATATTGTACGGCTATTGTGGGATGTGCTGCCTGACCAATTGGATGATAAACAGAAGATGAATAAAATTGAATATCTGCTCAAGCAACTTAGGCTTAAAGGCGAGATTAATAACAAAAGCAAAGGGAAAGAATCCATTTGGATGCTCGGAAAATCTTGAAAATTGCGAGCGATTACGAGCAAATTTCCGAGCAAAAGAGAATGTGTAATCATCGTAATAACTTGATTTTCTTTGGTGTATATTGCTCGGAAAACTTAAAAATTGCGAGCGACTTTGCGAGCGAAAGAATCGCTTACCTATTCAAGGCTGTCGGGAAAGATTGAAATCGGTGATAAAAAGCAATGGCAACTCGAAGAGTTCTCTCAAAAATAATTGAAGTTTGAGAGAAATCTGAGAGAAATAAAGTAATAAAATCCTTTCATTAATGTTTTGCAAGTTCTCTCCTCAAATTCCTTAATAATGCAACAAATAATAATTCATCCATAGGAATAGTTTTTCAAAAACATATCAATAGAATTAAATGAAATTCTTTACTGTCCCTGGAAATGGCCTCATAAACGTCTTAGGGAACGGCGTTTCAAACTCCATGTCTTGTTTCTTGTAGGGATGATGGAAGCAGAGTTTGTAGGCGTGCAAACACAGGCGGCCCAAGGAATTGTCGTAGGCATCTGTGCCTTGAGGCTGTTTGTAGGCCGAAGTGCCATATTTCGGGTCGCCTACTACGGGATGCCCAATGTCGGCCATGTGGACGCGAATTTGGTTCTTGCGTCCTGTTTCCAATTGCAACTCTAACAGGGAATACTTCGGGGTGGAATATAGGGTTTTGTAATAGGTTTGCGCAAACTTCCCGCCATTGTCGGTGGGGCTGGAGTAGGTGATGAAAGCTTTGTTGTCCTTCAGCCACGATTCCACCATGCCTTCCTTTTTCTCCACGCAGCCGCACACCACAGCCACATAACGGCGGTCGTAGACGGTGTTCTTCCAGTCTTCTTCAAATGTCAAGGCCACTTCCTTGCTTTTCGCAAAGAGCATCAAGCCGCTGGTGTCGCGGTCGAGGCGGTGGATGGTATGGGCGCGGCAACGTTGTTGTGTGTAGATGAAATATTGGTTCAGAATACTTTGCGCTGTTTCTTTTTCCTTGGTGGGGCTGTTGGTGAGCAGACCTTCCTTTTTGTCGATGACCAAAAGGTACTTGTCCTCATAGATGATGTTCAGCCACGGGCTGCGGAAGCGTTCCTTGGCGGTAGGTTTCCCGATTTCGACGACCATGCCGGGGTCGAGGGCAAAGTCAAATTGAGTGGTGCGCTTGCCGTCGACGCTGACGACCTTGTTGGCCAACATGTTCTTCACCTTGTTCCTACTGATGCCGTCCAATTTCTTCATCAGGAATTCCATCAGTTTGGATTCCTCTGTTACGTTGAATTTCAGTGGGTTGCTTTTGCTATGGGGAGCTCTTTTGCTATCTTTTTTCATCGAATCTTAAGTCTGAATTATAAATTTTAATTTTCAATCTTGAATTAGAACGGTACTTGTTCATCGGAGGTGATGGAAGGATAGGAGGTCATGCCCTCGTCGTCATTCATCTTTGAGCCGATGACCAAAGGTTGGTTATCGAACTGGTTGTTAGGGCCAATGGTCGTGAAATTGCTATTGTCGAAGCCCTGCTCAAACTCTTCAAAACGAGCGTATTGACCAACGAAACGCAGTTCCACCTCGCCTAATTTGCCGTTACGGTGCTTGGCAATGTCGATGATGGTGTAGCCCTTGGGCTTGTCCTCAGCATCCACGCCATCTTTGTAATACTCAGGACGATAGATGAACATCACCATATCGGCGTCCTGCTCGATGGCACCCGATTCGCGCAGGTCGGAAAGGATGGGTTTTTTCGATCCGGGGCGTTGCTCCACGCTACGGCTGAGTTGCGAAAGGGCCAAAACAGGAATTTCCAACTCCTTGGCCAAACTCTTCAATGAGCGCGAGATGGTACTGATTTCCTGCTCACGGTTGAGGCCTTTGTCGCCTTTGGCGGTCATAAGTTGCAGATAATCAATGAAAACCATCTGAATATCATGCTGCTGCTTCAGTCTGCGGCACTTGGCGCGGAGTTCAAAAATGGACAATTGCGGCGTGTCGTCGATGAAGATGGGCGCATCGGTGAGCGGTGTGACTTTCGTGTTCAGCTGCTGCCATTCGTATTCGGCCAAGTCGCCGGAGCGGAGTTTGTCGGCAGTGAGCGAGGTTTCGGTCGAAATCAGTCGCGTGACCAATTGAACAGAGGACATTTCCAAGGAGAAAAAGGCAATCGGCCTGTTGAAATTGACGGCGGCATTGCGGGCTAAATTCAGCGCAAAAGCCGTCTTACCCATGCTGGGACGCGCGGCCAAAATAATGAGGTCCGACTTCTGCCAGCCTTGTGTGATGCGGTCGAGTTCGGTGTAGCCCGACGGCACGCCGCGCAGTTTGTTGTCGGCGTTTTTGGCATTCTGGATTTCCTTAATGGCCTTGCTTACAAGGTCTTGCATCGAGTCGTAACTCCGCCGTAGGTTGTTCTCGCTGATTTGGAAAAGGTTGTTTTCGGCCTTGTCTAAAAGGTCGAAAACATCGGCAGTGTCTTCAAAAGCCTCGTGAATCATGTCGGAAGAAATCAGAATCAGTTGACGCTGAATGTGTTTCTGCATGATGATGCGGGCGTGATACTCGATGTTGGCCGCCGAAACCACGCGGTTGGTAAGTTTCGAGATGTAGTAGGCACCACCCACCATTTCCAACTCGCCTCGTTGTTTTAGTTCGTTGGTAACAGTCAGAATGTCAATGGGTTCAGACTTTCCAAAAAGGGCTTTGATGGCGGCGAAAATCTTCTGGTGCTTGTCCAAATAGAAGGCTTCGGGCGACAAAATATCGATGACTTCGTTGACGGCTTCCTTCTCCAGCATGAGGGCTCCGAGCACCACTTCCTCAAGGTCGGTGGCTTGCGGAGGGATACGCCCCTGAGTAGCAAACACTTGCTCTGGAGTCATCAAGTTTCGTTTTGCGGCATCGCCGAATGGACGGCGCGTTATGGTATCGTTGGGCATGATTTTTCTGTTTTGGACGGCAAAATTAAACATTATTTCCCGACCCTTCCGAAGCAATTCAAGGAAGTTATCAACTACTTGAAAAGGTGTTGATAAGTTTTTGCAACGATTTCATTCTCAGCGATTAAGTCTTCTCGCGCTTGTTGATAACCTATGAGGTCGTTGCTGGTGGCTTCGAGGATGATTCGGCTGTGTTCGAACAGTTTGGCTCCGCTAAAAAGTGCCGTTTCAATGCGTTGCAATGTCAAGCCACGCTTGATGGCTGGATGGTAGAATTGGGCCGATTGAAGCACATCAAAGAGGTTGAAGACCTTGTAGCCGACCTCTTTGTTTTGGATGATTTCGTGGCGGAGTAGGGTAGTGGTGAGATTTTGCGGCGTGAAGCATACAATCTGCTCATAATGAGAGAGTTTCTCAATGAGAAGGCCGATGGCGTTTTTCCAAAGTCCTTGATTTTCAAAGCAATCCCAAACGAAATTTCCGTCGGGTTCATGTTCGCCTTGCAGGGCAAAGGCCAAAATCAACTCTTCGTAAGGTTTCGTTCCGTCAAGTTCAGGCACGGCGGGACGGTGCAAAAGCAGGTTCAAGTAGGCGATGGATTTGGGCTTGGGCTGTGAAGCCAACGAGTAAAGTGTCTTGTAATCAATGTAGTACGAGTTGGTTTCCAAAGCCTCAATTTGGTGCGCTTCCAATGAATTTGGGTCAAGTTGTTGGAGCATCTTGGCGTTGGAATTCACGCCGTTGAAGTAATTTTGGAACAGGATTTCGTCCTCGATGGCCGTTGTGAAAAGGAAACTGTTTTTTGGAACCAATTTCCAGCAATGTCCTTGAAAATCACAAGGATAAGGATTGTTGCATTGCGTCCCGATATTGACCAAAGGTGAATGGGGCAGGGCGACCACCTTTTTCAACCGTTCCACATTTTCCTTGACAAAAACCTCACGCTCAATGACATATTCCATCACCGACTCCAACTTGAACAACTGTTTCACATCAATCGGGCCATTTTTCACATAATCGGCGTTGAGGTACATCAGTTTGAAGTCGCTCAGCGGCACTCCGCAACCGTGCAGCACATAATATTGAAGCGCGGCATCATTATAATAGGTGTCGCTGAGGCGCAACGAACTTTTCACCTCCACGGCCAACCATCTGTCGCCGTCGCGAACGAGCATGTCGAGCATGATGAGCGTGTCATTGTGCTGAAACACAGCCTCATACATCACATTGATTTCGGGATTGCTGAGGTTGGCCCAAGTTTCCGCCACCTTCTTCGGGAATTGCGATGGCGAATTGGGCGACATGTCGACACCATTCGGAAAATACTCATGTGCCAACACGCCCACATCCGTACCGCGCTGAAACTTAGCCCTTTGCTCAATGCTGAGTTTGTCGCGCAGATAAGGGTGCTTTTTCTGCATGTACAAGGCCTTTTCGCATTGTAACCCCTTGATATATGTGGATTTGGAGAGAATGTGCATGGTCAGTTGGTGTAGTCGACGCGGTCTTCGGTGATGAGTGGCAGGTAGTTGAAGCGGCGCATGAGTTGGGCGACGGCCAAAACGTCTTTCTGGCAATAGATTTTGATGCGCTCAAGGTCGTTTTCTTGCCAATAAACGCGCCCCACCTCGCTCCCGTTGATGTCGTCTTTGGGCGTTGGAATGTCCAAAACGGCGCAAAGCAAGTCCAAGGAAGTGTAACTTTTGTAGTCGCCGAATTTCCAGAGTTCCATCGTGTCTATGAAGTTGGTTTCCCACGGTTTCTTTCCCGCAACTTGCAGTATTCGAGGGATTTGTATGCCATTGATGAGCATCCTTCGGGCAATGTAAGGGAAGTCGAATTCCTTGCCGTTGTGGGCGCAAAGTTGGGCATCGGGCGCGTCATAATAGCGGCTCAGCATATTGGCGAAATCCTTGAGCAAGGCCTTCTCGTCGTGACCGTAAAACGACTTCAGGCGGAAGCGTTGGTCGTTGAAGAAACCCACTGAAATACAGACGATTTTGCCAAATTCTGCATAGATGGCGGCACGGTCGTAAAGCGATTCGGGCGTGGCGTTTTCGTCGCCCTTGCCGATTTGCTCTGCTTTATGCGACCAAAGTTTTTGCATCCGCTCTGAGAGTTGGTCGAAGGTTTTCTCGTGTGAAACGGTCTCGATGTCGAGAAAGAGGGTTTTGGAGAAGTCGGGGTATGTCATTGTCGTTGAATTGTTGATGGTTGAATGGTCTATCGAATCTCTTGAAAATCAGTGTACTTCCCTGACGGTGCGACGGAATTGATTTTCATGTCGGTAATATATGAATAAGGTGTACCCTCGCCGCAAAGCAGGGTGAAACGGTCCAAATCCCTTTCCTCACCCTCGGCTTCGATGTGTACGCTGCCGTCGGCGTGGTCGTTCTCCACATAGCCGACCACATTGCATTGCAGCCCATAGCGATGCACATAACGCCGAAACCCGACATTGAACACGCGACCGTAAATCCTTATGGAATAGGCTTTTGTCATAGCGCAAACTTTAATCCGGGAATCTGTTTGAGCAGGGCATAGGTCTTTTCAAGATGCTCCTTGCTCTCAATGTCGATGTTGTAGCAATAACTGAGGTAATTGCCTTTGCCACTGCTTCTTATGTTGACAAAACTATGCACCGTCTTGCTCTCCGACAAGGCTTGGCTGATGTTTCGTTTGGCCTCCTCGTTGGGGATTTCGGCGGCGATAATCAGTTTGATGTCAAAGTTTTGCGGGTAGATGACTTGTTGCTGAGTGTCAGACATGTGCTTTGTAATTGTGGTTTGCAAAGGTAGTGATTTTTCGTCATGGATGAGCCTTTTTTTGATTCTTGCCGCTAAATTCGCCTTTGGCAACAATAATTTGTCGTACCTTTGCGTCTTGAAATAAGGAGTTGACCAATGCTGTCTTTGTGGATAACAATAAAAGTTTTCATCAAGGGGATGATTATGGGCGCGGTGAATGTCTTTCCCGTGTCAAGCGGCACCGTGTCGCTCATTCTGGGTGTGTTCGAGCGTTTTGTCAATTCAATCAAGTCGTTGAACCACAAGAACTTCAAGTATCTTCGGGAGGGTCAGGCCTCGGAGTTTGCCCGCCGCACCGACTTCAAGTTCTTCTTGACCATCGTTTTGGGACTTTTTACGGGCATGATACTGACAGCCATTTTCCTGAAGCAGTCCCTGAAATCCTACGAGGTTTACACTTGGTCGTTTTTCATCGGGCTAATCATCGCCTCGGTGGTGTATGTGATGAAACGCATAGAGAAGGTGAATATCAAGAACATACTGCTCATTTTGGCGGGTTTTGCCATCTCTTTCATGCTGTCCATCAAGTCCAATCCTTATTCCAACGACAATTTCCTCTATCTTTTCCTTTGTGGTATCGTTGGGGCTACCGGCATGGTCGTTCCGGGCATCTCAGGCTCGCACCTCATGCTGCTGATGGGCAACTACGAATTGCTTGTTACTGAGGCGATTCCGGCCTTGACAAAGGCTTCTACTTTCATGCACGGTGCAAGGATTCTGTTTCCTTTCGCCTTGGGGTCAGTGGTGAGTATTGTGTCGTTTTCCTACCTGCTTTCGTGGCTCATGCGCGATTTCCGCAACGAAACGCTGTCGGCACTCGCTGGCTTCATGTTAGGCAGTTTGCCGGTGGTCTACCCTTGGAAGGAACCTACCGCCGACATGATGGATTTCGCTTTCCATCTGCCGCAGTGGAACTCTGAACTGCTGATGGCTGTCGTTATGATGGTTCTTGGCGCTGCAACAGTATATCTGTTGGAACTGATGGCAAGGCATACCGCAAGGAAACAGGCTGAGCGATTGTTGAATCCCAAACCGAAAAGACATGGCAAGAAAACTCAATAGAATCGAATTCACACTTCGCGAGGGCGAAGACTTCATCCCTTTGATTTCGTTATTGAAAGCCTGCGACGTAGTGTATTCCGGTGCCGAAGCCCAAGAGGTGGTCACGGCGGGCATGGTGCTTCGCAACGGCGAAGTGGAGACCCGCAAGCGTGCCAAGATTACCGCTGGAGAAATCATTGTTTTCGAGAATTATGAAATCCTTGTAGAAGGGTGGGATTAGTAAATAGTACATATTATGAAAAAAGTTTTATCCGTTGTAGGAGCATTGCTCATCGCCGCCGTCATTGGTGGTTGCCTTTATTTGAACAGTTTGATGCCAATCATCACGGGCTATGCGGCAAAAAACCTGGCCTCAGCCGTGTTTGTTTCGGGCCGCGATGCCAAGACCGTGGAGGACTTGGACCTCAATTTCTCCTTCATCCGTTTCAATAAAAATAAGGTGGATTATGAGAACAAGACGGTTACGAGCCGATTCCTTTGGGGAAAAGCCACTGCGGCCTATCGAGAAGGTTATGGAGTCACCTTATTGCGTGGTGCCCATGCCAATGACCTCGAGCAACAGGTT
>CACZDU010000055.1:0-9355 GCA_902780055.1 uncultured Bacteroidia bacterium | reverse complement strand
CCATTCCGAACAGAGAAGTTAAGCCCCGCAGCGGCGATGATACTGCGCGAGAGCGTGGGAAAGCAGCCCGCCGCCCACCCACAGCGGAAACCCTCCCAGTTCTCTCTGGGAGGGTTTCCCGTTTTTCCCCCCGCCGCTTTTTTGCGACATGACTATGTGATATCGTGTTGGGCAATGATGCTCATCGTATGATTCTTTTTCCTATCTTTGCGCATCATTTCGCATTCGTTATGAAAGAATTGTTGGTTCGTTCGGTTTCAGGCTTGCTGCTGTGCATCGTAATCCTTGCTTGCGTGTTGGTTTCGCCCTACACCTGTGCCGCTTTGCTGCTGTTCATCGTTGCAGTCGGCACTTATGAGATGTCGAGGCTGTTTCAGATGAATTCCACGGTGGGCGTTGCCATAGGCGAGGCTTGCGCTTTGGGCACATTCGGTTTGGCGGCAATGGTAGCCTTGCAAGTCGTTGGCCAGCAGTGGCTGTTGCTCGAATTGCCGTTGCTCATGTTACCGTTCCTCTTTGCCTTGTTTTCCAAAAAGCACGATGCCAAGCACATCCTACCTTATCTGTACGCTTCCCTTGCCTTCCTGAGCTTGCCTTCCGCCTTGATGCTATTCATGTATCGTGCGGAGTTGTTTGGCAGTTTGGCCGGTTCGGGGCTGATAGTCTTGGTCTTCTGCCTTTTATGGGCCAATGATGTCTTTGCCTATCTGACGGGAAAAATGTTTGGTAAGCACAAGCTTTTTTCTCGGATTTCTCCCGGAAAGACCATCGAGGGAAGCCTTGGCGGATTGGTGTTTACCGTTATGGCCATGATGGTTTTCGCCCATTATGCCGCATGGCTTCCCATTTCCAAAGGTATTGGCATGGCGGCCATTGTCGTCATTTTCGGCACTTTGGGCGACCTCTGCGAGTCGATGCTGAAGCGGCAGGCTGGAGTGAAGGACTCGGGCAAACTCATCCCCGGCCACGGCGGCATTTTGGACCGTTTCGATTCGGTGATGTTCAGCTTACCGTTTATTTTCGTTTATTTGTTGCTGCTATGAAGATCAATAAAAGGTTACACGAAGAAGGTACCAAAGCCATCTTGATTACCCTTGCCGTGGTTGCGGCAACAGTTGTTTTTGTCAATTCGTTTTGGCCTTCGCAAACGCTATGGCATTACTTCCTGTATGCTTTTGAACTTTTGGTTATTGTCTTGACAATTAGGTTTTTCCGTGTCCCGATTTGGCGAAGGACTACGATTGCGGAAAATGCCGTGTTGTCGCCCGCCGATGGCATTGTGGCAGCCAATGAGGTGGTGCTTGAGGATGAGTATTTCCACGACCAACGCCGTCAGGTTTCCATTTTCATGTCTATTTACGATGTGCATATCAATTTCTTCCCGTTTGACGGCAAGGTGACCTATTACAAATACCATCCTGGAAAGTTCCTTTTAGCGTTCAAGCCGAAGTCGTCTACTGATAATGAGCATAATACGATTGTCTTGAAGGACAAGAAAGGGCGTGAAATCCTTGTTCGGCAGATTGCAGGTTTTGTGGCGCGGCGTATCGTGTGCGACCTCCAGGCTGGCGATGAGGCCGTTGTAGGTGAGGAGCTTGGAATGATTCGTTTCGGTTCGCGCGTGGATGTGTTTTTGCCTTTGGATGCTGAAGTCAAGGTGAAAATCAACCAAAAGACCACGGGCAAGGAAACGGTTTTGGCGGTGCTGAAATGAAATTAGCCTTCTTTCCAGACGAAACTGTCAATATTGCGGGTTTCTTTCGAGAAATTGATTCCTATTTTGAAAATCTTCCGACCATCGGCTTCGAAAGGTAGCGGATAGCCTTTTTCATCAATCTGTGCCAAGGCTTCCTCCGCCGACTTATTGAACTTGAATTCAAAAACATAGATGAATTGTGGCGTTTTCACCACCATGTCAATGCGCCCGTTTGAGGTGTGGTATTCTGTGGTAGTGTAATAGCCTAACAAGCGGCAAACGGTGAACATCACATTCTGGTAATGGTTTTCCAAATCACGCACTATTTCGTATGGCGTGTCGGCAAAGAAAGATTTCATCCGATTCAGGAAACTCTTGATGTCGCCTTTGCGCAAGTCACGCACGAAATACCCGATAAAAGCCGAGGAATCGTTGTCAGTGTTTCCTGTGTAGCGTGGCAGCAGGAAATTGAGGAAACTCTGCTCCACCTCGCGATTGGGGAACCCGAGGCAGAACAACTCAATCTCTTTGTCGTATCCTTTAATGGTCAGATAACCAGTTTGATAGAACATGGCGATAGGTTCTTTGCTCAAACTTTCCTTGGCGGCGAGGTCGCTTGCCAAAATGTTCCCCGAGGAGAAATCCTGCAAGTCATAGTTGCCATTTTGCAGCAGCTTGATGAGAAAGGTTGGAGTGCCGGTCGAGAACCAGAAATTTCGGAATTTTTTTTCAGCAAGTGCATTGAGTACACTGAAAGGGTTATACATGTCTTTTGTAAGATCCTCCGAAAAATGGTAGCCATCATACATTTGGCGCAATTGTTCCATTATGGCAGTTTTGTTTACACCTTCCTTTTGTGCAAACGCTTCAAGATAATCACTGAACGAAGAGGAAATTTCTTCGTCAGTTAAGCCGCAAATGTCGGCATAGTGTTCATACAACGAAATGTCTGTCAGGTTGTTGAGGTCGCTGAAGAGGCTGATTTTGGAGAACTTTGAAACGCCTGTGAGCATGGCAAATAGGATATACTCGTCGCAGGTTTTGAGGTTGCTGTAGAACGATTTCAGGATATTGCGATAGTCTTGTTGCAGCGGTTCATTGTCGATGGCCTGAAGTAGCGGCTTGTCGTATTCGTCTATAAGGATGACAACTTTTTTGCCCAAACTTTGTGCTACTGTTCTAATGATGTACTTGAACCGTTGTGCAGTGTCTGTCGAGTTCGGCTTGATGCCGTATTTTTCTTCCCAATCCATTAAATTTGAATTGAGTGCTTCCCAAAGACCATCTGTCGAAGTATATAGCCCCACGTTCAGGTCGAGATACAGGACCGGATAGGCTTCCCATGTCTGTTCCATTTCAGCAATGGCCAGATTCTCAAAGAGTTCCTTTTTTCCCTCGAAATAGGCTTTTAAGGTAGACAGCAACAGGCTTTTGCCAAATCTACGGGGGCGGGAAAGGAAATAGTACCCCCTGTTTTTGACAAGTTCATACAAAAAGGTGGTCTTGTCAACATAGGCGTAGTCGTCTTTACGCAGTTTCTCAAAACTCTGTATTCCGATGGGTAGTTTCTGCATGGTGCAACAAATTGGCTTTATGAATGCAAAAATAGTAATTATTTGTATTGCGTCAGATGATTTTTTTGATTTCCAAAAGATTGCGAACCTCAAACGTCCGCTCTCCCACAACCGTTTTCCCACTTGCATTATAGAAAATCTGGTCGATTCCGGCGGCGCGGGCACCGTCAATGTCGACGGCCATCTCGTCGCCAATCATGAGGCTTTCTGTTGGAGAGGCATTGGCTTTGCGCAAGGCGTAATGGAAAATTTCAGGGTTGGGTTTCTTCACCCCGACTTCTTCCGAAACGGTCAAGGTCTCGAAATAAGGTTCCAAGCCCGAACCGCTCAATTTGGTGTGTTGCACCTCTTGGAAACCGTTGGTAATCAGGTGTAAATGGTATTTCGGCTTCAGGTAGTCAAGCAATTCCATCGTTCCAGGAACCAATCGGACAATGCGCGGCGACCAATACACATAATCCTCGCTGAGATGATCGGCCAAGGCGGTGTCGTGGATGCCATAATGCGCCAAAGGCTGCATGAAACGGGTGCGGTTCAAGTAGTCTTTGGTGATTTTGTCCTCGCGGTAAAGCACCCAAAGTTGTTCATTCAGTGGATGATACACCTCATGGAACTCGTGCGCACTCGGAATGCCAAGGCTTTTCAGATTGTATTTTTCATAGATGTGCTCAAAAGCCACCTCCGCCGCAGCGTCGAAGTCCCACAAAGTTCTATCGAGATCGAAAAAAATATGTTTATAACCAAACTTCATACTTCCTACCTCCCACATCTCATTTGGCGTTGCCATTCAAAAAGGGCCACGGCTGCGGCATGGCTCACATTGAGCGAGCGCGTTGGGCCGGGCACGGGAATATAGACTACCATGTCGCATTGCGCCAGCAGTTCCTCACTCAGACCATAGCTCTCGCTGCCTACGATGAAGGCCACGTTTTCAGGAAGTTGCGTTTCGTAGATGCAGGTGGCGTTGTCGGCGGTTTCGATGGCGACAATGGTCTTGCCTTCGGGCACAATCTTGTGCAAATCGGTTTCTTCGCTGAAATACCAGCGGATGTTGTCGCGGCTTGAGGCGGCGGCGCGGCGCACCTTGCCGAGGCGATGCTCGTCCTCGTTGCCCAAGAAGCAGATTTCGGAAGCCCCGATGTTGTCGGCCAAGCGAATCATGGCTCCGATGTTGTCGGGAGTGAGGAGGTGGTCGGCGATGAGGATGGGGTGGGGAACCTGCTCAAAAAGTCTCTCTGGCGCAAGTTTCCCGAACAAGTCGTTGGATTTCAGATAGGTCATTTCGTGTGCAAGTTATTGGACGACAAACTTTTTCATTGTGATTTCGGCTTCCGTTTCAATTTGGATGACATACACGTCTTTGGTCATGTTGCAGCAATTGATTTGCGTGGCTCCAGCACTTTCTCCTACTGCAATCAGTTGTCCTATGCTGTTGAAGATCTTGTACTTGAACGCACTGCCAAGGCTGATGTACAGCATATTGTTGACTGGGTTGGGGAAGATTTGCACTTTGCGTGACATTTCTTTGGTGCCAACCGTGTCTACCGTCACCTTGACGAAACTCGGGATGGAAAGTTGCTGATTGTCATTGAAAGCAGTGACGCTGTAGAGGTATGTGCCAATGTCTTGTAATTCAGTGAAAACCGTTTCGTGTTGCAAGGCAATCTGCTCTCCATCGCGGCGGATGATGTAGTTTTGGCTGGGGTCGGTGCTTTCCCATGACAGTGTGACTTCGTTGAGGTTGACTTGCGCCTCAACATCAACTTGGGGCAATAGCGTAACGATATGTGAAGCAGGGAATTGCACATCGTCAATCCAACAGCAGTCGTCACCGTAACTGCCGTTGCTGTCCTTCATGTAAATCCACTTGAACTTGTGCGTTCCTTCGGTCACGGGGAAGGTTTCGCGGCTCCAGTTGATTTCGCCCGACCACTCGCCCTTGGCCGTGTTGTCGATGTAGAAGGTGAGTTTATCCTTGCCCGCCTCGGTTGAAATCTTTTTGAAGAAACTGATTTGCCCCTCTTCTGGAATCTCGATTTCGACCTGCAAAGTGGTGAGGTTGGCATGGCCAATGACTCCCGACCTTGCGCTATAAGTGCCTGTGTTTGAGGTGCTATTGTCGACAAACCATTGTGCTCCGCCCAAGGTTTCCCAATCAAATGCGCTGAAGTCGCCGCTCTCGAAAGTTTCCTTGATGGGCCCGATGTTGACGAATTCGGTGCCGCTCAGGGCGTATGGGCCAGCATTTATGAGGTAGTACACCTCGAAAGTGGAGCCTGTCGGCACCTCGTATGTGGCGTTGAAAACAATCTTTGCAGTTGCCGTGCTTCCGGCTGAAATGTCGCCGAAGAAGTGGCTCATTTGGTTGAAAACGAGGTTGCTGGAACTGCTGAACAATTGGATTTGCGCCTCATGTGCATCGGTGGAACCGATGTTCTTGATGCTTATTAATAATGTGTCCATCACGCCCGGATAGGCGGTGCTGACAGGTCGAAATTCAGTCAAAGTGAAGGATGGCGCATGGAGTTTCAAGCGGAAATGGCTCTCCCAAATCTGGTTGCCTGCGGTGCAAGTCATGGTGAAGTCTGCTTGAATGCCATCGGTAATCAGTTCGTTGACAGAGATTTGGAAGCCGTCGTTGATGGTTTGGCTTTCCAACGCGCCTATGTTGGAGATGGTGGCCGTGTTGTCAAGAATGTTCACGAAAGGTGAATCTGTGCTTAAACTCACCTGCACATTGGCAGCAGCCTCGTTGCCGAGGTTCTTGACGGTTAAATTAAGGCTGCAAGTTTCCCCATAGTCGGCTTGGCCGTTTGTGTCGTTTACGGCAACAGCCTCGTAGGTGAGGTAGGCTCCATTGGCTGGAATGATTTGAATGTCTTGGACATGAGTCGCTTTGTTGAAACTCGTAACCACCAGTTTCGCCGTCCCCATTTCTTCAGGACAGGTGAAATTGAGCGTGGCTTCCCCATCGATGACTGGCACGCTGCAAAGCACTTCTCCGTTGATGGAAAGGGTGGCGAGGGCGAAATCGGCATCGGCAGTGATTGAAAGTTCGCTTTGTCCAAAGAAAATGGCTTCGGGTTGGCAAGTCACATGGAGTTCGGTGGGATTGGTGGTGCGGAGGAGTAGGCTTGGGTCGCCGAACAGAATCCATGTGTTGTGCGTGTTGCCGTAGTCGTTGGGGTGCATGTCGAGGATTTTCATGTTGCCATTGAGCGAGGCGCCGCCCAAAGTGTGGTGGAACTGGTCGGCACTGCGCCATTCGCAAAGGATGTCGACCATCTCGTCCTGACCCGTCATAGGCGGTTGCCACGGCTGCGAAATCCAACTAAACATGCCTCCGATGGCACCTGTGGGAGCACCCGTGGAATTGTTGGTGGCACGCATCCACACCTCGCCGAAGCAGTTCATGTCAAACTGGCCGTTGTAGCAGGCCGTCGACCAGATGAAAGGCCATTTGTAGTCGTTCACCAAGGCGTTCACATGGCCATTGTTGAAATTTCCCACATACCAACTTGTTGTGCTGCCGTGGTTGCAATAGTTGCAGATGCCTGCGCCAGCGTTGAAATTCTCGCTCAGCATGGCGGCATTGGTGCCCACGCCCACGCCGAGATAGTGTCGCGAAACCTCGCTGTAGGTATAATGTATCAAAGTGTCGCGGATGTATTCAATGTGCATGTAATCCGACTCCCCGCCGTTGTGGCCGCTGCCCGCGCCTTCGGTGGAGCCTATGCCGATGCCCTTGTCGAGCCAATCGACGGTGGAAGGCATGTCGCGCTCGTAATACAACACCTTGGCGACTTGGTTTTGCACATCGGCCACGCTCTCAGCGGAAAATCGTCCTACAAGGATTTCGGGATAGTTGTCGTTGCCTTCCAGTTGGCCAAACCAAATGTCGGAGCGTCCGCCCGACATGGCTTTGGGCGTGAGGTCGCTGTAGTCGCCGACCAAAAGCACATGGCAAAGATTCTCTTCTGGGTTGTTGTAATGGCTGAGAATGAACGACTTAATCATGTCAGCGTTGTTGCCGCCAATTTCCGAAAGGCTGGCCAACGTGGTCGGTCGGCCCGACTCGTTTTTCCAATCCACAAGGGGCTGCATGGCTTGCAAATACTGGTTCGGGCAGATGACCAATAGTTCGCCTTCGTCGGGGATGAAGGTGTATTTCGCGGCCTTTTCCCGATAGTTGATGAAACGGTGACGGTACATCTCTTGGGTTTCGGGCGACAGTTTCAATGCACCTTTCTTGCTGGCGATTTTTGGGTTGATTCCTTTGTCGCCGACCTTTTTCATCGTCAGGGTCAAATGTGTGTAGACGCGTAGGGTTTTCGCCATCGGATTGTAGGCAAAGGGGTAGACCAAAATGTTTTGACCACGGCAATCGCGGAGGATGTAAGGCTTGTCCAATTGTGCCTGAAAATCAGGGAAAAAGCGGTTTTGGGAATAGGCTTCGCCATAGCGGTAGGGAACGCTTTCGGGGTCGGTTTCGCGGCTGAAATTGCCCTTCGAAGGCACTATTTCCATGTTTTCAAACTCCTGAAATTCCGCCTCTTTGACCTCAATCTCCATTTCGGCCATGTCGCCGACGAGGATGGGAATGGCGAACAACGGCAGGTCGGGGGCGGCTTCTTCCAACATGGAGGCCATCTTGGGCACGGTGATAAGGCTTTGTGTGCCTCTCGGTGTGCTGACGGATTCCCTGAAGAAGCCATTCAGCGCGAAACTCACGGTGGTTTCTTGCTCCGAATCGGAAAGCAGTTTCACGCTGGGCACGGTGGGGCTTGTGCTGCCGCAATTCACCCATTCTTGCGCGAAGAGGTTGATGGTCAAGAGGTTGATGATGAAGAGGAAAAGTGGTTTTTTCATTTTGATTTATTTTGTGCAAAATTACACTTTTTAAGTAACTGATTGAAACCAAACTGCATTTTTTTGACCGAGATATGTTTGTATTGTAACATCAGAAAAACCGGAAGGAACAGAAGAAAGATTTCCGATATTTTCGGTTATTCCGATGTTGATATTAAAAAAAGCGGCACCCCAAAATGGGGCACCGCTTTCGGGAACTGTCGCTATTGCGACTTCAGTAGATTCATTCTTCCCTGCGCTTCTTGCCTACGAGGTAAGCCGCGCCGAGGCCAACCAGCACTGCAATGCCGCTGCCCAATGGGAGTTCGTTGGCGTCTTGGTTGCCCTCCAAATTGTGGTTGGGAAGCATCGGTTTGTTTTCGCGGTTGCTGAAGACAGTGCTGTTTTCGGGCGTTGCTTCGCCGCGCTGGAACAGGCCGCCTCCATCATTGTTGGCGAAAGTGGTCATACTCAGTCCGAGGACGATTGCGATTGTCAATACTAACTTTTTCATTGTGGTATGGATTTATTTGATGATTACTTTTTGAACTTTCACATCGTTGCCGTTGATGAGGCGCATCATGTAGACGCCTGTGGCGGCATTGACCTTCTTCTCGATGGAGCCGCTGAAGGTTTCGCTGCTCAGCATGTGGCCGAGCACGTCGAACACCTGCAGGGTGGCTTTGCCTTCGATGCCGTAGACGCAGAAGTTGCCGCTGTTGTTGACGAAGCCGAAGCTGTCGCTGTTCACGCTGTTGTCCGTGGCAAACACGAGGCGGAAGCGGCTGGCGTAGTCGGTCGTTTGGGCGTTGAAGGTGTAGGCAGGCGTGGCCAACATGTCAATGTCTTGACCCGTCTTGTTGTCGATGAGGTGCAGGTAGCTGAAGCTGATGTTCTGGCTGCTGAGGCTCATGGTGTACGTGCCGCTCTTCTCTGCCTTGAAGCTGACAGGCATCTCGCCCTTGTCGCCGGCGCTCACCACCGCGTAGTCCTTGCCCTCTTGCGGGATGAAGACTTTGGTGTGGTTCGGGTTGAGTTGGAACTTGCCGAGGGTCTTGCCTTCGCCGAAGTTGACGATGGCGCGGTCGGCGAGGGTGTTGGCCTGGCTCAGGTTGATGTTGAGCGAACCCGTATTGTCGTTTTGGGGTGTCGTGGAGACGGTGCAGGTCAGGTCTTCGGCGCTTCCGGCTTCAACGAAGAAGCCCTTCATGGGAGCGATTCCTTCGCCCAACTCGGC
>CACZDU010000054.1:0-9493 GCA_902780055.1 uncultured Bacteroidia bacterium | reverse complement strand
CCTGATGGCCGACAGTCATCGTATGGCGTGTTGTTCAAAAACGGTGAAGCCATCGAAATAGACCCTGAATGTACAAGCGTTTATGCACTTGCAGTGTCATCGGAAACCAATGCTTTGCAAGAAACGGAAAAGTCGCCGATGGTGGTTTTCCCCAATCCCGCCAAGGATAGAGTGACCATCGAAGGCATCGAACCCGCTGAAATACAACTCTACAACATTCAAGGTCAGTTGGTTAGAACCTTTTCCGACACTAACGAAATCGATGTAAGCGGTTTGCCCGAAGGCATTTATCTGTTGCAGATTACCGATAGAGAAGGCTTGATTCATTCTACAAAGTTGGTGGTGGAATGAATGATAAAAGCCTCTCCTAACCCGCCGTTTGTGGCGTTTGCCCCTGCTTCCATTCTGATGGGGTGACACCGCAAGTGGCCTTGAAACTGCGCAAAAATGTCTTCTCGTTAGTAAAGCCCGATGCCTCAGCTACTTGCGACATAAGCATCGTAGGGTTTTTGCGCATTAGCTCTTGGGCGTAACGGATTCGATAGCTTGTGACAAACGCCGGAAAAGTAGTGTTTAGCTCCCCGTTCAGGCAGGCAGAAAGATAGGTGGTGTTGGTACACAATTCAGCAGCCACATCGGCAATCCGCAAGTCCTTGTTCCTGAAGAGCTGTTTCTCTTCCATCACGGCCTTGAGTTTGTCGGCAAGGTCGGATTTTTCGACTGTGATGTTGTTTTCCTCTGGGGTGACGGGGGCATCATTGTTGCAATGCCTTCTTTTCCTTATGACAAGAATTATCCCCAAGCCTATCACCAAAGCAAGGCCAACGAAAACGATAAGCATTGCGGATGGCTTTTGTGGCGAAGCCGTGGGATAAAAGGCGAAAACGACGTTTGTAGGCTCGTAATTGGAGGCCATCATGCCGCCCACTGCGACAAAACTTCCGTCGGGAAGCAGCATCTCGTATGGATTGGCTGGAAGATCTTTCAGAGGCTGGGAGTAATATATGGAAAGCCTCGCTTGGCCACCTTGTAAGGCGGGTCGATAGGCAATCTCAGCCAGATAAACACGGTTTTGCTCATCCAAGCCCATCAACCAGGCCGTTTCCGTTTCAGGACGGGTCCAAATGGAGCCTATGAATCGGATGGCACCCCAAGGACTTTCTTTGGGCAACGCCTGTTCCATAGGCAAAAGCGAGAAGCCACTACTATCGACCAACAAGGGTGCGTATAGCTTTTGGTCGTTGACGGCAAGGATGAGGAAAGCGTTTTCCGCCACACGATAGGCATCGGCCTGCACATTGCGGTCCAAAGGGGACTGCGGATGCCATTTGTCCAACAAATCCACCCTGAAAGGCTCGCCTTTTATTTGGTCAACGATATTCCTGGTAATCCCGCCGTAACTATCACACGAGGCTCCAATAATCCATGCATTGCCGTTCCCCATAGGCAGCATAAAAGGATAGCTGCGGTTGGCGGAGGCGGTGTCGGTCCACAAGGTGCTGCTGTTGTAGATTTCGGTGAGGTCGGTGGCGTACCAGTTGCCGCTGATGACGATATCGCCGTTCTCCAATTCCAAAGCGCTGGCATGTGCCCTTTTTTCTTCCATAATAGGCTCCGGAGTAAAAGTGTGCGTTTTAGGATGATAGCGTTCAACGCCCCAAGTTTGACCCACCCCGAAACTGCTTTCATAGCCGCCCCCTACCAAAACGCCGCCGTCTTTCAGTGCCAAGCCAAAGGGTGTGTCGTGCGGATAGAGGGTAGGTATCGTGTGCCATTGTCCGCCCTCGTAGTATTCCGCTGTGGCTGTAGGGATGAAACCCGTGGTGTGACCGCCAATGGCCACAATATGGCCATCGGCCCACACCAAAGCATGACCCGAACGCGCTTCGTTCAGGTCGGGAAGTCGCCTCGTCGCCATCGGGACGAAGGTGATGTCGTCGTGTTGCATTTCCTCCGGCGGTTGCTGGCACGACAAGAACAGCGAAAACAGCAAAACCGAAAATAGTCCTCGTTTCATGCTACAAAGGTAGGTGTTTTTATGCTCCAAAAACGCCGCATTTCCCCCCAATGGGTGGTTTTTTATGAATTGTCACCTGTTTTGGGTTTTGTCACCTAAAAACATGGGAATTGTCACCTCGATTTGCGGGAATTGTCACCTCGTAAATCAAGGGTTCGCCATACTTTTGCACAAACCATACAGCGTAGTCTTCTTGTTGTCAGGAAGCGTTGTGTGAAACAACTAATAAATTATTAAACCTAAAACAAATCATCGTAAATGAAAACAACGAAAATGAAGGTCTATGAGGCTCCCAAAACGGAGATCATAGAGTTTGAGAGCCAAGGCATCTTGTGCGCCTCGGCTGGTGCCGCGACAACGACAAGCGGCGGCGGGACAACGAACATGAATGTGCAAAACGGCTACGGCTGGTAAAACAAGGAGGATTATTATGAAGAAAGTTACATTAGCAATCGCATTGGCAGCCCTCGTATTGTTTGCAGGCTGCAAGAAAGACAAGGAAACGACCGGAATCACACTGAAGGCTTCCATCGAACAGCAACAAGGCGACGGCAGCAAGACCTCGCTCGACCCCAGCAATGGCGCCATCAAGTGGACAGCGGGCGACAAGATTCTCGTCAACAACGGCACGACCAACGGCATCTTCGCTCTTGTGGGCAATGGTGGCTCGACTACGGGCACCTTTTCCTATAACGGTGAATACGAGTTCGGTGAGAGCAACGTGGCGGTGTATCCCCACACTGCAACCATCAGTGGCAACACGGTGACATTCGACCTTCCTGCCGAGCAGAGCCTCGCGGCTCCCAGTTCCTTTGCCGATGACGCCAATCCCATGGTGTGTACGTTCAGTGACCCCAACAGCCTTTCCTTCACCAGCCTTTGCGGTGGCTTGGGCTTGCAGCTGACAGGTGACAACCTTGCCATCACTGCCATCGAAATCGTTTCGAACACGACCACCGACAAACTGAATGGCTTGTTTGAGGCCGACTGCACGGCAGCCAACCCCGTGCTCACACCCGCAACGGGCAACAGCGGCACGAACACCATCATGTTGAACTGCGCCACCATCCTTACCGATGAGGCGCAGGGATTCTACTTCGTGCTGCCCGTGGGCACCTTGGCCAACGGCTTCACGATGAACGTTTATAGCGGTGCCGATGTCATCTACACCAAGACCACGACAAGCACCGCACTTGCGGTGGCGCTGAATATGGTGAAGACGATGGACACTTTAAATGTGACAACAACGCCTTATGTGCCTATTTTCCCAGAAGGTGCCATAAATGGTCTTTTCTCGATTAGTGCTGACGAGCAAGTGTATTTCTCGATAGGTAATTTGCAGTACAACAAGACAACAACTGAATGGTCGTTTATGGAACACCAATATGATATGGTTGAATATGACCTTCAGAATGTTGGAAACGACTATGCAAACCAAAACATTGTTAGTCTCTTCGGTTGGGGCACGAGCGGCTACAACCATGGTGCAGTATGCTACCAGCCATGGCGCACTAGTCTTTCGAATAATAACTACTATGCTTACGGTGATTCGCAATACAATCTTTACGACCAGACAGGTCAAGCTGATTGGGGATGCAACACCATCACCAATGGCAGTAATATAGTAAATTGGCGCACTTTAACCAAACCTGAATTTTATTATCTTCTCTATGAACGTAGTACCACTTCTGGAATTCGTTGGGCAAAAGGCAAGGTGAATGGTGTAAATGGACTTATTCTTCTGCCCGATGCTTGGACCGCCTCTATCTACTCATTAGACAATACCAATAATGCCACTTGTGGTTATGATGGCAATATTATTTCTGCCGAAGTATGGACAAGTACATTCGAGGTTAACGGGGCTGTCTTTTTGCCGGCTGCAGGTTGGCGCGAAGGAGCAACTGCACATAATGATTATACTGGTCAATTAGCTGGACAGTATTGGACGAGTTCGAAATACGACAATAATAATGCGTGTCGTGTTGTTTTCAATAGCACTCTCGTCTCTCACATAGAGCAAGAGTATGCATACGCGGGTAGGTATTGGGGTTTTTCCGTCCGTCTCGTTTGCGACGCGGAATAATCGTTTCTCCTTTAATCGGAGAAATAATTGCGAGGCGGCCATGAGGGAAATGGCCGCCTTTTCCCTTTTTTTTCTCATTTATTTCATATTACAGAATGAGTTGCTCTGGAACCCGATGTTCCAAAAACATCACATAATAAATGGGTAAATAAGTGATTATGCCTTTTGAGCGGATTTCTCTCTCGTTTGACAAGACGATTCCGCGCTTGATTTTGTAATCTTCATTGGCAGCAAAGGCATTCAACGCACGGTGAATCTGATAGTCCTTGCCCGACTTCACCTCGATGGGCAGCACGGAAAGGCTTTCGTAGTCGTCAACGATATAGTCAACCTCGCCTTTGGCCTTGTTGTCGTAATAAAACAGCTCATGCCCGTGTGCCCTGAGTTCCGAGGCGACCACGCTTTCGTACACGCTTCCCAAATTCACGCTCAGTTCGTCGTTCAGTATGGCCGCCACATTATATTGATACAAAATGTTAGTGAGTAGTCCTACATCGTTGAGATACAGTTTAATAAGATTTTTACTTGCTGATTCAACCAAAGGAAACGTCGGTGAGGAAATGGCCTTCACATCCAAAGTGATGCCCGAACTGACCAAATACTCAATCTCATCAGCGTAGTCTTTCCAACGTTTGTCGCCGCCTTCAATGGCCTTGTAAACGAGGCGTTTCTTCTTGTTCTCCATATTGGACGGAATCATGTTGTAAACGCTCATGATTTTCAGTTTGTGCTCCTCGTCGTATTGCGAAGCATCAAGCGCGTAAAGATGTCGAATGTCGTCGTGTATCTTCCTGACAGCCACGATGTTCCTTGAATCGAGATACTCATTGACCGCATCGGGCATCCCACCTATTAATAGATAGCGTTTGAACAAGTCAAGCATCCTTGCATGAAGGTTTTCCTCCAACGATTCCCTATTCTCAAACCTTCTCCGCAATTCGTCGATGGCTGTTTTACCAAAACCGTTGGCCCACAAAAACTCCTCAAAATCAAGTTGGTACATGTGCTTTATCTCCAAACTTCCTACTGGGATGGAAACCGTTTGCCGTAAGGTGACTCCCAACTGTGAGCCGCTGGCGATGTAGGTGAAGCGGTCGTCCTCCTTGAGGAATTTCACCATGGTGAGCATGTGCGGATAGGCTTGGATTTCGTCCAAAAAGACCAAGGTGTTGGCTTTTTCGCGCATTTTTTCACCAGCAATGGTGCTCAGTTGGAAATAGAATTTCTCGATGGTGTTGGCTTCGGCGAAAACCTTCGGGCCGTTCTTGTCTTTGGCGAAGTTCACTTCGATGAAATTGGGAAACAGGCGTTGCCCTACTTCGCGTATGATGTAGGACTTCCCGATTTGTCTTGCTCCATCGATGACGAGCATCTTGTTCGAGTTGCTTTTCAGATATTGTTCGATGTATGCTTGTATCTTCCTTTTCAGCATGTTACAAAGTTTTTACGCCGCAAAGATACGCTTTTCCAATAAATCCGAAGCAAAAAACTTACGCTTTTCCAAGAAAAATTACCCTAAAATTATACGCTTTTCCAAGGTTTTTGAGGTGAAAAAACTACGCTTTTCCAAGAAATAGGCAGTAAAGCCCCCATTTTCACGAACCAATCTTCCGAAAAATTCGTATTATCAGTTCGCCAAAAACACCAAGTGTAACTCGTCCGTTTGCATTTTTCGGTCCGTTTCTTGGTAAATGACTGTTTGAGGAACAGGTATAAAAACCAAAGTTCCAACCAAATCCACCCTTTTTTAGTGAGATTTGGTTGGAACTAACGCAATTTTTGGCTTACTTCTTACCAAATCTGTGCTTTTTTACCCAGATTTGGTAGATACAGGCACATCAAACATCTATTTCCCCAACTGCCTCCCCACTTCCTCCATCAATGCCTCACCTTCAAGGTTGCGAGCTACAATCATTCCGTCTTTGATGAGGGCGTTTTGAGGGATGAAGGCGATGGCGTACAAGGCTCCGGCGGCGTTGCCCCAGCCTTGCAGGTCACTGACGTGGGTCCAAGTCAAGCCGTCTTTTTCGATGGCGGCGAGCCAGGCTTCCTTGTTGGTGTCGAACGAAACGCCCAGAATGTCAAAGCCTTGGTCGTGGTATTTTTGGTAGGCCGCCACCACGCCTGGATTGGCCTTGCGGCAATCGGGGCACCACGAAGCCCAGAAATCGACCAAAAGGAGTTTGCCTTGGGCGAGTTCGCTGAGCGTCACGGGGTTGCCGTTGGCATCGTTTTGGGTGAAGTCAATCATCGGCTGACCGGCTTGCACACGCTCTTGCTTCTCCACATATTCTTCGGCCATGGCCAAGTTTTTGGTGGTCAAAGTGCTGTCGGCGTGGTGGATGTTGTCAATCATCGTGCGCAGTTCGCAGGGACCGAAAACCCACTTGTAACGATACATCACATAATGTGCCACAGGGTCAGTCGGGTTCTCCCAAACATAGTCGAAGCAGTGCATTTTCAGGATTTCGTCCTTGTCGGCTTGGGCCATTGTGCTGTCGGCTTCGAGTTTGGCTTCCAAGGTGTTATAACTCTCGGTGAAGGCAATCAGGCGTTTTTGCGTTTCAGAGCCTTTCACCACAATAGCGTTGGGATTCTGTGCATCGCCTTCCAAAGTAACATCCACATTGTCAGTGAAGAAGGGGAAAGGACGACGCCAGCCTTGCAGCATGAGGCCGTACATTTCATTGTCCTTGCAAACGGGTGTGTTGAACACGGCATCCCAATTTTGGATGACCGCCGAATCTAACACTTGGCCGTCCTTTTGCAGATAAACGGTCTTGCCATCGGCATTGGCGAGGTTCACATTGACCTTAAAGGTTTTAGTCTTTGGTTTAGAAGTGCAGGCAGCCAATAAGATAGCCATTGCAGCAAAAACTAAATATCTTGTTTTCATAACGTAATTATTTAGGTACGGGCGTTTCGACAGGCTCAACGACACTTAGGCTTTAATAAGTTAAGGGCCCTGAGCTTGTCGAAGGGCCGACAATTATTGTAACAGTTCTCCTAATTTCGCCGTCAAGTCCTCGCCGCGCAAGCCTTTGGCCACCATCGTGCCGTTCTGGTCGAAGAGGAAATTGGACGGAATATAATAAATCAGGTAACTTTCGCTGACATTGCCTTCGCTGTCGCGCACTTGCGTCCACGGCAGTTGGTCTTCTTCGACGGCCTTCAACCAAGCATCTTCATCTTGATCGACGCTAACGCCGACGACATCAAAACCAAGTGTGTGATATTGCTCGTAAGCAGCCTTCACCACGGGGTTCTCCTTGCGGCACGGACCGCACCACGAAGCCCAAAAATCGACCAAAGTGAGTTTGTTCTTTCCGATGACTTCCGAAAGCGTAACATTCTCACCCTCTTTGGTTTGCAGCGTAAATTCAATGAAGGGTTGACCCACTTCAAGGCGTTCTTGCTTGGCGATGTAGTCATTCAGGTCGGTCTTGTAAATGGATTCGGTAGTGAAAGTGTTGACTATCTCTTTCAGTTGGTCGAGGGGATAGTCTTGCTTCACTTGGTCGAGGATGTAGTGCGTAACAAAACTTTCGGGATGGGCCTTGATGTAGTCGTCGCGGAAGTTGTCCTGCTGTTCCATCAGGGCAGTGCCGACCTTGTTGAGCGAGTCCATTTTGATGGAATCGTTGTCGGAAAAAGCCTGTTGCATGACGGCATACAATTCGCGGATTTGCCCGTCAAACTGGTTCAGTTGGTCGTTGTAGGCCTCCAATTCAGCCTGCGTTTCCGAAGCCATGATTTCCACGTCTTTCGGGTTGTTGATGTCGCCCACAAAAGCCACATCCTTGTTGTCGGCGAAGAAAGGCATCGAGCCGCGCATTCCCTTTACTTTCAATGCGTAAAGGATTTGCGGGTCGTCTTTTTGGGCGGTCAAGACGGCGGTTTCGTTGGCGATGACAGCCGAGTCGATGGTGACGGGCGCGTTGTCCACAAACTTTTGCAGATAGACGGTTCTTTCGTTGCCGTTAGCCAAACTGACATTGACCTTGAAGTTGTTTTTCTCGCTGCAAGCGGTCAGGCCGAGCGCAAGCGCGAACAGGAATAGTACGTTTTTTTTCATTGTAACTCAGATATTTAATTGATTTCTTATTCTCTTTTCTTGTCCGTTTTGAAAATGTATAAAATCATCATAATCAGGAAGATGGAAATGGGAACACTAAGCAAGATGCGCAGCATCACCTGCCCGAAGAGCCTGAAACTGAACGACTCGAGGAGAAACAGGGCGAAATGGTGAACCAGCACCATGCAAAGCGTGTAGCGGAAAAACCAAACGCCGTCCAATTGGCTGAGGTTGGGCTCTTGGATGTTGTCAAACTTCAGAGTGCCCGAAACGAGCGAGATGATGGATGGTCGGCAGAAGGCCATCAAAGTGGTGGCCCCCGCGTGAAGTCCGGGCGTTCCCGTAAACAGGTCGATGGTGAGGCCCAAGACGAAACCCAACACCAACAGTTGCCACTTCGGTATGCTGAAAGGCAACAACATAATGAAAATCAAATAGATATAAGGATGCACATAGCCTCCCAAGCGGATGTGGTTGATGACCAACACTTGGAAAAGCACGAGCGCGATGAAGCGAATGATTTGGAGAATTGACTTATTCATCTTTCTTGAATTTTGCTTTGAGTGAGTCAATTTCTGGTTTGTACAAGTCCCTGATGACATAGACATGCCGCAAGGTGGCGAAGTCGGTGGCAAACCGAATCTTGGCCTTGTTGAGCGCGTCGATGGCGGTGGGATAGAACTCCTCCACCGTGCCTACCATCAGGTCTTCGGGGAAGATGTAGGAGTGCGAACTGGTGAGGATGGTGTCACCTTGTTTCAGGATGATGTGCGTGGGAATGTCCTCTACCATGCCGTAGCGATAATTGTTGGTTTCCCACTTCAGGCTGGCCAATTCCTGGCTTTCCTTGATGCGCACGCCAACGACGGATTTGCTGTGCAGCAGGCTCATGATGGAAGCATAGTGGCGGCTCACGTCGGTCACCACGCCCACGATGCCGTCAGACGAGATGACGCTCATGTCGCGCTTGATGCCGTCCACTGCACCTTTATTAATAATGATGTAGTTGTTGGTTTGGTTAGTGCTGTTGTTGACCACCTGCGCGGGGATGTATTCATAGAGGGTGTCGCCCCTGTCGATGTCATAGATGTGGGCTGCGGTATCGTAAACGATGGAAAGTTGTTTCCTGAGCATGGCGTTTTCCTCGGCCAGTTGCTTGTTGGTGGTGCTGAGGCGGAAATAATTGCCCACCTCACTGCCCCATTCGTAGATTTTCCCTACCGCGTCGTTGGTGGTGGTCACCATGCGGTTGCGGTGGAAGTTCTGGCTACGGGCAAGCAGCAAGACGGATATCACTTCGAGCAAAATAAAGAGGATG
>CACZDU010000053.1:0-10060 GCA_902780055.1 uncultured Bacteroidia bacterium | reverse complement strand
CGACCTCCTCTGATCATGACAATGCTGTGTTCCTGCAGGTTGTGGCCCTCACCGGGGATGTAGGCGTTGACCTCCTTTTGGTTGGTCAAACGAACCCTCGCGACCTTACGCATGGCTGAGTTAGGCTTCTTGGGGGTCGTCGTGTAAACACGCACGCACACACCGCGACGTTGCGGACTGGAATCCAATGCAGGCGACTTGCTCTTGTCGATCAATTTCTGGCGCCCTTTGCGCACTAATTGTTGAATAGTCGGCATTTTTAATTTGTTAGGTTAATTTGTTGATTATTTAATCCGTTGATTAGGAATTATTTACAAACTCTTACCAAACTGGCCGAGGGCAACTCTCTGCAAGATGTAGTCAGGGAAACATAATAAGCCATGTACGGCTTAGAAGTCTATAAACCCACGCTGCGACTATTATTACGCTTGATTTTGGTGTCACACCGTGTAGAAACCTATCACGTTTAACTTATCAGGTTCCTTAACTATATCATTTTCAAGGGCAAGCCCTCATTCAATTCAGCGGGTGCAAAAGTACAACATTTTTCAATACCCCGCGCACTTTTTTGAAAAATTTCGTCAAAAATATTGTGGTTTGATTTTATCTCATTGTTATTCAATAAATTAAACGAACTAAAAAACTTTCCTTCGACATAAAAAAGCGTCTTTCCCGACTCAGTTTTGCCGAAAAAGACGCTTGAATGACTAAAAAGAGGTCTCAATATTTCACGAAACGGTCCTCACCGTTGCTCAAACCGAGCAAAGGACTGCGTCCGAAAAGCAGATAGACCTTGTGTTCCCAAATGAGTTCCCAAAGCATCCTGCTGACGCGAACTTGGTCTTCGGGGGCGAGTTCCTCGCTGGTGTAAATCGTGTTTTCGAGGTCGGCAAGGGCACGGTCGCGAATGGCCTGCTGCTTGATTTGGTAGCACAGGTTGACGAAAGTGGTTCCCGATATTGCGTCGTTGCGCTCGACAATGACTTGAACGAGATGCTTCAATGACTCGTTGTCGTAGAGGACATGTACTGGATTTGCGTCGTAATTCATATTTTTTCTGTTTTATTGATGGCGCAAAGGTAGTGTTTTTTTTGAAACCGACAATTTTTTCTCACCTTTATTAATAATAGCCTCTCTAATCGGGAAGAGTTTCTTACCTTTGCACCCGAAATTGAAAATTCCAACTAATTAAAAATTGAGCAAAATGGTTACCGAATTACTGGTCGTTTGGGTCGTCGGCGTAGTGGCGTTCTTTGCGCTGTGGGCGGTTTTGCTCAAAGTGATTAAATGGATTAGCGAGAAGAAAAACAAATCTAAAAATACTGAAATATGAAATACGACATCATCGTTATCGGCAGCGGCCCCGGGGGCTATGTGGCTGCCATCAGAGCATCACAACTTGGAAAGAAAGTGGCCGTGGTCGAGAAGGCCGAAGTAGGCGGCATCTGCCTCAACTGGGGCTGCATCCCGACAAAGGCTTTGCTGAAAAGTGCGCAGGTCTACACCTATATTAATCACGCCGAGAACTACGGCATCAAGGTGGAAGGCGAAGTGAAACCCGACATGGAAGCCGTCGTAGCCCGCAGCCGTGGCGTGGCCGACACCATGAGCAAGGGCGTGCAATACCTCTTCAAGAAGAACAACGTGGACGTCATCGCCGGCTACGGCAAGCTGACCGCCGACAAGCAAGTGGAAGTGACCGACGCCGAAGGCAACGTCACCATTTACGAAGCCGACGACATTATTTTGGCTACGGGTTCTCGCGTTCGCGAACTGCCCGCATTGCCTATCGACGGCAAGAAAATCATCGGCTACCGTCAGGCCTTGGTCTTGGACAAACTGCCCGAAAGCATGGTGGTGGTTGGTTCAGGCGCCATCGGCTCGGAGTTCGCTTTCTTCTTCACCTCAATGGGAGTGAAAGTGACCTTGGTGGAATTCCTACCCAATGTGGTCCCGAATGAGGACGAGGAAGTTTCCAAGCAAGTGGAACGCGCCTTCAAGAAACTGAAGATGACCGTGATGACCGAGGCCTCGGTGACGCACGTCGACACCACTGGCGAGAAGTGCGTGTGTACCATCAGCACCAAGAAAGGCGAAAAGACCGTGGAGGCCGACATTGTTCTCAGCGCCGTGGGCGTACAGACCAACATCGACAACCTCGGCCTTGAGGAGCTCGGCATCAGCACCGAGCGCGGAAAGATTAATGTCGATGAATGGTATCGTACCAATGTGTCAGGCATCTATGCCATCGGCGACATTGTTCACGGTCCCGCTTTGGCGCACAAGGCCGACCACGAAGCCATCATCTGCGTAGAGAAGATTTGCGGCCTCAACCCCAAGCCGCTCAACTACGCCAACATCCCCGGCTGCACCTACACCACGCCCGAAATCGCTTCCGTCGGCCTGAGCGAGGCCAAGGCCATCGCTGCGGGCTATGAGGTGAAAATCGGCAAGTTCCCCTTCACCGCTTCGAGCAAGGCCACCGCTGCCGGCAACCGCGACGGCTTCATCAAGGTCGTCTTCGACGCCAAGACCGGCGACTGGCTCGGCTGCCACATGGTAGGCGACAACGTGACAGAAATGGTGGCCTCGGCTGTGCTTTGCCGCGAGTTGGGTGCCAAAGGCGAGGACATCATCCGCGCTGTGTTCCCCCACCCAACTATGTCGGAGGGCATTATGGAGGCGACGGCGGCGGCGTTTAATGAATGTGTGCATTTATAATCAATAAACTACGGATTACACGGATTGAACAGATTAAAACGAAATAATTTAAGGACGCAAGCGTCCAATTTCACTAATCCTCGATGCGATAATATTCGTACCATTGCTAACGTTAGTGGCAAAATCTTCTAATGCAATTCGTAAAATCCGTGTAATCCGTAGTTAAAAACTGAAATCATGGAAATCATAGAAACCAAGATAAAAGACCTGTTGGTCATCAAGCCGGACGTCTTCACTGACGAGCGCGGCTATTTCTTTGAGTGTTACAACAAGGCGCGTTTTGCCGAGCATGGCTTGGACATGGATTTCGTGCAGGACAACGAGTCGCAATCGATGAAAGGCGTGTTGCGCGGGCTGCATTTCCAGAAGCCGCCTTTTGCGCAAGGCAAGTTGGTGCGCGTGGTGAAAGGTGCCGTCTTGGACGTGGCCGTCGACTTGCGGAAAGGTTCGCCGACTTACGGGCAATGGGAATCCGTCGTGCTGACCGAAGGCAACAAGTTCATGTATTGGATTCCGGAAGGCTTCGCCCATGGATTTGCCTGTTTGGAAGACCATTCCGTGTTTACCTACAAATGCACCAATGTCTACAACAAAGCCTCGGAGGGGAGCATCCGTTGGAATGACCCCGACTTGAACATCAAATGGGACATCGTGAACCCGATTCTTTCGGAGAAGGACAAAGTCTCGCCGATGTTCAAGGATTTTGTGACACCATTTTAGTTTAGAGTTTAGTGTTTAGAGTTTAGAGAAACGAGAAACCATCAAGCGTATCACCCAATGAAAACAAGAAACATCCTCTTGGCCTGCGGCATAGCTATATTATTAATAGGTGTAACCGCTGCCATCACTCTTTTGCCAGCGCAATCCAATGATGAGCAGTTGGAAGAATACGAGGGCACCGACCGCGAATTTGTAGTTTTCGAGCAAATCGACCACATCACGCACGATATTGAGTTGCCCGAAACCATGACTTTTTGTGGCGAGGAAGTGCCGTTGGACTTGTTTTTCGTAAGGGAGCGGTTGGAGCGGGAACTGATGGTAAACTCATACAGACATTCCGCCACCATATTGCAGTTGAAGCGCACCACACGCTGGTTTCCTGTCATGGAGCCTATCATGGAGCAATACGGACTGCCCGAAGATTTCAAGTATCTCGCCATGATTGAGAGCGAACTGACCAACGCCGTTTCGCCCTCGAAAGCGGTCGGTTTCTGGCAATTTTTGGAAGAAACGGGGAAAGTATACGGCCTCGAAATCAACAAGCAAGTCGACATGCGCTACAATGTTGAAAAAGAAACCGTTGCGGCTTGCAAGTACCTAAAAGATTCTTATCGCAAATTCGGCAGTTGGATTTCGGCAGCGGCGGCCTTCAACTGCGGCAATGGGCGCATCACCAAGACGATGGAAGAACAGCGCGTGGATTCTTATTTTGACATGCTGCTGCCCGAGGAAACGCAACGCTATGTTTACCGTATCCTTGCACTGAAACTCATCACGGAGAACCCTGAAAAATACGGTTTTACGATTCGCGACAACGGTTGGTACAGGCCTTACGAGACCAAGACTGTCACCGTCGTGCAATCCATTCCCGACTTGGTGGATTTTGCCTACAGGCAAGGCACAAACTACAAGATGCTGAAGTATTTCAACCCGTGGCTACGCAGCACTTCACTGACTGTTTCTCCAGGCAACAGCTATGAGATCAAGATTCCGACTGGGGTTTTTGCGAAAACGCATAAGAAAATGAGGAGCGCAGAATGACGAATACATAGAAAAAATGGACATCCACGAAACATTCAACGATTTGCGCTATCACTATGAGGACGAGGCTGTAGAGTTCAAGAAGGCGGAGAACAATTTCGACTTCGACGACTTGGGAAAATACTTCTCGGCACTGAGCAACGAAGCCAATTTGAGGGACAAAGCCTTTGCGTGGATAGTGTTTGGCGTTCATGACAAGTCGCGAGAAGTGTTAGGTACTTCGTTCAAAAACAACATGAAAAGCCTACAGAAACTGAAGCAAGACTTGTCGCAACACACCACGGACAACAACACTTTTCGCGAAATCCACGAACTGAAAATTGACGGGAAACGGGTGTTGATGTTCCAGATTCCGGCTGCGCCTCGCGGCATTCCGATGGCTTGGAAAGGTCATTTCTATGGCAGAAGGGGCGAAAGCCTTGTGGCATTGGACATGAGCAAATATGAAGAGATTCGCAGGCAGGTGACGGATGTGGACTGGTCGAAGCGAATCATCGAAGGTGCTACGATTGACGACTTGGACGAGGAGGCGATTGCCGAGGCTCGCAAGGGCTTCAAGGAACACTATCCGAAACTGAAGAAAGAGGTGGATGGCTGGAGCGACGAGGTGTTTTTGAACAAAGCTAAATTGACGATTGGCGGAAAGATAACGAGGACGGCCATATTGTTGCTCGGCAAGCCTGAATCGGTGCATTACCTTGACCATATTGGCGAAATCGTGTGGCGATTGGCGGGCAAGGACAATGTGGGGCAGGTGTTTTCCATTCCTTTCCTTCTTACCACAACGGAGGTGATGCACAAGATTCGCAACTATCCTTTCAAGATTTTCCCAAACGAGAGTTTCCTGCCGGGAGAAGGCATGAAATACGACACGGAAACCATTCTTGAAGCACTTCACAATTGCATTGCCCATCAGGATTACACCCAAAATGCCCGCATCATTGTGATTGAGCGAGAGAACGAGTTGGAATTCAGCAACAGCGGAAGGTTTTTTGAGGGAACCTACGAAGACTACATCACCGGCGAGCGCATCCCGAAACATTACCGCAATCCGTTTTTGGCACAGGCCATGGCCAACATCAAAATGATTGACACCGAAGGCTTCGGCATCCATAAGATGTTCGTGTCGCAGAAAGACCGCTATCTACCCATGCCAGACTACGACAAGAGCGACAACGAGAACGTGGTGCTCACCCTTCCTGGCAATGTCATCGACGAAAACTATAGCCTTCTATTGCTGGAGCATACTGATATTGACCTCACTACGGCCGTACTGCTTGACAGGGTGCAGAAAGGGAAACCCCTAAACGGCAACGCAATTAAAATGCTGAGAAAAGAAGGGCTGATTGAGGGCCGCAAGCCGCATTTGTATGTATCAAAACGGATTGCCAAGGCGACAAACTTGGAAGTGGAATACACCTTGAAAAAAGGATTTGACGATGCCGAGTGCCAACAATGGATCATCAAGGCACTGAAAGACCATACCGAACTGAGCAGGAAACAGATTAATGAATTGCTTTGGAGCAAGTTGCCGATTGATTTTAGCGATGAACAGAAGATGAAAAGGATAGACAATATCATTCAAAAAATGAGAAAGAACAATATCATATTTTCAAATGCGGACCGACAATGGCTTTTAGTTGAAAATTAAGCGAGATTTAAGTGAGATTTAAGTGAGATTTAGGTGAGATTTAGGCGAGATTTAGGCGAAAATTTAGACGAGTTTAGACGAAGTATAATTATAAAATACTGAAATACAATAAATTAAAGTTATAACAATTTAGGTGAGATTTAGGCGAGGTTAGGTGAGATTTAGGCGAAATTTAGGTGAAATTAAAGTGAGGTTAAGCGAGATTTAAGCGAGATTTAGGAACAAAACAGGCGAATCCATTAAAACCATGAACGAATTCAGTGAAGATAAAACCCTTGAAATCCTCGGTGCGAGGGAGAACAACCTGAAAAACATCGACCTCTCGATGCCTCGGAATGCCCTCGTGGTGGTCACGGGGATCAGCGGGAGCGGCAAGTCGTCGCTGGCGTTTGACACGATCTATGCCGAGGGGCAACGCCGCTATATGGAGAGCTTCTCGGCCTACGCGCGGCAGTTCATCGGCAACATGGAACGCCCTGATGTGGATAAGATTACGGGCTTAAGCCCCGTCATCAGCATCGAGCAGAAATCGGTGAACAAGAACCCGCGCTCGACGGTGGGCACCATCACGGAAATCTATGACTTTTTGCGCCTTCTGTATGCCCGCATCGGCGAGGCGTATTCTTACAACACTGGTGAAAAGATGGTGCGCTACACCGAAGAGCAAATCACCGACTTGATCCTCAAGGAGTTCGATGGCAAGCGAATCAACATCTTAGCCCCGACCATCAGAGGCAGAAAAGGCCATTACCGCGAGTTGTTCGAGCATATCCGCCAAGCGGGATTCACCCGTGTGCGCGTGGACGGCGAGATGCGCGAAATCGAGTTCGGGATGATGGTGGACCGCTACAAGACCCACGACATCGAAATCGTCATCGACCGCATCGAGGTTCACGAAGACGGCCTCAGCCGTATCAAAAAATCAGTTCAGACAGCTTTCCGCTATGGCAAGGGATTACTCATGGTCTTAGTTAATGAGGAGGTAGGAAGTAGGAAGGAGGAGGGAGGAAGTAGGAGGTATGAAGGAGGATCTGTGAGGGAGGTGGTAAAGGGCGAGACAGCCACCTCAAACCTCATACCTCAAACCTCATACCTCAAACCTCATACCTCAAACCTTAGATATTTCAGCCGATTACTAATGTGCCCCACCACTGGCCTCTCCTACGAAGACCCCGAACCCAACACCTTCTCGTTCAACTCGCCCTACGGCGCATGTCCGAAATGCAACGGATTGGGTGAAATCGCGGTGGTCGATAAGGAAAAACTGATTCCCAATCCGAATTTGAGCCTCCGCAAAGGCGGTCTGGCCCCAGCGGGCGAATACAAGGCCGGCAGCTGGATTTTCAAGCAGTTGGAGGCCATCGGGCTGAAATACGGCTACACCTTGGACACACCACTGAAGGACTTCACCGACGAGGCCCTGGACGTGATTCTATACGGCACCAACGAAACCTTCGAGGTGAAGCGCGAGACCCTCGGCGTCACCTCGACGTTCAAAATCAACTTCGAGGGCATCATCAATTTCATCGAGGAGCAGAACAACGAGGAGGCTTCGGCGGCCATCGCGCGGTGGGCAGGCTCGTTCATGAACCATGTGACTTGCCCCGTTTGCGGCGGCACGAGGCTCAAAAAAGAGTCGCAGTGGTTCCGCATCGACGGGAAAAACATCGCCGAGGTGGCCAACATGGACACGCTCAGCCTCGGAAAGTGGATTGACGAACTGCCCGCAAAACTCACTGAAAGACAAAACGATATAGCCAAGGAAATCTTGCGCGAAATCCACAAGCGCGTGCATTTCCTCTTGGACATCGGCATCGATTACCTCAACATGAACCGTCCGGCGGCCTCGCTTTCGGGCGGCGAAGCGCAACGCATTCGCTTGGCCACACAAATCGGGTCGCAACTGACGGGCGTACTATATATTTTGGACGAGCCCAGCATCGGCCTGCACCAGCGCGACAACCAACGCCTTATCGAGTCGCTGAAGGAGCTGCGCGACATCGGCAACTCGGTCATTGTGGTGGAGCACGACAAAGACACCATGCTCAACGCGGATTACCTTGTCGATATTGGCCCGGGTGCGGGACGGCACGGCGGCGAAGTGGTCTTTGCCGGCACACCCGCCGAAATCAAGAACGGCCACTCCATCACTTGCGACTACCTCAACGGCCTGCGCCAAATCGAAGTGCCGAAAACGCGCCGCAAACCCTTGGAAGGCGACTACCTTATCATAAAAGGCGCAAAAGGCCACAACCTGAAAAGCGTGGACTTGCGGTTGCCCCTTGGCGTGATGGTTTGCGTGACGGGCGTGAGCGGCTCGGGCAAGAGCACCTTAATTAATGAGACCCTCTCCCCTATTTTAAGCCAAAAGTTCTACCGCTCCGTGAAAGAGCCGCTACCCTACGACAGCATCGAAGGCTTGGAGAAAATCGACAAGATCATCCAAATCGACCAAGCCCCGATTGGACGCACACCGCGCTCGAATCCAGCCACTTACACCAAGGTTTTCGACGACATCCGCAAACTCTACGGCGAGTTGCCCGAATCGAAAATACGCAACTACAAGGCGGGGCGTTTCTCGTTCAACGTGAAAGGCGGTCGCTGCGAGGCCTGCAAAGGCGCAGGAGTGCGCGTCATCGAGATGAACTTCCTGCCCGACGTGACGGTGCTGTGCGAGGAATGTCAAGGCAAACGCTACAACCGCGAGACCTTAGAGGTGCGCTACAAAGGCAAGTCGATCAACGACGTGCTCAACATGACCATCAACGAGGCGGTGGAGTTTTTCGAGAACATCCCCAACATCGTGCAGAAAATCAGAACGTTGAAGGATGTCGGATTGGGCTATCTCACCCTCGGCCAGGCCTCCACCACCATCAGCGGCGGCGAGGCGCAGCGCGTGAAATTGGCCACCGAACTCGCCAAACGCGACACGGGCAAGACGCTCTACGTGCTCGACGAACCCACCACAGGCCTGCATTTCGAGGACATCAAGGTCTTGATGAACGTGCTGAACAAGTTGGTCGAAAAAGGCAACACCGTCCTCATCATCGAGCACAACATGGACGTCATCAAAATGGCCGACTGGATCATCGACATGGGTCCCGAGGGCGGCGAGCGCGGCGGACGCATCGTTTGCGAAGGCACGCCGGAGGAAGTGGCGCAGTGCGCCGAAAGTTATACGGGGAAGTATTTGAAGGAAGAGTTGCTGCCTTGATTAACACGAATTGCCATTGAATCAAGCCTTGAATTGGTTCAACTGCACCTCGTTTTGGGATGCCGCTTTTTTCGTTTGGGTCGGATAGAAATCACCGTCACTTCTCGATAATCCAATCCGAAACCGTCTTGGTTTCCTGCGAGAAAGCGATACCGATTTTAACGACAGGCTTGCCTTCGGCTTGGTACGGAATCGCATAGTCCTTCGAGTTGATTTGGTCGAGGGCCTCTTGTGCCGTGCCGCGCATCTTCAGTTCCATCACATAGACCGCGTCACGCATAAACACGACCACATCCGTGCGGCCACGCGCCACCTTCACCTGCGTAAAGGTGCGGCAATTGAAGATGGAGAACACCACGTAGGTCAACACTTCGTAGTATGCCTCATATTTTGTGATGTCGTCCAATTCCTTTGCGCCAAATTCCAAATAAGGAATCGAGGCGAAGAACGATTGCATGGCTTTCAAGGCGCCTTCGATGTCGTGGCGGAGCAACGAGACGTAGAAGATGCCCGCGAAGCCCCGTGAATTGGTGTTTCCGAGGTTCATCATGCGGGCGAGGAAGTTTTCCATGAAGCCAACCTTCACCTCGGCATTGGGGAAATCGAGGGTGTAGAGGTCACCGTCGAAGTCGTAGCCCTTGATGGTGAGGTAGCCTGCCTGATAGAGCAAGGGCAAGGCCGAAGTCATACCCTCGGTGGGCACGTCGAATTGC
>CACZDU010000052.1:0-10493 GCA_902780055.1 uncultured Bacteroidia bacterium | reverse complement strand
TAACGCATCCCCACGCTGGCTTGACCCCATTTCCCGAAGTCGCAGGCGTATTGCGCAAAGGCAGCGATATTGTTTTCCTTTATGTCGGCATCAGTGTTGGCAATGGTCTGCTTGTCAATCCAATAGGTATTGTGACGCTTGGCGAAGGTCATCTCCGTGCCGGCCTCGATGCTGCCTTTCCAAACGGGATAGGAAAGCACCAACTTGGAGGCATAGAGCCTACTTTCCGCTCCCGACCTGCTTCTGACAAAGTCATCTTCTATCTGGCTTTGCTCCACGTTTTCACGGTCGGTGTTGGTCGCCGTGTTCAGGAAGTCGAAGTTGAAGTCGATGCCGATTTTGCCCGCTGTGCCGTTGTAATAGGCATTGGTAAGGATACCGAGCGGCTTGGTTTCCTTGCTGGTCTGCACGCTGTAGAGATGGTCGAGGAAGACGTTGTTTTCGAAGACATCTTCATCATAGATGACCTTGTTCTCGCCGCCGAGATAATGCGTCAGGTCGGCGCGGATGCCCAAGGAATGATTGTCGGAGACTTGCCAGTTGGCGCCAGCGGTATAAACGAGTTGGTCGTTTTTCCAAGTCATGGTGTAGGGACCTGCCTGGCGGAACACCTTGGTGGTGTTGGCGGTTTCCTCCAAGCTACTGTATTGGCGGTAGTCCGTATGCCTGTAATACACCGAGCCGAACACGTCGACACCGTTTTTGCGGTAGTTCATGCCAAGTTTTCCGCGTGGCGTGTTGAAGCCGTACTGTAAGTCTTGGTCGTCGGTCAGGTTCAGGTCGAGGCTGAGGCCATCGCCTTGTTGTTTCTTGGTGCGGATGCGGACCACAGCCCTCACCGTAGCATCATATTGCGCTCCCGGGTTGTTGATGACTTCCACATCACGGATGTCGTCGCTGCGCAGACGGCGCAGTTCGCTGTCATCGCGCATCAGACGCCCGTTGATATAGATAATAGGCGAGCCTTTTCCCAAGACCTCCAAACCATCCTCGCTGCCCGTCATTCCAGGCACTTTGGTCAGCATTTCTTGCGCCGTCCCTGAATCTTCAAGCACTGAGCCTTGGATCGTGGTAATCATCGAGTTACCTGTCAGTCGCGTTTGGGGCAACTGACTCTTCACAACTACTTCGCCGAGCAGTTGAGCATCCACCGTCATCTGGATAGTCAGGCCATTGATAGCCTTTGCATACTGGGTTTGGTAGCCCACGCACGACACTTTCAGCAGGCTGTCTTTTTTGTCGGTCGGCAAGAGGAATGCACCTCGCTCGTCGGTCACCGTTCCTTGCACAAAGGTCGAGTCGGGAAGCGAAAGCAACACTACATTCACGAAGGGCATAGGTTCGCCGTTTTCATCGGTAATGTGGCCGATCAGATTTTGGTTTTGAGCCAATGCTGAAACCGTCATCAGCAGCGCAGCGGTAAGCGTTATTAATTTCAGTGTTTTCATCTTTTCGTATTCATTTTTCTACCTCTATCCTCATTTCGCAATCCGGTCCACCACCTAAGATGGAATGACAAAGCGTTACGGTGAAATTTTTGCCTTTCCACAAACTTTGCATCGAATAAATCACGCTTTGGCGCGAACATTCACAGAGCAAAGGTGTTGTGACATATCCTTTTTTGCACAATTCACAAGTGCATTCCAAAAAGACCAGCCGATAGACACGACCTTTTTCGACGACCTCACCTTTCACTCCAGGCAAATCATTGGCCATCTCAAAGAAAACATCCATGTTACCTTTAGCGTCCTCATAGAGTTTTTGGTAAACCGAAAGCGTACCGCCTTTCACACAGTTCTTTCCACATTCCGAGAAGAAAACTGACCGTTGCTCTGGAGAAAGCCGTGCTATGCCTTTCTCGAATCCCTTAAACCAATTTGATAATTCCATAACGATGTGATTTTAAACCTGTAAGAACCTTACTCTTCCATATCAAATCGACCGCAAAAATAGCGCATTATCCGTTCCGAAACGAAAACCAAATGTGGACAATTATTTGGACATTATGTACACAAAATTTCTGCCAAACATCAAATTGCGCTCGGTTTTCCGTATTTTTGCGCTCAATAACTATTAAAATCTCAAGGATTATGCTACAAAAAGGAACAAAAGCCCCTTATTTCGAGGGCAAAGATGAAAATGGTAATCTCGTGAAACTGAGCGATTTTGCTGGTAAGAAATTAGTGCTTTACTTCTACCCCAAGGATAGCACGCCGGGCTGCACCGCTGAGGCCTGCAACCTGCGCGACAACTATGAGCGTTTCCTCGCTTTGGGTTATAATGTGCTGGGCGTGAGTCGCGACAGTGCCGTCTCGCACCAACGCTTCATTGCCAAATACAACCTGCCTTTCCACCTCATCGCCGACACCGACTTGTCGATTTTGAAGGCTTACGAGGCATGGGGCGAGAAAAAGATGTACGGAAAAGTGACCGAAGGCACGCTTCGCACAACTTATGTCATTGACGAAGAGGGCGTTATCATCGATGCCATTGGAAAAGTCGACACAAAGAACCATACTTCACAAATTCTTTAAGACATGAAAAGGATTATTATTATAGGAACGATGGCCGCCATTCTGTTTTGCGGCAGCCTTCAAATCAAGGCACAAAACAACGGCATTACTCAGTATTTCGGCAAGGAAGAGATGCCTAACCTCATCAAATGCCTGCCTCCTCCGCCCGACACCATAGGGACTGATTTTGCCAACGACATCATGCGCTATATGTGGGGCAAGATGCAGCGCAACGACTCGGTTCGCGCCGCTCTCGTGTTTCGCGATGCGGTATGGGACTATGACTCGCTTTTTGCCGTCTTTAGTGTGCCTTTCGGCCTCGAAATCTCAAAAGAAAGCACGCCCGATATTTACAAACTCATGGTGAACAGCCTCTCCACCATCGACCAAACGCGCGTCGAGCCGAAGGCTTTCTACCATCGCAAGCGTCCGTTTGAACGTTTCCAGGAGCACATGCTTACGAGATATGAGGAGGCTGAATTGTCAGGTGAAGGCTCCTATCCCTCAGGCCACAGCCAGCGAGGCTATGCTGCCGCTTTGCTGCTTTCAGAGGTCAATCCGGCCAATGCCGACACCATTATGGCTCGAGGTTTTATGTATGGCGAGAGCCGTGTCATTGCAGGTGCCCATTGGCAGAGCGATGTGGACGCCAGCCGACTTTGTGCAGCCATTGGCCTCGCCCGACTGCACACCAGTCAGACCTTCCTCGCACAACTTGGCAAGGCTCAGGCTGAGTTCAAAAGACTGACAGGGGCTTTGCCATCAACGGAAGATTGCAGCCAATTCGTGAATTTGGCCGATGCCATTCCTGATGCCATTTTGGAGATTCGCTATTACAGCACCTACAATTTCGTCGGGAAGCGGGTGGATGGCTATTTGGAGCCTGTCGCATTGCTGACCCGTCAGGCCGCCGACAGCCTTCGCGCCGTGAGCGACGATTTGAAGGAACAAGGCTATCGCCTAAAGATATACGATGCCTACCGTCCACAATGCGCAGTCGACCATTTCGTGCGCTGGGCTTCAGATTTCAACGACACCCTTATGAAGCCTTATTTCTACCCAGAAGTGCCCCGCGACAGCCTTTTTGAATTGGTCTACATTGCCGATAGGAGCAGCCACACACGCGGTTCCACAGTCGATTTGACCTTGTTCGACATGAGGACAGAAAAAGAAGTCGATATGGGCGGCACTTTCGACTGGTTTGGCCACGAAAGCCATCCCGATTTTGGCGGAAACCCCGAAACAGGCGAGTTCAATGACAACGGCAAAATCACCGCCGAGCAGTTCCATAACCGCATGATTTTGCGAGAGGCTATGCTGCGTCACGGCTTCAAGCCTTTTGATACGGAGTGGTGGCACTTCACTTTGGAAAACGAACCGTTTCCTGATACTTACTTTACTTTCCCGGTGAGGAAACTTCAACCTTAAGCATCAGTTTTTCCATCTCATAAATCCTTCGTTCACCTCGTGGTGGCGGATTTGTGCAAAAGTAAAATCGATGCCCAAGCCGACGATATACGACACCTCCATCATCGGTGAGGCGCGGTTCAGCCGCTCCGCCAATGGGGAGGTCGAGACCTTTTCGTATGGTAATGGTTTCTGAGATAATTCGACTGGCAAAAATTGAGAATTTGTGCTTATCATTGCCTTAATTTACCATTGGGAGGTGTATTTTATGGAATATTTCACTTCCGAAAGTGCAAATCTCCAATTATTTCCTAAATTTGCAGTCCTAAAAAGTCGAAAAAAGATTCAAAACCGATACGAAAATGAAAGTAAAAGAATTAGTCGAAAAACTCAACCTCAAGGTTTTGTCGGGCGAGAAAGGCCTTGACAGAGAGATAGATGGCTGCTACATCAGCGACCTTTTGAGCGACGTGATGGGCAACGCCATGGAAGGCAACATCTGGATTACGCTCCAAACCCACAAGAACGTGATGGCCGTGGCCTCGCTGAAGGAAATGTCGTGCATCATCCTCGTGAAGAACCTCATGCCTAACGATGAGACTATCGAGCAGAGCAACGATGAGGATTTGCCCATCTTGCAGACCAACCTCCCCACATACGAGATTGCTGGACTGGTTTATAACCTGTTAAACAAATAATTATCACAAAACCGACAAAACCCTCAAAACAAATGTTGGATTGGAAAGGACGCCTATCGGCTGCTTTCCGGCGGCGAGCGGTTGCGAGCCGCCTTGCACAAACAAAAAGTTTTGCCTTGTTTTGAAAGTTTTGTGACAAAAAAATGCCTATGGAACTCAAGTCATATAGAGCCGACCTCCACCTGCACACGGTGCTTTCGCCGTGCGGCGACCTCTATATGAGTCCCTCCGCCATCGTCGAGCAGGCCAAGAAACTCCACCTCGATGTCATCGCCATCTGCGACCACAACACCACGCGACAAGTGAAGGTGACTCAAAAAATCGGGCGCGAAAACGGCATCCTCGTCATCGGCGGCGTAGAAATCACCACGCAGGAAGAAGCCCACGCCCTCGCCTATTTCGAGAACGACGAGCAATTGGACAAGTTCCAAGAATTTCTTGACGCGCACCTTCCCCACATTCCATTGGATGAGGAAAAGTTTGGCTATCAACTCATTGTGGATGAAAATGAGGAAGTGGTCGGCGACGAGGAATGGCTGCTGTGGTCAGCACTGGATGCCGATTTGGACCAGCTTTATGATGTGGTTCACGAAATCGGAGGGCTGTTTGTTCCGGCGCACGTCAACAAGCCGGCGAGCAGTTTGGTGAGCCAGTTGGGTTTCGTGCCTCCCGACATCAAGGCGGACGCTTTGGAAATCTCGAAGCATGTTACCAAGCCCGACTTTTTGAAGAAATACGCCTATCTGAAGAAATTCAACTTCACCAAGAGCAGCGACGCGCACTTCCTTCACATCATCGGCGAGGTGCATTGCGTGCTGCACATGTACGACAAGACTTTCGACGAGTTTCGCAAGACGCTGCACGGCGAAGACGGACGCTACATCGACACTGAACCCAAGGAAAAACTACAACTCTTATTCGGATGAAAGAACTATCAATGCACGTTTATGACCTGATGGAAAACTCGACGGCGGCCAACTCGACCCTCGTCGAACTGACCATCAAGGACAGCCTGAAAGACAACATATACGCCTTCACCATCAAGGACAACGGCAAAGGCATGACGCCAGAGTTTTTGGCCAAGGTGACCGACCCTTGGACCACTTCGCGCACCACGCGCAAGGTCGGCTTGGGGTTGCCTTTAATCAAGATGAACACTGAGAATGCTGGCGGAGGAATGAACATCGAAAGCGAGGTCGGCAAGGGCACCGTCTTGAACTTCTGGTTCCAGCACGACCACCTCGACCGTCCGCCGATGGGCGACTTGGCGGGTTCGTTGGTGATGCTGTTTTCGGCCCACGAGGACATCCATTTCATCTACAAGCACATCACCGACGATGGCGAGTTCGTCTTCGACACCGACGAAATCAAGGAGGCTTTGGACGGGATGTCGATGACCGACGTCAGCATCATGAAATACCTGAAGGAGATGATTCAGGAGAACTTGGAGGAGATACATTATAATGATTGAAGCCGGATAAGGAAATTTGTGTATTTTTGCCAAAAATCTACCCGATCATGGAAGTCATCAGATACATTAATTGTTGCATTGTGGAGTTTGGCCGCAGGTTTGGGTTGGAACCGAAATGGGCTTGCCGCTACCTTTATTTATATGGTGGGCTTGAACTTTTGGATAAGAACTACCAAGCCGAGCATTTACTTCCTTTGGACGACACCATTGACGGACTGATTGCCTATTGCAAACGCCACGGAGGAACGCTGGAATGATACTCTATCACGGCACAAACGTCCCTTTTGACACAATTGACTTGTTGAAATGCCGACCCAACAAGGACTTCGGGAAAGGATTTTATTTGACTTCCATTGAGAGCCAAGCCATTGAAATGGCGCAACGCAGATGCAACTTTGCCGAAGAAGGTTTGCCAATTGTCCAAAAATACGAGTGGGATGAGAAAACTGATGATTTAAAAGTGTTGATTTTTGAAGCCATTTCCGTCGAATGGGCAGAGTTTATTGTCCATAACCGAGACAGAAGGAACAAGGAATTACATGAATATGACCTTGTTATCGGGCCAATCGCTGATGCTGGGGTGGTCTACAAAATCAACCGCTACTTGCAAAACATCATCACCATAGAGGAATTGGTCAGAGAACTGAAATACAAGAAGTTGAACAACCAGTATTGCTTTTGCACCGAAAAGGCAATACTACATTTGAAAAGACTATGAACGAGAACGAATTTCAATTTGTGATGGACTGCGATGTTGAGGAATTGGTGTCCTATCTTCAAGAGGACTATCATCTTTCCCTTTCGGATGCCTTTGAAAAAGTATATAGTTCAAAGATTTTCGAAAAACTCAAAGACCGCCAAACTGGATTATACCTGCAAAGCCCTGCCTATATTTACGGATACTTGCAGGAAGAAATGGCCTAATACAAATAGTTTTTTCTTACTTTTGCAGCATAATAAACAATTCAACGATTAAACAAATCGAAGATTCAACGAAGTTAATCAACAATTCAACATAATAAAATGAAACTCAGAGAAATATCTGAACTTTTGAACGCCAAGGTGCGTTGCGGCGAAGACCGTTTGGACGAAGAACACGAAACCGCCTTCGCCTCTGACTTGATGAGCGATGTGCTCACCCTCGGCGACTACAACCCCGTGATCCTGACGGGATTATGCAACATGCAAACCATCCGCACCTGCGAGATGGGCAACCTCGACATCATCGTGCTCGTGCGCAAGAAAAAGGCCACCGAGGAGATGATCGAGGAAGCCGAGGACGAAGGCATGGTGGTCATGGAAAGCGACTTCTCCATGTTCAAGGCCTGCGGCCTGCTCTTCAAAGCGGGGCTGTTGCCCATTTTCTGATGTCTAACCAAAACACAACGCCATGCACTTAGAATACCAAGTATATGAAGCGGACTTTGTGAACGCCGGAGCCGCATCGAGCGCCATCAAGAAAACCTTGAAGCAACTCAACGTCAGTCCGCAAATCGTGAAACGGGTGGTCGTAGCCCTCTACGAGGCCGAGGTGAACGCCATCGCCCATGCCTACGGCGGCATGATTTACGCCGACATCGAACCCGACAAGATTGTCCTGAAGGTGGAAGACAAGGGTCCGGGCATCCCCGACATCGCTTGGGCCATGCAGGAAGGCAACTCCACCGCCTCGCCCGAGGTCCGCAACATGGGCTTTGGCGCAGGAATGGGCCTGCCCAACATCCAGAAGAACGTCGACAAACTCAACGTCCAATCCACTGTGGGCGTAGGAACGACGGTTGAGATGGAGGTTAATTTCGTGTGATTTGTGAGACGCAATCATTGCGTCTCTACAACAATTAAACAATTAAACAATCAACAATTCAACGATATGGACAAGATTCCGTTTTTCCACGCCCTGAAAATCGACGAGGACACCTGCATCGGCTGTTCGCGTTGCATGAAGATTTGCCCCACTGAGGCGTTGCGCGTGCGCGACGGCAAAGCCGTTCTGATTCCCGACCGTTGTGTCGACTGCGGCAATTGCTTCAAGGTGTGCCCCACACGCTCCATCGTTGTCGAGCAAGACGATTTCGAGGCCATCTTCAACTTCCCCGTCCGTGTGGCTTTGGTGCCAGCGGTCTTCATGGGCCAATTCCCTAACGACATTACCGTGTCGCGCATCTATTGCATACTCAAGGAGTTGGGATTTACGCACATCATCGAGGCGGAATCGTCCATACCTGTTTACACGGCGGCCAAAAAGAAATACGCCGCCGAAAATCCCGACATCAAACCGCTGATTTCGACCTTCTGTCCGGCCATCGTGCGCCTAATTCAGGTGAAATTCCCTGGCCTCACTGAGAACCTCATCCCGCTGCGGGCTCCCATTGACATTACAGCCATGTATATCCGCCGCAAAATCAAGGAGGAAATGGACTTGAAGGACGACCAAATCGGCATTTTCTACATCACGCCTTGCGCGGCCAAAATTGCTGCCGTGAAAAATCCCGTGGGCGAGGAAAAGTCGTTGGTTGACGGGGTGATTAATATGGACTTGCTTTACAACCGCGTCTATCACGAAATCAAGAAACAAGGCCACGGCTACAAGGAGCAGAAACTGCCCGTTTCGCAACTCTCCGCCGACGGTGTGTTGACCTCATTGACCAACGGCGAGCGCCGCCTCTCCGATGCCAAGCACTCCTACTCCATCGACGAAATCCATAATGTCATTGAGTTTTTGGAAAAGGTTGAAAACGAGGAGATTGAAGATGTCGACTTTCTCGAATTGCGAGCCTGCGACCAAAGTTGCCCGGGCGGCATCCTGACCTGCGACAACCGTTTCCTCATCTGCGAGCGGGTGTTCGGTCGTGCCCGCAAAATCGCCGACCGCGAGCGCAAGGGCGAACAGACCAAAGACCACGAATTGGAGGAAGAACGCAACTACCTGATGCGCCACATGAAGGTGGACGAAATCCATCCGCGCAGTATGCTCGTCTTGGACGACAACATCGCCGTCGCATTGGAGAAGATGAAGAAAATCGACGAATACCGCGCCCGCCTGCCCCAGACCGACTGCGGCATTTGCGGCGCGCCTACCTGCGACGCCCTTGCCCGCGACATCGTGTGCGACAACGCCGAACTCACCGACTGCGTCTTCATCCAGCGCAACCTCGAAGCCCGTGGCAACATGGACGTCCACGAATCCCTCAAAATCATGGAGGTGATTTGGGGCAAGGCCAAGATGAATGACTATGTGAAGAAAAAGTAGTTCCTTTCCTTACTTATACAAAAAAACGACCGCCCTAAAAAAAGCGGTCGTTTTTCATTCAGGCAACCTGAAACAATCATTCCCCCTTCTGGGCTTTCTCTTGCTTCTCAAGGTTTTCCTTCAGGCCGGCAAGCACTTCGAGGTCGCCGAGGGTGCTGTGTTCAATGTTTTCATTGATTTCCTTCACAGTACGCTTGGCTTGCTTGGCTGCCTTTTCGGCTGCCTTCTCTTCTGCGCTCTTGGGTTCCTTCTCTTCCTCTACTTTTGGCAGGGCAAGGATGATCTTCTTGCTTTCCTTGTTGAATTCAAGGACCTTGAACTCGAGGCTGTCGTCCACCTTGGCGTTGGTGCCGTCTTCCTTCTTCATGTAGCGGCTGGGGCAGAAGCCTTCCACGCCGTAAGGCAGTGAAATGACGGCGCCTTTGTCGTTAGCGCTGATGACGGTGCCTTGGTGCATCGAGCCGACGGTGAACACGGTCTCGAACACGTCCCAAGGATTCTCTTCGAGTTGCTTGTGGCCGAGGCTGAGGCGGCGGTTCTCTTGGTCGACGTCGAGGACGACGACATCGATGCTTTCGCCAACCTTGGTGAACTCAGCCGGGTGCTTGATCTTCTTCGACCAGCTGAGGTCGCTGATGTGAATCAGGCCATCGACGCCTTCTTCCAATTCGACGAAGATGCCGAAGTTGGTGAAGTTGCGCACGGTGGCGGTGTGCTTCGAGCCAACCGGATAGCGGTCGGTGATGTTGGCCCACGGGTCGGGCATCAACTGTTTCATGCCGAGGCTCATCTTGCGCTCTTCGCGGTCGAGGGTGAGGATCTTGGCCTCCACCTCGTCGCCCACCTTCAGGAAGTCCTGAGCGGTGCGGAGGTGCTGCGACCACGACATTTCCGACACATGGATAAGACCTTCAACGCCAGGGGCAATCTCAACGAATGCACCGTAGTCGGCGATGACGACCACCTTACCTTTAACGGTGTCGCCCACCTTGAGGTTGGTGTCAAGGGCATCCCACGGATGAGGAGTGAGTTGCTTGAGACCCAAGGCGATACGCTTCTTGTTGTCGTCGAAGTCGAGGATGACGACCTTGATCTTCTCGTCCAACTTGACCACCTCTTCGGGGTGCGTGATGCGGCCCCAGCTGAGGTCGGTG
>CACZDU010000051.1:0-13351 GCA_902780055.1 uncultured Bacteroidia bacterium | reverse complement strand
ACAAAAACAGTCAACCAATATCAGTATTAATAACAAAACGGGTCAACTCCAACCAGCGATTAACGACATAAAACAGTCAACCTAAATCAGGAAATGACATGGAAGCAGTTGTATTAAGGGAGCAGCCTAATTCTGGTAAAACAATTATTGAAAAGTTTGAAGAATATGCAAAAGATGTAAACTTTGCTGTTATTCTATTGACGGCAGATGATAAAACTGAAGGTGAGAAGTTTAGGGCAAGACAGAATGTTGTTTTTGAAATGGGCTACTTTATGGGAGCTTTAGGTAGAGATCACGTCATGTGCTTGAAACAGGAGAATGTGGAAATACCGGGAGATATTGCAGGCGTAGTATATACACAAATAGATAAAGCTGGGATTTGGAAGTATTCTCTTGTCAAAGAGCTCAAGTCATGTGGTTATGATGTTGATGCAAACAAGGTTTTATAAACAATAACTACGGCCAACAGTTTTTACGCGCATCTGTAGCTGCATCAAGGGGCTGAGAAGTCTTCCACACAGTCTGGACGCCCCAAACAAAAATCTATCACTATAAATATCTGGCGGAGCATGTTTCATCGGCTCCCACACATTAGTTGAGCTCTACAAGGCAGGACATACTGCCGTAGTGATTGTCAACCTTAGCAACAGCAACCCCATGGCATTAGAAAGGGTAGCTGAAATCATTGGCGTGGATAGCATTCCATTCTACATGGTTGATCCGGGATGACTGTTTTTGCGGAAAAAAAGGGAAAAAGTATCAAAAAGAGTTGCGCGGAATGAAATTTGTTGTACTTTTGCAGTGTCAGAAATGACTAATCCGGTATTTTCCGCGAGGGGTAAGCCTTCACCGACACTGCCCAAATTAAACAGAGTTGCCAGCTGGCAACTCTTGTTTATATAAAGTAGTTCTTCATAAACAATCCATAGAACGACTTACTCTGCGTCAATTCTCTGGAAACGGAAATGCTCTTGCGACCTTTGAAAATGAGCACTTCTATTGCGTTCTTGTTTTGCTCAAAATAATGCTTTATGCTAAATGCCAACAGGCTCGCTTTGTAATTGACCATTAAATGGATCAAAACCCTATTACACTGTCCGATAGAATCTTCAAGTCGATTGGAAACTGAATCTCGTCCAGTAATGGTTTTCAATTCATAAGGACGATAGGTCCCTTTTCGCTCAAAAATAAAATCAGGGGATTGCGTCTTACTTGGATTGGGAAGAATATAAACTTTGTACCCATGCGTGACGGCCTTACGGGCAGCGTTGAGCAAATTGCCGTAATCATCTTCGCTTTCACTGCCCGTAGAAAAGATACCATCCTCTCCTTCAATGGGATGGAAATTGTCCAAACGGGCAATCCGCTCCACCTGTCGGGAGTAGTCAGCACCTTTCAGTGTATGAAGTTTGGCCAATTCTGCTGCAATGTCGCTCATTGATGTGTTTTGCTGCGTGCAAAGTTAGGAAAAACATGGAATAAATTTACAAACCTCATTTGCAAAGTTTGCAAAAGATAACTGCAAAACAAAAACCTGATTTCACTTTACCATCCCCAAAATCACATCAGGCGCAATGGTCATTTCAGTGACGGCGCAAAGGCCTGCGGATTTATAAAAACTGGCCATCGGATAGATTATTAGGTTTGAAATCCTTATAGCAAGTATTCGGTATTAGGAAAAATCTTAACTTTGCGCCATAATTGAAAAATAAAGGTATTGTAAATCAACTATGTTTAGTGAAAGAAATCATGTAAAGGTTTTCGTTTCTTCAACGGTGTATGACTTTGAGTCTCAACTGGACGTGGTGTATTCTACATTGGATGGTTATGGCTACGACGTATTGATGTCACACAAAGGAACGGTGCCGGTCGATAGCAAAGTATCCAATTTGGAGAACTGCCTGAAAGGTGTCGAAAACTGCGATGTGTTTCTGGGGTTCATTCGCCCTTTGTCGGGAACTGGTATCCTAAAACCAGGTGAGAAATCGATCACGGCGCAAGAGTTTGATGTAGCCTTTCGGGTTGGCATGCCACGTTTTGTGTTGGCAGACTATAGGGTGGTGTTTGCTCGTCAATTCACAAATATGATGAAGATCCCGATTGGCGACATTCCAAACTATGTAGAAAAAGCAAGAAGTGACGGAAGCATGGTGGAACGGCCTAACAGAATCATCCATTCTGAAAGCATAGCGTTGTATAACATGGCTATCAAAAACAATACTTTACCTATTAGCAGGAAAGGAAATTGGGTTCAGGAATACAAGAACTTGCAGGATGTGATGCTGCACGTTGAGGCGCAGTTCAAAGACGTAGAACGTATAAAGAAATTGATAAATGAACACGAATAATGGTTTTATAGATACGCTTCTTTCACAGAAAAGCGAAGGTGTCAGAATTCGACTATTGGCAAAGTATGACGCGGAATCTGTCATGAAGATAGTATGCGCCTTCCTGAACAACGAAGGAGGGTGGATCATTGTTGGCATCACAGAAGATGGATTGAGAACCGATGTCGATGCGCCTAATATGGCGACTGACATCCAGAGGAATGTTATTCAGAAAATCAAGCCGCTTCCTTTGGTGTATGTTCATGACGAAGAATACCAAGGAGGCAAGGTGGTTCTGGTGACTGTGATGAAGGGCGGTTTGCCACCCTATTCTTACGATTCCAGTTATTACACTATAGCGGGAGATGCAATTATTAAACCTGGTGCAGATGAGATTAATTTGTTGATTAGAAGGTCTTTGTCTTCGTTCTCTTCGTGGGAAAAAAGCATCTGTCTTGATGCCGAATGGGATGACTTGGATGCGAAATTAATGCAAGTTGTGGTCGATGAGGGATTGGCGAGTGGAAGGTTGAACTTAAGTAATGCTACCCCAGAGAGACTCCTTGGCCATTTGCAATTGACCGATGCACCGTATGTAAAAAATGGAGCCATGGCGTTGTTCGGGCTTGAAACGCATCGGTTCCTTCCACAAAGCAAAATGCGAATACAAGTGATGTTGGGAGGAAAGACTGCTGACCAATATGAAGACTCCGTGGTGTTGGAAGGCAATCTTATGGAGCTATCAAAACAAGCAAAAGACTATTTTATGCGTCGGTTACCCATGGTAAGTGAATTCCACCGTGTAGAGTGGGACAGAAAAGATTATATTGAATACCCCCAAGCCGTTCTGGATGAAGCTGTGACGAATGCCTTAATCCATCGGGATATGAGCGACACTACAGGAGAGGTGGTTGTGTTTATTTATGCAGACAAGATAGAAATCATTAATCCGGGAACGATGCCAGATAACCTAGTAAAGAGAAAAAACAAGGTGTTGTCCCATGTGTCATCGCCAAGAAATCCCTTGATGGCAGAGGTTTTCTATATTGACGGCAAGATGGAAAAGACTGGTAGAGGTTTGAAGCTGATTCATGACCAAATGAATGAATTGAAGCGCAAACTGCCTGAGTGGGAGTGCGCAGAGGGGAAAACTAAACTGACCATCTATCGAGTACCAAATGTGGTTAGACTGAATGATAGGGCCACGAAGTTCTTGTCCACAAAGAAAGTGGGAGACAGCTTCTCAAAACAAGACTACTTGGAATACTGGAATCATAAGATTTCTGACGGAACCGCAAAAAACGACTTGCAATCCATGGTGAATGGTGCTCTATGCAAGCAGGAAGGTTCTGGACCAACAACCAAGTATATTGTAATTAGTACTAACCTTTGACCGATTATTGTCCGATAGAAATCTTATTAAACTGATTATGAATAAAATGATATTTTTGTTCTAAAGACATTGGTTGTCCGATAATCGGACAATTCAAAAAACTATTGGTTAACATCAATTCTACATACTATGGACATCAAAGCAGTAAAAGTCAGAAAAGACGGGTTCTATACCCAACCCTTTGCCTTTGGCGGTGAGGAAGACCCACGTTGCAAGCAAGGCAAGGAGAAGTTCAATAAGGCGTGATGTGGTTATGACCGACCTTCAAATATACAGTCCAGAAACAATGGAGCGAGCCATTTGCGAGTTGGGCATTGTTCCGTTTTTCACCAGCGCCATCCCGGGCTATTCCATCAAGGAACTCACCCAGCCTGGGTTTTGGTTTGGCGGCGAAGAGGACTCTCTCGGGCCGTGGGACTGGAAAATCGACTGCCTCCAAAACGGCGGCATCGCCTACGGGAAATTCCTTTGTGGGGGAAAAGCCGCCTTCGCAACAGTCCCATTCTACCGCGAACTGATGAACATCCGCCGCGCTGCAACAACACCCGACAAGAACGGCGAGCGCATCATGGAATATCTCGAAAAGCAAGGCAGCATCACCATCAAGGAAGTGCGCGCTTTGCTTGGCGTGAAAAAAGGCCAAGCCGATGCAGCTATAGGCAAGCTGATGCAGCAGTGCCGCGTCGTCACGGGAGCCATCGAGCGGGTGTATCGAGGACCCGAGCAGGTATACAACGGTTGGCAGGTGTCGTATTTCTGCACGCCCGAGTCGCTGTTCGAAGACTTCACCACGCTCCACACCGACCGCACCTCTGAAGAGTCGCTGGAGTTTTTAGTCGACCACATCACGAAGCTGACGGATGGAACGGCCTCACGAAAACAGGTTTTGAAGGTGCTGAAATAACCCAAGGCCATCAAGTGAAACGTATAATTTACATAGTTTTAGGCCTGATTTGTGTAGGACTTGGCGTCTTAGGTGTAGTGGTGCCGGGATTGCCCACCACACCTTTCTTGTCGTGTTGACAAAAGATGACCGTACGACATTGCCTTGCAATGTGAAAACTTCATATCTTTGCACCAAACAATCAAGAATCGGATTTTTACAATTATGGAATACATTAGAGTTACAAAAGACAATTTGGACAAGGAGCATATCTGCTGTGCCATTTCAAACAATAATGACGTCCAAGTGTCATCAAAAAAGTCGTGGCTTTTGGATAGGTTCAATGATGGATTGGTGTTCTTGAAGAGTGCGGAACGAGGAAAGTGCTTTATTGAATACATCCCTGCGGAAAATGCGTGGAATCCTATTGCCGCTGAGGGTTATATGTACATCGACTGTTTGTGGGTTTCCGGTTCGTTTAAGGGACACGGGTATTCCAACGACCTTTTGGATAAATGCATCCAAGATAGCAAAGCGAAAGGGAAAAAAGGCTTGTGTATCCTTTCATCTGCCAAGAAAAAACCTTTCCTTTCCGACCCTAAGTTCCTTGCACATAAAGGATTCAAGGTATGTGATGAAGCCGATAATGGTATCCAACTGTGGTATCTGCCTTTTGCCAAAGGAACAGATGCCCCTACATTCAAGGAATGTGCCAGACATCCACACATTGAAGAAAAGGGATATGTGCTATTCTACACTAACCAGTGTCCGTTCAATGGTAAGTATGTCCCCATCATCGAATCTTTGGCAAAGGAATACGGCATAGCTTTCAAAGCCTATCATCTTCAGAGCAAGGAAGATGCCCAAAACGCACCAACTCCCATTACTACTTATGCGGTTTTTCATGATGGCGAGTATATCACCAACGAACAGATGAATGATAAAAGATTCTTGAAGATGATAGGTAAATAGATGCAGATTCCCATGACTGAATCGGAGTTGTACAAGGGTCTTGGAGAGCGCACCGCTGAAACCGACACCAACCGAGTGGTCAGAATCCATTGTTTGGGTGCCATCCGTGCGGCGAAAGGCTGTCAAACGCTTTTCGTCCGTTCCCAAACTTCGTCTTTTCCGTGGCGGACAAAATAGAAATCACAAACTTCCCCGCCTTGGCAAAGGGTTTGAGTGCGGATGAAGTCGGTGTGGGGCAGGTTGCCGTAGTTGATGATGTCCGAGTGACAGAACATCGGGCCGAAGCGGTCAATCACGCCGTATTTCGTGAAGATGTGCTTATAGAGGCACTCTATGCACTCGAAATGGAACTCGTTGGGGCCGTCGGTGTCCTTGTGCCACACGTATCGCCAGCCCTTGCCCGAGCCCATCTTGAACCCCAAGGGCACCACAATCTTCATCAGCGGCACGAAGTAACTCTTTTCGGCCAACCTCTGCATCTTTTCGGGCTTCAATGATGCCCACATGTATTTCGAGAGCAACGCCAACGATTCTTCGGGCGATTTGCCAGCGGCTTGCAGTGCCTCATCGATGGCCAAAGTCGGCAGGATGTTGCACAAATGGCCGTAGTTGCCTCGGTCGTACCATTCGCGGTTTTCGTCAATCAGCCGTGCCATGCGTTTCAGCACATCATCCTGAATTTCAGGGCTTAACTCGGAAAAGCAGAGCTTGTAACGGCCTGCATTAATCATTCTCAAAGGGTGGTCTTTTTTCATTTGAATCGTTTTTCGGCCACAAAAATAGAGGTTTCCGTTTGCATGAATCATCCCCATTTTCGGGGATTTTGAAGCGCTGATTACTCAATTATGGTGGGATTTAGGGACTTTTTGTCGTCATTTTACACCCGTCTCAAATAATAAAACGCCCTGATTTGAAGTTGTCTTACAAAATAGACCAAAGATGAAACATCTCTTGAATTATTTACTGTTTGTCTTGCTGACGATGTCATTTGCGGGTTGCCAAAAGGACAACATCGTCCTCATCGACCCGATTGATACCGACGACAGCGAAGACCTCATCGCCAATACCGTGTTCACGCAAACGGTTGGCGTGGCGTTTTCTTCTGATGGAAACGCCGCTGTTACAGGCACCAACGATGACTTCACCGTGACCGTCAACGGCAACAATGTGACCATCATTTACGCAGGCGAAGAATATGTGATGTATGAACTTTCGGGGACTGCCAACGATGGTTTTTTCAAACTCTACAGCGCGAAGAAACAAGGCATTACGCTGAATGGCGTGAGCATCACCAATCCTAATGGTGCGGCCATCAATGTGCAAGGCACGCAGGCCGAGCCGAGCAAAGGCAAGCGCACTTTCATCGTCTTGAAAGGTGAAAACACCCTTGCCGACGGCGCAAACTACACCGACACGCCCGCCACCGAGGACGAGAAGGCGGCAATGTTCGGCGAAGGCCAGTTCATCTTCAGCGGCGAAGGCAGCCTCAACGTTGCGGCAATGGGCAAATCGGGCATCGTTTCCGATGACTATGTGCATTTTATAAGTGGTGACATTACCGTCAATGTGTCGAGTTCAGCCACAGTCAATGGGAGCGACACTTTGAAGCCTGCTTGTGTGAAAGGCAAGGACTACGTTAGGATGACTGGAGGTGCGTTGAGCCTCACCAGTACGGGAACGGGCGGCAAGGGCATCAGCAGCGATGGCAACGGTTACTTCTATGGCGGCACGGTCAATGTGACGGTAACAGGAAGCAATTTCGGCTCCAGTGGCGGTGGAGGTGGTGGCCACGGCGGATGGGGCAACAATAGTTCCGACGGCGTTTCGGCCAAAGGCCTCAAATTCGACGGAAACCTGATTTTCAAAGGGAGCAAAGTGGTGGTGAACTGCACTGCCCACGAGGGCATAGAAGCCAAGGGCACGCTTTCCGTTTCGGGCGGCGAGGTGTACAGCCATTCCCAATCGGACGACGCCATCAACTCGGGCGGCAACCTCACGATTTCGGGCGGGTTGGTCTGCGCCTACAGCCAAGGCAACGACGGTCTCGATGCCAATGGCAATTGCTACATCAAAGGCGGCGTGGTGTATACCATCAGCGCCAGTTCGCCCGAAGTGGCCATCGATGCCAACACGGAAGGCGGCTACAAACTCTACCTAACTGGCGGCACTCTGGTGGCCATCGGCGGCTTGGAGAGCGGTTCGTCGCTTACACAGAGTTGCTATTCGGCCTCTTCTTGGTCGCAAAACACTTGGTACGGATTGACCGTTGGCTCAACGACTTACGCTTTCAAAACCCCAGCGAGCGGGGGAACGCCTCTTGTTGTTTCGGGAGGTTCTACGCCTGTCTTACAATCTGATGTGAATGTCAGTAGCGGAACGGAATGTTTTGAAGGTTTGTTCTACACCAATGCTGCTGTCAGTGGGGGCAATTCCGTCAGCCTTTCGTCTTATTCTGGAGGAAATGGCGGTGGTGGAGGCCCGGGCGGCGGAGGTCATGGACCTTTTTGAGTTTAGAGTTTAGTGTTTAGAGTTTAGAGTTGCGCTTTGCGTCACTGCGAGGAACGAAGCAGTCCAGATATATAGTTGAAAGTTGAAAGTTAATAGTTTAGAGTTATGAAAAGCAAACAGAGTATCATATTGATGTTAGGGTTGTTGTTCCCCATTTTGGCAGCAGCCCAAACCGATGTCGCCCTCGACCCTGAATTTGGCGGCAGGGTTTCATTGAGCCTTGACAAAAGAATCACCCGAGGCCTGCACATTTCCCTTGAGGAAGAGGTGCGTTTCGACAACAACTTCGGCAGCCTCGACCGCCTGCAAACCACTGTGGCTTTGAGTTACAAGGTGCATCCGAACATCAAACTCGGATTGGGCTATGCCCTCATCAACGGCTATGGTGCCAATTCGGGATTGTTCAAGAATCCGCGCCACAGGTTCATGGCTGATGCCACGGGAACGCTGCACTTCGACAATTGGAACCTCTCATTAAGGGAGCGTTTTCAAGTAACACGCCGCACGGGCGATTACAATGTGTACCAGAATCCCAAAAACGCCTTGATACTGAAAAGCCGCCTGAAAGCCCAATACAAGGGCTTCGGCAAGGTGCAGCCATACGCCTATTTCGAGGTGCGCAACTACTTGAATGCGCCTGTCATTGCGGCAGCCTATGACGGCTCTGTTTACGTCACTTTGGACGACTACTCCGAAGAAGGCGATGCCGGCTGGTTCCTGAAGGGTTTCAACGGCGGCTATGTGAACCGCTTGCGAGGCTCACTTGGTGTGGACATTAAATTGGACAAACGCAACACTCTGAATTTCTATATTTTGGCTGACTACCTAATGGAAAAACAGGTGGATGCCAACGCCGAAGGCACCAAACTGAAATCCTACACCAAGGAAACAGGCTTCCGTGGCTGGATTGGCGCGGGATATGAGTTTGGGGTTTGATTATAAAATCCTACCTTTGCAGTCTAATCTAAAATCATCATGGGTATCACCATCGGTTTGTTAATCCCTTTGTTGGGCACGATGCTTGGCGCGGCATTTGTCTTTTTCATGAAAAAGGATATGTCGGCGCGTTTGCAGAAATCGTTGTTGGGCTTTGCTTCGGGCGTGATGGTGGCGGCCTCGGTGTGGTCGCTGCTCATCCCTGCCATTGAGATGCGGGCGGAGAGCGGCCATTGGTCGGTGCTGCCTGCAGCAATAGGTTTTCTTGCCGGTGTTGGCTTCTTGTTGCTTTTGGATGAACTGACGCCCCACTTGCATATTGGTTCCAATACGCCCGAAGGCCCGCGTTCAAAACTCTCTCGCACAGCCATGTTGGCCTTGGCCGTCACCATCCACAACCTGCCTGAAGGCATGGCGGTGGGCGTGGTGTTTGCCGCCGCCTCGCAAGGGGCTGGAGGCGTGTCGTTGGCGGGTGCCGTGGCGGTGTCGCTCGGCATCGCCATCCAAAACATCCCTGAAGGGGCCATCATCTCCATGCCGATGTGCGCCGAGGGCAACAGCAAATGGCGCTCGTTCCTCATTGCCAGCCTGAGCGGTGTGGTGGAGCCGTTGGGCGGTTTGGCGGTGGTGTTGTTGGCCGCGTGGCTTATACCGATGCTGCCCTATATGCTCGCTTTCGCCGCCGGCGCCATGTGTTATGTGGTGGTCGAGGAACTGATACCAGAAGCTTCGTCGGGCGAACACTCCAACCTCAGCACCATCGGCTTCGCTGTTGGTTTTGTGCTGATGATGGTGTTGGATGTGGTGATGGGGTGAATCACCCAATGGGCACGGCCAGCTTGAAAACGATATTGCGTCCCATGTTGAAAACGCCTCGTCTTCCAGTCACGACATTCCAATCCGCATGTTTCAGGCGGCTCAAATGGTCTTGGTAGCAAACATCCGCGAGGTTGTCGACAATCAAGGTCAGTTCGGCGACTTTCTTGCCTTTGATCAAGATTTCGGTTCCAGCCGAAAGCCCTAACAAGAGGTAAGATGGAGTGGCCGTCTCGGTGTCGTAGGCCGCATAATAATGGTCTTGCTTCAGGCACAAGTCCATGCGGGCGGCAAAATAAGCGTTGTTGAACACCTTGCCGTCGTGGGTGAGTTCGTACTTCACATCTGCCGAAAGGCGCGGCGCCGGCGTCATCGGAAGCCATCGCGTTTCCTCGGGCTGGTGCAGCAACTGGGCATTGACATACGAAAACGCCGCCCCAACATGAAGGGCATGGAAAGGATGAATGTCCACACCCGCCTCAAAGCCCATCAGCATCGCCTCGCCCTGAGCGTAAGCGAAAGTCATCAGGTCAGGCTCGATGATGCTGTCGATACGATGCAGATAGATGTAATTGCTGATGTGGTTGGCAAACACAGCGGCGTTCAACTCGAAATAGCGCGTGGCATAATTTAGGCCCAAGTCGGCCTGCAAACTATACTCCGGCTTAAAGTTGTGGTTTCCAACCTCATACCTCAACGAGCCTTCGTGCTCGCCATTGGAAGCCAATTCGCTGATGTTGGGCACACGGTAGCCTCGCGCAAGATTGAGTTTCAAATCCAGCCCTTCCGCAACTTCGCAAGTCGCGCCCAAACTGCCCGTGACGCCTTGGAAATGCCGCGTAAAGTCCTCAAAACGCACTTCATCATCCTCTATCAGACCCTTCGCATCCAAATAACGGTAGTCAAAGCGAAGTCCTCCACTTAAATTCCAGTGGCCCAATATTTTGGAAGCCGTGGCATACACGCCTGCATCAAGCAAGGCATAATCGGGGATGAGGTATTCTTCGCCCAAATTGATGGACTTCTGCCCCATGCCGTTCAATCCCGTCGAGAATTTCCAGCCTGATTTTTCCTCCGAAACATAGCGGATGTCGTAGTTCAGCGTGTGCAGTTGCATATAAAGGCCATATTCATCGGCTGACTCCTCAAACTCCTTGCGGCGGTTCTGCTGATAGCCCACAATCGCTTTCAAATATCCCGAAGACTGGTTGATGAAACTTTCGGAAACCGCCTTGTAGTGATACACCCGCTGATAAGGTAGACCGAGGCGATACGACAGCAAGTTTCCATCTTCTGAGAGCAATTCGCCCGTCACCGTGTCGCGCTCGCCTTCCACGATGCTCGGGGTGAGGTTGTAATACCCGAATTTCAAGTTGGTGAAGCCCCAATTGCGCATCAGTCCCGCTTTGAGCGAAAAGGCGCGTTCACCGAATTGAGAATTAGGCACATAGCCGTCATAACGATTCTTATAGGCATGGGCATGTTTTTCGCTGAATCGGGCATCCCAAGTAAAGCCTTTTTGGTTTCCGGCAAGATTGAACGAAGCCCCCAACAAGCCATTATTCGTTTGATATTCAGCGTTTATCTTGCCTTTTATAGTGCCTTCGGGCAGGGTTGGCATACTTTTGAACACCAACACGCCGCCCATAGCATCGGAGCCATACATGAGGCTGGCGGGACCTTTCAGAATCTCCACCGAACCGACCTCGTTGGCATCGATTTCTATGCCGTGTTCGTCGCCCCATTGCTGGCCTTCTTGACGAATGCCATCGTTGACGACCACAATGCGGTTGTAGCCCAACCCACGGATGACGGGTTTCGAGATGCCGCTTCCCGTGGTGATTTGCGACACGCCTGGCTGCTTGGCGATGGCATCTATCAAATTGGCGGACGACAACTGATGCAGTTCCTTGGCATGAAGCATCAAAATGGGCATGGGCGTCTCTTTCATTTTCATGTCGCCCACGGCACCTGTCACCGTCACTTCCTTCAATTCCAAATGCCTGAAAAACATATCGGTAGAGTCAGGCAAACTCTGAGCCGCCATTGGCAATACATAAGCCAATGACAAGCCTATTAATAATGATTTTTTCATTTTAGTCTTGTTGTTAAATTATAAATACAGTAAATTGATTCTCTGACATTTACAACAAGACAGGCGGGGCGCGTGAAAGGAAATTCTGTTTGAAAACCCCAAAAGAGGATTCATCCGTCAAAACGGCCTTCACCTTGATTTCCGGCCTGTTGACCGTCACAGCCATTTGTGGAGTCTCTTCGTATGCAACTTGCTGAAACAGACAGAGCAAGCAGCCGTCTTCATCCACTTCCGACGAATGATGCTCTTCAACCGCATCAGTGTGTTTCAAGGGATTAGCATGGACATGAAACGACGACAACAACCATATCGGCAAGTAGATTGCCAATAGGAATAACGCCATTTTTGTCTTGCATCGTTTCATTAATCACTGTTTTCGACGGGGCAAAGGTATGGTTTTTTTTGATTACGCCATCCCCATCAGCATCACGCGCTCCTCTTTCTTGAAGCCGAATCTTTCATAGAAAGCGGGCAAGACACCTTCGCGGGCGGTAATCAAATGGAAGCCTACTATACCTTGTGCCTTGAGGTCAGAGAGACACTGCTCCAGCAAACGGCTGGCGATGCCTCGTCGTTGGTATTGGGGTGCCACGGCGAGGTCATTGATCTCGAAAGTGCGACCGTAATGGAACAGCATGGAAGTGCCCAAAATGAAGCCTGCCACTTCGCCATCCACGACACATTCCAAACCATAATGCTGCTGGCTTTCAAGTAGTTCGCGAACATGAATGGTGGCGTCTTCCACTGACCAGTTGTCGTTCCACGGCTCGCCCGAAAATGCAGCTGCATAGATGGCGCCATATTGGTTCAAATGCTCAATGGTGATGGGGTTGATGATAATGTTTTGCATAAGGGATATTTTCGGCAAAGATAGTGGTTTATTGTGAATGTTTGTACTATTCTCTTCACCTCTGTTTCCTACGAAACTCCATCATGGATTGTCCTGTGGCGTTGCGGAAGAAACGGCAGAGGTAGGAAACATTGTCGTAGTTCATATGGGCAGCGATTTCCTCTACGGTGAGGTCGGTTTCAGCAAGGTAGCGTTTGAGTTCATAGATGACCGTGTCATTGATGAGGCTCCAGAAGAAAGAGCTGCCATTTGGTAAACAGGAAACAAATCTCAAAATGACATAATCCGCAACTCGGGCACAGGCTTAGGTTGCGGATTTTTTTTTGCGGGTCGTGGTCAGCAGACCCCCTCGGCCTGTGGCCAAACAGGTCCAACTCACAGGAAAACTATTTTTTCTTTTGAAAAACTATTTCTACTCCATATTGAAATAAAGTCATTGTGTTCTTTTCCGGATCAAATTCAAATGTTGCCTCTATCGGGTCATACTTAAATTTGTCCTTGTCAACTGCTTCAAACGCAAAAACATCATCGCCAATCTGCGCAATCAATGTGTTTCCTTCTTTTGTTACAA
>CACZDU010000050.1:0-15390 GCA_902780055.1 uncultured Bacteroidia bacterium | reverse complement strand
ACGGCTGATTACCAATACGCCAAGCAGAGCATGGAGCGCACGCACCGCTGGCTCGACCGCTGCTGCGACCGTTTCAATTCGACGGAACCGAAATACGGCTACGAGCAGGCGTTGTTCCCCATCGTGCAAGGTTGCGTCTACCGCGATTTGCGCGAGCAGTCGGCTGGGTTTATCGCATCAAAAAACGCCGCCGGCAATGCCATCGGCGGTTTGGCGGTGGGTGAGCCTACCGAAAAAATGTACGAGATGATTGAGTTGGTGAATACTATTTTGCCCCAGGACAAGCCTCGCTATCTGATGGGTGTGGGCACACCGGCCAACATCCTCGAAGGCATCTCGCGCGGGGTGGACATGTTCGATTGCGTCATGCCCACGCGCAATGGGCGCAACGGCATGATTTTCACCTCCGAAGGCATCATCAACCTGAAGAATGAAAAATGGAAGTTCGACTTCTCGCCCCTCGACCCGAATGGAGAAACTTTCGTGGATGCACAATATTCGAGGGCTTACGTGCGTCATTTGTTCGTCGCGGGCGAAATCCTCGGCCCGATGATTGCGAGTTTGCACAACATCGGCTTCTACCTTTGGTTAGTGCGCGAGGCGCGCAAGCACATCATTGGCGGCGACTTTGCCCTTTGGCGTGACGAAATGCTCCAAAAAGTGACCAGAAGACTGTAAATGAGAAAAATAGACGCATATATCTTCAAGAAGTACCTTGGCACTTTCTTCTTCGCCATCTCCATGTTGATTCTGGTGGTCATCATCTTCGACCTCTCGGAAAACATCGACAGTTTCCTGAAGCACAACGCGCCGTGGCAACGGGTGCTGGTGGATTATTACGTCATGTCCATACCTTATTATATTAATCTCTTCATCCATCTTTTTGCTTTCATCGCCGTAGTGTTTTTCACCTCCAAGATGGCAGCCCGCACCGAAATCATCGCCATTTTGAGCAGCGGCATCAGTTTCAGGCGGTTCCTCTATCCTTACCTGATGGCGGCGGTGAGCATTGCCTTGATGTCGTTGTATTTCGGCAACTTCTTGATTCCCGAGACCAACGAGGTGCGGCGGAAGTTCAAGGACGAGTATATGGAGAAGTTGAGCCAAAGCGCGGGTCGCAATGTGCATGTGCAAATAGGGATGGACGAGTTTGTGTATGTGGAAAGTTTCAACATCATGAAGCAATACGGCTACAAGTTCTCATGGGAGAAATATGACGGCAACGCATTAAGATACAAGGTGCTGGCTGATGTTCTCTACCATGATACGGTGGCCTTGAACAGTTGGCGCATCGACCCTTACGCTGTGCGCACCCTCGATGGGGCAGAGGCGAGGAAATGAATTATTTTGAGTTGCGCGACCACATCCTGAGCATGAAAGCCAAAGGCTCGGAGGGTGTGAAAGCCTATCAGGTGGAGATGCACCAGCGTATGTCGGCACCGGCTGCGGTCATCATCCTGACGCTTATCGGGGCGGCCTTGTCGAGCCGAAAGGTGAGGGGCGGCACGGGTATGCACCTCGGCATAGGCATCACCATCGCTTTTTCCTACATCCTTTTCATGCAGGTTTCCAAGTCGTTTGCCATTTCGGGTAGCCTTTCGCCCGCCCTCGCCGCATGGATTCCCAACATCATCTTCTGCTTGCTGGGGCTTTATTTGCTGAAGAAAGCGCCGAAGTGAGTTGATATTCAGCAAATTGTTATTTTTCTTCAAAAAAAGAGGCCGCTTTTGCCGACTTTTCTTTATTTTAGCCACTTCTTTCGGAAAACTAAAATTGAAGTATTATGCACATCGCAGTAGCAGGCAACATAGGCTCGGGCAAGACGACCCTTACGGGTCTTCTCGCCAAGCATTTCAACTGGGAGCCTCATTATGAGGAAGTTGAACACAACCCTTACCTCGACAGTTTCTATGAGGATATGCAACGCTGGTCGTTCAACATCCAGATTTTCTTCCTCAACAGCCGCTTCCGTCAGGTCATGGACATACGCAACAGCGGCAAGGACGTCATCCAAGACCGCACCATCTACGAGGATGCGCACATTTTTGCGGCCAACCTCTATTCGATGGGGCTGATGGAAACACGTGATTTCGAGAACTACCAGTCGCTGTTCGAACTGATGACGAAGTTCTTGCAACCGCCCGATTTGCTGATTTACCTCCGCGCCTCGGTGCCTACCCTGATTCGCCACATCGCCAAGCGCAACCGCGAGTTCGAGCAGTCGATCAGCATCAGTTACCTGACCAACCTGAACGAGCGTTACGAGAAGTGGATCAGTGAATACAACGACGGCAAACTGCTCATCATCGACACTGACAACATCGAACTCGAGAACCCCGAGGACTTGAGTACGGTGGTCGACAGAATCGAGGCCTCACTCAACGGATTGTTCTAATAGAAAAGACATACGGTTTTCTCTCTAATTTTTTATAAATAAATAATTGAAAATGAAAGTTATAGGAATCATACCATCTCGTTATGCCTCTACTCGTTTCCCAAGCAAGCCTTTACAAATGATTAAGGGCAAGACGATGATCCAACGTGTTTGGGAACAGGCTTGGAAATCGAAATTGGATGCTGTCGTGGTAGCCACCGACGACATTCGTATCGCCGACGAAGTGTTGAAGTTCGGTGGCCAATATGTGATGACCGACCCCAACCATCGCAGCGGCACCGACCGTTGCCGTGAAGCATTGTATATGGTTGAAGACCAATATGATGCGGTGGTAAATATACAAGGTGACGAACCTTTCATCGACCCTGCCCAAATCAACCAAGTCATTGATTTGATTGGCCGTGATGATACGCAAATAGCGTCTTTGGCCAAACGCATTGAGGACGAGGATGAGCTATTCAGCCCAAATGTGGTGAAGGTGGTGATGGGCAAGGATGATAACGCATTGTATTTCAGCCGAAATCCCATACCTTTTATGCGCAATTTGGATCATGGCAAATGGCTGCAAAAGGGCGAGTTCTACAAGCATATCGGCCTTTATGCCTATAAGACCGAAACTTTGTGCCAAATCGCTGAAATGCAACCTTCTAAGCTGGAAATGGCTGAGTCGTTGGAACAATTGCGTTGGTTGGAAAACGGCTTGCGTATCCGTATGGGCATCACGCAAAAGGAAAGCCTTTCTATCGACACGCAAGAAGATCTTGAAAAAGCATTGCAATTTGCTCAGAATCAACTGATAGACTAATATGATTTCGATTGTTGAAGCCATATCGGAACTTTTGTTTGTCCGCGATACCGTTGTGGTGCCCGGCTTGGGTGCCTTCGTGCGGCAAGAGGTTTCGGCAAAGGTGGATGAGGAAACGAACCGTTTTGCGCCGCCTTCGTGCGAGGTTGAATTTGATGCGAATCACCGTGAAGATAATGATTTGATAATCAATTATATTGCGGAGAAAAGTGGTTGCAGTTTGGACGAATCGAGGCATCAGTTGATACTATTTGTGACGGAGGTGTTCAATCAGTTAAAAAACGGCGAGAAGGTTGAGTTGGCCCGTATTGGTACTTTATCGTATAATTCTGATAATCAAATTGTTTTTGAGCCTGACGAAACCGCCAATTACAATCCCGATGCTTTTGGCTTGAGCGGTTTCGAGATGAAACCCATTGTTAGTGAAGAAGTCGAAGAAGAAACCGAGGAAGAACCAGTGAAAGTCACTAAGGGGGCGTGGATTTTCACCTTTGCCATGTTGTTGATAATAAGCGTTTTGTTCTATTTCAAGGTGTACTATTCGAAAGAAGGGAACGAAAGGCAATTGACCGAGGAGGAAATGGAAAGGCGCACGCCAACAGAGGATTTGCAGATGACCGAGGAAAAGATTACGGAGATGGTGGATCGCATCATCAAGGAAGAGTTGAGCAAGATTCCCATTGAGAAGCCGAGCAAAGACACCATCCGCATTATTGCTGGATGCTATGATCAGGAGGAGTTTGCGGAGCGTATGGTCAATTCGTTGAAAGGCAAGGGTTTCCCGAATGCCTTTAAGGAAAAGCATGGCGAGCGTTGGTTTGTGGCCTACGACCGCTACCATACCGAAGAGGAAGCCTATGCCGCCCTTCGCGAAATCCGTGAATCGGGCAAAGGAAAAGGCTGGATCTTGAAATAGCCCCGTAGGGGCGTAGGATATTAGGCAGGCGGTGAAGCGTAGCGGAACCCCCTGCCGATTTCGTCAAAAAATCGAAAAAATATGTCAAAAAAGAACAAATTAGAGCGTTTCGCCGAGAACAAGACCTTCCCTAACCTGTTCGAATACAGTTATGAGCGTATTATGGAAGAAGGTTTTCCGCTGCAAGGCAAGTGGCACGAAGAGTTTTTCCACAACGACAACCCCATTGTGCTCGAATTGGGCTGCGGCAAGGGCGAATACACGGTGGGCTTGGCTCGTGCTCATCGTGACATTAATTATATAGGTGTGGACATCAAAGGCGCAAGGATTTGGCGAGGCCTGAAGCAGAGCAACGAGGAAGGCATGAAAAATGTGGCGTTCCTTCGCGCCCGTATCGACCAGATTGAACATTTTTTCGCCAAGGACGAGGTTTCCGAAATCTGGGTCACTTTCCCCGACCCGCATCCGGGCGAGGGCGTGCGCAATGCGCGGCACCGTCTCACTTCGCCTGAGTTTTTGGAGCGGTACCGCAAAATTGTCCGTCCCGACGGCATCCTCAATCTCAAGACGGATAGTCCCATAATGTACGAGTTTACACTGCATGATGTAGTTGAAAAACAAGGTCTTCCACTGCTCTATGCCACAGATGATCTTTACGCGAATGACGACAACCTCGAAGTGAAGACCATCCGCACCTTCTATGAACAGATGTGGCTCGACCAAGGCTTGACTATCAAGTATATTCGATTTAAGATAAACTCTTAACAATTAAACGATTAAACAATCAACACTTCAACAATATGTACACTGAAAACAAACAACTCTACATCGCGCATTGCGACAACGGGCCAATCTATATGGCGGGCAAAATGGCCAACCGCCACGGCTTGATTGCCGGTGCCACAGGCACGGGCAAAACCGTTACCCTACAAGTGCTTGCCGAATCTTTCAGTCAGGCGGGCGTGCCTTGCTTCATGGCCGACATGAAAGGCGACCTCTCTGGCATCAGCCAAGCTGGAAAAATGAGCAGTTTCATCGAGAAACGCCTTCCAGAGTTCTTCCCAGTTGAAAACGCCGAAGGCGACAACTCTCAACTTTTAACTTTCAACTCTCAACTCTTTAGCGGTTGCCCCACGCGCTTCTTCGATGTGTTTGGCGAACAAGGCCATCCGCTCCGCGCCACCATTTCCGACATGGGACCGCAACTCTTGGCACGACTTCTCGGTCTCAACGAAACCCAAACGGGCATCCTCAACATCGTCTTCAAAATCGCCGACGACCGAGGTCTGCTTCTTATCGACATGAAGGACTTGCGCCTCATGCTCGACTATGTGGCCAAAAACGCCAAGGAGTTTACCACAACATACGGCACCGTGTCTTCAGTAAGCGTCGGGGCCATCCAACGTGCTTTGTTGGCCTTGGAAGCCGAGGGCGGCGACTTGTTCTTCGGAGAGCCTTCGTTCAATGTGTTCGACTTCCTTCAAACCGAGGGTGGACGCGGCGTGATGAACGTTTTGGCTGCCGACAAGCTGATGCTCAATCCCAAACTTTACTCCACTTTCCTGCTTTGGCTGTTGAGCGAACTCTACACTCAACTGCCCGAAGTCGGCGACCTGCCGCTGCCCAAGTTGATTTTCTTCTTCGACGAGGCCCACATGCTCTTCAAGGACACCTCGAAGGCATTGGTCGACAAGATTGAGCAGGTCATCCGTTTGGTGCGCTCGAAGGGCGTGGGCGTGTATTTCATTACCCAAAGCCCCGACGACATCCCGGATGCCATTGCCGGTCAGCTTGGCAATCGCGTTTTGCACGGACTTCGCGCCTACACTCCCAAGGAGCAAAAGGCCGTGAAAGCCGCCGCGCAGACCTTCCGCGCCAATCCGAACTTCAACACCGAAACGGCTATCCTTGAGCTTGGCACCGGCGAGGCTTTGGTTTCCTTCTTGGATGAAAAAGGTGCGCCCAGCATCGTGGAACGCGCCAAGATCCTGTTCCCATTGAGCCAAATCGGGGCCATCACCGACGACCAGCGCCGCGACTTGATTCGCAAATCGCGCATCTACGGCGTGTATGACAAGAGTTTCGACCGCGAAAGTGCCTACGAAGTCCTCGTCGCGCAGCAAAAACAGGAGGAAAAACGTCTCCAGAAAGAGGCCGAGGAGGAAGAAAAGCGCAAGGCCAAGGAAGCCAAGGAGAAGGAACGCGCAAGAAGCACCTCTTCAAGATCGACAACCACAACAAGGAAAAAGAAATCGGCGGGCGCGAAAGCATTGGAAAAGACGCTCAACACGACCGCAACGACCATAGGCCGCAACCTTGGGAATACAATTGTCCGCTCGATTTTGGGAAGTATATTTAAGAAGAAATGACAAAAGGGAGGTTTGCCTCCCTTTTTTAGTCATTCCCTATCTCCTTTAGCATCGGGACGAACTTGAAGTCGCCGAATTCTTCTTTCCTCAATGAGCCGTCTTCCATTTTGGTGAGGCGTAGCATCGTCTGCCCTTCGCCTTCGGCATTGTCCATGGGGATGACCATGATGCCGCCGGTTTTCATTTGTTGGAGGAGCGCATCGGGGATGCGCGGTGCGCCTGCCGTGATAATGATACGGTCGAAAGGCGCATAGGTGGGCAGGCCCTCGAAACCGTCGCCGAGGAAGGTCTTCACGCGGAAAGGCAGTTGCTCCACGATTTCCTTGGTTTTGAAATAGAGGTTGCGTTGCCGCTCGATGCTGAACACCTTGCAGCCCATCGCAGCCAAAACGCAGGCCTGATAGCCTGACCCCGTGCCGATTTCAAGCACTTTCATGCCTTTTTCGACTTGCAGCAGTTGGGTTTGGAAGGCTACAGTGGAAGGCTGGGAAATGGTTTGCCCTGAGCCGATGGGAAAGGCCATGTCTTGATAGGCCAATTCCACAAAAGACGAGTCGAGGAAGATGTGGCGCGGCACTTCGTTGATGGCCGACAACACAGCCTCATCGGTGATGCCCTTGGTGCGCAATTGGTCGACCATTTGCTTGCGCAGGCCTTTGTGACGGTAATTGTCTTCTATGATGGTGTTCATTTGTTTTGGGATACTTTTGTTTCTTGAAGACTACAAAACTTCCTTGATATAACCAATCGTTTCACCCAATTCAGATGTTTCAGTATGCCCAAGCTCCAAAGCAAGTTGCTGCTTCAATTCGTTGAGGCGATTGTTGGAAACATGCTGTAGCAGATAAAACACAACAAGCAAAACTCCGCATAAGTTGTGGTGCATTTCCGTTTTCATTTGTTTCCCTAAAGGACCGCCTTTGATACTTTTTTGCAGTCTCAAATCGTATATGTTGTGTCCGTGCGCACAAAGGTTTCGTACAATTCTGATGGTGTCCATGTAACTGTAAAACACGTCAATGTTTCGTAATCCATATCGCTCTGCAATTTGGACCAAAAGGGATTGACTCTTCATGTTTTTCAATAATACCAGCAGGTCACCGAATGTCATGTATTCAAGCGTTTTCCATGCCGGCGCATAGATGTCGTTTTGATACTTTTCGTGATGTCTTTTGATGGCTTCGTTTTTGCGAATCTTGTCATAGGCAGTTGGAAAAGAAGCGATGAATTCGGATTTCATCACATTACGATCGGCGAACCAAGTCGGGTTTTGTTTATAATGGTTTGACACCGTATAAATGACAAATGTCCTTAAATTAACCTCTATTCGTGATAGATAGGGAATGAGTAGGTTTCTGATTCGGCAATCGGTATAATATAGGTTGGTAGCCCAAAGAAAAGACGCGCCTTCAACAAACCCGTGATTGCGGTTTTGCTTGTTTGGATAGGTCTTTTCCAAAGGAAACCAATAAAAGCCCAATCTATAGTAGCCGATGTCAAGCAAGATTTCCCTTGCTTTGGCTTCGTCTTCGATAATCATCCCTCTTTGCTTGAGTTTTTGGATTTGTTCGTCTATGTTGGTGGCAAGTTTCATTTGTGATTTCAATTAAAAGGGGGAACCGAAAAAGTTCCCCCTGAGATCCTTATTATAGTGCAACTGTGCAGCCTGTGCATAATGGCACTTTGATCGCTGCAAAGATACATAATTTTTTGAAGATGGAAAGCAGAACGAATAAAATTCATATTTTTGCCCTTTATTTTGATATTGTATTATATTGTAAAATGCTGAAAATAGGTGTCTTAGGTGCGGGACATTTGGGGAAAATCCACTTGAACTGCATCAAACATATAGAGAGATACAACTTGGTCGGGTTTTTCGACCCTGCCGAGGAAACGGCGCAACAGGTGGAAAAAGAACTGAATGTGAAGCGTTTCGATTCCGTTGACGCACTGATAGATGCGGTGGATGTGGTCGACATTGTGACTCCGACCATCCGCCATTTTGAGTGCGCCTCAAAAGCCTTGCGGAAACACAAGCATGTCTTCATTGAGAAGCCCATCGTGGCCACGCCCGAAGAGGCCAACGCCTTGAAAAAACTGGCCGACGAAGCGGGCGTGAAGGTGCAGGTGGGCCATGTGGAGCGTTTCAATCCTGCCTTCGTTGCAGCGGAATCGTTCATCGGCGAACCGCTTTTCATCGAGGCACATCGCTTGGCTTTGTTCAATCCGCGTGGAACGGATGTGCCTGTGGTTCTTGACCTTATGGTTCACGACTTGGACATTCTGCTTACCATCGTGAAATCACCGGTCATCCATATCAGCGCGAGCGGTGTCAGCATCGTCAGCCCGACACCAGATATTACCAATGTGCGCATTGAGTTTGAGAATGGTGCGGTGGCCAATCTCACGGCTTCGCGCCTGTCGATGAAGAACATGCGCAAAACGCGCATCTTCCAACAAGGAGCTTACATCACCGTCGACTTCCTCGATAAGAAGGCTGAAATTTTCCGCATCCATGACGAAGTGGACGAATCCAACCTGCTTTCAACCACCATCACCCTCGCCGATGGCAGCGAAAAGCAAATCACATTCGAAATGCCTGAAATCCACCCGATTAACGCCATACAAACAGAATTGGAAAGTTTCTACGACGCCATCGTCCACAACACCACGCCCGCCGTCACCATCGACGACGGCATCAATGTGTTGAAATTGGCCTATCGCATCCTCGATTCCGTCAACGAATCCATCGCCAAAGTGAAGAAATAAACCCTGACATTTACAATAATCATCCCTCTTCGTCGTTACCTAATCAAAATCATTGTCATGACAAGAAAATCCATCCTTTTCATTATGCTGGGCATAGTGCTCATAGGGCTTGCCTCGTGCGCCAAGTTTGAAGGCCCGCAAAAGATACCGTCCTATATCCACATCGATTCCATCTCACTCGATCCCAACATGGACTATTCGCTATATGGGGCTCCGACGCACAAAATCACCGACGCTTGGGTGTATGTCGACGACCAAAACGTTGGTTGCTTCGAACTGCCTGCCACTTTCCCCATCCTGAAGAAAGGGGAGCACAAGGTGACCATCTACGGTGGCATCTATCGCAACGGAATATCCGCCGCGCGTCCGTGGTATCCTTTCTATAGACCCATGAGCCAAAGGATGAACCTTGTGGAGGACAGCATCATCAATGTGAATCCTGTTCTCAGGTATTACACGCAGGATGAAGGCACCGTTTTCGCGTGGATGGAGGATTTCGAGAACGCCAATTCCTTGTTGCCTGATGCCGCCAGCGATACTGGCATCATTCGCGTTAGCGGCACTGAGGCTTGGCATTCCAACAACTCATTCTTCTCGGGCAAGGTGGAACTGCCCCCCGATTCTCTCGATTTCACTGTTGCTATGGCCGACGGCGTTGATTTCTACAGGAACATGAACGGCGTGTATTGTATGCTTGAGATGGACTATTGCTGCAACGACACGTTTTTCGTCGGAGTGAAATATTTCAAGGACTACCACCTCACCACTTGGCCGCTTGTGAAGGTGACACCCACCGATAAGCAGCACGACAAGCCACAACGTTGGAACAAGATTTACATCAACATCGGCCCGACGATGAACGAAAACTACACCGCCGACTATTTCAAAGTCTATTTCACTTCCGACCTGACCACCTCCATCGATACCCTCTACGGCCATTACTATCATCCCCTCAACGAAAGACGCTACTACTATTTCGATAATCTGAAACTGATTTATCGCAAGTTATGAACAAGAAGAAACTGGCCAGCATCTATCTTGCCGTCGATTGGATCGCGTCCATTTTGGCGTGGACCTTGTTTTATTTTTTCCGCAAGGCGCACGAAGACCTTTATATCAATTATTGGGACCGCATCACCCATTCTTTCAGCACGCCGAGTTTCTGGATTGGCGTTGTCTTCATCCCCATTTGTTGGATTATCCTCCATGCCGTCACGGGGGCTTACGAGAAAGTGTACTACAAGTCGCGCCTGAAGGAACTTGGGCAAACTTTTTTCATCACGCTTTTGGGCGTAGTGGTACTTTTCTTTGTGGTCATCCTTGATGATGAAGTGGTGAACTACAAGTCTTATTATCAGTCGATTATCGCACTCTTTACCTTCCAGTTCCTGCTGACTTACATTCCTCGTGTTCTCATCACCACTACAGTGATTTCGCGGATTCGGGCCAAGAAAATCGGGTTCAATACGCTCATCGTGGGCAGCAACGACAACGCCTGCGCCATTTTCAAGGAGATTGAAGAGGAGGTGAAACCTTCAGGAAGGCGTGTCATCGGTTTTTTGAATGTCTACGACAAGAAGGAATACAAATTGGGCGAGTTTTTGCCCCATCTCGGATCGTATCACGACATCGAGCGCATCGTGAAGGAACAAAATGTGGAGGAGGTCATCATCGCCATTGAGCGTTCCGAGATTGAAACAATGAAAGTGCTGCTCACAGTCGTCGACACGACCGAAGCCAACGTGAAAATCATCCCCGCCATGCAGGACTTGGTGTTTGGTACCGTCAAGCAGTCTGCTATCTGGCAGGCGCCTTTGGTGCAGGTCACGCCCGAACTGATGCCCGTATGGCAAAGGGTGGTCAAGCGGGTTTTCGATGTTGTTGCCTCCGTTTTCGCGCTCATTATCCTTTCGCCCGTGTTTTTGGCCTGCGCCATCATCGTGAAGGCCACCTCCAAAGGGCCTGTCTTTTATGTGCAGGAACGCATCGGCAAAGGTGGCAAACCATTCAAGATGGCCAAGTTCCGCAGCATGAGGGTGGATGCCGAATCGAGCGGCACGCCTATGCTTTCGAGCGACGACGACCCGCGCATCACCAAGTTCGGCAAGTTCATGCGCAAGGTGCGCTTGGACGAGATTCCGCAATTCTGGACCGTACTGAAGGGCGACATGTCGATAGTGGGCTATCGTCCTGAGCGGCAGTATTTCATCGACAAAATCATGGAGAAAGCACCCTATTACCGCCTCTTGTTGAAGGTGAAACCCGGCATTACCAGCTGGGGCGAGGTGAAATACGGCTATGCCGAGAACGTGGATGAAATGGTGGAACGCCTGAAATACGATGTGCTTTACATCGAAAATGTGAACCTTGCCTTAGATATCAAGATTTTGATTTACACGGTTTTAATCGTTATCCAAGGACGCGGAAAATAAGAAACGCTCATTCTTTCTCCACTATCCAATCCGACACCGTCTTGGTTTCTTGCGAGAAAGCGATACCAATTTTAACAACGGGCTTGCACTCGGCTTGGTAGGGGATGGCGTAGTCCTTCGCGTTGATTTGTTCGAGAGCCTCTTGTGCCGTGCCGCGCATTTTCAGTTCCATCACATAGACCGCATCGCGCATGAAGACCACCACATCCGTCCGACCCCGCGCCACCTTCACCTGTGTAAATGTGCGGCAATTGAAGATGGAAAATACTACATAGGTCAACACCTCATAGTAGGCTTCATACTTGGTAATGTCGTCCAAATCCTTCTCGCCGAAGTCGAGGTAAGGGATTGAGGCAAAATAGGCTTGCATGGCTTTCAATGCGGCCTCGATGTCATGCTCAAGAAGGGATGCGTAGAAATTGCCGGCAAATCCACGCGCGTCTTGGTTGAGGTTCATCATGCGGCTCATGAAGTTTTCCATGAAACCAACTTTCACTTCAGCGTTGGGGAAATCCAATGTGAAGAGGTTGCGGTGGAAGTCGTAGCCTTTGATGGTGAGGTAGCCCGCCTGATAAAGCAAGGGCAAGGCCGAAGTCATGCCCTCGGTGGGCACATCGAATTGCGTCGACGGCACCTTGAGTTGCTCCAGTTCCAGCAAATTCGTGTTGAAGCGTTTCATCGACTCGAAAAGGAAAGTGGGCGTTCCGCTGGAGAACCAGTAATAATCAAGGTCTTTCATCTTGAAGGCATTCACCAAACTGTAAGGATTGAAAATGTCCTTGGAGTCTTTTCCGAAATGATACCCGTCATATTGTTGCTTCAGCATACCGATCATTTCCTCTTTGGGGCAATGGTAACGGTCTGCCAGCATTTGGATGTCGGGGTCGAAGACGGTGAGCATCTCGTCCTTGGTGATGCCGCAGAGGGCGGTGTATTCTGAGTCCATTGAGATGTTGGTCAGGTTGTTCAGCGTGGAGAAGATGCTCAGTTGGCTGAACTTGGTGATGCCCGTGATGAAGACGAACTGCTCATCGGCATCGCACACCTTCACCATCTGGTAGAACTCCTGCATAATGCGGCGCACCTGCTCCAACTCGTCAGGCTTGTGCAGATAATCCAACAGGGGCGCATCGTATTCGTCCAAAATGACAACTGCCTTCAAACCGGTTTTCTCATGTACTTGCTGAATCAGCTTCTTGAGGCGTTCGCCGGGTGTGCCTTCGGTCTTCTCCCATTTATAGCGTCTCTCGTGCATGTCCAACTGGCTATGCAACTCGTCGACTATCTGATTCATTTCCCATTTGTTCTTGCAGGCACTGATGTCGAAGTGCAACACGGGATACTTTTTCCAGTCCTTTTCTAACTCGGCGATGGCCAAACCTTCAAACAGATCCTTGCGGCCTTGGAAATAATATTTCAAGGTGCTGCAAAGCAGGCTCTTGCCAAACCTTCGTGGACGGCTAAGGAAAACGAATCGAGATTCCTTGGTCAGTCTATAAATAAGGTCGGTTTTGTCTACATAGATGCGTCCGTCTTGTCTGACATTTTCAAAATCGGCGATGCCAGCGGTGTAGAGTCTCATGGGTAGCATAGCGAAAGAAGTTTTTCCGCTGCAAAATTAGCATTTTTCCTTTTTTACCATGCGAGATACGAAAAAAAAACTGCTGGTCGCAGGTTCAAATCACCCCACGCTCCAGCAGGGTCATAATTGTTTCGATTTGGTCGTCTTCGGGGTTGTTGTGCGGGTCGTATTCCGTCTTCAGGTTGTAGCCCCAAAGCCGAGCAAAGCCTTGGTAGAAGAAAGCGCGCACCTTGCCACGCAGTTCTTGGACAACTTGGTAGGAAGTATTGCCCGTTTCGCGGTCGATGAGGCGGATGAGGATAAGGCCTTGCGAAATGGTCAGGTCTTTCAATTCGGCAGTATATTGGTCGGTGATTTCCTTCTCGGCCTGCCGCATCAGGCGGTTGCGTTCCGCCTTGTCAGTCACATGGGCCAAAACCGAGTCATATTCCTGCATCTTCGCGCCGGCGAGTTTGGCGTAGGGATACACTTTCTTCACGTTGCTGGCCAATCGGCGGCCTTGGCGCGTGTCGGTAATTTGGAGGTAACGTTGCATCAAGTCGATGTCGACTTCCGGCAAGTAGACGATTAAAGTAGTGTCGCCATTCTCCTCGATGCGGCCATACACCACGGTGCCAGTGATAGGTTCGGAAGTATTGCTGAAATCAACCACGCTCGACTTGGGTGCTGTCCGACTAATGGTGTAGGTTTTAGTTTTGCCCAACATTTGGGCGAACCCCGAAAGGGTCATCAGGACAATCAATGCGGTTAAGGCTACTTTTTTCATGGCGTTTTCTCCTTGTTTAATTGTTCAACGCTCCTCGCCCTGCAAGTATTGTGCCAAAGTGTTCAGGCGTTCATTACTTTCCAATCGGACACGGTCTTGGTCTCTTGCGAGAAGGCGATGCCGATTTTTATAACAGGCTTTCCCTCAGCCTGATAGGGAATCGCGTAATCCTTAGAATCAATCTGCTGCAAGGCCTCATCCGCCGTGCCGCGCATCTTCAGTTCCATCACATAGACCGCGTCGCGCATAAACACGACCACATCCGTGCGGCCACGCGCCACCTTTACTTGAGTGAACGTGCGGTAATTGAAGATGGAGAACACCACGTATGTCAGCACCTCGTAATAGGCCTCATATTTGGCGATTTCGTCCAATTCCTTCTCGCCGAAGTCGAGGTAAGGAATCGAGGCGAAGAAAGCTTGCATGGTTTTCAAGGCACCTTCGATGTTGTGATGGATTAGGCAGGCATAGAAATCGCCAGCGAAGCCCCGCGAATCGGTGTTGCCGAGGTTCATCATGCGTGCCATGAAGTTCTCCATGAATCCGACCTTCACCTCGGCATTGGGGAAGTCGAGGGTGTAGCGCGTGGTGTCGAAGTCATAGCCTTTGATGGTGAGGTAGCCCGTCTGATAGAGCAGGGGCAAGGCAGAGGTCATGGCCTCGGTAGGCACATCGAACTGCGAAGAAGGCACCTGAAGTTGTTCCAGTTCAAGCAAATTCGTGTTGAAGCGTTTCATTGCCTCGAAAAGGAAAGTGGGCGTTCCGCTGCCGAACCAGTAATAGTCCAACTTTTTGGATTTGAACGCATTGACAAGGCTGTAAGGATTGAAGATGTCTTGTGAATCCTCTCCGAAGTGATACCCGTCATATTGTTGCTTCAGCATAGCGATCATTTCCTCTTTAGAGCAATGGTATCTATCGGCAATCTTTTGGATATCAGGGTCAAAAACGGTCAGCATCTCATCCTTAGTGATGCCGCAAAGAGCGGTATATTCTGGATCCATTGAAATGTTGGTCAAGTTGTTCAGCGTAGAGAAGATGCTCAATTGGCTGAACTTGGTGATGCCTGTGATGAAGACGAACTGCTCGTCGGCATCGCAAATCTTCACTACCTGATAAAACTCCTGCATGATACGTCGCACCTCGGTCAGTTGTTCCGGCTTGTGGAGATAGTCGAGCAAGGGGGCATCGTATTCATCCAAAATGACCACGGATTTCAGGCCGGTTTGCCTATGGGCGCGTTGGATCAGTCCGGCAAAGCGTGTGCCGGGTGTCTTTTCCTCTTCGACGCGGCCATAAATCTCTTCGTATCGGCGTAGTTGGAAATCCAAGGCTCCAATGATTCCAGCCGTGTCC
>CACZDU010000049.1:0-17425 GCA_902780055.1 uncultured Bacteroidia bacterium | reverse complement strand
GTCGATGGTCTTGAGCTTGCTCCCCGGATTGAACAGGCGGCAGACGACCAGATGCCTGAACATCCTGCTGCCGACGGCACCGTACCCTATCTCGTCGTAAAGCCTCCCATAGATCACCTCGGGGCCGATTACCTGCACTTGGCTGTTGCCCAAGCCGGAGACCAGTTCCTCAAGCCTGTCGTCAATGCCTTGGCCGAAAAGGGGAAGCTCGGGGTGGCTGTGTTCCTTGACATATTGCCTGCCTCGGGCCTCAAGACGCCGGATCTCCCATTCCTCGCTCGCTGCCCCGAGGCTGCACACGACACGGTATCCCCCACCGCTCTTGTCCACCACCTGGACGCTGGTGCTGCCCGACTTGTTGACCTTCCGACGTACAAACATGCCGCAAAGATAGCACGGGACACCCAAAAACGCAAATTCTTGAAAGAAAATTTATTGGATTTTAAGCACTTATAAAATCCAGTCTGAAAATCGCGGAAAACAGGAAAAGATGTTGTCGGAAACATTATTCAAGAATGGTTGCAAGGATGGCTAAACAAAAATGGCATTGAATATGCACCTAACGAAAATTCGCAAATGCCACCCGATTTTTATCTTAATGTCGATGATAAGACATCGGATTTGTTGGAAGTTAAGGCTTTCAACAGAAACGCAACCCCAGGCTTTGATATTGCTGATTTTCGCATGTATGAAGAGGAACTTATAGATAAGCCATATATGCTATATGTTGATTATCTGATTTTTGGATATGAAATGAGTGATGAAGGAATTGTTACGATAAAAGACTTTTGGTTGAAGAAAGTTTGGGAGATTACACCTCGTATGGAAGATTGGCCGATTAATTTGCAGGTAAAATCGGGTGTTGTCCATAAAATTCGACCCGGAGTTTGGTATAGCGAGAAAAACAAGATGCCTATGTTCAAGTGTGTTGAAGATTTTCTTTCTGCCATTGAGCAAACAGTATGGCAAAACCCGAAAACAAAAGAAGAATCGGGACTTTGGAGAGTTAAGTTTCTAAAGAACTACAAAAAATATTTTGGCAGTTCATTATCTATACCTAAATGGAACGAAATTGCTGATAGTTATATTCAATAGTTACAATGAAAACGCGGAGCAATGTAAGAACAAGCTCCGCGTTTTCCTATTTCAGAAAAAACAAATCATTTCACCACCAACTTGAACCCCACGCCGTGTACATTCACTATGTCGACGTGTGGGTCGTCTTTGAAGTATTTGCGCAGTTTGGTGATGTATACGTCCATCGAGCGGGCGTTGAGGAATGAGTTCTCGTCCCAAATCTGTTCCAACGCCTTGGTGCGCTCCAAAGTGCCGCCTATGTTTTCGCACAGCATCAGAAGCAAGTCCGATTCCTTTGAGGTCAGTTTCTTGGTGTCGTCGCCATTCGTCAGGGTATGACGTGGCGCGTCGAAAGTGAAACCGCCCAGCTGGTAGGTGGAAGGCTTGGTCATCGAGCGTGAACTTCTGCGGTGTACGGCCTGAATGCGAGCCAGCAGTTCATCCATGCTGAAGGGCTTGGTGATGTAGTCGTCGGCACCAATCCTGAAGCCTTCGAGGATGTCGTCTTGTTCGTTTTTCGCGGTGAGGAAAATAATGGGCATCAAGGGGTTGCTCGACTTGATTTCCTTGGCCAAAGTGAAGCCGTCCATGAGGGGCATCACCACATCAAAAAGACAAATGTCGAATTCAGAGGAATTGAAACATTTCAACGCTTCCTCTCCATTCGTGCAAAGGGTGGCGATGAGACCTTTGGAATCAAGATAAGCCTTGAGAATCATGCCCAATTTTCGGTCATCTTCAGCCAATAAAACTTTAATCCGTGACATAATGTTCTGTCTGTAAAATGGTTGATAAAAACGATGCAAGCAACTATCGAAAAGTGCTTGAAAAAAGAATCTGCAAAAATAAGAATATTTTTGATAAATATACACCCGAATTAAGATTTATCACATTAGATTTCAAATTTTTGTCATATCTTCGCAGCATCTTAATCTTTAGCGAAATGAAAATTGACCTCACACACATCAATCCTTTCTTGGAAAAGGACATTGTTAATGAATTAGAATCAAGATTACCAGCAACTTACGAAACCATTTACAAAAAGACAGGAGCCGGTAACGACTTCCTCGGTTGGGTGAATTTGCCCTCCGAAATCGACGAAAACCTGCTTGCCGACATCGAAAAAACCGCTGCCGACCTGCGCAAGAAGTCGGAAATCTTTGTGGTTGTCGGCATCGGAGGCTCCTATTTGGGGGCTCGTGCAGTCATTGAGGCCCTGCAAAACCACTTTGCACCGCTCGCGGGCGAGAAGCCTTTGATTGTCTACGCCGGCCACAACATGAGCGAAGACTACCTTCACGACCTGATGGCCGTTTTGGACAAAAAGGACTATTCGCTGGCCGTCATTTCAAAGTCGGGCACGACGACTGAACCGGCCATCGCCTTCCGCATCCTGAAGCAACACATTATTAATAAGTATGGCGAAGCGGAAGCCGCCTCGCGCATTGTGGCCATCACCGACAAGGCCAAGGGCGCATTGAAGCAATTGGCCAACGTGAAAGGCTACAAGACCTATATCGTCCCTGACGACGTAGGTGGCCGTTTCTCGGTTTTGACTCCCGTGGGTCTGCTGCCTATCGCGGTGGCGGGCATCGACATCCGCGCTTTGGTGAAAGGTGCTGTCGAGATGGAGAAGCAATGCAAAGCCAACCCGAACAAAGACAACATCGTTTCGCAATATGCCGTGGCACGTCAGGCCTTGTATGCACAAGGTATGACCAACGAGATTATGGTGAATTACGAGCCGCGTTTGGTGTATTTCAGCGAATGGTGGAAGCAACTCTACGGCGAGAGCCACGGCAAGCAGCACAAGGGCATCTTCCCCGCTTCGGTCACCTTCAGCACCGACCTCCACTCGATGGGGCAATACATCCAAGACGGCCTGCGCAACCTCTTCGAAACGGTGATTTCGGTGGAAAACTCTAATTATGAACTCCGCATCCCGAATGAAAGCGAAGACCTCGACCAACTGAATTACATCGCTGGCAAGCGCATCAGCGAAGTGAACCACAAGGCTGAATTGGGCACCGTTTTGGCCCACGAGGACGGCGGCGTGCCGAATTTGCGCATCGTCATCCCCGAAGTTTCGGCTTGCGTCCTTGGCGAACTGATTTATTTCTTCGAGATGGCCTGCGCTGTCAGTGGCTATATGTTGGATGTGAACCCCTTCGACCAACCCGGCGTGGAGGCTTACAAGAAGAATATGTTCGCCTTGTTGGGCAAGAAAGGATATGAGGAACAGACGGCGGAATTGAATAAGAGGTTAGGTTTGTGTTAATGGAAACAAATCTTACGTCAATCTTATCGTAAATTGATTTGCAGTGTTTTGCGTCACTGCGAGGCACGAAGCAATCCAGACATTGAAGCGTTTTTCTTCTGGATTGCTTCGTCGTTCCTCCTCGCAATGACCGAAGCGGCAGAACGATACGATTTGAAAGAGATTTGTGGCAGATTTGCTTCCATAAAGAAAAAAAGCATTATTTTTGCAGCCTTAAAACATTATCAACATCTGAAATGGACGTACCCAAAGACGACGTAAACTCCCAGTTTACATTCACTTACGACGACATCAAAGGCACCGTACACGTGGTTGACCACCAAACGGGCGAAGAATACGACCTTTTAAAGGAAGACACCGGCTGGTTTGATGCCGAGTTCAAATTTGACGTGTAAATATTTCACGCTTAATACGCAGAATTTTAGGAAGCGCAAAGCGACATATTAATCGAAGCCGATAGGTTTCTGCGTTTTCTGCGCATTCTGCGTGAGGAAAATCCTATTTCTTCCGTTTCCAAGTCTGTGAACGGCCCAGCAGCCCGGCCTTGTCCAACGAGCCGCGCAGGACGAGTTCGTCGGTTTTGGCACGGTAAGTCACCTTGCCGTAGTAGGTCTTTTGGCTTTCGGGGTCGAAGACCTTGCCCTTCAGATGGTCGCCGTGGACTTTCATATCGATGAAAATCTGGGTACCGACCACGTGTTTCCATTCTTTGGGATAAGGTGGCTTCATTTCCCTGTAGTTGCCGTTGTTGTCTTTGTCGTAGATGGCCGTAACCACAGCCTGATAACTGCCGTTTTTCTCGGCGATTTTGACGCTCGAGCGTTGTTCGCCCGTCTTGTCGTCGATGGTGTACCACTCGCCGAGCATCTTGCTGACTTGCGCTTGGACGAAAGTCGCTGTGGCGAGGAAAAGGAGTAGGAAGAGGAGTTTTTTCATAGGGATAAATACTTTTGGAATGTAAACGGAAGAATTTGAGGATTATTTTGTCAACTGCCGATAAGTCACCAAATTAACCCGATATTCCACGCGGCTGTCGGTGAGTTCGTCGCGGCTTTGCTTGAGTAGGGTTTGGGCTTCGAGCACGTCCGAGAGGGCGACCAAACCGGCATCGTAATAGTCCTGCGTGATTTTCAGGTTGGCTTCAGCGTCTTTCAAGGCGGTTTGCGCCATAGTGATTCGCAGCCAACTTTGCTCAAGGTTGAACCAAGCCTGATTGGTTTGCATTTCCATCTTCTCGGTGAGGTCGCGACGGGTGTTTTCGGCCTTTTCGGCATCAAGGTCGTGCTTCTTTAGCTTGAACGCGGTCTTGTGCCAGTCGGTGATGGGAATTTGAAGCATCGCAAAAACCATCGCATTGGGTTTGGTGTTCTCCAAAATGGTGTGGTAGTTCGCGCTGCCGCCCACCAACAACGAGGGAAGGGTCGCGCCGAGGGTCATCTTCTTTTTCAAGTCTTCGGCTTTCAACGAGAGGTCTAAAAGGTGGCTCTCGTTGCGGTTGGCCACGGCTTCCGAGGCAGGTTGGAACCAAATGGCAGGTTGGACTTCCAAGCCCAACGTATCGGTCAGAACCATATCCTGCCAGTCCGCGCCGATGTATTGTGCCAAAGCCATTTTCAAAAGCGTAATGCCGTCGGTGAGTTTCTTGCGGTTGAGTTGGCTTTCGTTTTGCTTCACGCGGAGCTTGTATTGGTCGGTGGGCATAGCCAAACCCGCTTCGATGGCACCGCCGAGGTCTTTGTCCAAGGTATCCAAAAGGCGGTCGAGTTGGTCGAGAGTGGCCACTTTTTCCTGCAAGGAAACGATTTGCCAATAGAGGGTTTCCGTCTGCAATCGCACTTCGTCTTCCTTCATTTTTGTCTGTGTTTCAGCGGCTTCGATGCCCAATTTGGCCAATTTGTTGCCGTTGCGGATGCGCCCTCCGGCATAAATCGGCTCGGTGACCATTGCATTGAGCACCACGCCATTTTGCACGAAGGAAAATTCCTTGTCCAAGCCCATATTGACACCGTATTCGGCATAAAGCGTGTAAAGCAATTGCCTCAATTGTGCATTGTCGATGTCCTCAATGCCGAAGGTGAGCATCGGGTTCAAGGCATCGAAGGCCAAGGCCTGCGCCGTGACGGTGGGGAAGTATTCGGCGCGGGCTTCGTTTTTCGTCGCTCTTGCCTTATCGATTTCCAATTGGCTGTTTTTCAGTTCGATATTGTTCTCTAAAGCCAAATTAATACAGTCTTGAACCGAGAGACGTATCTTGCCGGGTTCTTGAGCAAAGGCTGACGCAGACAACATCAAAACTAATATGATGATACACTTTTTCATAATTTGCTCTTATTGAATATCAACCAATACATCACCGGCATCACGGCCAGAATAATCACCATCGAAAGCACTACGCCGAAGCAAATGACCACGCCCATCGGCATCCAAAGGGGATTGCGGGTGATAATCATAGGCAACACGCCAAGGGCGGTGGTGGCCGAGGTGAGGAAGATGGGCCTCATGCGGCGGCTACCGGCTTTCATGGCGGCTTCCTTGGTGGGCAGACCCTCCTCAGTGCGGAGCGTTTCAGCGTATTCGTACATCACGATGCCATTGCGGACGATGATACCGATAAGGCTGACGATGCCCAAAAGGGAAGTCATGCCAAAGTCGAGGCCGAAAAGCCACTCGCCGAAAAAGGCTCCGAACATACATAAACTGCTGGAACACAAGGTTAACAGGGCGAGGTTGACTTTCTTGAAATAGGCCACGAGGAAGGCTAACATCACGGCGATGGCGGCAAACAGGCTCTTCAGCAGTTGCGGGATGACCATCGTATTGAGCGACGACAGGCCGCCGTATTCGATGCTCACGCCTTCGGGCAGGTTGGGTCGCACTTCGCTATCGATATAAGTCTGTATCTTCTTCATGCTCACCGTCTGCGGCCTCCAGAATTTCATATCTGCGGCCACGGTGATGGCGTTTTTGTTGTTGTGGTGCACCAAAGTAGCGGGATGCCAGTCGGGACTGATGTCGGCGACTTGCCGAAGCGGGACATTGGTGCCGGGCACCATCGTGGGAATCAGTTGGTTTTGAACGGTTTCGTAGTCGTCGGGGTCGTAGTTTTGTTCCGCATACAGTTTGACGGGCAGGCTACGGTTGCCTTCCCAGACGGTAGTCAGCGGCTGACCATTGAGGCTACCAGCAAGGTCTAAGGAAAGCACGGTTTTGGTGATGCCGAGGCGGGCACATTCTTCGGGTTTCATGGTCACCTTCACCGAAGGCAAAAACTCATCATAGTCGGTGTGCACCCAACGAAGTTCCTTGTCCAAGGTGAGCATGTAGTCCTTGATTTGTTGCGCCACGGGAGCGGTTTTGGTGTAGTCGTCACCAAAAACAAAGACCTCCACGGGTGTCGAAACAGCCTGATAGTCAAGTTGGCGGAAGCGCACGTGGGCTTCGGCAAAGTAGTAGGAATATTTGTCGTCCATCTCCTTCAGCAGGTCTTCGGTGGCTTGCTTCGAGGTGGTGTTCACGATGAGTTGCGAGAGATTGTTGGCTGGGATGCTCGGTGCGTAAGTCACGTGGAAACGAGGCGCGGTTTCGCCGATGAAGGCGGTGATAGAGGTGATGCGTTTATCAGTGAGCATCATCTGTTGCAACGAGTCACTGATGCGCGTGGTGGCTTCGAGGCTGCTGCCTTCGGGCAGGCGAATTTCCACCGCGAAGCTGTCGCGCTCGGCCATAGGCATCATCTGCACATTCAGGGCGAGGAACATCAAAACACCCAAAACGATGGAACCCACGCCCATCCCGATGGTGAACAAAGGATGGTTGAAACAATGGCTTTGCAGTTTGTCGTAAAGCCGTTGCAGGAAGGCGAAAAACCGCATTTGGGCTTTCAGGAAACCGTTGTGTTTGGGCTTGTCGTCAGGCTTGATGAACATTATTTCCAACGAGGGAATGACGAGCATAGCATAGGCCAACGAAGCCATCAGTGAGAAGGCGACGGTCCACGGGAAGAGCTGGACGAAATCGCCCAAAGGCCCGGTGATGATGCGCGTCATCGGGAAAAACATCGTGGCGATGGCGCCCGTGGCGATGAGCATAGGCATAAAGAGTTCCTTTGCGCTGCTCACGGCGGCATCGAAGGGCTTGTAGCCTTGGCTCAACTTGTCGATGTAGCCGTCAATATTGATGATGGAGTCGTCCACAATCATACCAAGCACGACGATAAGGGCGGCCAAAGTGACTGTATTCAACTCAATTCCAAAGAGATACATCAATCCGATGCTCATAGCCGTGCAGACCGGCAATCCCGAACTGGCGATGAGTGCGGTGCGCATAGGGAAGAGCAGCAGCATCACTGCAATCACGACAATCATTGAAATGACCAAGTCGCGCAAGAACGCGCTGACCGACTTTTCGACCACTTTGGGCTGGTCGGTGATGCGGTACATTTTCACGCTGTCGGGCAGGGTTTTCCTGAACGCGGAAAGCACTTTTTCCACTTCCCTTCCGTAAGCCACGATGTTGAAGCCCTTGCGCATCTCTACGCTGATAATCAGGGCGTTGTTGCCATTGAAATTCACCACTTTTGAAGGTGGGGCCAAACGTCTTTCGACGGTGGCCACATCGCGCAGGCGGACGGTGTTGCCCGCCGCGTCGGAATAGATGATTTGCTCCTCAAGTTCCTCTTCGGAAACCACGGGATTCTCGATGTGCAGCGGCAGGTCGAAGTCGGTGGTTTCCATCGTGCCGCTCGTGGTGAGGAAGCCTTGCGAGGCATATTGCAGCATCAGCGTGTTCGGACTGATGCCGTAGAACGAGAGTTTTTCCTTGTCCACAATGACCGCGATTTCCTCGGTTTGTTCACCCATCACGCGCACGTTGCCCGTTTGGGGAATGTCGCGCAGGCGGCGGGTGAGGTCGTCGGTGTATTCGCGCATTTCGCGGTAGGTTTTATCGTCCGATTCCATTGCGATAAGCAGCGAGGAAGTGTCGCCGAAATCGTCAATCACGGCAATGGCCAACACGCCCGCCGGAAAAGTCAAAGCCTTGTTTTCGTTGATTTTGTTGCGGATTTTCGTCCACGCTTGGGCGTAGTTGCTCTTGGTCAAGTCGAGCATCACATAGACGTAGCAGACGCCTTCCTTGGTCACGGAGTAGGTGTTTTTCCGGTCCACCTCGGGCAGGGAAAACAGCAGTTCCTCAAGGGGTTTGGTGAGTTGGGCTTCCACCTCCTCGGAATTGGCGCCCGGATACACGCCCGCCACAATGCCCTGCGGATAACTGAACGCCGGAAACTCGTCCTTCTTCATTTTGGCGAGGGCGTAGATGCCGAAGGCCACGATGATGGCTACGACCACCCAAACAATCTTCTGGTGGTCGATGCTCCCCGCGATGATGCCGTGTTCTTTTATTTTTGCCATTTTTTTCTATTCATTTCATTCGTCCGGTAGGGTCAATGGGGCATGCCCCATTGTTGGCGATGTTTCGCCTTTCGTCCGGTAGGGACAAGGGGTCATGACCCCTTGTTGAGGAGGGTTTCTTCTACTTTCATTCCTTCACTCACTTTCTGGTAGCCTTCCACAATGACCTTGTCGCCGACTTGCAGGCCTTCGCTGACGATGACTCCCGTGCCGGAATAGCCCGCAAGGGTGATTTTCCGCCGCGTGGCGCGACCGTCTTCGGCCACCCAAACAAACTTCCCTTCCTGATTAATCAAAACCGCATTGGCAGGTACGACGATGCCTTTGCTGACATCGGCTTTCAGCACCACTTTGCCAATCATTCCGGGCGCGAGTTCCTTGTCGGGCTGCTCGATAAGCACCTTGACGGGATAACTATGCGTGAGCAACGAAGCTGTCATACTTTTCTCCATCACTTTGCCAATCAAGCGTTTGTCGCCCAAGGCGGGGATGACGACCTCGGCGGTGTCGCCCACCTGCACTTTGGCGATTTCGTTTTCGGGCACGGAGATTTTCACGGCCATACCTTTAGTATTAATGATGCGTATGACAGGCTTCAGCGGCGCGATGTTTTCCCCGATTTCGGCATTGACGGAGGCAATGGTGCCGTCGAAAGGTGCCGCAATCGTGTTGTCTTCAAGCATAGCGTTGGCCAAATCCAGTGCGGACTGGGCTTTTTCAAGGTTGGCAACCATCTCGCGCCACTTGATTTCGGGCAGGCTGCCATTATCGTGTACTTTCTTCAGGCGGTCGTAGGCATCATGCGCTTGTTCGAGGGTGGCTTGCGCCGAGCGTTGGGTGCTTTCCATCTGTGGCGACGACACACGCGCCAGCGTTTGCCCTTTCCTGACGCGGCTGCCTTGTTTCACGTTGAGTTGCTGCAAAGTGCCGCCATATTTGAAGGCCATCTCCACCGATTGCCCTTCCTCCAAATAGCCCGGATAGGTGTTGCTGACGATGCCGCTCACTTCGTCAATCACCTGAACGCCAACAGGAATGACGCGCTCCTCGGCAGGACCGCCCAAGAGTTTTTCCTTGATTTGGCTCGGTTCTCTATCATTGCAGGCTGCCATCAGCAAGGGGAGGAGCCATAGGATGTATTTGGTTTTCATTTCAGTGTTTTTTTGACTCGGGACTGCGGGACGTGAGACAGACCAGAAGTCTCGAGGTCTCGTGTCCTAATTAATTCCTTATTGCCGCCATACGGATGTTGTCGCCGTGAATCTTGAAATTACGCTCATTGGTTTCGGCTTCACCGTCATAAATCATATTGATAATGAGCGTGTTGTCCTCATACATCTGCCCCGATGCACTGACGCGCACCTCGTTTTTCAGGGAGATGGAGTCGCCGGTGAAAAGCAGGGTGTTTTTCGTGAAGTCGCGGAGGAAGATTTTGTTGTCTTGGCAAAGGGCGTGGGTGACCACAACCTCGCCGCCCATAGTGTTCATCACCACCACGACACTGTCTTTTTCATTGCCCAAGACGCTGATTTCCAATTGCCCGATTTCGTTGGGCAGACTGACGGTGAACGAGTCGCCTTCTTCGCCGTTGGTCACGATTTCGTCCAAAGTGACGCTGCCCGAGGTCTTGAAACTGTAGTCGCCGCGAAACAGCGGGGCGTTTTTCTTCTGGCAGGAGGCCAAAGCCAAAAGTGCGCAAATGATAAATAATAAAGGATGAATATTCTTCATAATGGGAAATTATTGGTTCATTTTTGACACGCTTTGCGTCATTGCGAGGAGGAACGACGAAGCAATCCAGAGATTAAGCTTTTTGTCTGGACTGCTTCGTGCCTCGCAGTGACGCGAAGCGACGCATTTGTCTGCAAAAATAGCAAGAATCCCCGAAACGGCGTTCAGGGATTCTCGACTTTTCACCCGAAAGGGATAAAACTTATCTCACCACCAATTTCTTGGTCACAACAGCACCGTTCTGTTCAATGATATTGACCAAATAGATGCCCTTGTTCCATTCGGCGGCGTCAATGCTGATGGTCTTGCCTTCAGCCTCGTGTACCTTCTGTCCGACGAGGTTATACACCACCACCTTGGCCACATTCGCGCCTTCCACGGTGAATTGGCCCGTGGTCGGGTTGGGGTAGAGCTTGGCTTCGGAGGAGATTTCGTTGACAGAGAGGATGTCTTCATTAATGTGGACGGCAATCTCAAAGATACCATAGTCAGTTTCGATTTCGATGCTTGTTTGCACATAGCCTTTTGCGAAATCCTTCAAACTCACGAACATAAAGGCTTCGTCGCCATCGAATTCCAAATCGAAAGGTGGAGTGGGGTTTGTTTCAATATTCAGATAATCAGTGTCTTTCTCGGCAATGGATAAAACCCTGATTGTAGGAACAAAAACAGATTTATTGAAGAAACTTGATTCAATGACCATAGTTGGGTCATCAAAATACATTTCATTTTGGTAAACGAAATTCACCATACCTTGTCTGCTTATCATAGCGGTCACAAGCTTTTCTCCGACAGAGGTCTGAACCTTTATCAAACTTGAAACATAATCATCAGATGCACGGTTCGTTTTTAGCGGAAAACTGAAAAGGAAACCAACCGAAATGGATTCCCCAACTTGCAAGTTGTAGGGAAGGTTGGGAGTGTCAGGAAGCAAATAACCACCTTCCTCCGTTATGGCGTTAATCTGAACAACAGTGTTGGTCTGGTTTTCGATGGTAAAAGCCTGTTCGTCGCCATTATGTTCAAACCACAGCGTATCAGGAGTAATAGTCAATTCTCCGCTTGGCTGATGCGCCGCCATCGTGAAATGGTGCGGGTCGAGGTCGGCAAAGACGGGCTGCGTGTAGCGGTGTCCCGATTCGTCGGCACCGAACACATAGTAGTCAATCTCGGAGCCACCTTGATAGCCTGTAATGTAACCTACATATTCGTCGGGATTGCCCGTAGCGGTCATGTGGGCCGTTTGGTACGCGCCGCCATCGATGCTGTAATAAACAAGGAGCGAGTCTTGCTTCAAATTGGCACCGCTGTAGGCGATAAACTTGGAAACAACGGGAATGGATTCCTGCCATTCTTGCTCACCGAAAAGCACGTTGCGGTGGTCGACAAAGAGCATATCGAAATCCATCACGCCACGGGTGCGGCAGTGGAGGGCATCGGTGTTTTCCCAACCAGCCGAACCACCGTTCACGCCAACGATTTCATAACCAGGCATGGCCTCCTGATAAACGGCAATGGCATCTTGATTGTAAGTATTGTTGGTGCCCATCGGCACATAAACGGTCTTGTTGAGAATCAGGCTGTTGGTGTAGGGAGCCAAAGTGTAGCCGCCGGGTTCCTGCACGCGATACACGCGATAGGGATAGCCCCAGCAGCAGTTGGTGTTCTCAAAGTATTCGGCCACTTCTTCATAATACTGGTAGCGGGGATTGCTTTGCGGCAGTTGCGCAATCAAGATCTTGTCGGGAGCGAGGTATTTGCCCCAGCAATCGACATGAGCGATGTAGTCGCCTTGTGGGTCGATGGTGACGTGATAGGGGTCGATGCCGAGGTAGTCGCGCATCTTTTCACGGACGTTGGCCTCGTTGTTGTTGTTTTCCTGAAACACAAGGTCATCGCTCACGCCGTGGCCTCTGCCGTCCTCCATCATGTTGCCGCCAGTGTGCTGGAGGTTCATGCCGTACATGGGAATCTGCCAGAAGTTGGCGAACACGCCCGAGATGTTGTCGTCGTTGGGGCGCGGGCGGTTGTAAATGTTGTCGACGATGGCGGGGTTGCGGTCCTCAAAGATGTACCACGGGCCATAGTCGCGCACCCAGTAAGAATCGGTCGGCGCATTGACGAAGGTCACATTGCTCATGTTGACGCCCGCGTTTTGGAAACTGTTCTGGGCTTGGTTTTGTTGCGAGGTGCTGACGATGCAATACACCATGCAGTTGTTGGAAAGTTGCGCCACAAGGCTCGTAGGGATGCCCAATGGGTAGCGGATCATCACGCCCTGCATGGGTTCAAACTCGGCCACAAAGCGCGGCTCGCCCGTCGGCGGGTCGGTCTCGACGAAGTTCATTCCACGCGAGGTGTCGTACATTTCTTCCTCGGAGAGATAGTGCCATCTCATCCAGTCGGGTTTTCCCCCTTTTGAGGGGGTCAGGGGGAGTTCGTCTTGGGCTTGCACAGAGGCGGCCATCAAGAGCAAAAGAGTGAAAATTGATAGAGATTTTTTCATTGCTATTAGGTTGAAAAATTTGCGGCAAAAATAGGAAAAAAAATAATTCTATGCTTTTTTGTTCTTGAGATAAGAAATATTCTTACATTTGCAGCGCAGACAATAATCCAAGTGTTATGGGTAGGACAGTGACAGTATCTTTGGGGCCTCATTATGAGGAGTTTATCAAAAACAGCATCCTCTGCGGCAGATACAACAATGCCAGCGAGGTCATTCGTGCCGGCCTTCGCCGGTTGGAGGAGGATGAATCGCGTTTGGCCGCCCTCAGAGCAGCTTTGGCCGAAGGCGAAGCCAGCCCCGATGTGGTAGACTTTGATCCGGAGGCTTTTCTTCAAGAACTGAAAGCACAATACAAGGCAAATGGCTGACTATATTCTATCCAAAAAGGCGCAGGAAGACCTTTGCAAGATTTGGTATTACACCGTTGAAACTTGGTCGGAAAGGCAAGCGGACACCTATTTTCATGGTTTGGTTCAATCTTTGAACCTCATTGCCGACGACCCCAACACTGTAGGGCGTTCCTACGAGGAAGTACGCGCAGACTACAGAGGTCTTCGGTCAGGGAAGCATATCATTTTCTATCGGATATTGAAAAACGGCAAAGCCAGAATTGTTCGAATCCTCCACGAGCGGATGGATTTTGGGCGGCATTTGTAATCACATTAATTTTTGGTAAAACTGCCACCATTTGTCGGGCAGTTCGTTGCGCATGGCTTGGTCGTAGTCTTCTTTCGAGCAGGGGATGAAATGGTGCCGCTCATAGCGTTTGTCGTCGTTTTGCAGGAATGACATGTCCATCCACCACTTGCCCGTGATTTTGTGACAAAGGAATACTACATCATTTTGATTCTCACCGATTTGCACGATGTAACGCTTGAAATCGGTGCTTTCGAGGGTTGGGACGTCGTCTTGGCGGTTGGCGAAGCCTTCGATGAAGTACCAAATCATCTCGGCGATGAGGTTGGCCGTGCGTGAATTGATGTCGTAGTGCGGATTGTACTCGAAGAAGCCGATGGACGAGAGTTTGTAACTCAGTCCAGCGTAGCGCGTCATGCGGCAGGCCTCCTCGCCGTTGAAGCCGTTGGGCGAGGCGTTCTTCACTCCAGGAGCATCGGAGGCGCGGACGGCTGCGATGTCGAAACTCAAAAGGTTGGCGTTGCGGATGAGCGGCTCGGTCAGTTCGATGTTTTGCTTGATGCTGCCCAAACGATAGGCATCGAAAAGCAACTGTTTCATCAACTCAATATTCTCTGTGTCAACATAATACGACTGGTAGCCGATGTTGGTGAAGTTGAACAGGAAATTGGGCTGGTGCAAGATGATATGACTCAGATAAGAGTGCGAATTGAGGGCTTCTTGGTCGTTGCCGATGTCGAACATAGGGTCGACGGCGGCAATGTTGATGAGTTTGCCCGTCGGCTCATACACTTGGTACATCGTGTAGGTGAGGTCTTGTCCCGCCCCGATGATGATGGGCACGATTTTGTTCTTCAACAACTCCGTAAGCACCTGATTGAAGGCAAAATAGGTATCGTTGATTTCCTTCCCAATCTTCACATTGCCGATGTCGATGACTTTCAATTGCGGCCAATGGTTGAAAAGTTGGTAGAGTGCTTTGCGGATGTAATCGACTCCATCGGCGCAGCCTTTGTTGTCGATGGCACCGCGTTCTTCCTTGACTCCGATGATGGCCAAGTCCACGCCTTCAAGGTTGGGGAAATTGTCTTCAGTCCGATAGATGCCGATGGTTTCGCCCAAGGTCAATTTTCCGGGCCGAAACGCCACACTGAAACATTTTTCAGAAATAGGTTCAAGGAATGTGCTGATGTCCATTTTTTAATGATGAATGATGAATTCGGAATGCGGAATAAGGCGAAGCCAAGCAGCGCATCGCGATATTCCGCATTCTGCATTCCTAATTCCGCATTACTTATAAAGTTTCTGCCAGTTCTTATACTCGCGGTCTTTCCACGGTGCATTGTGGTAGGCGTAACTGACGATGGCGGGGATGACGGTGGTGCCTTCGGCATAGACCATCTGCTGGAGTTCCTCGCTCACCTTGCCCCACGAGCCAGCCTCGAGCAGCGTCGACGACGAGCAGGCGCCGTCGCGCACGTCGGCCACGGTGATTTGGATGGCGTATTTGTGCATAGGCACCTCAACGCCAAGGATTTCGGCGCAAACGACGGTGTCTTGGGCAAAGTTCTTGGGTGTGCCGCCACCGACCATAAACAGGCCGCTTTCAGGGCTGTTCATCTTGATTTCGGTGAGTTCGAGGAAGTCGGCCACACTGTCAATGCTGACGTAAGGCTTGCCGGCTTTTTTGCGGAGCCACTGGTGCTTGCCGATGCCGAAACCGGCACTGCTGTCGCTGAAGGCGGGGCAGAAAATCGGGACACTGACCGTTGGCCAACCATTTGCCGACTTCGTAAAGGAACTCGCGGCTGCTGTAGGGACGGCACTCCAAAGTGTCGGCCACGTCGCAGGTGGCTTGGTCGCAGGCTTGCAGCTCTTCCTCGTCGATGAAGGTATCATAGATGCGGTCGATATAAAGTTCGCGCAGTTTCGTGTCGGGGATGACGTTCTCCTTCGTGCCGATATAGTGCTTGTAGCCAAGGGCTTCGAAGAGGTCCATGTCGATGATGCTGGCGCCCGTGGCGACCACAGCGTCAACCATCTTGTTCCTGACCATCTCCACATACACCTGCATACAGCCGGCAGCCGAGGTGGAACCGGCAATGGTGAGGATGTTGGTGCAGTCCTTCTCCGCAATCATCTGGCAGAGGATGTCGGCGGCACGGGCCGTGTCGCGCGAGGTGAACGACATCTTGCGCATGGCATTAATCAATTCAGTCGAGTCGTACTTCTTGATGTCGATATGTTCGACAACGTCTTTCAGTAGGTCTTTTTTCTCCATTTTTTGTATTCGATTTAAGATTTAAAACTCAAGATTTAAGATGGCAAAAGGAATATAATCATTGTTCTCCCTCGTCCTTAACTTCTTTCGGCAGTTTCGGAGAGGTCTTTTCTATCTGTTTTTCATGGCTTGCCACTCGACGCTCCACCTTCTTGATGTCTTCGGCGACTGGCAGGTTTTCCGGTCGGATGCCTCTTTGTCCCAGCATCTGACGAACACTGATATTGTTTTGAACATGTTCTTGTGTGATGGAAATTTCGCCTTGCAAGTCTTTTTGTTCCACATTGTAGTTGGTCATTTCTGTTGCAAGGTTTTTTGCGGCAATAGTCAGTGTGGGAAGAAAATCAGCCAACGGTCGGCTTGATTTGATGCCAAGGCGTTTCTTCATGTCTTCCGTTGTGTTGCCACCAAACAAAGCAGTATCGCCTTTCGAGCGGATTCTGCCAAAGCCTTTGTCGTCAACACCACGTTCATAGATGTTGCGCGACAGTTGTTTTTCGGAAGTGCGCAAACGTTCGCGGGTTTCCAATCGTGATAGTTGGTTAAGATGTTCCGCGATTAATTCGGCTCGACGGGTTTGCAATGCAAAATATCCCTGAGCGAAAGCAATTTCTTCCTTTTTCGGGTCACCATTCTGCGCAATCAGGTAACAGGCGTATCGGGTAAGCATGAAATCGGTGATTTCTCTTTGCGATCCGCTTCCCAAAGTGACCATTTTCGTGACCTCACGAAAATGGTCATCTACATTGATATTCTGCGTTTTACAGGATTCAACGGCTCGGCTGATAGCCACAAGGAAATTCTCCCAACGGGCATAGCCTAAAACAGGTTGCAACTCCCTCGCAAACCAAATCTCCACTTGTTCCTGACCATCATCGCTCTTGATGAAATGCATGATTTCGTCAAAAGTCTGCTTATGCTGATTGATTCTTGCAATATCCATAATTCTTCCTAATGCTTAGGCACTGCAAAAATAGTCAAAACAAGTGACAAACGCAAATTAATTATTTCTTCCTCAACACCTTCTTCTTGGGCGCGTTCTTCGGGTCTTCCACGATGGCCATGCAGTCTTCATAACTCAGCGTGGACGGCTCGGTGCCTTTCGGAATCTTGTAGTTGGTTTTCTTGTAGGCAATGTAAGGCCCGAAACGGCCGTTCATCACGCGCAGGTCGGGGTCTTCGTCGAAGGTGAGGATGATGTTGTCCAAGTCCTTCTGCCGTTTCTCGTTGATGATTTCGACGGCGCGGTCGTATTCCACGAGGGAAGGATTGTCGGTTTTGGCAAGACTGTAGAACTTGTTGTCGTGGCGGATGTAAGGCCCGAAACGACCCACAGCCACAGTGATTTCCTTGCCTTCAAACTCGCCGAGAATGCGCGGGAAGTCGAACAGTTTCAGCACTTCCTCCAAGGTGACGCTTTCAATGCTCATGTCTTTCTTCAGGCCGGCAAAACGGGGCTTCTCTTCCGATTCGGTGTCGCCGATTTGCGCCACCGGACCGAAACG
>CACZDU010000048.1:0-19170 GCA_902780055.1 uncultured Bacteroidia bacterium | reverse complement strand
ATGATTGCCGTTCCGGCCATCATCGGCGACATGCAACATTACAGCATCCGCCTTATCGATGCGCAATACACTGATTTCCAAATGGAAGTCGCGCCCTCGAAAGGCGATTTTCCGCGCACCGTGAATCCTGACGATGTGCCTTTCACCTACGGCGAGGCCTATTCGACGGATGCCTTCTTCCCTGCTGAGAACATCGGCTTGTACGATCCTTACATTCTCCGCGACTTCCGTGGGCAGAATATGGTGTTCCATCCTTTTGCCTACAATCCCGTAACACACACATTGCGCGTGTATTACAATATGACCGTTGAAATGTATGCCGACGGTCAGCAAGGCGAAAACACCTTCAGCCGCCGCTCGAACACGGTGAAGATGGATGCAGAATTTGGTGCCATGTATCAAAACCATTTCATCAATTACAGCGAGAGTTTGAACAGATACACGCCCGTCGACGAGACCGGCGAACTGCTCATCATCTGCCACGACGCTTTCATGGGTGCCATGCAACCTTTCGTCAACTGGAAAAAGCAAATTGGCCGTCCCACGACGATGGTCGGCACAAGCACGGCAGGCTCCACCAGCGATGCCATTAAAACCTACATCCAAGGCCAATACAACAGCAACCCCAACATCAGCCACATCCTGCTCGTGGGTGACAATGCCCAAGTGCAGAGTTATTACACCTTCTCTGGAGGCTATTCCGGACGTACTGACCAATATTTTGGACAATTGGTTGGAAATGACTACTATAACGATGTCATTGTAGGTCGTTTTTCTGCTGAAACTGTCGAGCATGTCACCACACAAGTGAACAAGGTGATTCATTACGAAAGAGACATCAACGCTTCCGACACTTGGCTTTCGATTGGGCAAGGCGTGTCGAAGAACGAAGGCGCAGGCAGTGGTCACTTTGGCGAGGCCGACTACCAGCACATCGACTTCATCAGGGATACGCTGTTGCACTACAACTACACTAGCATCCATCGTGACTATCAGAATGTTTCTGGAGTTACCTCAAGTGCAGCCATCATCAGCCAGCACATCAACGAAGGCGTGAGCATCATCAACTATTGCAACCACGGTTCACCTACAAGTTGGGGCGTGTTCAACTACAGCAACTCGCACATCAACGCCTTGACCAACGACGACAAACTGCCCTTCATCTGGTCGGTGGCCTGCAACAACGGACAACTTGACTATTCGCAGCCCTGCTTTGCCGAGGCTTGGATGCGTGCTACCAACAACTCAACGGGCGCACCTACCGGAGCCATCGGTGGCATGTTCTCCTATATTTCGCAGCCTTGGCAGCCGCCCATGTACGGTCAGGATGAGATGAACAACGTCCTCACCGAACACAGAAGCATCAAGCGCACACTTGGCGGCATTTCGACCGACGGCAACATGAAGATTCTTGACCAATACAACTCAAACGGTCAGGGTCTGGCAACTTATCAGTTCTGGCTCCTCTTCGGCGACCCGACACTCACCGTGCGCAACATGACCCCCGTCAACATGAACGTGACCCACGCCACTTCGATGAACAGTAGCGCGACCTCGTTCACCGTGAACGCCACCAACGGCAACGGTGCCTTGGCCACACTGACCCTCAACAACGAAATCTTAGGCTCAGCCACTATTAATAATGGTACGGCCAACATCACCTTTGCCGCACCCGGAACGACCGGTACAGCCACTTTGACCGTGTTCGGCTACAACAAGATTACTTACATCGGCTCCGTCACTATTACGAGTGGAGGCACGCAAACCTACACCATCAATGTTTCGGCCAACCCGACCAACGGCGGTACGGTAACAGGCGGCGGCACCTACCAGCAAGGCCAGCAGTGTACGGTCAGTGCAATAGCAAACAACGGATACTCGTTCATTAACTGGACAGAGAACGGCAACGTGGTTTCGACCAACAGAAACTACACCTTCACCGTGACAGGCAACCGTACTTTGGTCGCCAACTTCCAAGCGCAGCCACAGAACTACACCATCACCGTTTCGGCCAATCCCGGCAACGGCGGCACCGCAACGGGCGGCGGCACTTATCAGCAAGGGCAACAATGCACCGTACAAGCCACACCCAATACGGGCTACACCTTCACCAACTGGACGGAGAACGGCAATGTGGTTTCCACCAACGCCAACTATACCTTCACAGTAACAAGCAACCGCACTTTGGTGGCCAACTTCCAAATGCAAAGCTACACCATAACGGTCACTGCTAACCCTGCCAACGGTGGCACGGTGAGCGGTGGCGGCACCTTCAACTATGGCCAAAGCTGCACTTTGACAGCCACGCCTGCCACGGGCTACAACTTCGTCCGCTGGACCAAGAACGGACAACAGGTCAGCACCAACGCTACCTACACCTTCAGCGTCACCGAATCGGCGGCATTCGTGGCACAATTCCAACTGCAAAGCTGCGCTATTTTTGTGTCGGCTTATCCTGTTGAAGGCGGAATTGCCACAGGAGGAGGCTCCTACCTCTATGGAGACAACCTTACTGTGACGGCCACCGCCAACGAAGGATACAATTTCATCAGTTGGGTTGAGGACGACAATGTGGTTTCGACCGAAGCCAACTACAGCTTCACCGTGACGGGCAGCCGTTCCTTGACAGCCATCTTCGATCTGAAGACCTTCGAAATCGCAGCTTCTGTTGATCCAGAGGAAGCTGCAAGCATCAGTGGATCAGGCACCTACAACTACGGTGACGAGGTTACTTTGACCTTCGACCGCAACGAAGACTGGGCTTTCCAAAACTGGACTGAAAACGGCGAGGTGGTTTCGGAAGAATCAACCTACACCTTCATCGCCACAGAAAGCCGCAACCTCGTAGCACACTTCGTGTTTACCGTAGGCCTCGGCGAGAACAACATTGCCGCCAAGGTTTACCCCAACCCGACCAAGGGCGAAGTCATCCTTGAGGGCGAGGGCATCCAAAGCGTCCGTATCGTGAACGCCTTCGGACAGACCGTCTACAACGCCAAGGTGGAAGGCAACCAAGCCCGCATCGACCTCTCGCAAATGGCCAAGGGTGTGTATATGATGCACATCAAAACATTGCCACCTCACTTTTTTTTCCTATTTTTGGGGTCAAATTCTGATGGACTATGAAAATCAAATTCATCGGTGCAGCCCAGGAAGTGACGGGCAGTAAGCACCTCATCACCACCGACCACGGCAAGAAAATCCTCTTGGACTGCGGCATGTTCCAAGGCAAGGGTCTCGAAACCGATACCATGAACCGCAACATCATGGTCGACCCCAAGGAAATCGACTACATCATCCTCACCCACGCCCACATCGACCATAGCGGCCTGATACCTTATTTCCATAAGTTGGGCTTCCGGGGCGAGGTCATCTGCACGCCGGCCACCAAAGACCTGTGCAGCATCATGCTCCCCGACACGGGCTTCATCCAAGAGAACGATATGGAGTGGTTTAACAAGAAACGCCGCAAACAGGGCCTGCCCGCGTTGCAACCCATTTACACAGAGAAAGATGCGCGTGCTTGTATGGATCTTTTCGTCACCGTGAGTTACAACCGCTATCTCTATTTGGACAATAATATCAAGGTGAAGTTCAACAACACGGGCCACCTCCTTGGCAGCGGCTGCGCCATTCTCGAAATCGACGAAGGCGGCAAGATGATCCGCATTGGCTACACCGGCGACATCGGGCGCGAACACAACTACCTGCTGCGCTCGCCCGAGCCGTTCCCGCACTGCGACTATATCATCACCGAGGCCACCTACGGCAACCGCCTCCACAGCGACCGCGAAAACGCCGAACACCAATTGTTGGAAATCATTTACAACACCTGCGTCGAGAAACGCGGCAAACTCATCATCCCGTCGTTTGCCGTCAGCCGCACGCAAGAGATTGTGTATCTGCTGAATAACTTCTACAACGGGGGTAAACTGCCTGAGAAGATTCCCGTTTTCGTCGATAGCCCCTTGGCCGTCAACGCCACCGAAATCTTCCGCATGTACGTCGACCTTTTCAACGACGATGTGAAAGATGTCATCGAATACGACCCCGACCCGTTTGGCTTCAACAGCCTGACTTTCATCCGCGATGTCAACCAGTCGAAGGCCTTGAACGCGAGAAAGGAACCCTGCATCATCATTTCCGCATCGGGCATGATGGAGGCCGGTCGCGTGAAACACCACATCGCCAACAGCATCGAGAACCCCAACAACAGCATCCTCGCCATCGGCTATTGCTCGCCTACCACATTGGGAGCCAAACTGTTGGAGAAACCGAAGCCCCAAACCGTTTCCATTTTCGGCCTTGAACATTCCGTTTTGGCCGACATCTACGAAATCGATGCCTTCAGCGGTCACGGCGACTACAAGGAGATGATTGACTACCTGAAATGCCAAGACCCAAGCAAGGTGAAGAAGACCTTCATCGTGCATGGTGCTTTGGAGGCGCAACAGTTCTACAAACGCCAACTGCGCAAGGAGGGCTGGGACAACATCTTCATCCCCGAAGCGGGCGAAGAGTTTGAATTGAAATAATTCGTACTTTTGCAAAAATTTTCAAAAAATGGCACAAAAACCCAGTATTCCCAAAGGCACACGCGACTTCCTTCCGGAGGTTATGGTGCGCCGCAATTATATCTTCGACACTATTAAATCTGTGTTCAAACGCTTTGGTTTCCAACCGATTGAGACCCCTTCGATGGAAAACCTCAGCACCCTCATGGGCAAATACGGCGAAGAAGGCGACAAACTTTTGTTCCGTGTACAAAACTCTGCCGATACAATTATCGAGCAAAAAGGATGGGATGAATTAATCGAATACATCTCTAAAAGGACCGTTGATGAGTATATAAATAAACCAGATGAACATGGTTTACCTCGTTGGTTTGGTCGCACTAATAGTGATGAAATAGATGTTAATTACGATGAGATTAAGAAGATTATCGAGGATTTTGTTCAAAAGCAAGAAACAAAGAAAAAGCTCCTAGATATCATTCGTAAATCTCAAGAGAAAGGCCTGCGTTACGACCTGACCGTGCCCTTCGCGAGGTTCGTTACGATGTATCGCGACCAAATCGCCTTCCCCTTCAAGCGTTACCAAATCCAACCCGTTTGGCGTGCCGACCGTCCGCAGAAAGGCCGTTACCGCGAGTTCTACCAATGCGACGTGGACATCATCGGCAGCGACTCCTTGTTGAACGAAGCCGAGTTGGTGCAAATCGTGGACGAGGTCTTCAACGCCTTGAAAATCAAGGTGACGCTGAAAATCAACAACCGCAAAGTCTTGGCGGGTATCGCTGAATATATTGGCAAGCCTGACGCTTTGGTCGATATTACCGTGGCTATCGACAAGTTGGACAAAATCGGCATCGAGGCCGTCAATGCAGAATTGGCCGAGAAAGGTTTGGAGCAAGCCGCCATCGACAAACTCCAGCCCATCCTCTTTATGAAAGGCGACACGAGAGAGAAATTGGCACAACTGAAGCCTTTGCTGGGCAACGAAGTAGGCCAAAAAGGCATCGAGGAATTGGAAATCCTGTTCGACTACATCGACGACATGGAACTCGGCATCACCACCGAACTCGACCTCACCTTGGCTCGTGGCCTGAACTATTATACTGGTGCCATCTTCGAGGTGAAGGCCAACGACTTCCCGATGGGCAGCATCTCTGGCGGCGGTCGCTACGACAACCTCACGGGCATTTTCGGCCTGCCGAATGTATCGGGCGTGGGCATCAGTTTCGGTGCCGACCGCATCTATGACGTGTTGGAAGGCTTGAACCTCTTCCCCGAAACCATGTCGGAAAGCACGAAGGTCATCTTCCTGAATTTCGGCAAGAACGAGGAGAAGTATTGCCTAAAATACCTCAACCAAGTGCGTAAGCACGGCATCAACGCGGAAATCTACCCCGACGCGGCCAAAATCCAGAAACAGATGAAATACGCCAACCAACGCGCCATCCCGATTGTCGTCATCGCTGGCGAACAAGAGGTGGCCGAGGGGAAATTCACCGTCAAGTTTATGAAAGAAGGAACGCAAACCGTGGTGGAAGCCAACAAATTAGTGGAAACAATAATTTAACAATCAACAATATGACAACGCATTACATTAGTTCCAAAGAACTGACATTCAAGCAAGTAAATGAAATAATCACAAATGGCTACAAACTCGCCCTGTCGGACGATGCCATCGCTCGCATCCAAAAATGCCGCGATTACTTAGACAAGAAGATGGAGAACCCAGAGAAGCCCATCTACGGCGTGACCACCGGCTTCGGCTCGCTCTGCGACCACAGCATCTCGAAAGAGGATTTGAGCACCTTGCAGAAAAACCTCGTCATGTCGCACGCTTGCGGCACAGGCGAAATGGTGCCCGAAGAAATCATCCGACTGATGCTTTTGCTGAAAGTGCAAAGCCTCAGCTACGGCAACAGCGGCGTGCAAGTGGTGACCGTCCAGCGCCTCATCGACTTCTTCAACAATGATGTGCTGCCCGTGGTCTACAACCAAGGCTCGCTCGGCGCTTCCGGCGACTTGGCGCCTTTGGCCAACCTCATGCTGCCTTTGCTCGGCTTGGGCGAGGTGCATTATGAAGGCAAAATCGTTCCCGCACAACAAGTGCTTGACAAATTTGGCTGGGAGCCCATCACCTTGCAGTCGAAAGAGGGTTTGGCCTTGCTCAACGGCACGCAGTTTATGAGCAGTTACGGCACCTACGTTTTGCTCAAGGCCTTCCGTCTCAGCTATTTGGCCGACCTCATCGGAACGATTTCTTTGGAAGCCTTCGATGGCCGCATTGAGCCTTTCTTCGACCAAGTACACCAAATCCGCCACCACAACGGACAAATCGTCACCGCCAAGCGTGTGCGCGAGTTCACAAAGGGCAGCGAACTGATTGTCAGGGAGAAGAAACACGTCCAAGACCCGTATTCTTTCCGTTGTATGCCGCAGGTGCATGGTGCCTCGAAGGATGCCATCGACTATGTGGCCTCTGTGTTCAGCGAGGAAATCAACGCCGTCACCGACAACCCGACCATCTTCCCCGACGAGGATTTGGTCATCAGCGCGGGCAACTTCCACGGCCAGCCTTTGGCCATCACCTTGGACTTCTTGGCCATCGCCATGGCTGAGTTGGGCAACATCAGCGAACGCCGTATCTATCAATTGATTGGCGGCAAGCGCGGTTTGCCGTCCTTCTTGGTCGCCGAGCCTGGCCTCAACAGCGGCTTTATGATTCCGCAATACGCCGCCGCGAGCATCGTCAGCCAAAGCAAGCAACTCTGCACGCCCGCCTCGGTGGATAGCATCGAGTCGTCGCAAGGTCAGGAAGACCATGTGAGCATGGGTGCCAATGCCGCCACAAAGGCCTTGCGCGTGGCCGAAAACTTGGAGCGCGTGTTGGCCATCGAATTGTTCAACGCCACACAAGCCTTGGAGTTCCGCCGTCCGCTGAAGTCGTCGCCTTGCATTGAGAAGTTCGTCGCCGAATACCGCAAAGTGGTGGAATTTGTGCGCATCGACAAGGTGATGTACACTGAAATCGCCAAATCCGTTGATTTTGTGAAGAATTACCCGTTGGATTTTGACACATTGAAGAACGAATAATTTGAATTGTAGGGCTGTCATATCACGACAGCCGCTTGGTGGAAATCGGCGGCTGCTACGGTGTGACAGCCCTACAAAATATTACAATATGGAAACCACAGAACAAAAGAAACGCCCCACGGGCATGACGATTCTCCTCGTATTATCGTTCATCAACGCCTGTTGGAACATTTTCCGTTCCGTCGTCATGTATGTCACCACGCCGCGATTGGCTGAGATGCTCGACAGCGGAGCGTTTGAGGAGATGATGCAGCCTTTTTCGGCTATGGGCGAAGATTTCACCAAGTCCATGAACGATACCATCAACGTCCTCACCCAAATCAACCCCAATTACTACCTGATTCTGTTGGCGTTGTTCGTCGTTTCGTTAATGGGAGTGAGGAGGATGTTCAAAAACGACAAGCGCGGTTTCCACCTTTACAGCATCTCCCAAATCTGCATGTTGATAGCCCATTCGGTGTACGTCTATCCGCTGCAAAAGCCCTCACCGTTCACTTCCGACCTTCTTCTTACAGCCGTTTTCATTTTCCTGTATTACCTCTATTTCAAGCGGATGGAATTGGCAAACGACCTTCCACAAAACCCTGAATGACCATGAAACCCCGCGAGAGCAAAATCTTCGACCTAAAGCCAAAACTCACCACTGCCATGAAATTGGCGGCCAGTTTTGCCATCACCTATTATGGTCTACTGCTCATTTTCGAGGTCGTCACGGTGGTTTTCAGACGTTATTATTTCGACACCTACTATTTCAATCAAGGCGAAATGTCGTTAGGTTCAAGGGAATTTCTTGTGCAAATTATACAATTGGCACTTTCCATCATATTGGTTTTCAGTTTGATACAAATCTTCAGAAAGAAAGTCTACGGAAAAGCATTGTTTGTCGGTTTTTCCATATTGCTCATCGTTTTCCAGTTCTTCACCACAGGCTTGGTGCCGCTGATGAAATACGCCCTTGAGGTGCTGCTCGTACTCATCATCGCGCCCATTCGGGTGAAAAAGAAAATCAAGATGAAGGACGGAAAACTTAGGCTGGAAACGGTGGAGGAAGAACCTACAGGAGAGGTCAGCGCAGCATCATCGCAGCCTTCTTCACAGCCTTAATGAACACATCCACCTCATCCAAAGTATTATACATCGCAAACGAAGCCCTCACCGTGCCTGGGATGCCGAAGCGTGTCATCACCGGCTCGGCACAATGGTGGCCTGTGCGGACGGCAACGCCCATCTTGTCGATGAGGGTACCCAAATCGTAGGGATGGATGCCGTCAATGATGAACGAAACCAAGCCTGAACGTTGCTCCGCCTCACCGATGAAACGGATGCCATCGATTTCGGAAAGTTGCTGGATGGCAGATTGCAAAAGTTGGTTTTCGTGTTCTTCAACCTCTTTTCTGTCAAGGCTTTGCAGGAATTGGATAGCGGTCTCCAAACCCAAAGCCGCACCCACGTTGGGCGTTCCCGCCTCGAATTTGTATGGCAACACATTGAAGGTCGTTTTCTCGAAACTCACCGTATCGACCATCTCGCCGCCGAATTGGTAGGGTGGCAGTTTTTCCAGCCATTCCGCCTTGCCGTACAAGCCGCCGATGCCCATCGGGGCGTACATCTTGTGACCCGAAAAGACGAAGAAATCACAGTCAATGTCTTGAACATCAATGGGATGGTGGGCAATGGACTGCGCGCCATCAATGACCACGGGGATGCCGTATTGATGTGCCATCGCAATCATCTGCTTGATGGGGTTGATGGTGCCCAACACATTGGAAATGTGCGCAATGGAAACCACCTGCGGGCCTTCTTGCAATAGTTTTTCGTATTGCTCTATATCCAAAACACCTTTGTTGTCCATTGGCACGACAAGCAACCTTCCCTGATGCCTTTGAACCATCTGTTGCCAGGGTACGAGGTTGGAATGGTGTTCCATAGCGGTGACCAGCACTTTTGGTTGAGAGTCTGTGTTGACTCCCCCCTGCCCCCCTCTCAGAGGGGGAAGCAAGTGTTCAAACGAAGTCGCCAACAGGTTCAGCGACTCGGTGGTGCCTCGGGTGAAGATGATTTCTTTGGCTTCCTTGGCGTGGATGAAATTCGCCACGGTTTGGCGGGCGTGTTCGTAGGCTTCGGTCGCCTTTTGGCTCAAGTAATGCACACCTCGGTGGATGTTACAGTTCTCGTGCAGGTAATAGTCGCGCTCGCGCTCAATGACGCACAAGGGTTTTTGCGTGGTGGCGGCATTGTCGAGATAGACCAAAGGCTTACCGTAAACTTGCTGGTCCAATACAGGAAAGGAATCTCTTATTTCTTTGATGTTTAACGTTGTTTTCAAAATTTACTGTTTTCTATAGTTTTTGGACTATGGCCTTTGACTATGACTATGGCCACTTTCACGAAACGTTGAAGTGGCCATCTGCCATAGGTCATAAGCCATTGTCAAATCTTCAAATAATCAATGTCAAAGTTATACTCCTTCGGACGGCTGCAACGCAATACGCAGTTTTCGCAGCTCGACAACTCACCGCGCAGGCGGCGCTTGATCATGTCGTCGATGTGCTCGTGCAACATTTCGTTCCCGATGTGGTTGCTGACCTCGGCGGCGAAGGCGTACATCAACAGAATCCTTGCATTGGCCTTGCTGATGCCGCGCTGGCGCATGTAGAACATGGCTTCTTGGTCGAGCTGACCTGTGGAGGTGCCGTGCGAGCATTTCACATCGTCGGCGTAAATCTCCAAAAACGGCTGGCTGTTGATTTTGGCCTTCGAGGTCAGCAAGATATTGCTATTATTTTGCTGAGCATCCGTTTTTTGCGCGTCTTTCGCTACATACACATGGCCGTTGAAGATGGCCGTGGCCTCATCGTCCAAAATGCCCTTGAATTTCTCGCTGCTCGTGCAATGCGGCACGTTGTGGTTCACCTTCAAGCGGTTTTCCACATGCTGGGTCTTGTCGATGAGATAAAGTCCATGCACTTGGGTTTCAGCGCCTTCGCCGTCCAAATCCACATGATAGGTGTTGCGGATGTCGCCACCGTTGAAAGTGATGACCACGATTTTCAGGCGACTGTCGGCCATCTGCCTCACCTTGAACTCGCGCTGAATGGAGGCTTCGTTGCTCACGTTTTGCAGCACATACAACTCAAGGCTGGCGTTCTCGTTGAGGACGATTTCGGAAACTTTCGGATCGGCAGAAAGATGCGCATCATCGTCATACTCAATAAGTTCGCGGCTTTGGTTGGCGGCTATGATAAGTTGGTTGTCCATGGTCAAAGTTCCTTAATCCATTCGTAGCCTTTTTCTTCGAGTTCGAGGGCGAGGTTCTTGCCGCCCGTCTTGACGATGCGCCCGTCGTACATCACATGGACAAAGTCGGGGACGATATAGTCCAACAGCCTTTGGTAGTGCGTGATGACGACGAAGGCGTTTTCGGCATTGTGCAGTTGGTTAACGCCGTGAGCCACAATGCGTAAGGCATCGATGTCTAAGCCTGAGTCGGTCTCGTCGAGGATGGCAAGGCTCGGCTCCAACATGGCCATCTGGAAGATTTCGTTTTTCTTCTTCTCGCCGCCGCTGTAACCCACATTGACGAAGCGGTTTTGTAGTTTCTCAGTGATTTCGACCATGGCCTGTTTCTCCTTCATCAGTTTTATGAAATCGACAGTGCTCATGGGCGGAAGTCCTTGATACTCACGCTTTGAGTTTACGGCGGTGCGCATGAAATTCTGGATGCTCACGCCCGGAATTTCAACGGGGTACTGGAAACTGAGGAAGATGCCTTCGTTGGCGCGGTCTTCGGGCGACATCCCGATGATGTTCTTGCCCTTGTACCAGATTTCGCCCTCGGTGATTTCGTAGCCCTCGCGACCCGTGATGGCCGCCGCAAGGGTGCTTTTCCCAGTTCCGTTAGGCCCCATGATGGCGTGGATTTCGCCCTCATTGACGCCTAAATTCAATCCTTTCAGGATTTCCTTGCCTCCGATGGAGACGTGTAGATTTTTGATATTCAGTAACATGTTTTATCAGTTGTTTAGTTGTACAGTTGTTTAGTTGCCTGCCGGGGTGCTGCCCGACGTTGCACGTCGGGTTGTGGTATGGTCGCCCCTTCGGGGCTTAGCCGACACTGCCCTCCAAGGTTATCGACAATAATTTCTGCGCCTCAACAGCAAATTCCATCGGCAGTTTGTTCAGCACATCCTTTGCGTAGCCATTGACAATCAGGCCGATGGCTTTCTCAGTCGGGATGCCGCGCTGTTGGCAGTAGAACAATTGGTCTTCGGAGATTTTCGAGGTCGTGGCTTCGTGTTCGAGGATGCTGCTGTCGTTGCCGCACTCCACGTAAGGCCAAGTGTGTGCGCCGCATTGGTCGCCAAGCAAAAGCGAGTCGCATTGCGAGTAGTTGCGGGCGTTTTCGGCCTTCGGGACCACTTTCACCAAGCCACGGTAGCCGTTTTGGCTGTGGCCTGCGGAGATACCTTTACTAATAATGGTGCTGCGGGTATTCTTGCCCAAATGGATCATCTTCGTGCCCGTGTCGGCCTGCTGGTAGTTGTTGGTCACAGCGACGGAATAGAACTCGCCGATGGAGTTGTCGCCCATCAGCACGCAACTCGGATATTTCCAAGTGATGGCCGAACCCGTTTCGACCTGCGTCCAAGAGATTTTGGAGCGGTCGCCGCGACAAAGGCCGCGCTTCGTGACGAGGTTGTAAACGCCGCCCTTGCCGTCCTTGTCGCCGGGATACCAATTCTGCACCGTAGAGTATTTCACCTCAGCATCAGTCTCGGCAATGATTTCCACGATGGCCGCATGAAGTTGGTTTTCATCGCGTTGCGGGGCAGTGCATCCTTCCATATAGCTCACATACGCGCCTTCGTCGGCCACGATGAGGGTGCGTTCAAACTGGCCCGTGTTGGCCGCGTTGATGCGGAAATAAGTCGAGAGTTCCAAAGGACAGCGCACACCTTTTGGGATGTAACAGAACGAGCCGTCGCTGAAGACCGCCGAGTTGAGCGCGGCAAAAAAGTTGTCGGTGTAGGGCACCACCTTGCCTAAGTATTTCTTCACCAAGTCGGGATGCTGCTTGACGGCCTCGCTGAACGACATGAAGATGACGCCGTGTTTCGAGAGCGTGTCTTGGAAGGTCGTCTTCACCGAAGTCGAGTCCATCACCGCATCGACGGCCACGCCCGAGAGTTTCTTCTGCTCGTCCAAGGAGATGCCGAGTTTGTCGAAGGTGGCCAACAGTTCGGGGTCAACCTCGTCGAGGCTTTGTTTTTCTTGGCGTTTGCGCGGCGCGGCGTAATAGATAATGTCTTGATAATCAATCTCAGGAAGGTCGAGGTGCGCCCAATTGGGTTGTTTCAAGGTTTGCCAATGTCGGAAAGCCTTCAGGCGGAACTCCAACAGCCATTCAGGTTCTTCTTTCTTCTTGGAAATCAGTCGGATGATGTCCTCATTCAGGCCTTTCGGCGCGAAATCGGTTTCAATGTCGGTCACAAAGCCGTATTCATACTCCTTGCTCGTGACCTCGCTGATGATATTTTCGTTCGGATTCGTATCCATTTTATCCTTATTAAGAATGATTTCAAATTAGGCTGCAAAGATAAGACTTTCCGCTGATTCGTTGCGTATCATTTGTTACAAAATTTGATTATGTGTCGTGGAATAACTGAGGAACATATCAATAATGCAGCGAAGTGTGCCAATGATTAAGTTTTTAAAGCAACTTTTTCAAATTCCTGTAGTTCAACAGTTGGATGACCCCGTGGGTATTCTCAAAATCACCGGCATAGACGATAGCCCTTTTCGTGACAGGCGTTTCCACCCATTCCGCAATTTGTTTCAGGCTTTTTTCAAACGAGGGATGATAAGTCATCGATGATTTCACCTCTATTGCCGTGATTTCGCCCTCTTGCTTGAGCAGAATATCGACCTCGTTTTGGTTGGAATCGCGATAAAAATAAACGCCACCTTCCAATCCTTGGTTATAACGGTGCTTGATCACTTCCATGACAATCATGTTTTCAAACAAAGCGCCACGCATCTTGTCGCGGTCGAGTTGTTTGGGCGATTCTATGTCAAGCAGATAACAGGCCAATCCCGTGTCGTTGAAATAGAGTTTCGGACTTTTTACCAACCGTTTTGAAATGTTTTCATAATACGGTGGCAACAGAGTGACAAGGTATGAGGCTTGCAGCACCGAAAGCCAGCGCGTGACTGTTTTCGAGTCGACGCCGACTTCCGAAGCGAGTTCCGTGGCGACAAAAATGGAACCTATACGCGCCGCGCATAACTTCATAAACCGCATGAACTGCATTTGGTCTTGAATCTTCAGCAGGTCGCGGACATCTTTCTCGATATAAGTTTTCACGTATGACGGATAAAACATCCTCGCTGTGTTTTTGCCAGCGGCCACCGCCGGATAAAGGCCATCGTACAAAAGACGCGACAGGTCGGTATCGTTTCGGGTGTCTTCGGTTTCGGCCAAAGTCATCGGCAACAGTTCAAAGACACCTGCACGACCAGCCAGCGACTCGGAAACGCCTTTCATCACCTCAAAGTTGGAACTTCCCGTCAAAAGGAACTTGCGATTGGGGTCGTGGTCAACGATGCCTTGAATGTATTCCATCAGCACAGGGGCTTTCTGTATCTCGTCAAGAAACACACCTTCCGTGGTTTGGGTGAGAAAGGCCACGGGATCATTCATCGCAAACTCGCGCACATGCATATCTTTCAAGCTATATTCGACATAATTGGGAAAAAGATGCTTCAATAGTGTGCTTTTGCCCGACTGACGAGGTCCAGTTACGCATATAACACCATAATAATCAGAGGCTTCAAGTATAGCCTTTTCCATATCTCGAGACAGATACTGTATCTTCATTTTTATGCAATTTCGGAATCAGATGCCAAAATTACATAAATTTTCGATACCAAAACAAGAAATTTTGCTTTTGTTGAAAAAAGCTCACGCACTGTGTTGTTTTTAAATTTACAATATTCCACATATTTATTCTATTCATTTGTTTATCAATATATTGAAAAACATTAAATTGCAAAACTTTAGATTTTTCCGACTAAAACTTTAGATTTTTCCATTCAAAACTTTAGATTTTTCCGTTCTAAACTTTAGATTTTTACTATTTTTGCCGCAGAAATCACGAAAAAAGACAAAACCATGATTGAGAGAACGGCAAAAAACGCCCTTTTGAGGCTCGCTTCACAATTCGCGGTGATTGGCATAACGGGGCCACGACAAAGCGGAAAATCGACACTCGCAAAAATGACTTTTCCCGAGAAAAGATACCTTTCGTTTGACGACAAGACCATCCGCGAACTGGCCGCTGCCAATCCGATGGACTTTCTGATGGCCTTCCCCAATGGCGCTATCATCGACGAGGCGCAGAAAGTGCCGGAGATTTTCGATGCGGTCAAATACCATATTGACCAAGGCAGTTTCACGCCGGGCAAGTTCATCCTGACAGGTTCCAACCAATTCAATTTGAAGCAGAACATGACCGATTCGTTGGCCGGTCGTGCCGCTTTCCTGAAGCTGCTGCCGTTCTCCATCGGGGAGTTAATAAGTGGCAACTTATTGAGTAGCAATGTTTACGAAACCATTTTCAAAGGGTTTTACCCGCCTTTGCACGACACCGCAAAGCATTTCTCGCCCGACGATTGGTTCAATAGTTATGTGGACACCTACCTCGACTTGGACGTGGAGAGCCAAATCAACTACAGCAACTTGTCCGTGTTCAAAAAGTTCATCCAGATTTGCGCCACCTACAGCGGCCAATTGCTCTCAATGGACAGCATCGCACGCGGCATCGGCGTTTCGGCCCCAACCGTTAAGCAATGGCTCTCCATCTTGGAGTCGTCGTTCATTATCCACTTCTTGGAGCCTGACACTCAGAACCTTGGTAAGTCGTTGGTCAAGACCCCAAAACTGTATTTTGTCGATTCCGGCTTGTTGTGCCATCTGCTACGGATTGAATCGGTGGAGGAGTTGATTCTGCACCCGAACAAAGGTGCAATAGTGGAGACTTTTGCCCTCGGCGAGTTACTGAAAAGCCGTTTGAACCAAGGCAAGCACCCCAATCTAACCTATTTCCGCGACCAGAAAGGCTTCGAGGTGGACACCATCGCCGACTGGAAACGCACTTTCGCGATTGAAATCAAAAGCACGATTGAGGCGGAGCAAAAACTCTCGAAAAACGCCCGCGACTACCTCGCTCTTCGCGGCGACGATGGCACACGAGGCGCAGTTTTCTACCTCGGCGACCTCACCTGCACCATCAATGGCATCGATTATGTGTCGTGGAAGGATTGGGGCGAATATAATGGAGAAAAAGTCGCGCTTAATTGAAGATAACTGGTGTTATACACGAATTGCCATGAATGAACCACAAATTTCCATTAATTCTCGGCATCGGTAGGGGTTCACGGCGCATTATCGGCAGGGGTTGAAACCGCCTGCCTGATGTATTGCCACCTTTTCAGGGTTCACTCATGCCGCCAAAGTCCTGAAAGGACGACCCGAGCACAAGCAGGCGACGACAGTCCCTGCTCGCAACGGAATGAGAACACGCTTTCCTGACGAAAACGATAAAACAAGGCGACCCTCAAAAAATGAAGGCCGCCTTTTCTGGATTTGATTAGGTTGTTTTTATATCGTTCCCGCATTGCAAATGCTCATATTCACGGCTTCCGAATTGCAAATTCGGAAGAACGGGAGCATTGCAAATGCTCATATTCACGCCTTCCGAATTGCAAATCCGGAAGAACGGGCAAAATACTTTGTTACTGTGTGTTGGTCTACAATGATGCGGGTATCAACCAATTGGATGTCTCTTTTCGAAAGTTCCTTTATGATGGCCTCATGAATCTTTCCAAGATTAATCACAGACCCGTCTCCTCGCTTGTCTTTCAATAGCATTTCAGCGTAGTCTTTAAGCGACCCTTCAAACAAGACCAACTCTTTCTTTTTCTCGGCAGAGGCTTCCATTAGGCTTTTTAACAACTGGTGAATTATAGTGCAAAAATATGAAAAAGGTCAAACTGATGATGAAATAATCGACATCTATCCAATAAAAAACGACAGGCGACCCAAAGGCCGCCTTGTGCACAACTTGTTTACTCCGCCAGGATAATCCTGGCTGAGCGTGTTTGTTACATTCTAATCAGTTTCTTCTGTTTTGACTAAGCGAACGGAATACTGTTCCCGTGTATTACCTGACTCATTAGGATTAATGCTCGTACTCCAAGGATCGGTTCCTCCAACATATATATCTTCCTTTTTATTCACAAACCTAAAATACACAGAACCAGAACTCGACAAATAGCAGCCTTCGTCACCTTGGTTATTGAGGCCCACAGGAAAACTTGTCTCGTAGTATCCAGCAGCAGGCAAAAATACGACACCGTTATTCTCCATTGCAGTCCAAGCATCAGCTGAATATGTGTTGTCGTTCCACAATATACGACTACCATCCTGCGGATCGTATTCAGTAATAGAAGAACCGTTATAATTATTGGGAAGGATGATTAACCCATGAATACCATTGACAGTTGCAAATCCGAATGTACTATGTTGGTAAAGATAATTCCACTCATCAGTAGTCAATGCATCCCAGCCAGCTGGGCCATTATAGCTATTCGATGCAGAAAAGTAGTCGCCATAGGTGTATTGGTTGACTGCAAAACTACCATCTCTCAGCAAGTTGCCCCGCGAGAAACGCACTTGTTTGATACTGCTGACGCTAAACAGACCGTTGATAGGATGAAGTGTTACAGTTCCACATTCACCGCCCTCACCCGCGCCAATATTGTCGGCTCCTTCACCTCCAGTTGCGTTTATGCTTCCACCTTCAATCTCGACATAGCCACAATGTCCATTTTGACCACTACCGATACCAGCAGCGCCATTACCTCCTTCGGCCGTTATGGTTCCACCTTTAATCTCGATGTTGCCACATGTGCCGCCTTGGCCACTTCCTATGCCAGCACCATATTGACCTCCACAAGCAGTTATTGCGCCGCCCTTAAGGGAGATATTGCCGCAGGTAATTCCACTGCCACCGCCAATACCCGCGGCGTTGCTTCCGCCTTGGACATTGAGCGAGCCTGTACCCTGAATGGTAAGCGTTTTGCCTTGGGGGCCTGCTTGAATACCGGGATAGTTATTAGAAGAACAGTGGTTTATGGAGCCACCGTACAAATTAATGGTGGCATTGCCTAAACAGGTGATTCCCGCACAATTTAAGCTTCCACTTTTTGAGTTGTTGTTGATGTTGATATTTGCTCCATTGAGCGACACCGTGGCACCGTCAGCAATGGAAACCTGATAGTTGCCGTTGAGTGTGCCATTCAAGGTCTGACCATCTGTTGCTGTATAGTCAGAGGTGAGCCAATCAAGGTAAACGTTATTGTTAGTTGTTGAAATGCTAATCGCAGCATCACCTGTAATGAAACCATCGGCTGCAATTGCCGGAATAGTAGTCGTATAACCCACATGGGCAATGGCGGCTTCAGCATCTTCAAAACCAGTCTGAGGAAGAAGGACAGCCCATTTTGCCGTATTGTCAACTGCATCAGGATAAAGGTTTACAAAGCCTTTGGTATCGGTATGGGCAATGGTTTTGCTTGCAAAGTCAATCTGAGCTTCAGTGTACAAACCGCCCACATGAACAGGGTCATCAGTACCGCTGGCAGTGGTGAACTTCACCAAGGCGCATTGGTTTTGAAGCACGCATGAATAGCTTGTAGTGCCGGAAGAATAAGTCACATGGTTGCAAGACAGCACGGGCATTTCGGTGCTTTGGTCGCTGATGTCAACTGTGAACGAGGATTTTCCTGATAAATCAGCGGGAGTCGTCGGAAGACCGCCAACGAAGAAGAAATAGATCTCCGTATTATTGTCAGGCTGGTCGATGGAACCACTGAAAATCGTACCGTCGTAGGTCAGTGTGCCGATATAAGTGCTACCATTACCCACATAGATGACATCGCCATTTTGGAAACTGACGGCTCCAGTGGTGGTATTGATATCATGCTTTGAGCCACCGTTACTGCCCACTTTCAAGGTAATATTCACGGTTTTGGTCTCGTTTTCAGGAGTATTGACTTGTTCTTTCTTGCATTGGCTGAAGCCCAGCACCAAGGCCAAGGCCATCACGAAATAGGTTATTCTTCTCATGGCTTAGTCCTCCTTCTTTTTAAGTGCAACATAGCCGAGGCCTGCGCCAATCAGGATGGCGATGCCGCTGCCGAGGGGGGCATTGCTACCGAAGCCGTCATTGGTGATGTCGCCTTCAATAGATTTAGGATCTCCAGCCCGCATCATCGATTCGTTGCGGCGGCTGTTGTCGTGGTCCTTGTAGGGGTTCTGCAAAAGCCCACGGTTGATTTGGGCGTTCATTGTGGCCGGTGCCATCAGGGCCGCCAGCCCGAGCGAAAGCACGATGGCTTTCAAGGATTGTGATTTAGTCATTTTTTTGATTTAATAATTTAATATTCAACGATTTAATTAGTAATTTCCAAGTTGTTTCTTAACTCCCCCGCCCTGACGGGCACC
>CACZDU010000047.1:0-18679 GCA_902780055.1 uncultured Bacteroidia bacterium | reverse complement strand
GCCAGTCTCGATACGACCGGTAGCAACGGTACCACGGCCAGTGATGGAGAACACGTCCTCGATAGGCATCAGGAACGGTTTATCAATGGCACGCTGAGGTTCAGGAATCCAAGTGTCGCAAGCGTCCATCAGTTCGTCGATGGCGGGAGTCCACTTCGGGTCATCGTTCAGAGCACCCAGAGCAGAGCCACGGATGATAGGCGTATTCTCGGCATCGAATTCATACTTGCCAAGGAGGTCGCGGACTTCCATCTCAACCAACTCGAGCAACTCTTCATCGTCAACGAGGTCGCACTTGTTCAGGAACACCACGAGGCGCGGCACACCAACCTGACGGGCGAGCAGGATGTGCTCACGGGTTTGAGGCATGGGACCGTCGGTGGCGGCGACAACGATGATAGCACCGTCCATCTGGGCAGCACCCGTAACCATGTTCTTCACATAGTCAGCGTGGCCGGGGCAGTCGACGTGAGCATAGTGACGCTTTTCGGTCTGATACTCAACGTGAGCGGTATTGATGGTAATACCTCTTTCCTTCTCTTCGGGAGCGGAGTCGATGGAGTCAAAGGACTTGACCTCCGAGAGACCCTTCTTGGCCAGGTGCAAGGTGATAGCAGCGGTCAGAGTGGTCTTGCCGTGGTCAACGTGGCCGATAGTACCAATGTTGACGTGCGGTTTAGTTCTTTCGAATTTTTCTTTTGCCATTTTCTATTCTATTTAAGGTTATAAACTTTATCCCATAAAAAGTGAGCCGATGGGGAGAATTGAACTCCCGACCCCTTCCTTACCAAGGAAGTGCTCTACCGCTGAGCTACATCGGCTTGTCGTTCATCTGAGCGGAAGACGGGGCTCGAACCCGCCACCTAAAGCTTGGAAGGCTTTCGCTCTGCCAAATGAGCTACTTCCGCTTGACTTGTGGGGGAGGGTGGACTCGAACCACCGAACGGATACCCGGACAGATTTACAGTCTGTTGCAATTGCCACTATGCGACTCCCCCGTGTTTTTCAAATAACTGAGCCGGTAGACGGACTCGAACCGCCGACAGGCTGATTACAAATCAGCTACTCTACCAACTGAGTTATACCGGCATGATGTAAAAGAACGTTTCGGCTCATTTTGCCGCCCTTTCTCCGCTGAAAAGGTGTGCAAAAATAGATACTTTTCTTGAATTGACAATGCCTTTTCGCTCTTTTTTTTGAAAAAATTTTCCTTTGAAATACTATATATTTGATATTCAATGATTTAAAATAACAAAATTTTGTATTGACATTCAAGCCCATGCTTGGTTTTTGCGGCAAAAACGGCAAAAAAGCGGAGCCAGCCGCTGTTTTTCGACTGGCTCCGACAATCAAGTCACGAGGTGGCAAGTGCCTCACTTGGCGCTCTTGCCCTTGTATTTCTCCAACTGCTTCTTCAAAGCGTCAATCGAAGTGTCGATCGACTCCTCAAAAGACTTGCTTTGTTTGCTGGCGAAGAGGTCGTCGCCGCGCAACACAAGGCGGACGTCGGCAATCTTGTTCTCGGGGGTGTCGGTGTTGTCGAGTTTCAACGACACTTCGGCGTTGATAACCTCGCTGTACTTGCTGCAGAGTTTTTCCACTTTCTGCGTGATGAAGTCTTCAAGTTTTTGGTCAGCCTTGAAGTGAACTGAATTGATCATGACTTTCATAATGTCTCCTTTCTTTTGTCATCCTTTCGGATGGGCTTGTTTATGGATTTTCTTTAGTTGTTCAATCGTGTTGTGGGCATAAATCTGGGTGGTGGCCAAGTCTTCGTGCCCAAGAAGTTTCTGTATGGCCACCAAACTGGCGCCTTCGTCCAACAAATGCGTGGCAAACGTATGGCGCAGCACATGCGGGCTTTTCTGCTTCAGCGAGGTCACACCTTCGAGCATGTGATGCACCTTATTATATACGAATGACGGCGTCATGGCCTCTCCCCTATCGTTCAGCATGAGGTTGTCGGCCTTCGTCGGGAAGGTCGCATCGCGCAAGGTCTGATATTGTGCAATCATGTTTACCATCTCCCTTGACAACGGAACAAAGCGGTCTTTATTGCGCTTGCCGTGAACTTTCAGCAACATTCCGCTCCTATCGACATCGCCGTCCTGCAATCCGCGCAACTCGGCTTGGCGCATTCCCGTCTGGTAAAGCAATTCAAAGAGCAGCCGGTCGCGGCAGGTCGGGAAATCTGCCTCGTCGCCAAACGACACCTTATTAATATCGCCCTCGGAGACGAACTTGACCAACGTCTTGGGCTGTTTCAATGCCTTGATGCCTGTCATGGGCGACTTCTCCATCAGGTTTTCGCGAAGGCAATACTTGTAGAAGGTGCGCAAGGTGGAGATTTTGCGGTTGATGCTTCGGTTGACCAAACCTTTTTCTTTCATGCGAACAATGTAGGATTTCACCATCGGTTTCTCCACTTGGGTAAGGTCTTCAAGTTCATACTCAGCCTTCAGGTAACCAGCAAATTGCGCCATGTCGCGTTGATAGGCTTCAACCGTCAGTGCCGAAAAGCGTTTTTCCGCTTGGAGGTATGATATGAACTCGTTGGTGAGCATAACAAAAACTTCGCCGTAAAATTAGTAATAAATTACCAATTCACGGCGAAGTTTGCCTAAAAAAATTATTTTCCTAAGCGGGCGATTCCGCAACAAGTTCGGAATGAATCACATATTCTGCTCAGCCTCACGAAGTTTCTGCACATAGATAGCCTTCATCAGCTGTGCACGCTTGATGACTGAGGGCTTGGTGAATTGTTGACGGGCGCGCAATTCCTTCACGACGCCGGTTTTTTCATACTTTCTCTTGTAGCGCTTCAAAGCTCTGTCGATGCTTTCGCCTTCTTTTACAGGAATAATAATCATTTTAAAACACTTCCTTCTTTTAAATGGTTAGTAACTAATTGAATTGATTTGAGGGCGCAAAAGTACAACTTTTTCTTTTTGCTCAACAAAAAAAGTGCAGAAAATTGAAAAGTTTTGAATCTACAGCAAATCATTTGACAAAAAAGCATCTTTTTCCTATTTTTGCAGTTTCAAACTAACTAACCCTCAATACTATGCAATTACTTACCATTGGAACGACTGAAATCATCATCATTGTCGCGCTTGTGCTATTGTTGTTCGGAGGCAAGAAAATCCCCGAACTGATGAAAGGCTTGGGTAAAGGCGTTAAAAGTTTCAAAGACGGCGTGAATGGCGTTGAAGAGCCTGAAATCAAGGAAGATAAGCCAAAAGACGCGAAGGGATGAGCGAGCGGGAGGTCAGCAGTTTCTGGGACCATTTGGATGTGCTTCGGAAAGTGCTGTTCCGCTGCCTGATAGCTTGGGCCATAGGAGCCGTGGCGGCCTTCTGCTTCAAGGAGGTATTGTTCGGCCTGCTCTTTGCCCCGTCGCGAGACGACTTCCTCTCGTATCGGCTGATGGCTTGGCTTTGCGCCCAAACGGGTTGGCAGTCGCTTTGCCCCAGCAGTTTTCAGGCTTCGTTCATCAACACGGAATTGGCGGCGCAGTTCATGACGCACATCAAAGTGGCGCTTTGGGCGGGACTCGTGGTGGTTTCGCCCTACCTCATCGTGCAAGCGTATGGCTTCGTCGCGCCCGCACTCTACGACAAGGAGAAACGCCATGCTGCACCTATATTAATATGGGGCACTTTCCTGTTCGTCCTCGGCGTGCTGATGAACTATTTCGTCATCTTCCCGTTTTCGTTTCGTTTCCTCAACAACTATCAGGTGTACGAGGAGGTGAAAAACCAGATTTCGCTGTCATCCTACATTTCCACTCTGCTGATGCTCAGCATTTTGATGGGTATTTTGTTCGAGATTCCCATCGTCAACTATCTTTTGGCCAAGGCCGGGCTTTTGCAAGCCGAAACGCTCAAGAAATACCGTCGGCACGCGATTGTGGCCATTGCCATCGTGGCAGCCGTCATCACGCCGACTGGCGACGCCGTGACCTTGATGCTCGTCACCTTGCCGATTTATCTACTTTATGAAGCAAGTATACTCATTGTAAAACGAACTAACTCAAAATCATAACAATATGCTAAGAAAAATCAGAATTTCGCTTCAAGTGGTCACAATGACTTTAGTGACCTTGCTCTTGCTCGGCATTGGATTCCGAGTGCATCTTTGGGCCGGCTGGGTGGCCAAAATCCAGTTTTTGCCCGCCTTGTTGGCCCTGAACCTCATCCCTGTGATTTTACTCCATTTTTGGCTCACCTACACTTTCGGGAGAATCTATTGCAGCGTAATTTGTCCTTTGGGCATCATGCAAGATTTCTTCTCGTGGCTCGGTGGCAAAGCCAAGAAAAACCGTTTCAGTTACGCCAAGGAAAACAAAGTGCTGCGCTATGGTTTCCTCGGCGTGTTCGCCCTTGCGATAATCATCGGTTTTGCACCTGTCACGACCTTGTTTGAGCCATACAGTGCCTACAGCCGCATCGTGAACAGCCTGTTCAAGCCGTTGTATGACCTGCTGAACAATTGGCTCGCCTCGATGGATGCCGCGAACGACCGCTACAATTTCACCGAAGTCCAAATCTGGACCCGCAGCGTGACGACTTTCGTGGTAGCCATCCTCACCTTATTAATATTGGCCTTCATCGCTTGGCGCAAAGGCCGAATCTATTGTAACACCATCTGCCCTGTCGGCACCACCCTCAGTTTCATTTCGCGTATCCCTGGATTTGGATTCCGCGTCCGTTTCGACAAGGACAAGTGTAAAAATTGCGGCATGTGTGAAAAGAACTGCAAGGCGCAAGCCATTGATTTCAAGAACGGTACGGTAGATTATTCCCGTTGCGTGGTTTGCGGCGATTGCTTGGACAAATGCAAGTTTGACGCGCTGCACTATACTACAAAGAAACCTACCAAAACGCCAAAACCCATTGATACAGAACGCCGCGCTTTCCTCGTTGGTGCTGCTGTAGCCAGTTCCACGGCTGCTTTGGCCCAAACCCAAATGAAAGTCGATGGTGGTTTGGCGGTCATAGAGGACAAGAAAGCCCCGAAACGCCAAACGCCTGTCACGCCTCCGGGGTCGGTGTCGGCGCGCCATTTTGAAAAGCATTGCACGGCTTGCCAACTCTGCGTTTCGAGTTGTCCGAACAATGTGCTGCGTCCCTCCACCGACTTTATGAAACTTATGCAGCCCGTCATGTCGTTTGAGCGCGGCTATTGCCGCCCCGAATGTACACGGTGCAGCGAGGTTTGCCCTGCTGGTGCCATCAAGCCCATTTCGCGCGAAGAAAAGACCACCATCCATGTTGGTCATGCCGTGTGGATCAAGGAGAATTGCGTTGTGTTTCGCGATGGTGTCAGTTGTGGCAATTGCGCCCGCCACTGCCCAACGGGAGCCATCCTAATGATTGATTATGAAGGCCCGAATGGCACGGTGCAAGTGCCCGCCGTGGACGAAAACAAGTGCATCGGCTGCGGCGCGTGCGAGCACCTCTGCCCTGCCCGACCGTTCAGCGCGATTTATGTTGAGGGTAATGAAATGCACCAAATTGGTTAATATGAAAACTACAGATTACGCGGATTTGACAGATTCGTTTCAAATTCAGAGGACGCAAACGTCCCATTTGTACGGATTCCTATTGGCAACATCCTATCCGTATCAATTGGATGCTTGCATTCCAAAATTTTTCGGAATCAAATCTGTTTAATCTGTCAAATCCGTAGTAAAAAAACGAAATAATAAATTTGAAATCAAAAAGTTATGGACAGAAGAGAATTCATCAAACATATCGGCGGCGCGGCAGTGGCCACATCAGTGGTGCTTTCCGCCTGCAAATCGGGCGACGAAAAGTCCCAGCCCCTGACGGGCATCCTCGACGGTCAGGGCGAAATGACCTACCGCACCAATCCCAACACGGGCGACAAAGTTTCCATCTTGGGCTACGGCATGATGCGCCTCCCAGTGGAAGGCGGCGGCACTTTCCGCGACCATCCTGATGCCAACATCGACCAAGAGATGGTCAACCAGCAGATTGACTACGCCCTTGAGCATGGCGTCAACTATTTCGACACGTCACCGGCTTATTGCAAGGGCCTTTCGGAACACGCCACGGGCATTGCATTGGCACGACATCCGCGTAACTCATATTACATTGCAACGAAATTGTCGAACTTCAGCCCGTCGACATGGAGTCGAGAGGCCTCAATCAACATGTTCGAGAACTCACTGAAGGAATTGCAGACCGACTATGTCGACTATCTTTTGCTGCACAGCATTGGCGGCACGACCAAAGACTTGGACAGCCACCAATTGTTTGACACCCGCTACATGGACAACGGCATTTTGGACTGGCTCGTGGAGCAAAAAAACGCAGGACGCATCCGCAACCTCGGCTTCTCCTACCACGGCGACGTGGAAATCTTCGACATGCTGTTGCGCTGGCACGACGAAGGCCGCTACCATTGGGATTTCGTCCAAATCCAGATGAACTATGTGGATTGGCATTATGCCGACGAGTATAACACGCGCAACACCGATGCCTCTTATCTCTACAACGAACTGCACCGTCGCGGTATTCCCGTGGTCATCATGGAGCCTTTGCTTGGAGGCCGCTTGGCCGACCAGCCCGACTACATCGTGAAGCAGATGAAGGAGCGCGAGCCTGAAACGCCCGTCGCGCGTTGGGCCTTCCGCTATGCCGGCACGCAAGAAGGTGTCCTCGTCGTACTCAGCGGCATGACCTACATGGAGCATTTGGTGCAGAATGTAGCCACATATTCACCATTGCGCCCCATCACGCCAGAGGAAGATGAGTTCCTGATGAAGATTGCCGAAGAGATGATGGAACTGAAAATCGTGCCTTGCACCGCCTGCAACTACTGTATGCCATGCCCTTACGGGCTGAACATTCCCGCCATTTTCGGCTACTACAACAAGAGCATCACCGATGGAGCCATGCCCGCCGGAAACCGCGAAGCGAAAGAATACTGGGAAGCCCGAAAGCGTTTCCTCATCGGCTACGACCGCAACATACCCGCCTTGAGGCAGGCGAGCCACTGCATCGGCTGCGGCCATTGCAAACCCGAATGTCCACAAGGCATCGACATCCCGACGGAGTTGCACCGTATCGACGACTATGTGGAGCAGTTGAAGCAACTATAAATGAGTCGCTTATGTTCAAATACCATACACCCGAAGGTTTCGATAACCTGTTGATGCGTTTCGATGGTGAGGTACTGACGGGACTTTGTTTTGAAGGTTCGCGTGATGAATCGAAAACGGCGGAGTTGCGCACGAGCGCGGCTCTGCCGTCAGTTTTCCACGACACTTGTAGATGGTTGGACATCTATTTCTCTGGCCACCAACCCGATTTCACGCCTGCTTATCGTTTGGACGGCCTCACCCCGTTTCGCAAGTCGGTTTCGGAAATCATGTGCGAAATCCCTTTTGGACAGACAATGACCTATGGCGAAATCGCGAAACGCCTGAAAATCAATTCGGCACAGGCTGTAGGAGGTGCCGTAGGCTGGAATCCCATCTGCCTCATCGTGCCTTGCCATCGCGTGATAGGTGCCAACGGCAATCTCACCGGCTATGGCGGCGGGATGGAGAACAAGATTGCACTGCTAAGATTGGAAGGTTCATTGCACCTTCAACGCCCGCATAGCGTTCAGAACAGCCAAAACCGTGACACCCACATCGGCAAAAACGGCCATCCACATGGTGCCAATGCCCAAAGCGGCCAAGACAAGTACCGCCACTTTCACGCCAATGGCGAACCACACATTTTGCTTGGCAATCCTTATCGTGCGTCGCGCAATGCGAATGGCAAGGGCGATTTTCGAGGGTTTGTCGTCCATCAAGACCACATCGGCGGCTTCGATGGCGGCATCGCTGCCGAGACCACCCATCGCAATGCCCACATCAGCGCGAGCCAACACGGGAGCATCGTTGATACCGTCGCCTACGAAGGCGAGTTGAGAGTTGAGAGTTGAGGGTTTAGAGTTGAGCAATTCATCTACATAAGCGACCTTGTCGGCGGGCATCAATTCTGCATGATATTCTGAGAGTTGGAGTTTCTTGGCCACATCCTCCCCTACCTCCTTGCGGTCGCCTGTGAGCATTACAGTGCGATTCACGCCCAAAGATTTCAATTCGGCAATGGCTTCCGCACTGTCTTCTTTGATTTTGTCATTGATGACGATATGACCGGCATATTCCCCATCGATGGCCACATGAATAATCGTGCCGACATGTTCGCAATCGCGCCATTTTACCCCAATCGCGTCCATCATCTTCGCATTGCCTACGCAAACGGTCTTGCCCTCCACTTTGGCCCGAATCCCTTGACCAGCAATCTCTTCCACATCACTCAATTTGCAACCGTCTGTTGCCTCATCGGGGAAAGCATCGCGCAAAGCGGCTCCAATGGGATGCGTCGAAAAATGCTCCACATGGGCGGCGAGGTGCAACAGTTGAGAGTTGAGTGTTGAGAGTTGAGTGTTTTGTGAATCAGCGATTTCGGTTTTACAATCTGATTGTCCTGAATGGATTGCAGTAACAGCGAATTGTCCATGAGTCAATGTGCCAGTCTTGTCGAAAACCACCGTCCCGACCTTGGCCAACACATCCATGTAATTTGCGCCTTTGACGAGAATGCCTTTGCGCGAAGCCCCGCCAATGCCACCAAAGAAAGTGAGTGGCACGCTGATGACCAAGGCGCAAGGGCAAGACACCACAAGGAACATCAAGGCGCGATAAAGCCAAGTGGCGAAAGTGCCAGCAAAATCGCCAGAAAACAGCGGCGGCAACACAGCCAAAGCAAGAGCCGCAAAGACCACCACGGGTGTATAAACGCGGGCGAATTTTGAGATGAAAGTCTCGCTTTTCGACTTGTTTTCAGTGGCATTTTCCACCAAATCAATGATTTTGGAAACCGTACTCTCACCGAAACTCTTGGTCGTACGCACCTTAATCACACCCGAATAATTGACGCAGCCTGAAATGACCTCGTCGCCTTCGGCAACTTCGCGCGGAAGGCTCTCGCCCGTCAAGGCCACAGTGTTCAAAGACGTGTTGCCTTCGATGATAACGCCATCCAACGGCACCTTTTCGCCCGGTTTGATGACAATGGTCTCACCCACTTCAACCTGCTCAGGACTAACACTTTCCATCTGGCCGTTGCGCTCCACATGCGCCACATCGGGACGAATGTCCATCAGGTGAGCAATGCTATCGCGGCTCTTGCCTTCGGCATAGCCTTCGAAAAGCTCACCGACTTGGAAAAACAGCATGACAAAAACTGCCTCGGGAAACTGTGTTTCGGCACCGGGCAAAAACCCGATGCAAAGTGCCCCAATAGTGGCGATTGACATGAGGAAATGCTCGTTGAAAGCCTCGCCATGCGCCAAGCCCTCGGCGGCCTCCTTGAGCGTGTCGAAGCCAATGAAAAGATAAGGAACCAAATAAATGAGAAGCAGTTGCCAAGTGCGCAAGTCGCAACGCTTCTCGATGATGACCGCCGCAACAAGCAATGCCACGGTGACGGTAATTTTGACGATTTGGCCTTTCAGACTGCCTTCTTCATGGTGATGCTCGTGATGATGCTCATGCTCGTGAGCGCAACACTCGTGTTCGTGATGATGTGCCATAACTATCTTTGTTTATGCCGCAAAAATAAAGGAAAAATCGCTTTCAGCTTCTCGCCAATACTGATGAAAAAGCGAATAAGAAACCATCAATAATGGGTAGATTGAAACCGATATGAAGACATGAAACGGCATTAAAAAAGCGTCAGCCAACCGACTGACGCTTTTTTCAATCACTCACCTAACAGATGTTTGAACAAGAAATTGTCAATCTTGTTGAACAGGTGCATCCGGCACTCGCCGTCGCCGTATTCGTAGCCGCCGTAGATGCCGTGGTTCTTGTTGGGATAAATCATCAGGTCGAACTGCTTGCCGTTGGAAATCATGGCTTTGATGAGTTCCATTGCGTTTTGGTAGTGGACGTTGTCGTCGCCGCTGCCGTGGCAAAGCAGGTAATTGCCCTTGATCATCGCCGTGTTGTGGACGGGCGAGTTGAGGTCGTAGCCATCGGGGTTTTCCTGCGGCGTGCGCATGAAACGCTCGGTATAGACATTGTCGTAATAACGCCAGTTGGTGACGGGAGCCACCGAAACGGCAGTGCTGATGACATCCGCGCCCTTGGTGATGCCGTTGGCGGCCATGAAACCACCGTAGCTCCAGCCGTAAATACCGATTCTGCTTCCGTCAACGTAAGGTTGCTTGGCCATGTATTTGGCTAAGGTAATCATGTCTTCGGTCTCGTACTTGCCGAGTTGCAGGTAGGTCATCTTCTTGAACACTTCGCCTTGCGCACCGCTGCCACGGTTGTTGATGGAAACGCTGATAATGCCGTGTTGCGCAAGCAGTTGCATCCACCAATAATCGCTGTTGGCCCACGAATTGTTCACAGTTTGGTGGCCGGGACCGCCATAGACGTAAATCAGCACGGGGTATTTCTTTGAAGGGTCGAAATCGGGAGGCAGGATTTGCCAAGCGTCCACATCCACTTGGGTGCCGTCGGGCAAAGTGAAGGCTGGGTCGCTGATTTTCAGGAGTTTCTTCTCACCGAGGTTGAAGGTCTTCAGTTTTTCGGCAAACTCATGGTTGTCCTCCAACACGCGCACCAATTTGCCTTTGTTGGTGTAAAGTTCAAACTGGCGCGGCTGGCTGATGGTACTATTTATATTAATAAGGTAGCTGAAATCGTTGCTGAAACGTGCATCGTTGGTGCCCGGGCGACCAATCACCTCGCGCATCTTGCCCTTCAAGTTGACGGCATAAATTTGGCGGTCGACGGGCGTGTTCTTCGCGGCTTGGAAATAAACCTCCTTGCCGTCGAAACCGTAGACTTCCGTCACATCCCATTGGCCTTCAGTAAGTTGCTTCACCAAAGTACCATCCAAATTGTAAAGGTAAATGTGGTTGTAGCCACTCTTTTCGGAAGTCATCAGGAAACGCTTGCCGTCCTCAAGGAAATGCCAATTGTCGGTGATGTCGATGTAATATTCGTTGGTCTCGTCGTAAAACACGCGGCTTTTGCCCGTAGTGGCATCGGCGGCCAAAATCTCAAGATGGTTCTGATGGCGATTCAGGCGTTGAATGGCTAACACATTGGCATCCTTCGTCCATGCGATGCGAGGCAAATAAATGTCGGTTTCCTTGCCCGTGTCCATCTTCACGGTCTTGCCGCTTTCGAGGTCGTAGACATAAATCCCGACGATGGAATTGTCCTCGCCCGCCTTGGGATACTTGAAACTGTACCAGTCGGGATAAAGACCCTCAAACTCTTCCATCTGGAACTCGCGCACTTTGCTCTCGTCGAACTTCATGTAGGCGATTTTCTTACTGTCGGGCGACCAATAGAAGCCCTGCGAGAAACTGAATTCCTCCTCATACACCCAGTCGGGCGCACCATTAATAATATGGTTATAGAGGCCGTCGTTGGTGAACTGACTCTCCTTCCCTGTCACCAAGTCCTTGATGAACAGGTTGTTGTCGCGCATAAAAGCGACTTTGGTTGCATCTGGCGAGAAAGTGGCCAAACGCTGCTTGCCGTTCTCCGAAAGGGGCTGCAAGGTCTTGGTCGTGAAGTCATAAACATAATACATGGCGTGGAACGAGTGGCGGTAGATGCTCTCCATCTCCGTGGCGCACAACATCTTGTCCTCGTTTGCGCTCAATGTGTAATCCTGAAGTCCGATGGGCAGCGAATCAGGATGCAAGGTCAGGTCGGCTATGCCGAACAGCGTATTTTCCAACTTTCCCGTCTTGTAGTTGTAGATGTTGAGTTGGCCTTTCTCGAAGTTGGCGTAAGTCTTGCCATCCTTCATCGAATTCATGCCGCGCACGCTCTTCGCATAGAATGTCGGGCGCATGTAAAGGTCTTCCAAATCGAAATTTTTCTTCTCTTGGGCCGAGGCCGAAAGCGTTCCAAAAACAAGGAACAAACTGACTAATAGGTATTTAAACTTCATAACGAATAGATTTGATTGCACAAAGGTAGGATTTTTTCAAAAAAATAGCGAAAAAAAGTTGGAGGAACGAAAAAAAGCCGTATTTTTGCACCCGCAATGGGACGGTAGCTCAGTTGGTTTAGAGCGCATGCTTGACAGGCATGAGGTCACAAGTTCGATCCTTGTTCGCCCCACACGAAACGCCGACGGCGTTTTTTCTTTGAAAGGAGGGACGTTAGCCCAGTTGGTTTAGAGCGCTGCCTTCACACGGCAGAGGTCACTGGTTCGAGTCCAGTACGTCCCACAGAAACCTGCTGAGTTTCAGCGGGTTTTTGTTTTTTATACCATTCAAAGAAACTTTTCCCTATTTTTACCACCGCAAAACGTAACACATATCCTTACATACATCTACGGTAAATACTCAGAAGATCATGAAAGAAGAAAAAGACAGAAAACTAAGTGCGAAAGAGCAGAAACGTTTGGGCGTTTTTGAAGAGACCTGCGAGAGGCTTTCCCGAGAGGGTTATAAAAAGACAGATCTGACCATCGGCATAGTCAAAGCCAATCTATTTGTATTCTTGCTTGCTATTCCGATCGTGGCAATTGGTGTACTTCTTTTCGCTTGGAGGAATCCTATATCACTTCTAACGCCCACCCCTCATGGAAGTCTTCTGTTTATCGTATTGTTTTTCGTGCTCATTGTGGCGCATGAACTCATTCACGGGCTGACCTGGAGCATCTACGCCGAGCATCATTTCAAAGATATTGAGTTTGGATTCATGAAAGAATATCTTACGCCATACTGTACATGTACGACGCCCATCCTGAAAAACCACTACATATTAGGTGCATTGATGCCCTGTATTGTTCTCGGAATATTTCCCACGGCGATCGGGATCCTATTGGGTTCGCACCTCTTGTTTTGGATAGGAATTGTGATGATATTGTCGGCGGGAGGAGATATTATGATTGTCTGGAAAGTACTCACTTTCAAGAAACAAGACTTATCCAAAGAAATCCTTATCTACGACCACCCCACTCAGGCAGGTTCAGTGATTTTTGAGAAATAAAAGCATCACCACATGGAAACAAGAAAACACATAGCATCCGAAAAACTACAAAGCGGTACACATAATTGTGCCCAAGCCATCGTCAGCACATACGCCGACATTATCGGCCTTGACGAAACAACAGCAAAGAATATTGCCAATGCTTTCGGCGGAGGGATGGGCAACATGGAAGGAACTTGCGGCGCATTAGTCGGGGCGGGCATCGTATTGGGATTGGCCACCACGGACAGGGCAAAGTCGAGGGCTGGAATGAGGCAAGTCATGATGCGGTTCCAAGAGAGGAACGGCGCAACCCAATGCAAGTTGCTGAAAGGTGTTGGTACAAACATCGTGTTGCGCGAGTGTTCCGGCTGTGTAGCCGATGCGGCGGAATTACTGGAAGAGCAATTGGACAAATAAAGTTGCTATTCGTCAAAATAATCATTTTTTCCTCGTTACTTTTGCTTCAGGCAATTCATCATACATAGCCAAAACCAATTCTTTAAGGAAATCGCGATTATCCACATTGTCGACAAGAAGCATCGCCTTGGCACCTTCGTAGGGCAAAGACAACGGAGCATCCGGCATTTTCTCTTGTGCCGATGGAGTGATTTTGACCAAAAAACGGTTGTCGTAAATACCGCCAATGACTTTTTCACGGTAATAAAGTATGTATTCTCCCATCATCTTTCGAGCGGTGATTTCATCCAAACCTGAAAGTTGTTCAAGAATGAAATCGGCATAATCTTTTGTTGAAGCCATTTGTTTGTATTTTTATTGGGTAATGTCAACACTTATCAAAATTAATCCGTTTTCGCTGCAAAAGTACGAAAAAACACGCCCCTTGAAAGGCGAGCAAAACAAATTGCCCGCTTTTTAATTGCACATGTCAAATAAATCACTATCTTTGCCGTTCCAAATTTGATACGACAAAAATATTCAATAGATATGATGCAACACAATATCGTACCCCAAGATTTGGCAAAGAAAGTCTTTGCTGAAAGTGGTCTGCCGAGCATCGGAAGAGCCGGCATCCGTGAAATCAACAAATTGGCCTTTGACCTCGAAGCTGCTTCTGGCAAGAAGTTCATCCACATGGAGTTAGGCAATCCAGGACTGCCCGCCGCTCGCGTCGGCGTGGAAGCCCAAATCAAGGCTTTGCAAGACGGCGTGGCCGCCAACTATCCGCCCATCGACGGTGCTCCCGTGCTGAAAAAAGAAGCCTCGCGCTTCATCAAGAACTTCCTCGACTTGGACGTTGATGCCGCCAACTGCATCCCGACCGTCGGATCCATGCAAGGCGCTTTCGCCTCGTTTATGATTGCTGGTCACGCCAACGCGAAGAAAAACACCATGCTCTTCATCGACCCGGGCTTCCCCGTCCACAAGTTCCAGAACAAGGTATTGGGCATCCCGATGGAGCATTTCGACATCTACGAGTACCGTGGCGAGAAACTGCGCGCAAAACTCGAAGAGGTGCTGAGCAAGGGCAACATTCATAGTATGCTCTACTCCAACCCCAACAACCCGACTTGGGTGTGCCTGACCGACGAGGAACTGCGCATCATCGGCGAATTGGCCAACAAGTATGATGTCATCGTCATGGAAGACCTCGCCTACTTTGGCATGGACTTCCGCAAGGACTACAGCCATCCTGGCGTGGCACCGTTCCAACCCACCGTGGGCAAATACACTGACCAATATATTTTGATGATTTCCAGTTCAAAAGCCTTCAGTTATGCCGGTGAACGTTGCGCTCTGTTGGGCATCAGCAACAAGTTGGCCCAACGCCACTATGCCGACTTGAAAGCCTTCTGCGGACAGGAAGTATTCCTGCGCGCCATCCTTTTCGGTGCCTTGCACCCACTGAGTTCGGGCACCTCACACTCCGCCCAACACGCTTTGGCTGCCGTGCTGAAAGCCGTCAACGATGGCACCTATAACTATCGCGAGGACGTGCTGGAATATGGTCGCAAGGCCGAACTGATGAAGAAAGCCTTCATCGACAACGGCTTCTACATCACCTACGACGAGGACTGCGGTGAGCCTATCGCCGACGGTTTCTATTTCACCTACTGCTATCCGGGCTTCACCGGTGCCGACCTCGTTGAGGAGATGATGTATTACGGCATCTCTGGCATCGCATTGGACACCTGCGGCAGCACCAAGCAAGGTGTGCGCGCATGCACCTCTTTAATACAAAGGGAGCAGATTCCGGTTTTGGCCGAGAGGTTGAAGGCATTTGCCGAAGACCATCCAGTGAAGTGAGAAGTTAGGAGTGTGGAGTTATGAGTTAGGGACGTGACTTGGTTTGCGTCCCTATTTTTTTGCCAAAAGTACCTATAATAGAAAAAATGTGTAATTTTGCCTCGCAAAGTCGAATTAGACCGTGTTAAAACCATACAAAATAGAGGAATACCAAGCAGCGTTCAACCCAAAATGGGCTTGCGAAATGCCCGAAGGTTGTCCGCCAGAAGACATAATGGTGCCTTACGAACATCCATTTTTTCGCTTATCAAAAAAAGCAACTTCTTATGACGCTGACGACTTTGCCACCTATGCCGAGAAAGACCCGAATCGGAACTGGGGTGAACAACTGCCTTTGGCGGTAGGCCTATCGCTCATCGATAACGAAAACAAGGCACGTAAGAACTTGAAACTGCCTCTGTTCAAACATTTCAAAGGCATTATCGCCTTATCTTTAAATCCAAAAGATGGCGTTGTGAAACAGACTGGCATACACACTTCACACTACACTTGGTGGAGAACCAAGGCTTTTGATTTGTCCGACCTCAAAATGCTGGAATTATGAGACAACTCGCTTTGAACCAAATACTTGAATATTATGATGTGCCGCAAATTCTTGTGGCCACTGATGCAACGGGGACGCGATACCTCTGCACTTTGTATAGCCAATCGGAAACCGAAGGCTATAAATATATAGGAGTACAAATTTCCGAGCCGCGTTTAATGGCTTTCATCGGTGGCCAATTGGACTTGCGTGATGCCTACCTGCATCCCGAAGTTGAAAATGCAGTTTACAATGTTGCAGTCAAAGATGAAATCATCACCGCGATAGCACCCATTCCCCAACAAAATATCAACGAAGACATGCTGCCCGAAGCAGGCTATTTCTTCGATACATCTGACCTTTCGGATGAGGCTGAACCTGTTTCCGACACCTACCAGTTGGAAGTTCCGGTTCACGACCGCATGACTTTCTCAACCCTTGTCAGCAGAATGGGATGGCGGGCTTTGTCGTTGCACAAGAAGGTTGGGAAAGTTGCAGTACTTTAATGATACTAAGGTTTGAGAACACCAGTTTGATTCCTCACCGTTTTAATTTAAAATCAATCTAAATTAACCAAATTCGGCGAAATAAAACAAAAAGTCGCTCACCGTTTCCCCAAAATTCCCTAATTTCGTGGCTCATAATAAAACGAAACAACAAATTCTAAAAATCAAATCAATATGGCAAAATTCAGAGGAGCCATCGTGGTTGACATCGAGCGTTGCAAAGGTTGTGGTGTGTGCATCACGGCCTGCCCCTGCGGTGTCATCGAATTGGCAAAAGAAGTAAACGGAAAAGGTTACAATTACGCATTCATGGCCAATCCCGAAGCGTGCATTGGCTGCGCCAGCTGCGGCATCACCTGCCCAGACGGTGTCATCAAAGTCTACAAGAAAGCCCTGTAATCCAACCAATTGTCTAACAAATCAAAAAATCTTACATAATGGGAGAATTAAAACTGATGAAGGGTAACGAGGCATTGGCCGAGGCCGCCATCCGCTGCGGTGCCGATGCTTATTTCGGATATCCTATCACCCCCCAGTCGGAAGTGATTGAGTATCTGTCGGAACAGAACCCTTACAAACGCACCGGAATGGTCGTTCTTCAAGCAGAAAGTGAATTGGCCGCCATCAACATGGTGTACGCCGCCGGTGCAGCCGGAAAGCGCGTGATGACCTCTTCCTCAAGCCCGGGCGTGTGCCTGAAGCAGGAAGGTTTGGCCTACATCGCTGGCGCCGAAGTGCCTTGCGTCTTTGCTGACGTGGTGCGTGGCGGCCCGGGTCTGGGTACCATCCAACCCTCACAAGCCGACTATTTCCAGAACACCAAGGGCGGCGGCAACGGCGACTATCGCAACATCGTCCTCGCCCCCGCTTCAGTGCAGGAAATGGCTGATTTCGTGCCGCTTGGCTTCGAAATGGCCTTCAAGTACAGAATGGCAGTGTGCATCCTCTCCGACGGTGCCATCGGCCAGATGATGGAAAAGGTCGTGTTGCCTGAGCAAAAGCCTCGCATGACCGAAGAGGAAATCAAGGCCAAATATCCTTGGGCTTTGACAGGCCGCAAGCGTGGTACGCAACACCGCGTCATCACCTCCTTGGACCTCGACTCAGCCCGCATGGAAGAGCACAACCGCGCCCTCCAGCGCAAGTATGCCGAAGTGACCAAGAATGAAGTCCGCTACGAAATGATCGACTGCGACGATGCCGAATACGTATTTGTCGCCTACGGCTCAAGCGCCCGTATCGCCCAGAAGTCGGTGCAACTCGGTCGCGCCGCCGGTATGAAGGTCGGTTTGCTCCGTCCCATCACCCTGTGGCCCTACCCCACCCAAGCCATCCGCGACCTTATCGACAAGGGTGTCAAGGGATTCCTCTCAGTCGAATTGAGCTGTGGTCAGATGATCGAAGACGTGCTGCTGGCCTGCAACGGTCGCGCCAAGGCCGAACACTTTGGCCGCGTCGGTGGCATCATCCACACCCCGGAAGAAGTTCTCGAAGCTATGAAGAAACAAATTATAGGAGAATAAGACAATGGCAGAAATCACATTACAAGATATCATCCAGCCCGAAAACTTGGTTTACGAAAAATCAAAGCTGCTGACTGAAAAACCTTTCCACTACTGCCCCGGCTGCGGTCACGGCACTGTACACCGCATCATCGCCGAAGTTTTAGAAGAACTTGGCGTTGACGACCGTACCATCGGTGTCTCCCCCGTGGGTTGCGCCGTTATGGCTTACGACTACTTCGACGTTGACTTCGTCGAGGCCGCCCACGGTCGCGCTCCGGCGTGCGCCACGGGTATCAAGCGCGTGTGGCCTGACAAGGTCGTGTTCTCCTACCAAGGCGACGGCGACCTCGCTGCCATCGGCACCTGCGAGACCATCCACACCTGCAACCGTGGCGAGAACATCACCATGATCTTCGTCAACAACGGTATCTACGGCATGACCGGTGGCCAAATGGCTCCCACCACCCTCGTGGGCATGAAGACCGCCACCACGCCTTACGGCCGTATGCCTCAGTGGCCCGACGGAACTCCGAACAACGGTTTCCCGCTCCAAATCACCCAACTCCTTGCCCAGTTGCCCGGCACGCGCTATGTCACCCGTCAGGCTGTGTTCAACGCCGCCGCCGTGCGCAACTGCAAGAAGGCCATCAAGAAGGCTTTCCAAAACCAGATTGAGAACAAGAACGGTGTCAACTTCGTTGAAATCGTGTCGAACTGCAACTCCAACTGGAAGATGAGCGCGGTCGACGCCAACAAGTGGCTGCAAGACAACATGCTGCCCGTCTATCCTTTGGGCGACCTCAAGGACAATTTCGAGCTGATTAAGAAATAACTAAAAACG
>CACZDU010000046.1:0-19113 GCA_902780055.1 uncultured Bacteroidia bacterium | reverse complement strand
TACGACGCCGACCACGAGCGCGTCATGGGCGATGTGGGTAAAGCAGGTGTGTCCATCTGTTCCGTCGAGGATATGAAGGTTTTGTTCGACCAGATTCCGTTGAACAAAATGTCCGTTTCCATGACCATGAACGGCGCTGTGTTGCCGATTCTGGCCTTCTATATCGTCGCTGCCTTGGAGCAAGGTGCCAAGTATGAAGAGTTGCAAGGCACCATCCAGAACGACATCCTGAAGGAATTCATGGTGCGTAACACCTATATTTATCCGCCTGAGTTCTCGATGCGCATCATCGCCGACATCTTCGAGTTCACCTCGCAGAACATGCCGAAGTTCAACAGCATCTCCATCTCGGGCTACCACATGCAGGAAGCCGGCGCCACCTCCGACATCGAGATGGCTTACACCTTGGCCGACGGCTGGGATTACCTCCGCACGGGTGTCAAGGCTGGTTTGGATGTCGATGCCTTTGCGCCGCGCTTGTCGTTCTTCTGGTGCTCAGGCATGAACCACTTCATGGAGATTGCCAAGATGCGTGCCGCTCGTATGCTTTGGGCCAAGATTGTGAGCACCTTCAACCCGAAGAGCACCAAGTCGTTGGCCTTGCGTACCCACACGCAGACCTCCGGTTGGTCGCTCACCGAGCAAGACCCGTTCAACAACGTGGCTCGTACCTGCATTGAGGCTATGGGTGCTGCCTTGGGTCACACTCAGTCGCTGCACACCAACGCTTTGGACGAAGCCATCGCCCTGCCGACTGACTTCAGTGCCCGTATCGCGCGTAACACGCAGATTTACATCCAAGAAGAAACCAATGTTTGCCGCGTGGTCGACCCGTGGGCTGGCTCTTATTATGTGGAGTCGCTCACTCATGAGATTGCCCACCGCGCTTGGAACCACATCCAAGAGGTGGAAGCCATGGGCGGCATGGCCAAAGCCATCGAAACGGGTCTGCCGAAGATGCGTATCGAAGAGGCTTCGGCCCGCAAGCAGGCCCAAATCGACTCGGGTCGCGAGACCATCGTTGGTATCAACAAGTACCGCCTCGATCACGAAGACCCGATCGAGACCTTAGAAATCGACAACACCGCTGTGCGTGAGTCGCAGATCAAACGTTTGAAGGAACTCCGCGCCAACCGCAATGAGGCCGACGTGCAGCGTTGTCTCGATGCCATCACCAAGTGCGCTGAGACCCACGAGGGCAACCTTTTGGCATTGGCTATCGAAGCCGCCAAGTGCCGCGCTTCCTTGGGTGAGATTTCGATGGCTTGTGAGAAAGTCGCAGGCCGTTATAAGGCAGTTATCCGTTCAATTTCAGGAGTATATTCTATGGAAACGAAAAACGATGCAAGATTTGAAGAGGCCTGCAAGATGGCTGACGAGTTCGCCAAGATGGAAGGCCGCCGTCCGCGTATCATGGTCGCCAAGATGGGTCAAGACGGTCACGACCGTGGTGCCAAAGTGGTGGCTACAGGTTATGCCGACATCGGCTTCGACGTGGATATGGGTCCGTTGTTCCAAACGCCCGCTGAGGCTGCAAAACAGGCTGTTGAGAACGACGTTCACATCATGGGTGTGAGTTCATTAGCCGCAGGTCATAAGACCCTCGTGCCGCAGGTGATTGAGGAGTTGGAAAAACTCGGTCGTCCCGACATCATGGTCACCGTGGGTGGCGTGATTCCCGCTCAGGATTACCAGTTCCTCTACGATGCTGGTGCTGTGGCCATTTTCGGTCCTGGCACACCCGTCAGCGAGTCAGCCATCAAGATGCTGGAGTTGCTGATTGCGGCGAGGAAACAATAAACGGTTTGTAAAACGCGCCAAGGCGCGTTTCTACAGCAAAAACGAAAAATCCCGTCAATTCGTTGGCGGGATTTTTTATTTCTTCATCTTTTCAAAAATCGCCATATACAGCATCCGTGTAGCTTCATAGTCCGCGTCGATTTTCTGGCGGACGGCTTCAGCGTTGAATGGCTCGAAGAAGATGGCATCGGCTTTCATCACATCGCGCTTGTGTTCGTCAAAATAAATGCCATCGGCCACTGCTTTGGCCTTTTGCGGCTCGTTTTCGCTCAGGTAAATGTAGGCCAAATTGAGATAAGGATAGAGATAGTTGGGGCTGATGCGGATGGCTTCTTTTAGGCAAAACTCCGCTTTTTCAAGGTCATGCGCGGTGTAATATTCCGCCAGTCCGAGGTCGTTAAGGTTTTCTTTGCAATAGGGCGCAAAATGATAGGCCTTTTGGAAACTATTGATGGCCAGCGGATTCCCCATTTGTTTTTCGGCCTTGCCCAAATACCAATTCAACGGCAGCCCGACAGGGTCAATCGTGTAGAACACCGACAAGGCTTGGTGGCCATAGCGTTTCACGGCTTTCCAGTCGCTGTTTTTTAAGGCCTGCTGCATCCTAAAGGTGTTTCTGTCGCCTTTCAAGCGGAAACCACCAACGGCGAGCAACATAAGGGCAACGGACAAAAATACTACATTCCAGCCTTTTCCGAGGGCTTTTTGTTGGTCTTGTTTGATGATGTGAAGCAGATTGGCCATGAGGATTCCCATCCAAATGACATGCTCGATGCGGCTGTTGGGGAAGTCGAACAAGGCATTGACGCATCCACCTACAAAGAGGCTCAAGATGATGGCTCCAAAGAGGAAGTCTTTCCGGTTTTGGGTTTTACAGAGCGCGAAGAAAACGCCTACTGTCATGGAAACGAGGAAGATAATGTATAAAAGAAGCCCAAGATAGCCCGTTTCCGACAGCATACCGAGGTATTCGTTGTGCGGCTTGGTGAAATTCACGTTCCAAACATCGGAGCGGTACAGTCCTTCGAGACCCGCATCGGGGAAATGGATTTGCCAGTTGCCGAGGCCGCAACCCGTCAAAGGGTGTTTGTCGGCAATGTGGTAGGTCTTGTCCCATAGCAGGCAACGTTCCGCCAAGGAAGACGTACTCAGCATATTGTGCTCGATTTCGCTTTTTTCGGAGGTGTGTGGAACGGAACGGTCGGCAAACCAACGTAAGCCTACGGTGATGAAGGCATAAACGAGGACGATGGATATGATTATTGTCAAATGGTATCCGCGATGGAAATGTTTTTTGCAATGGCACATTAGTATCATTATCCCAAAACAAATGCCAGCCACAATCAAACCAAGCAGCACCGCCCTCGATTTCAGTAAAATAATGGCAGTGACAGCAATAGCGAACATAACGACAGAACTGATTTTCAACAATTTGTTCTCAAAGATGGAGAAAGCCGTGAGCAAGAAGGCGGAAAGCACAAACAACATGGCTGCCAACAGGTTCTTGTGCCCGTTGATGCCACTGACGCGATAGAGTTGCTCAAAGCTGAAACTTTCCACGTGAAACAATTGAATGACAGCAAAAAACAGGTACACCGCCAAAATGATGGCAGCACAGACCCAAAGGGCTTTTTGGGTGACATGGCGGTCTGTCGATAACAGGCTGAAAAAGACAATGATAATGAGCGGTGTGAGCAGTTGGGTTGAAAAAGCGAATATCGCTTCAGCGGTGTTGGTTGCCCAAAGGATGGAACAGCCACAAAACAAGGTAAACAACAAATAGATGTAGAAAACCGGCGTGTTGGGAATCCTCCAGCGTTTCTTGCCGATAAGGGCGAAAAGAAACAAGATTGCCAGACCTGCTGCAACGGCAACAAATCTGGCAATCAAGAATTTGTCATACAAATCAGGTAGCCAGATGACGCAACTCGCGATGATGCCAATGGCGATGCAAGCAGTGCGTATCGTGTGGCTGTTCATCCTGAAAAATCAATATGTTTCGTACTCTACAACGTTTCCGTAGCGTATGCTATCAGTTTTATATCGGGCGTATGTACGGATGTAATACTTGGTGTTGGCCGACACGTTATAAATGTTGCCGTAGAAATCGTACCATTCACTGCCTGTTGGAGTGGCAGCCGTGATGCAAAAGTCGGATTCAAACTGCGGATATTCGTTGGTGGTGCTATAGCAGAAGCCAACTTGATCGACCACTTCGGGCCTGTTGCAGTGCATACTACCATAAGCTTCGATATAGTGGCCGCTCCAGCTGTAGTAGTTGACATAAGTGCTAAGTTCCAACATAAGTGGTACTTCCGGCGTGGTGAAGCTAAAGGTTTCGCCATAGAAATAGTTATCTGTAGAGAAGTTAAAATAATCGCTTCCTTCGTCCCAGACAACAAAAGCACGGTAATAATACGTCGTGTTGGGGCTTAAGCCGTGACAATAGACTTGGTAAACGTCATTTTCTTCCTCGTAGCCATATTCATATCCGACGCAGTCCTCAATGGTAAAATCGGGTTGAATGCTAAAGCAAACGCCGACCATAAAATTGGATGCGCCAAAGGGTTCCACCTTGGCACCTGCTCGGAAATACTGTGAAGTGATTTCGGTAGCTTCCATGGTAGTGACGGGCGAGGCCGAGGGTGCATCGGCACCGAGGGTGGTGAAGGTCTTGTCTTCGCCGTAGCAGTATTCCGTGCCGTATTTCGCGTAGCCGCGCACGTGGTAAACCGTGTTGGGTTCCAAGTTGGACAATAGGCAGGTGTAAGGCTGAGAGCATTTGTGGCTCTTCATGACGTTGTTCTCAATGGTGGGCTTTTCCGAAAGACTCCAGCAAACGCCAATCTCTATCAACAGACCGGCATCGTCGGCAGTGACTTCCGCGCCGCAGGAGGCGGTACGGCCTGTGACAAAAGTTGGCTCGGCAGTAGTGACGGTCACGTGAGATTGTGGGTCATCAACAGGCTTACAAGCGGCCATAGCCAACATCACGGTCGCCGCTATCAAAGTAAGGAAATTTGTCTTTTTCATATCGGTAAGGCTTTAATATTCAAAATAAAGGACTTGTTTGTCGTCAATGTCGTCGCTTTCGTACATGGTCTGCAAAACGGGGTATTTGTCGTTGCCGTATTGGTAGGCATAGCAGATGGTGTCGGCGTAGTCGTCGTCTTCTGTCAATATGATGCGGGTCACATTGTTTTTGGTGAAGCCAGTGTGCCCTGAAGTGAAGTTGATCAGATAGTCTTCAAGTCCGCCCATGAAACCGTACCATGGACAGTTCTTGTCGTCGTATTGCAGTTGGAAGTCCATGTATTCGCCGTCGCCGGTACAGACGATTTTGCTGATGTTGTTGTCCGTCCAAGTCAGCAGAAGGGCGATGGTGAAGGTTTCTTGTTCTCCTCGTTGGTTGGCCAACCTTTGTTCGCATTGGGCCACGCTTTTGCAAACATTAGGAGGCAGCAGGTGTGAAAGAGGATTCAGATGCAGCGTGGCACCGTCTTTTTTAAAGTCGTCGTAGAAGGTTCCCATCATCTTGCTGATTTTGTCGCCGTCGTAACTAATCGCCCAAGTGCAGGCAATGGCGTTGCGATAGAAAACGGTGGCCGTTTTCAGATGGTTGCCGTCGTATTCGTAGGTGATGTACTCGGAATTCGTGTAGTTGTCCACTCGGGTGACGCGGTTGTTGTTGTCGTAGGTGAAGTTTTCCACCCAAGTGTCTGCCTTGAAGTCGAAGTCTGAGTAATGCGTGATGGAACTGAGCTTGTCGCCGTTCCATTCCCAATGTTGGAAGGGCTCTTTTTCCGTGTCGCTCCACGAATAATAAATCTGCTGGATTTTCTTCTTAGGCGCATAAACGCCGGTTTTGTCTTTGTGGCACGAAGTGAAGGCGACTGCCAGCATCAGCCCCAACACAATGCCCATTGTTTTGAATGTTCTCATAACTTATTTTTTTGTTACTTTAAGGTTTGTGCTGCAAAAATAACGGATTTCCCAAGATAAAAGTATGCCAAAAAGCCCATTACAAACTTTTTGGCAAAAATTCTAACCTAAAATATTGATAATAAGGAAAGTAATAAAATCCTATTACAAACTTTTTTTCCTCGTTTTTGCTCCTGCGAAGCCACGATTACGGTTCGTTTTCGACGATTTCCACCTTCTTGTTCCGCCTGAACCACTCCGTGATGTCCTTCACACGCCCATCGGCCAAACGTTTCATCATGCGCTGGTTGGTGGTTGCGCTATCCAAGGCCCCCAACTCGGCCACATAACGGCCTAACTTGATGTAATCGAAATGGTCGGTTTGTATGTTTTGCGGCAAATCGTTTTTGCCGGAATACCATGCGGCTTTCAGACCTTTATGGCTGTTTTTCAGCCGTTTGGCTAAGTCAGCCACAGCACTCGGCTCGTTGTCGCCACCCATGAAACATACGCAGGTGATGCCCGATTCATACTGCTTGATAAGTCGGTCCAATTCGCTCTCGTCCAGCACCTTCCCTACGTTCTCCCACAAATACTTGCTGTGGCAACCCGGGCATTGGTTGGGACAGTTTGAAATGTTGATGGCAAGCGTCACCTCTTCAGGAACTTCCTGAAAGACAATATCATAGTTGGCGTATTTCAGCATCTTTCCATCTCCATTTTTCCATAGTGACGGCGGGCGGCTTCCTCTTGGCGTGGCTCGCTGAAATTGCTGACGCGCTTCAGGTAGCCGATGATGCGGGTCAGGTAGTCTATGTTCTTGCTGTGGCACTCGGGGCATTCCTTCATGTAGCGCTTGTCAATGTGGCCGCAGTCGTTGCAGATGGTGTTGGGCACGTTGAAAGTGAAGTAGTTGCAACCTTCGCGGGCGGCCACGCGCAACAGTTGGCGATACTGCTCCTTGGTCAAATGTTCCTCAAGGTTGCAGTGCAAGGCCGATCCGCCAGTAAGGTGCTTAATATATTTCTCTCCGTGGAGGCGGAACTTGTCCAAAACATTGGTGTTCGGGTCTTCCACGATATAGAAATAGCTGTTGTAGCAGTCGCGGTGCACCTCGTAACCGTCTTCCTTGTCCCACTTGGCGTGCTTCACGCCAACGTTCTCGGCGGGAATCATCTCGCAGTTGAACATCAGGCCGTCCTTCTTTGAGTAATACTTCTTGTTGTACTTCTCAATGAGGCCGAGAACTTCCTGCACAAAATGCTCATAATCAGGATTGTCCGAAATCTTGATTTTCAGGAACTCGGCAGCCTCAACAAGGCCGTTCACGCCGATGGTGAGATATTGGCGGCCCAAATTAATGTAGCCCGCATCGAACAAGGGCAACATGCCTTTGCGTTGCAATTCTTTCAGGTTCTCGTTGTAGCACATCTGCACCTTGTGGCAAAGGTCGACAATTTCCTCAAGGAAGGTGAGGTAGTGCATGTTGTTGCGCGCGGCATACTGGATGCAACGGTTCAGGTTGATGGTCAGCACACTCTTGGAACCCGTGGAAACGCCTCCGGCACCGAGAGTGTAACTGAAGCCGTTGTCTTGAATCTCATTGCGCAAACGGCAGCACGAGGAAAGCGAGTCGGCATTGTCGCTCAAATAAGTAAAGAACGAATGGCCTTCGGCATACATTTCGGCGGTGAAGTCTGCCCATTCCTGGTCGATGACGTCGCCGTCTTTCGAGAGCAGGGCCATCGTTTCGACGGGGAAGGTCAGCACGCTCTTGAGACGCTCGGCATTGAACCACTTCATGAAGTGCTTCTGGAGCCAGCTCAGTGATTCCCAGTCGGGTTTAGAACCATCGGGGAAGTAGAAGTTGCCGAACAGCGACTCGAAATAATAGCGGTCATAATATGCGATGTTCCAAAACACTGACTGATAGTTTCTTGCGCCTGCAGGTTGGTTCAAGGAATAGACAATCTGTTGGAAGCAGTCGGTGATGACCTTATCGATGGTGCGCGGTTTCAGCGAGTGGTCGACCACCTCATCGGCACGTTTGTAATAGTCTGTACCATAGTCTTTTCCGATGAAATAATTCATATACATCAAGAACTCGGGTGTGGCACAGGCACCGGAAAGTTGCGACGACACCATGAACACCATATTAATAAAGCCGCCACAGAACGAGCGCAGTTTGGTGGGTGCAGTGCTGTTGCCGCCGATGCTGCTCGTGCCTTCATTCAGCCACGGATACATGGTGATGGAGGCGCAATAGTTGGCTAAAGAGGTCTCGTCGTTTTTGTATATGAAGTGGTTGTTGAGCAGGTAGAGGTAACGATCAGCGAGCTCCTTTCCGAACATCGACTTGATGCGGTCAGTCAAAAGGCGGCGGTTGATGCGGATGAAACTCGACTTGGGCAGTTCGCCAATCAATGTGGCGATGTTCTTCTTTTCCACATTGGCGTTGGCATCATACTTTGAGCCAGTGGCGGCATTCGAAGCATTGACATAGTTGCTCAAAAAGTCGATTTTCTCTCGGATTTCGCGGTCTTCGGTGTGCTTTTGGCGATACAGGATATAGTTTTTCGCCACCGTGTAATACTGTTCGGCCATCAGTGCGGTTTCCACTTGGTTTTGGATTTCCTCCACGGTGATGCCGTTGGTCACGCGGACGCGGCTCAATATTCCGTTCAAGTCCTCGTCAGTGGCATAGAAGCCCGAGGCGAGAAAGGCCTTGCTGATGGCGATTTTTATCTTGTCTAAGGAGAAGGCTTCCTGTTTGCCATCTCGTTTGGTAATATACAAACCTCCGTTGCTCATACAATATGCTCGTTTTCAAAAATTCCTGATTATCAAAAGGTTTTGAAAAGCCCATTGGGAAAAACCTTGTTCGGCAAAGGTATATCATTTTGCCCTCATCGGGCAAATTAATTGTCGATTTTTTTGTCAACAGAATTATCAACACGCTAAGTATGTGATTTGGTTGGGATTCGGTATCAATCGACTCAATTTAATAAGAAAATCGACCCAAATCCGTGCGAATTTGAGCCGATTTTTGTTGGAAAATGAGCCGATTGGTATTAGAGCCTTTCTATTTCTTCCTCACCCAAGCCTGTGGTTGTTTGTATCACCGCTATATTCACTCCTGCTGCTTTCATGTTGCGAGCGATTTCCATGGTTTTCTCTTTTGCACCCTCCTCCTTGCCTTCTTTCAAGCCTTCTTCCCTACCCTCTCGGAAATGTTTTACATTGCTATTATTAATATCATTATAGTCGAACAAGGATTTTTCGTATTGCCTCCGCTCGTTAGGCTGCATCTTGTCGATCTCAGCATGACGGAAAAGCGAGGCAAACACCCTTTCCTGCAAAGCGGCTGGGCGTTCCATCAACCGAGAGAGGTTGCGCAACACAAACAACCACTTGTCGTAAAGCGTCATCAACTCGTCTTCTTTCTTGTTGAACTTAGGCAATTCAATCGTGATGAACGACAACTTGTCGTAAAACACCTCCTTGGTCGCCACGTTCATCAGTTTGGCCTCATGATGGACATCTTCGCTGTTTTTGTCGAAGATGAAGTTCAGGATGCCAATTGTGTAGACAGGATTCAACTTGTAGTCCCAATCGCCGCGCTTGGCTTGCTCGCGAATGGGAAAAGTGGAATAATACACCATTCGGTCAGCGAAATAATCTTGATCCACATTTTGCATCTCCACGATGATGTGGTCGCCCTTATCTGTTGTGCAATACACATCGAATATGGCACGGCGGGAATACACAACTTCGTCAAGATGTTCCGAATTCTGGTAAGTAATGTCCGTAATGTTGTGCCTGCCTTCGAAAAGGGCGTTCAGGAACGAAATCAAGAATTCCTTGTTCAGTTCACTGCCGAAGATGTACTTGAAACCGAAGTCTGTATATGGGCTGATGTAGCGAGGTTGCGTTTCCATGGTGTCTGTGTTTTCACCTGCAAAAGTAAATAATTTTCGGTAAGGCTGCCAAATTAATAAAAATCGGCCCAAATCCGTGCGAATTTGAGCCGATTTTTGTTGAAAACTGTGCCTGCATCAATCTTCAGGCGTTAATGCAGTAATCATTTCAGCAATCTTGGCCTTCACGTCGTCGACGAAATTGTCGGGATTCAAGTCGGCCTTGAACGACTTGTCGCGGCTGGCGAACTCGATGGCGTTGCGTTCCAAGGTCTTCGGGCTAACCACGATGCGCAGCGGCACACCGAGAAGGTCGGCATCGGAGAACATCACTCCCGCGCTGATGTTGCGGTCGTCGTAGATGACCTCCACGCCAGCCTTTTTAAGGTCTTCATACACCTTGTCGGCCACGCGGCGCACGTTTTCGTCGGCCACGCGCAAGGCGCACACCTGCACCTGCCAAGGAGCGATGGTGATGGGCCAGATGGGGCCATAGTCGTCGCGGCTCACCTCGCAAACCGAAGCGATAAGACGACCCACGCCTATGCCGTAGCAACCCATGATGGGGTATTTCAAAGTGTTGTCGCTGTCAAGATACTGCATATTCATCGAAACCGTGTATTTCGTGCCGAGCTGGAAAATGTTGCCCACCTCGATGCCACGGCTGATGGTGATGCTGTGCTTGCCGCACACGGGGCAAATGCCTCCGGCTGTGGCCTTGGCCACGCTGTCGTACTTCACTTCGCCCAAGTCGCGGGCCATATTCATGCCCTTGTAGTGATAATTCTCCTTGTTGGCACCCGCCACAAACGAGTTCAAGGTCTTCAGCGACTCGTCGTAGACCACGGTGATGCCTTCCGGCAGCCCCTTCGGCCCGATGAAGCCGGCGCAAACGCCCATCTCAGGTGTGACGGTGGCTGCATGAACCTCGGCGCAAAGCAGGTTGCGGAGCTTGGTTTCGTTTACTTCAAGGTCGCCGCGCAGGAAGACGATAACTAGGCTGTCATCCATATTGCGTTGATACAGAACGGCTTTGCAAGATTGCAAGGGCGAAGCATGGAGATAGTTGCAAACGTCCTCAATGGTCTTTTGGTCGGGGGTGAAAACCTCCTCCAAAGGCTCAATGGGGTATTCCTCGTTGTGGACGATGCAGTCGGCGGCTTCGCTGTTGGAGCGGTAACCGCACTCGGGACAAATGACGATGGTGTCCTCACCGATGTCGGTGAGCAGCATGAACTCATGCGACACGCGGCCACCCATCATGCCCGAATCGGACTTGACGGCCACCACTTGCGGCACGCCGCAGCGGGCAAAGATGCGGTCGTAGGCGTGGTAAGCCTTGGCGTAGTATTGTTCCAAATCCTCCTGAGAGGTGTGGAAACTGTAGGCATCCTTCATCGTGAACTCGCGGGTACGAATCAAGCCGCCACGCGAGCGGGGTTCGTCGCGGAACTTGGTCTGGATTTGGTAAATCATGAAAGGATACTGCGTGTAGCTCTTCGCGGCGTCGCGGGCTAATTGCACGGCAGCTTCCTCATGAGTCATACCCAACACCATGTCGATACCATTGCGATCCTTGAAGCGGAGCAGTTCAGAACCGATGCTGTTGAAGCGCCCCGACTCCTGCCAAAGCGCACCCGGCATAACAACAGGGAACATAACTTCCTGACCATCGATGCGGTCCATCTCCTCGCGGATGATGTTTTCAATCTTCTTCGCGATGCGTTTGGCCGGCATGAAGAAGGAAAACAAACCTGTTCCCACCGACTTGATATATCCACCGCGCACCATAAGTGCCTGACTGTCAAACACGCAGTCGGCTGGTGCCTTTTTGAATCTTTCTCCTAATAAGGTTGCTACTTTCATATTTCGTTTTCTTTTTGTGTTCTACGATTTGGGCTGCAAAATTAGGGAAATTTTTCGGTATGGGCAATCTTAGCAAATAAAGTCCGTGTAGATAATGAATCTTAATTATGGCAATATCCGTTCTTTTGGCGTTTCCATTTTGGAGAAGGCGAACAATTTCTTGCCCAAGTCTTTCAGAGAAGCGCCAAGATGATAAACCTTGTCGTCAATCACCAGAAAACGGTCGTGATAGCGGTCGTTTTCCTCCACTTCAATGGTTGGATACTGCTGGTTGTGCCTTTGGAGATCCAAAGCCAACGAGGGAGATATGTGCTTTGTGATGATTTTGGCCTCCACATTCTTGACTCTCTTGGACAACACCATCAAGACAGATTCATCTATATAATTGTCAATCAATACAATACTTGCCTTCGCACATTTAATCAAATCCGAAATAAAAACATAAGCATCAAAAATCTGTCCGTCATAAAAAACGCCCTCGGCAGGAGGCAGGGATGTCCTGACAAAGAAATCTATCTGTTTGTCGTGCTCGGCAACCTTTTCCTCCAACCTCGCTACACGCTGGTTGATGGCATACCCCCGCAAGAGATAGTCTTTCAGCACTTGATTGGCCCACTTACGAAACATAGTGGCGTTGATGCTGTTAACCCTATAGCCGACGGAGAGAATGGCATCCAAGTTATAAAACTTCGTCTTATACACTTTCCCATCCCCAGCAGTATATTCCAAAATGGAATAAACTGAATTCTCGTCGAGTTCACCACTTTTGAATATGTTGTTCAAGTGTTTTGAAATGGCAGGCTGCCCCACTCCGAACAGCGTGGCAATTTGCGATTGTGTCAGCCACACAGACTCGTCAGACATCCTCACTTCCAAATGGATAGAATCGTTGGGCTGATACAACACTATCTCATTTTCCTCCATCTTGCTACCTAACATATAGTGATTTCCATTCATTTTTCATTCATACTACCTTTCTATCCATTGGCAATGTTGTGATGCCTTTGTTCCTTTTAAGATGAGCAACTTTTAGTTTTAACATTTTTCTACACCACCACCTCAAAAATCCGCTTCCCGTTCCATTCAATCCATTGCGGCTCGACATCTTGCTTGTTTTTCGAGAAGTCGAAAGTGACCAAATAGCCTTCGTCCATACCACGAATGGCGAGGTACTCGGAAAGCTGGTCACGGCCAAGTTCCTCGTATTTGTCGCCGTGCCAAATCTTCAGCTCCACGATGAACTCCTGCTTGTCGTAGGTCACCACCAAGTCCATGCGGCGGTTGTCGCGGGTTTGCGGCTCGACGTAATAGAAGCCGATGCCATTGATGATGGGTTTGAGGAACGACAAGAAAACCAATCTGCCCTGCCGCTCCAAGAATTCCTCGTCGTTTTTCCGATACTCTTGGTGCATCAAGTCGGCGAACCGCGTGACCACATGTTCCATATTGAGTTTGCCGTTGCGCACATAGTTCAGTTGGAAGGGCGAGAGTTTCGCATTGTTCTTAATCGTGTAATCCAACGTGAAATAGAGGAAAAGAGCCTCCTCAAAAATCAGGTTGTGGATTACGACGCGCCCGTTCTTATCCCGAATATAGGAAAACATGTTGCCCATGTTCACCATCGGGTTCAACAGGGAGAACGAATAGGACACGCTATTGACCGAAACGGAATACATGAACTCCCGAAACTCAGGATTGTTTTCAAGGTTTTTTGAAAGGTCGTCCATCAAGGTGCTGTTGCCTTGCACCAGCACCTTGACAGCCTTCACTATGCTTTCCGAGGTCCATTCTTGGTCGAATTCCTCGTCAATCTTCTTGCAAATATAACTCACCAAGAAAGGGTAGCCCGTCGTGTATTTGTAAATCTCCTCGCTGATGGCCTTGATGTCCATGCCCGTATGCACATCGTTCTCGTAGTCGTTGAGCATCTGTGCGATTTCCTCGGGATGGAAGGTCATGTCAACGTTGAAGTCGGCGGCAATGTTCCACGGCGAGTTATACTTCTTTTCCGCATCTGGACGAAGTTTCAGTTTGAGGTTCTTGATGTCGTAAACTCCGGCGAGGACAACGCTATGGAAAGTCGATTTCATACCGTTATCCTCTCGCCGCAAATACATATCACGCAACATCCCGATAAACCCAATAAATGTCTGATTATCTGAACTTTTGTCAACTTCATCAATCAAGACAACAACTGGTTTCGGATACATCAGGCAGAAGTCGGAAATAGCCTTGCTCAACATGTCGAAATCCGATACGGAATCATCATTCCAAATAGAGTTGAACTTCTTGTCTTCCTCCTCAAAATCCAATTCTCTTTGCATCCTACCCCTGAACATCTTCACAAAGGCTTCTTCTCCCTTAAACGACTCATCTCCCAGCCCCTCAAAACTCGTCTTGATAATCAAATACTTGTCAGAGAGCCTGCGACGAATCATTTGCAGCATCGTTGTCTTCCCGAACTGCCGGGCACGGTTGATGGTGAAGTATGCTCCACCATCTATCAACCCTTCTACGGCTTTGAAACGCTTTTCCGTATCAACCATATAGTGCCTCTCGGGGTTGCAACTGCCCGTGATGTTGAATCTTTTCCTCATTTTGCTTCGATTTCCATCAGCGAAGATACAAATTAATTAATTCTGAATCATCACCTTTCGGGTCACCACCTTGCCGCCGATGATGTGGACAAAGTAGAGGCCTGAAGGCAGGTCGCTCACGTCGATGGTGCGCTGACCGTCAACGCTGAAGCCTTTCACCTTGACACCTTGCGAGTTGATTATGACGACACTAACTCTACCCTTTTCGTAATCGGTCTTGATGGTCATTTGGCCTCTTGCTGGGTTGGGTGTGATGCTCACTTGGAAGGGTTCCTCATCCACATTGGGCTGTTCAGGAACTTCCGTCAGGATGTCGGTGTTGTGGCTGTAGGTCACCACCTTACCCGAAACCCTCAAAATCGGGTTGCTTGAATTGTCGCAGTTCGGGCAACTGTTCTGACCGCTCACGCAGTCGGGATAGTTGGGGTGGCATTGGTCGACGTATGTCGGGTCGAACTCATAAAGCAGGTCGGCGTGGCCATTAGCGAGATAGTCGTCGAGGCTGTAGTCCCACACCATAGCCATGCTGCCCGGGCACCAACCAGCGCGGGCGTAGGTCCAAGTGCCGTTTTGGGGCTGGCAACCAGCGGGGTTGGGCGTGCAATTGCGCCACAGGTGCTGCGTGTATGTCGTGGTACCGTTAATCTTGACGTTGTGCGTGGCTTCGTAGAACTCGGCGGCATTGCCCGTATTGTAGGCACCGTTTTGGGTGTCGCTCCAATTGTGGCCAGAAGTCGTGATTTGCAGTTTGGCCTTCTCAACACAGGGGTCAAACTCAACATTGCGCGTCGGTACAGGGCAAAGGTTTTCGTAATCTCCGAAGGAATAGTTGCCATACCACAGTTCCCGTAGGTCGACGTAAGGATACTCTGGTGTGCCTTTGGTGTACTCGAAAATGGCGGTGGGATTGTAGCCCTGACCCGTTGCATATTGCTCGCTATAATATTCAAATTCAACAAGTCCTTGCAATACAGAGGTGAAATCGGTCACATCGAGGTCGTCCACACATTCCACACCAAACGGGGTGATATAGCGGCAAAGTTCCACCCATTCGCCACGGTAGTTCTTCACACGGACATAACTAATGTGGTCGTAGGTGTTGCAATCGCCATTCACGCAATTGTGAAGATAATGCAAATTAATGCCATTGAAGGCGTTGACATGGGTCGGGAAGGGGAATTCGCCGTAGGCCGTGAAGTCCTGAGTGGTGGCTACCACTTCGCCATTGAGGGCTGAAACTACCATGTCGTCATAGTCGGTGGTCACTTCAAAGGTGTTGGAGGCCGTCGTGACTTTGCCGCCGGTTTGGGTGATCGAAACCGTCATGTTGTAGGTGCCAACGCCTGAAGGAGTCCAAGTGGTGTACCAATAGCCGTTGTCGGGGTTGTCGGGATAGTCGGTCTTCAAGTACAGTTCTTGTCCGTCGACGGAGCATTTCACTTGTTCAAACTTGATGGCATTGGCATGGTCGATATAGGCACTCAGCACAACCATCACGGGGTTATCGAAGTTGGGCATGAAAACCTTGGTGCCTTCGTAAGGACGGCGGATGGTGATTTCGGGAGCATAATTCTCAGGGTCAACTACATAGAATGTGCGCGTCACCGTGGGAGCGGGCTGCCATTGCGTGCCGTCACCTTCCTGAATGGCTTTCACTTTCACAGTGCCTTCCTCACCAGTGAGAGTCAGGATGTTGCCCTCAATGGTGGCAGGGCCTTGGGCAACCTCAAAGGCCACAGGAAGTCCAGAAGAGGCACTGGCTTGCAAGATGATAGGCTCATTATAGACCAACTGGTCAGGGATTTCGGCAAAGTCAATGAACTGGGCCGTCAAGCCACCGGGAAAATGGCGCACGGTGAAGTTGTCGAAACCACACCAGCCGCTGTTGAGCATGAAGATATGACGCCATGTGGCAGGGTCGAACTTGTCGCCGCTGCCCGGGGTCAAACCAATAGTGACGCCTTGACATTCCGGCACGGCTTCCCATTCGCCGTTTGGCACGTTTTCATACATACCATAAAGGGTGACAGCACCAGCTCCGTTGTTGGCATCAAGGTCAATGGAAATCTTCCAACGAACCCATTCCTTTTCTGGTACTGGAACAGGAAAATTGCAGGCCGGATTGTTGTCGGGCAACACCACGCCTTTGATGAAGAGAGGATCGGTGTCGCTTCCTGTGAGGAGCATGTAAATACCGCCATCAGGGGAGGTGCTGTTGGGATCGGGAACGATGGGTTCGTAAAGGGCGTGATTGGGAGCCGCCTTGATTGGTGGCAGAACAGAGCCATCGCCATTGCCGTCATAACCGATGCCGAAAAGGGTACCCCACCATTCGCGCAACTGGTCACATTCGATTTCGATGACTCCACCATTGGAGAAATCGAAGCCGTATTGGGTGATGTCGTGGGTGGCAATGTCGCCAAAACTGGTGCCGGAAGAGTGTGAAAACACACCCAAAGTTTCATCAGCCGTGGGCGTTTCAGGAGTGGTGCCCCAGAAATGGCCGAGGTAATCCGTATACATGGGACCCATGCTGCCATTGCCCGCACTGTGTACACGGACATACCAGCCGTCCTGACCGTTAAGGATTTGGCCTTCAGCATAATTGTTGAAGTCGAAGGTCTTTTCAACTTGGGCCATCAGCCCGATGCTCATTAGCATCATCATAAAGAAAAATAATGTCTTTTTCATAATATTAAGATTTAATAACCATTTATCTCTAAACTCTAATCTCTAAACTCTAAACTTTCAAAAATCCATCCACCACACCTTTGTCTGCCTCGTGTCGCCGTGCGACATACGGGCAACTTGTTTGGTGTAGTTCTCATAATTGTATTCGATTTCCTTCTGCGGATATTCCATGCGCATAGAAGTCAGTTTGGCGTGGTCGGTGGTGGTAGGTGTCGCATGGGTGCGGCGTGCCAATGCCCAAGCCTCCCACGGCTGGCGGAACAGGTTGAGCCAACGCTGCTCATAAATCATCTTCAGGTAGAACTCGGTGCTGCCATCGTATTCGGGATTCATCCACACGGCATAGTTCATCACATTGGCTGCCATGTTGTTGCTCCATGCCCAAATATCCAGATTACCAATATAATTAGTGTATTGCGGATAGAAGAAGGTCCAGCGGTTGGTTTGGCCCGGAATGTGGGTCCAGAAGAGGAACGACTGATAAACGCCCGAGCGGATGGACTCGTCGGCATTGAGCAAAGGCGTGATGCCGCCGATGTTCCTCACCTCGATTTCGGCCTTCATAAACAGCACGTCGGCGTAGGTGACGAGGATTTGAGGCACATATCGCTCGTCGCGGGTCAGGTAGTAATTGAAGGGCGAGAAGAGGCACGAGGGGCCTTTGAAGGTGTAGCTGCCGTCGCGGCTTTGGGCGTAAGGCGAACCGCCCTCGGTGGGTGTTTCGAGGGTGCGGATTTGCGGGTAAGGCCGCCAAGCACCATCGGGGAAACTGTCGTTCTTGTGGCTCGTGTCGAAGAAGAGGTAGGTGCGGTAATCGAAAATGCCGCTACCGTCCATGTCGTCGGTCGAGGAGAGGCAACTCCAAATGGTTTCGCCCATGCGAAGGTTCTTATGCTCGCGGAACGACCAGTTGACATCCCAATTGGTACCCAACACGCTGGGCCACAAGCAGATGCCGCCTCCCAAAGACACACCTCCCGAAGAACTCATTTTAGTATAGATGAAGTTATAAGCCTCAACCAACAAAGGTGTAGCATAATTGGGATCCTTGTCATACATGCGCAAGCCGTGACGCAAGATGAGCGAGTTGGCAAACTCGGCCCATAAGACATAGTCGTTATTCAAAAGCACTTCGTAGGGCAACTTGTAGTAATCGTTGCCATTGACGGTGGTGATGGAATCGGAATGAAGCAGGTCGCGTGCCTGCACCAACTCTTCCAACAGCGACTTGTAGATGCTCTCCTGCGTGTCCCATTCGGGTTTCATGGTGGCCTGCGAAGAGGGATTCTCCCAGATTCGGCCCGCCTGAGAATAAGGCATGTCGCCGAAAATGTCGGTGACTTTGAAGGTCTGATAGGCCTTCATCACATTGAGTTGGGCGCGCACCTTGTCGCAAACGGCAGCATCACCCTTTTCCTCACCATAGGCATCAAGACGTCTTTCCAACTCGCGGATGTTGGACAACATGAGGTAATAGTCCGACCAAACGTTGGAGGTTCCGATTTGGGAGTTGCCCCACGACTCGGAGGTCAAGGCACCGAGTTCCGTTTCGGGATACCAGATTTCGTTTTGCAGGTAGAACTGCTCGTTCATGCTCTGCTGCAACGAACTCACCACGCCGTTAAACAAGGCCTCGATGGTCGTGCCCGTCGGCGAGAACGGGTCTTTGTTCATTTCTTCGAATTTCTTGGTGCAGGAAGCCAAGGCCAAGGCAACTGCACAAACTATCATGATATTTCTTTTCATAGTGATATTCTTTTTTTGTCACAAAACCTTCAAAACTACTTTACAAACTGATTTTAAATGATAGCATAAACGACCGCGTTCCCGGATAGGAGGCATACTCCAAGCCTTGGTTGTCGGGCAGGGTCTTGTAGAAATAGAACAAGTCGCGGCCCACAAGCGAGATGGAGGCCTGCTTGAAGAAGTTCTGCTTGTCCAAAAGTTTGCTCGGGAAGTCGTAGGTCAACGAAAGTTCGCGCATCTTGACCCAAGTGTTGTTCACAATGCCTGGGGTGCTGAGGATGTTGCCCCAACCGCCGAAGTTGGGCATATATTTATAAAGGTAATGCACCACGTTCTCGTTTTGGTGCGCCTCGCCGGTTTCCGTATTGATGCAATAGCCGGGCAAGATAACGCCGTAGTTGCCCAACAGTTGGCCATTTTCGTAATAGGGCAAGCCGTTGCCTTCGCGCTCATACAGCGTCTCAAGGCTTTGGCCAGTCTGCATGGCCACCACATAGGAGGCGCAATAAATCTGGCCGCCCAACTTCGCGTCAATCAAGGCGTAAAGCGACCAATTCTTGTAGGAAGCCCGAAGG
>CACZDU010000045.1:0-21488 GCA_902780055.1 uncultured Bacteroidia bacterium | reverse complement strand
GGTGACGCGATTCACCCAAATATTCTCACATCATATCGGATATGGTTGATAATCAATCGATAAGAAAAATATAAAATCTTAGCTGTCGAAGTCAGGAAAATATGGAATAATTTCATTCCGTCAGCAGGTTGCTGACGAATTGTAACACTTAATTTGTCACCAGCTTGGTGACGAATTTCTTCAACGACTTGTTGACGATTTGTTTTTGATAATTGGTCAACAACTTGTTGACCTAATTCATGAATCCTAATTGGCCACCAGTTTGATGGCTCATTTGGCCAACGGGTCGTTGGCTTAATTGAAATCATCACGATGCTCACAGAGAAAATCCACTACGACATTTGCGTCAAGAAAAAGTTTATCCATACTTCTCCTCCCAGTGCTTGTGTATAGCTTCCTTCACGTCCTCATCGCCAGTCATGTCCGTCTTTACGCTCATGTTGCGGATGAACTCTGGAATCCCGTCTTTATTCACCTCGGAAGTGGTTTTGTTTTTTGAGGCTCCCAACAAGTTCCTGATGAAGGCGGTCAGTTGGTACAGCACCGACTCATCCTCAATCGAATCAATTTCCTTGAACAAAGAATACTTCATTTCTATTGCTGTCATGTTTCCCTCCTTTTCGTTTAACGCTGCAAATATATACAATTTTTTCAACAAACGTATTACAGCATCTGATACGCTTGGAATTGTGCCGCCACGCGGTCGCGCACCTTCTGATAACACTTATTAGGCTCTTTTCACTTTTCCAATTATGGATTACCGCAGCAGCACAGCCCCAATCCTACATTCCAAGCACCGTTTGCGCTTGCAATACATATTATTAAGGTGCAACAAGGCTTGGGTCTGCATGGCGTTTTCCGCCTTGATGCCGCATGAGGCGAAATGTCGGATGATGGCATTGTCTTCAGCTTCAGTCTCTTCCAAGAACTTCATGGCAGTCTCGCACACCGATTCGTCCTTATGTAGTTTGCCATAGCAAAACAACAAGGGTGTCACGGCATTGATAATCAATACATCGGCGGTGGTTTCGCCCAAATGTTTCGGTTTCGCTTCTGATGCTGCCTCAAACCGATAATGCGTTTCCCAATATTCAGATGCCTTCACATCAAACAAAACCTTGACCTCGGCAGCGTTTTTCGCCTCGCGGATTTTGGAGAAAAGACAGCCGTTTTTGTGAATCAGTTGCGCCATTTGCGCCAAACGGAGGGTCGGGAAGTTGCTGGGTCGCATTCGCATGAACTTCCATCGCTCGGTGGGCATGGCCAGGAGGTTGAATTTGGCTTTCATTACGGCAAACTCACGCTTGAGCAGCAGGGGATAGTCCTCGGTGAAATCGTTTTCAAGGAATCCCGCGCAGCCCATCAGCATGGCTTCCAACTGCAAAAGGTTGTCGGCATGTTTCAGCAAGGTCTTGAAAGGCAAGATGTTGGCCAAGGTTTCAAAGGCTTCGTTGTTCACTTTCAGGCCGAAATAGCGCATCAGGAGTTTATAAAGTGCGTCTTCCCAGTCGAATTGGTTGGATTCCAAGATTTTGGTGACATTTCCCGACTTGCTTTCCAAGCGTTCCACAGCCATGCGGTCTAACCACGAAAGGCGAGTGAAAACGGGTACTCGGTCAATGCTTTTCTCGCAGGGAATCCAGTTTTTTGAGGAGATAAACGTTTGATATTGAAGGAATAAATTGTCGTTGAAGCGGCCTTTCAGTTCCAAGGTCGGGAGGTCGTTGGCCTTGGTGTCGTTTTCGTATACCACATGGAGGATGACATTCTGATAGGCCTTGTCGGTTTGGTGTCCGTGTCGGTTCCAGTCGCTGCTTTTCACATGGATTTCCACATGGCCAGCCCAAAGTTTGTCGCCGATTTGGATTTTGGCTTCCAAGAAGTCAGGCCCGGAATTGGTGTTGCGGTAGCCTGTCGAAACCACTTCAACCTTCTCGCCTTCTGTGGTTTGCAAGTTGTTGTCGGTCAGGCGGTTCTCCCAGAGGTAGTATAGGAATTCTTCTTTCATCTTTTTCCGATTCTATTTCCGGGCTTTGCCATCTCGCGGTAGCGACAGTGGGGCATGCCCCACTGTTGGCAACGCCCAACAAATCTTTCGTCGTTTATTTTATAGTCCAACTGTTCAACGGTATGCTATCCAACACGCCTTTCTTCGCGGCCCAGTCGATGAGGAGGGAGCGCAAATCACGGTCGCTTTGCCAAACGACATGGTTCTTGATGTCCTCTTGCGCCCAGCCGATGCCGTTCATCAGGTGGTTGCCGCCGCCCATCGAGCGGTAGGAATTCATCACAACGTTGTAAGTCTTCTCCATGTCAAAAGGTGTGCCGTCGGCCATGCGTAATATCTTGATTCTGTTGCCCATCGGGTTCTTGTCGGTCACTTCATAAATGATGCCCGCAGCGCAGTCGAAATTGTAAATCGGGCTTTTCATTTCGTAGGCGTATTCGAGGAAATCCTTCACCTCCTTGCCAGTCAAGGCCATGACTGCCAATGAGTTCTCGAAAGGATACCAAGTGAAGAAGTCGCTCACTTTTAACATTCCCGCTTCGAGGGTCTTGCCGCCGCTGAGAGGCGCGGCCATCGAAATGTCGGCGTGGATGCCTTCGGACTCGACGGTCTCAAACTGGCAACGGTGTATCTCGTCGACCCAAAGGCAAGGCCCGCTGAAAACCTCGTCGCTGCTGATGGTGACGGGCAACTCGGCCACTTCACGCTGTTTGTAGGCCTCGGCGCGGTCCAAATAGGGTTGGAGCAGGGCAAGGAAGGCTTCGTCTTTCTCTTTGCCGTCGGTGGGCTTCAGTTCAAAGGTAACTTGGGGCTTTTGTCCTTTTTTCAAGGTGACTTCGGCCATGGCAAGTCCATAGCCGCGATTGCCCGAATTGAGCACATAAACGGGTTCTCCGTTGATATTCAATACTTTTTCGGCACGGGCGCGGTGGTCGTGGCCATAGAAGATTAGGTCGAAGCCGGGCACATTCTCGGCCACCCATTTCGTGGCGTTTTCGCGGCCCAAAGGATGGTCGGGCGGCAGGTTTTGCATCTGTGGCTCCCAGCCGGAATGGAACAAGCCGATCATCAAGTCAGGGTGCTCCTTTTCGTGGATGATTTTCACCCATTTTTCGGCTGCGGCCTCCAATTGCTCGAAGCGCAGTCCGGGCCTCAGTCGGTCGGGCACCCAAGTGACGACGTAAGGCGTGAGCAGCCCCAGCACGGCAATCTTGAAGCCGTCGCGTTTCAGTATAATATAAGGAGTGAAATACGGCTCGCCGGTCGTTTCGTCGATGACATTGGCGCAAACCACGGGCATTTTCAACTCGGAATAGAGTCGGTCGAATACCTTGCGGCCAGCCTCAATGTCGTGATTTCCAACGCCTACCGCATCGTAAGGGAAATAATTCAGCACTACGGAAACGAGATTGGGATGCTCGGCGTCTTGGTTGGAGCAATACTGGAACGGTGTGCCTTGCACATTGTCGCCGTTGTCCAAAAGAATCAGTTTTTCGCCCAATTCGGTTTTCATCTTTTTGATGAGGAAAGCATCGTTGGCGAACTCGTCGTAACGCCCATGCGTGTCGGTGGTTTCAATGAAGGTCAAAGTGGTTTCCTTGGGTGCGCACGAGGCGAGCATTGCAGTCAAAAGGGTCATAAACACGATTTTTGTTTTCATAATGATGAAGATTTAATGCGCTAAAATTACGGCTTTTTCAGCCATGCACGACAAATCGGGGAAAATTTTTTCGCCAAAAAGGGTGCTGTAACATATAATTCCGTATTTTTGTGGCACAATTCCAAACCGTTTGCGCGATGGCCGACTTGAGCATCATAGTATCTGAAATCGAGTTGAAATTGAGGAAGTTGCTTGATGAAAAGAAACGGCTTGAAGCGGAAAACAAGCGGCTCGCCGAGGAAAACGAAGCGTTAGACAGGGAAAATCTGGCGTTGCGACATGCGGCGGAGGAGTTGCAGGACAAAATAAATAAATCTACAATTGTTAACGCACTCGACAACGAGGGAGAAATAGAAGAAGGTAGAAAGCTCATAAAGGATTTGGTGAAGGAAATTGACAGGTGCGTTTCGATTCTGAACAGTAAGGAATAACTCAAATAATTGAACGTCAGCGAGATGGATGAGATTACGATAAACATCACTCTGTTGGATAGGCCCTACCGGCTCTCGGTGGCCCGCGCTGACGAAGAGAGCGTCCGCAAGGCTGGCAAACTCATCAACGAGCGGGTGAAATACTACTCGGCGCATTACGCCTACAAGGACGTGCAGGACCTGCTCTCGATGACGGCCTTGCAATTTGCCACTTCCGTCGTCAAAATGGATTCCGAGTTGACCTACCGCAATCAGAACTTGGAACACAAACTGCACGACCTGAACGCCTTACTGAGCGAACAAGCATAATCCACGCTTCGGCATGGACGTTCTTTGAAAGACTGGAACTGTCTGTTCAGCGCATTTGGTAAACTCAACACTATCAAACACATCAATCGGTCTACTCGCGCTCTGTAAAAACAGGCCTCATTCCCCTCGGGGAAGCACCGTTGGTGCCGGTGGACGTTTGCGCAACGCGGTGGCCACAAGCGTATCTTTTGGGGTTTACGCATATCCCAACGGACAGACAGTTCCTTTTGTTTCCTCCTCAATTTTCGGGTAAAACAGAGTTTTTTAAAATGTTATTACTCAACGCATTAAACATCATTCTTCCGATTGCGGCCCTTTTGGTGGGCTTGGCTGTCGGGTATTTTATCACCTCCACACTGCTGAAAAAAGCGGTCACAAAAGAAGAAACTGCCCTGCTTGAAGAGGCCAAGGAAAAGGCCGAAGTCATCAAGAAAGAACGCATCTTGCAAGCCAAGGAGAAATTCCTCCAAATGAAGGACGAACACGAAAAGGCCTGCGACGAGCGCAAGCGCGAATTGGCCTCTGCCGAAAACCGCATCAACCAACTGAAGCAAGACGCCAACAAGAAGATGGAAGAGGCGCAGCGCAAGTCCAAGGAATTGCAGGCTGCACAACAGAAATTGGAAGGCCAACTCGACACCTTCAACAAGAAAAAAGCCGACCTCGACCGCATTTACGACGAAGAAGCGAAGAAATTGGAAACCATCTCCGGCCTCTCGGCGAAGGATGCCAAGGAGCAACTCATCGAACTCATCAAGGAAGAGGCTCAGGCCGACGCGATGGTCTATGTGAAGGAAGTGACTGAGGAGGCCAAACTGAGTGCTGCCCAAACGGCCAAGAAGATTGTGCTTGAAACCATCCAGCGCACGGCTTCTGAAACGGCCATCGAGAACACGGTGAGCGTGTTCAACATTGAAAATGACGAGATTAAGGGTCGTATCATCGGGCGCGAAGGTCGCAATATCCGCACGCTCGAATCGCTCACGGGCGTGGAAATCATCATCGACGACAGCCCCGATGCCATCCTCATTTCCGGCTTCGACCCCATCCGCCGCGAAATAGCCAAACTTTCTTTGCAGAAATTGGTCGTCGACGGACGTATCCACCCTGCCCGTATCGAAGAAGTGGTCCACAAGGTGGAAAAGCAAGTGGATCAAGAGATTATGGAAACCGGCAAGCGCACATCCATCGACCTCGGTGTCCACAACCTCAACCCAGAACTGATCAAGATGATTGGCCGTATGAAATATCGTACCAGTTATGGCCAGAACCTGCTGCAACACTCCATCGAAACGGCCAAACTTTGCGCTACGATGGCTGCTGAATTGGGCCTCAACGTGAAGTCGGCCAAACGCGCCGGTCTCTTGCACGACATTGGTAAAGTGGCTGAAAATGAGGAAGAACTGCCGCACGCCATCCTTGGTATGAAGGTGGCCGAGCGCCTGAAGGAGAAACCCGACATTTGCAACGCCATCGGCGCGCACCACGAGGAAATCGAGATGGACAACATGATTTCGCCCATCGTGCAGGTGTGCGACGCCATTTCGGGTGCGCGTCCGGGTGCCCGTCGCGAGGTGGTCGAGGCTTATATCCAGCGTCTCAACAAGTTGGAGGATATTGCCATGTCTTATCCGGGTGTGGTGAAGACCTACGCCATCCAAGCGGGTCGCGAGTTGCGCGTCATTGTGGGTGCCGACAAGGTGAGCGACCAAGACGCCGACCGCATTGCCTACGACCTCTCGAAGCAAATCCAGACCGAAATGACCTATCCGGGTCAAATCAAGATTACGGTCATCCGCGAAACGAGAGCCGTGCAATATGCGAAGTAAACACGATTATGATTAGAGAAGAAACTGTTTTTGGACCTATAAGGAGTCGCCGCTTGGGCGACTCCTTAGGCATTAATTTGCTGCCTGAAAAAGGCAAGATTTGTAGTTTTGATTGCATCTATTGCGAGTGCGGCTGGAACAAGGACGGACGCAACGACACCCGATTGCCTTCGGCAGAAAAGGTGCGCAACGACTTGGAAACCAAACTGAAACAATGCCAAGCCAATCAAATCAACATCGATTCCATCACCTTCAGCGGCGATGGCGAGCCAACACTGAACCCTGAGTTTCCGCAAATCATTGACGACACGATACGGCTGCGCAACCAATATTATCCCAACTCGAAAATCACGGTGCTGTCGAATGCCACGCGGGTACACTTGCCCGAAGTGTTCAACGCCTTGCGCAAAGTGGACAACCCGACCATGAAAATCGATGCGCCGACGAATGACTTGGTTGAGAAAATCAACCATCCTGCGTCGGGCTATGATATTAATAAGGTAGTGGAGGCTTTGAAGCAGTTCAATGGCGACTTCATCATGCAGACCATGTTCCTGAAAAGCAAGGATTTTGATTCGTCAAGCCCCGAAGTATTGAACGGCTGGATGGACATTGTGCGCCTGCTGAAGCCACGTGAAGTGATGGTCTACACCATCGACCGTCCCACGCCCGAGGAAGGTTTGCAGAAATTCACCGTGGAGGAAATGCGCCGTTTGGTGCAGCCCCTGATTGACGAAGGGTTTTTGATTCAGATTAAGGGGTAGTTTGTTAACCGCGAAAGAAAGTTTGTTTTCAAATCATTAGCGAAGAATATAATGAGATTCTAAGGTCAAAAAAATTGACCCTAATAGCATGATTTTCGGTTGAAATAGATACCACTTTACGACCCAAAAAACTCCTCCTTGAAATTCACAAAACAAACTCGCTCTTGGGCACGGGTCAGGGCGGTGTAGAGCCAGCGGAGGTCTTCCACTTCGAGAGTTTCCTTTTGGTTGAGGGAAGAATCGATGAAAACGGTGTTCCATTGGCCGCCTTGGGTTTTGTGGCAGGTGAGGGCGTATGCAAACTTCACCTGCAAGGCGTTGAACCACGGGTTCTTCTTCATCTCTTTGTAACGCTCACGGCGGTTGGGAATGTCCATGTAGTCTTCCTCGATGGCGGCAAACAGCCGTTTGTTTTCTTCCTCCGTCAGCGAGGCACTGTTGCTGTTCAGTGTGTCCAACAGGATTTTCGCTTCCACATTGGGCGCGTCGGGATAGTCGGTGAAACTGAGTTCCACATCGGCGAAACGGAAGCCGTACATCTCCTCGAAATGCCTGATTTTCCGCAACTCAGCCATGTCGCCGTTGGCGATGAAACTGATGGCTTGGTTGCCTTCGGCCCAGTAATAGTTGTTTTTCACCACCATCAACTTGTCGCCTGTTGCAATTTCACCCTCAATGTTGAGGATGCGTCCTCGGATGGCCTGATTGAACATGTTGGCCCTTTTGTTCGATTTGCAGATGATGACCGCCTCATTCTCCGAACTGTTGGCGAAGGCCTTGTGCAGCATTTCCTCAAAGGTTTCAGGCTCAATCTTTTCGATGTCGCTGAAGCCTTGAAGATGGAAAATGGGCAAGTGGTATTCGTAGAGGTTTTGGCTGAGCATTTGCCTGATGTCGGTGGCGTTGTAGAGAATGCCCGATGCCAAGGCCTGACGTTTCACTTCGGTCAGTTCGTAGGTGGCTGCGGTGATGGGAAACTCGGATTTCAGGTATTCGCAATTGAGTGCGGGGCTTTCCGAACTCTCCACGGGCGGCAGTTGTGCCGTGTCGCCAATGAGCAGCAAGCGGCAGTTTTCGCCACTGAAAACAAAACTGAGCAAGTCGTCGAGCAGGCTTGTGCCGCCAAATTCCTTTTGTTCGCCAATCATAGAGGCCTCGTCGACGATGAAAAGCGTATTCTTGAACTTGTTTTCGGCTCTCGCGATGCGGATACTGCCGTCGGGGAAGGTCTTGGCTTGGTAAATCCTTCTGTGGATGGTGCTCGCGTTCTGTCCCGTGTAGTTGCTGAGCACCTTGGCGGCGCGTCCCGTGGGTGCCATCAGCACATATCTCATCCCGATTGAGGGCAGGGTTTTCACCAAGGTTTTCACCAACGAGGTTTTTCCCGTTCCGGCGTAGCCTCTCAAAACATAGGTCGGATTTTCCTTTTGCGAGAGCAGGAAAGCGGCCAAATGATACAGCACAATCGATTGACCTTCAGTAGGTTCAAACCCGAAGGATTGTGTGAGGCGGTTGAATAACTCTTGTCTGCCCATCGCCGAAATGGATTAGAAAGGGTAGCCGATGCCCATCTGCATCCTCAAGTTGCCAAACTGGTTGAAACGCCAATGGTTGCCGTTTTCGTCGGCGTAGGGGTTGCGCATGGCGTAGGCGAAATCGAGGCGGATGATGAGGAACGAGGCATCGATTCTGAGGCCGAAGCCCGCATCGAGGGCCAACTGCTTGTAGAAAGTGCTGAAATTGAACTCGGCGTTGGGCATGGATTCGTTGGCGTAATAAGTCCAAACGTTGCCCACATCGACGAAAAGGGCGCCGTTGATGATGTTGTAGAGGGGGAATCGGTATTCTGCGTTCATTTCTAATTGCATGTCGCCAATGCGCTCATAGTTCTCATTGTCAGGTACATAGCCTCCAGGTCCAACGGTGCGATAGAGCCAGCCGCGCAAGCCGTTGGAGCCGCCGCCGTAGAAACTGCGCTCGAAGGGTAGGTCTTTTGAGTTACCATAGGGGATGCCAAGGCCGACAAACTCGCGGAACACGAGCCACGACTTGTTGCCGAGGTCCAAGTGCTGGCGGAAGTCGAAACAGCCTCTCATATATTGCGCATAGCGGATGTTCAGAAATTCGTAATGGCCGTCTTCGGTTTCGGTGACGAGTTTCGTGTGGTTGAAGAGCGAAATCAGGTTGCCGCTCGATTCAAAGTCGGTGCGGAGGTAGATGAAACTGCCCTCTTTGTTGAACCGTTGGCTGCTGTAAGTCATCGAATAACGCAAACCGAGAAGCATGTGGCTGTTGTATTGTTCTTTCTTCCTCTGGCTGGTTTCTGCATCGAGATAGGCTTGGAAAGTCGGGTTGATGTCGCTGATTTTCACTCTGTTGAAGTAGATGGGCGAGAAGGCATGAACCATACGGTTGCTGTTTTTCCAGTCGTAAGTGAACATGGCCGTCGATGTGTAACGCGAGTAGTAATACCTCACTTGCGCGTTGAATCCCAAGGAGACGGAGGTGGTGGGTTGGTAGTCTCTCGCAAGGTCGTTGATGGCATATGGACTGAGGAATTTCGGGAACAAGACGCTCGCCGTTATGCCCAACTCCTTCGTGTTGAACACTTTCTTTCCGCTTTCGTTTTCTTCCTCCCCGAGTAGTTTTTGGGCTTCCAAGCCTCCCTTGAGGCTGAGTTGGAAAACCTCGGCTCCACGGAAAATGTTCTTGTTGGAGTAGGAAAAACTGCCTTTGATGCCGAGGTCGCCGTCGGAGTTGGTGCCTTCGCCCTGCACTGTGAACGAATGGATGTCGTTCTGTTGCATGGTGATACGGCAGTCGAGGAGGTTGGTGGTGTCGTTGGGAACGGTGTCGAACTGGATGCCTACATTGCTGAAAAGCCTGAAGTTGCCAAGCGATTTGTAGGTGCTGGTGACGCTCCTCAGATTGTAAGGCAGCCCCTCGGCAATGTGGATGGAGCGCGAGAAAGTCTGAGGTTTCACCTGTGGTTTCCCGAAATAGAAGAAGTCAACGATATTGGTGATTTTCCTTCTCCGGCCAAATTCCAAGGTGAGTGTGGCCGAGTCGGTGGGCTTGTCGTTCATGCGAAAGATGGAGTAGTTGGGGTAGACGCTGATGTCGCGGATGCGGTATTTCTTGTAGGCCAAGTCGCTCTTTTTCAGGTGCATGGTGATTTCCATGGTGTGGTCCATGAAGTTGCTGTCCACCTCGTAGTAGATGAGGTCGCGGTTGAAGAAGTAGTAGCCTGAGTTTTTCATGCGCTCGGTGATGAGTTCGCGCTCTTCGTCAAGCGAGTAGGCGTTATAGATGTCGCCTTCCTTCAGGGGAAATGCCGCGCTGTCGCGCATAATGTAGGAACGTATGAGGCTGTCTTTGATGATGTGGTTGACTTTCTTGACGTAATAGGGGCGGGCTGGATAGACGTGATAGGTGACTTTGGCCATTTTTTTCCTCTTCTTGAAGTCGACGGAATGGGTCACCTTGGAATGGAAATAGCCTACATTGTCGAGGTAGCGCATCATCTGCACGGCTGAGTTGTCGGCCTCAGTTTTGTCGTAATAGACAGGCTCGTTGCCGAAAGTTTTGTCCATCCATTTCCAAAACACGCTTTTTGGATGACGCGCGTGTTGGTAGAAGTACCATGTGGGGAGATTGGTTTGGAGGGTGCTTTTGTAGGGCTTCAGGGAGATATATTTCGAAATGTCCGACTTGCTGAGTTTGGTGCGTTTTTCCTCAATGACGACCTTATTGCTTTTGACGAGGTATTTCCCTTCGGGGACAAAACGCCTAAGGGAACACGACGACATCAAGACGGCCACCAAAAGGGCAATGACGATATGGAACCTTTTGCCTGACATGAGGAATACGGATAGGCTGCAAAGGTAAGAAATAATCCTTTATACGACCTCGGCCACGGTGAAATTGCTGCCGCCGATGAAGACCACATCGCCGAAACGCGCGTTGTTGACGGCGGAACGGTAGGCATGGCTCACCGACTCGAACACTTGTCCGCGAAGGCCCATGTCGAAGGCTTTTTCGGCCAAGATGTTGGCATCCAAACCGCGTGGGATGTCGGCCTTGCAGAAATAGTATTCGGCACCACGAGGAAGGAGCTGCAAAACGCTGTCGATGTCCTTGTCATTCACTATGCCGAGTACGAAATGCAACTTACCATAGTGCATTTCAGCCAATTGGCGCACCACTTCAGTAATGCCCGCCACATTGTGGCCTGTGTCGGCAATGGTGAGCGGGTCTTTGCAGAGGATTTGCCACCGGCCCATCAAGTGGGTGTTTCTGATGACTTTTCCGATACCGTCGCGAATGTCGTCGTCCGAGAGGTTGAACTTGTTGCGGAGCAGGTCAATGGCGCACATTACGGTGGTGAGGTTCTTTTGCTGGTAGTTGCCCATCAAAGGAATTTCGAGGGCTTCCATGTAGAGTTCACTGTTTTTCCAAACGTCAAATTTCTGCTCGGTGAAGGACTCGAAATAAATCTTGTCGCAGTCAAAAATCTGGTCGGCAAAGTAAATCGGGCTGCCACATTCTTTGGCCTTGTCGATGAAAACCTGCTCGGTTTCTGGATGTGTTTCGCCAATCACCACGGGGATGCCGGGCTTGATGATGCCGGCCTTTTCGTAAGCGATTTTCGCCCGTGTGTCGCCCAAGAATTTGGTATGGTCGAAATCGATGTTGGTGATGATGCTCAACTCAGGCGTGATGAGGTTGGTGGAGTCCAACCTGCCGCCCATGCCCACCTCAACGATGGCAATGTCGACTTTCTCCATTCGGAAATAATCGAAGGCCATGCCCACGGTCATCTCGAAGAAGGAAAGTTCCATTGCCTCAAACTTATCCTTGTAATTGTCAATGAATTGCACAACATTTTCTTCGGGAATCATCTCCCCGTTGATGCGGATGCGTTCGCGGAAGTCGCGCAGGTGGGGCGAGGTGTAAAGGCCTGTTTTGTAGCCCGCTTCCTGAAAAACGGAGGCCAAAGTGTGCGAAACGGAGCCTTTTCCGTTGGTGCCGGCCACATGCACCGACTTGAAACTGTTGTGCGGGTTGTCCAAAAGGTCTAAAAGTTGGATGGTATTGTTGAGGTCAGCCTTGTAAGCGGCGGCTCCAATGCGTTGATACATTGGGAGTTTGTTGAACATCCATTCGAGGGTTTCTTGATAAGTCATAATCATTTGTTGATGACAAAAGTATAGGTGATGGTGCCGTGTTGTTCTTCGGGTGCGTTGGGGTCGGAGGCGAAGGCGGAGCGCAAGGCGGCTTGTTTGGCCTTCTCGCGCATGGATTGGTTGATGATGGTTGTGCCTTTGGTGGCAACTTCCGCTCTGGTTACCTTTCCTTCGCGGTTCACCCAAATATCGACAACGACGATGCCTTCTTCGGGGAAGTCGTCGTTGGGGCGGTGCAATGATTTCGCGCCGCGACCACCGAGGTCGTAGCCCGTTCCGTTGCCTTTTCCGCCTTGGCCGTCATATTTCTTGATACCCGCCAAACCATTCGGATTGCCTTGGTCGCCAGGCTGACCCGTGATACCCTCAGAACCACCTGCTTGCGGGCTGTCGCTGCCCTTGAACAAAGCCCTTTGATTGACGGTGGGCTTGGGCTCTTCGGCAGGTTTTTCCTGCTTCGGTTTGGTGTTTTGGGGCTTTTCAAGCGAAGGTGCTTCGTTGTCGTTTTGCGTCACGATGTCTTCCTTGCTTTTGTTCGGTTGTTGCTGAGGTTGGGCGGCTTGCGGAATGGCGGGTTTCTCAGGCTGGATATTGCCCATGCCTTGGTTCATCATGCCCAAGTCGACCTCCACGCCTTCCTCGCCCGGTAGCGGCAAAGGCGTCCTGAAGGCCATCAGAAACAAGATGAGCAAGGCCAAAGCGTGTACCACGATGGTACCCGCTGCGGCTATGCCTTTGTCTTTCTTTTCGTTGCTGTTCATAATGCCTCCTATTTCTTCGGTGCGGTGGCCAAAATCACCTTGTGGTTGTTGCCAGTGGCGTTGTTGATGTCGTTGACGGCATCAATCACATTCACAATATATTGCACGGGAACGCTCTTGTCTGAGCGCAATACCACCGTGGCTTGGCTGTCGTTGCCTATCTTGTTGTTGATGAGGTCGGTGAGTTGGGTTTCGTCAGCGGGCGTTTCGTCCACGAAATACTGAAATTGCTCGTTGACGTATACCGTGACGGTTTGCTTGGCCATAGTCTTGCTGTTGCTCGAAGGCAGCATCAGTTTGATGGCGTTGGGGGCGACCAAGGTCGAAGTCAGCATGAAGAAAATCAGCAGCAGAAACACCAAGTCCGACATGGACGAGGAGTTGAAAGTGGGTTCGACCTTATTTCTTGATTTGATGGCCATAATACGCTGGTTTTAAGCGGGTTCGTTCAAAACATCCATAAATTCGGTCGCCTTGGCTTCGAGCAAGTTGACCACTTTTTGGATTTTCGTTGAGATGATGGCGTGGAAGAAATAGGCGAAAATGCCGACAATCAGACCGCCGACTGTGGTCACCATAGCCTCATAAATGCCCGACGAAAGCAGTTCAATGTTAATGTTGTTGCCCGCCATCGACATATTATAGAACGCGCGAATCATGCCTGTCACTGTGCCAAGGAAACCAATCATCGGAGCGGCACTGGCAATCATGGCGAGGATGCTCACGCCACGTTCCAACTGCGCAACCTCCAAATTACCAACATTTTCTATGGCCGAGTTGATGTCGCCCAATGGTCGCCCAATGCGCGAAATGCCTTTCTCAATCATCCTTGAAATTGGGGTGGAATTGCCTCTGCATAAGGCTTTTGCGGAGTCGAGTTTGCCGTCTTTCATGTATTCGCGGATGCGGTCCATGAAACCGCTGTCATACTTCGTGGCACGCGAAACGGCAATGTACCTTTCGATGAAAATGTAGACCGCGATGATGGACAAAACGGCCAACAAAACCATGATCCAGCCGCCTTTTGTGGCAAGGTCGAGGATGGAAAGTTTGATTTCCGTAGGCTGGGCTACGGTCTCAGTGGCGGCTGTACCCAATTCATTGACAGCCTGTTGGATTTGCAAAAGATTCATATTCTGTTGAATTTTTATTTCGATTATAACCGCAAAACACCTTGTTTTATTGCATCACCGCATGTCAATCACATCCACCTTGGGGTGTTTCTTTGTGTCGAAAGTGAAGAATTTGTTGCCCAACTCTTGGTCGAATTTCATCTCCTCGATGTTGACCACGGCTTTGCTGCCGTCCTCCATGTAGATGTCCGCGCTTTTCAGTTCGGCCTTTTTCGTGTTGATTTTCAGGGTTACGCGCTTATATTGCCCCTTGGGGTTGGCCAATTCGACGGTGGCGATGCCCTTGGGGTCGATTCCGGCGAGGGTGGCCACATAACTCTCATCCAAAGAGGTGAGGAGTTTCAAAGGAGTGTTGTCAACACCATCGGCGGCGTTGCTAATCATGACTTCCTCATCTCCAATGAGATAGGTCCAGATGGTCTTGCCGTCGGAAATGGTGTGTTGGTCGGCCAATTCAATCTTGTAGGCCTCGCCTTGCAGCCAAGCATGGCCCTTTTCGCCCTCAATCACGGTTTTTTCGTCGGGGCTGAGTTGGTAGTTGAAAGTCATTTCCACATTTTTGTGGCTTTTCATTTGGTTGATCAAGAGACGAATGAAAGTCTCAGCATTGTTTTGTGCGCTAACTGCCTGTGCTGCAAATAAAAAAGCGATGCAGGCGATGATGTTTTTCTTGTTCATTTTTAAATTCCGTTGTCTTTGTTGTAAATGTCCCTCAAAATCTGTTCCAAAGCGAATTCGTCCTTCACTTTCACCTCGCGCGACTTGCTTCCCGAGAACGCCCCGACGATGCCGGCGGCCTCCAATTGGTCGATGATGCGGCCTGCACGGTTGTAGCCGAGCTTCAGTTTGCGCTGAATCATCGAGGTGGAGCCTTGCTGGGTTTGCACCACGATGCGGGCGGCTTCCTCAAAGAGGCTGTCGCGCTCGCCATCGTCTTCAATGTCAACACCTTCACCTTCTTCATCAGGCACTTCAGGCAGGAGGAACGGCTCCGCGAAGCCGCGTTGGTTTCCAATAAATTCGGTGACGGTTTCCACTTCGGGCGTGTCGATGAAGGCGCATTGCAGGCGCACAAGGTCGTTGCCCGTGGAGAGCAGCATGTCGCCGCGACCGATGAGTTGGTTGGCGCCGCTTTGGTCGAGGATGGTCTTCGAGTCGACTTGGGAAATGACGCGGAAAGCAATTCGCGCCGGGAAGTTGGCCTTGATGCTGCCCGTGATGATGTTGACGGACGGCCTTTGTGTAGCGATAATCAGGTGGATGCCAATGGCACGCGCCAACTGCGCCAAACGCGCAATGGGCGACTCCACTTCGCGGCCAGCGGTCATGATAAGGTCGGCAAATTCGTCCACAACCAACACAATATAAGGCAGATAGCGATGGCCTTCAGTGGGCAGCAACTTACGCGCCTTGAACTTTTCGTTGTACTCGATGATGTTGCGGCACTCGGCGGCTTTCAGTAGGTCGTAGCGTTGGTCCATCTCAATACAAAGCGAGTTGAGCGTGCGCACCACTTTCTTTACGTCGGTAATGATAGCGTCCTCTGAATCAGGGAGTTTAGCCAAATAATGGCGTTCAATGCGGTTGTAAAGGGTCAATTCCACCTTTTTAGGGTCGACCATGACGAATTTCAGTTCCGAGGGGTGCTTGCAGTAGAGCAAGGATGCTACTATCGCATTGAGTCCCACAGATTTACCTTGACCTGTGGCACCTGCCATAAGAATATGCGGCATTTTGGCCAAGTCGAAGACGTAGGTCTCGTTGGAGATGGTCTTGCCGATGGCGCAAGGCAGGGCGTATTTCGATTTTTGGAACTTTTCGGAAGCCAAAACGCTGCGCATCGAAACGGTTTCGGGCTTGCTGTTCGGCACTTCGATGCCGATGGTGCCCTTGCCCGGAATCGGGGCGATGATGCGGATGCCCAAAGCGGCCAAACTCAGCGCAATGTCGTCCTCCAAGTTCTTGATTTTCGAGATTCTAATGCCTGCGGCTGGGACGATTTCATACAGCGTGACTGTCGGGCCGATGGTCGCCTTGATTTTGTCGATGCCGATGCCGAATTTGCCCAAGGTTTCCACAATCTTGTTCTTGTTGGCCTCCAATTCCTCATTGTTGATTTCCGACTTCTTTCCGCCGTAGTCGTTCAGCATGTCGAGGGTCGGGAACTTGAAGTCGCGGAGTTCGTAGCGCGGGTCGAAAGGCGTGTCGATGGTATGGTGTTCCATGTTTTTGCCTTTTTCCACAGTTTCCTCGGTCGGTGTTTTCTCGATTTCCAACTCCACCTTTTCAGCTTCGTTTTCAGGATTTTGAGGAACGGCATCCGTGGTTTTTGCATCGTTGATAGGCTCAACAATGTCTTCCACGGTGAAAGTCGGGTTTTGAATGACGGAATTATCTACATTGTCACTTTGGTTTTGTTCCTCTTTGGGATAAACGAGGATGTTTTCTTTGTGGCTATGTTGCTCAGTGTCAGGGTTTACAATTTCAAAAGTCGGGTCTTTGGTGAAAGCGGTGACGGGTGGTAAAGAACTTTCTTCTTCCTCGTCATCGATGAAATCGGGAACGATGTCCTTGCCTTTGTTGGTTTCGTTATTTTGTTGGTTTTCAAATTCTTCCTTGATGCGTTGTTCCGCAAGAATGGCCGCTTGATGGCGGCGTTCCTCTTCGCGTTTTTCGCGCAACTCCTTGAAATAGTTGAGTGTAAGGTTGAATTGATAGACCGCAAAGACCAAAAACAGGAACGCAAGGATGATGATAACGCCCGCCTTGCCCACATAATTGGTCAGCAAAGTGTTGAGCCACAGGCCCACAGCCCCGCCGAAGATGGCGCATTTTGGGGCATAGCCGGCAATATAGGCGAAAAACAGCGGCAGCCAAACCAAACACAAAAGGGCATATTTCCACACGCTCCACATCTTGATTTTGGCGGTGTCGGTGAGGCGTAAGCCAATGAGTGTCAAGAGGTAAACAAAGAAAAACGATCCGATGCCAAACGACTCTTTGAGGAGCGTTTGCGCCAAGAAAACGCCCAAACTACCAGTGCGGCTCTCGATTTCGATTTTCTTGCTGAAAATCTGGTAGCCGTACTCTTGATGGTGCCCGCTGAAAAAGTTGACCAAGTAAGAAATCAGGGCGAGTCCGAGAAACACGGCAAGGCAGATGAACAGGATGCCGATGATTTTCCTCACGCGGCCATCCGATTCTTGCTTCTCTTTGGTTTTCTGAGGTTTGGGTGCCTTGCTTTTGGTCGATTTCTCACTCTTTTTCGGGCTTTCCTTTTTGGGTTTCTCCTCTTTTATATTCTCCTCAGTATCAATCAGTTGTTCCTCCAAAGGCTCAGCCTCGGGCAACCCTTTCGTCCTGAATGTGTTCTCTTTGCGTTTGTTTCCGGCAGTCATTTTCAATCTTCGTTAATGGGGTGCAAAAATACGCAAAAAACTCGGTTAATGGCGGCTTTTTGGAGCAAAAAAACAGGCTACCTAAAAAGGCAGCCTGCTGTAATGCTTTTGGCAGATTCCCAAGACTCAGAAAGTATATCCCAGCCCAACAAAAAGACCTGAAGTATAGGTCTTTACTTCGTCGTAATGGCATAAATCAATCAGGCCGTGACGATAACCTGCAAATAGTTTGAAATGCTTGTAGCCCAAGGCTGCTCCACCGACAGCATAAAGATTGAGGCGTTTGTAGGGATGTGTGATCATATATGGGGAATCATACCATAAGTATTCGGTTGCCCCATCGAGGTTGATGTCTTTGATGTTGCCGCCAAGTCCCCATGACAACATAGGCCCAATGAATGGTGTGATGTGCCAATCCCGGTTCAGTTCAATGTTGTAGTTCAGCATCAAGGGAACATCTATGAGGAATTGGTTTTCGATATGCCTGCTTTGCGAAGACCCCAAAACAGTGTTGGATTTGTTTTGTCGGTTCCATCTGAATTGGCCGCCAACGGCTATGCCGAAGTTCTCCACAAGTTTGAAGTTGTAGGTGGCTCCGATGAAAAACCCTTGGTACGCTTCTTTGGTCTCATAGTAATTTGTGACGGGCGTTCCTCCAGAAGCCGGAAGAGTCGTTGTGGTGGCTTTGGTCGTAAAGGCCTCGGGTGCATACCCAAGATTGACGCTAAACTGTGCCTGCACATTTCTGGCAATGAACATTGTGGCAACAAGAACCACGGCTGTGATTAACTTTTTCATTTCGTTCAAAATTATTGGTTATTAATGAGTATGAACTACACAAAAACCGTGCCAAAATGTCATTTCGGAATCCTAAACATCCTCTTCCAGCGGATGCCGCCGTTCTCCTTGTCAAGGGAGAGCCAGACGAGCACAGGCTTGCCAACGATGTGATTTTCAGGCACAAAGCCCCAATAGCGCGAGTCGGCGGAGTTGTGGCGGTTGTCGCCCATCATCCAGTAGTAGTCCATTTCGAAGGTGTAACTGTTGGCAGGCTGTCCGTCGATGTAGATTTGGTTGCCCTGCACTTTCAGGTCGTGGAGTTCGTAGGCGTGGATGATGCGCTCGTAAAGCGGCAAAGTGTTGACATTCAGCGGAACGGTAACGCCCTTCTTTGGGATGTAGAGCGGCCCGAAGTTGTCCACATTCCACGGATAAAGGTCGGGGCGGTTGGGGAAGAGGCTGGTCGAAGTGCCTTCGCCCGGGGCTTGGATGTTGCGCATCACGGAGGTGACGAAAGGCAGTTTGATGAGTTCGTCGGCTACTTTTGCGCTGATATTGAGGACGAAAATGTTTGGGTCGGCGGTGCGGTAGCCCTCGGTGATGTCGTACTTGTCCAACGTCTGCTTGTTGATGCCGCCCGAAGTGGTCACCACAGTGTAGTTATGTTGCATGTTTTCAGGCTCGTAGGCCTTCTCGCCGTTGATAAACACCACGCCATCAACGATTTTCAAGGTGTCGCCCGGCATACCGATAAGGCGTTTCACATAGTTTTCGCGCTTGTCAACAGGGTGACTTATGACATTGCCGAAGTTGGCGTGGTCGTTCCAAACCTTCTTGCGGCCATATTCACGCACGAGGTCATAATAGTTGACGCTGCTTTGGAAGATGTCGCAAACCGTGTCGCCTGCGGGATAGTTGAACACGATGGGGTCGTAACGCTTCATCGTCGTAACGCCCGGATAGCGGTGATATGGCAACTTAATCCACTCTAAATAGGATTTTGCGGTCTTGCTTCCCGGCAAGGTGTTGTGTACAAAGGGGAACGAAAGCGGCGTGTTGGGCCGTTTTGGTCCATAGTGTATCTTGCTGACAATCAGATAATCGCCAACGCAAAGCGACTTCTCCATACTCGAAGTGGGGATGGTGAAGGCCTCGAAGACGTAAGTCCTTATTATTAATGCGGCCACCACGGCAAAAACGATGGCATCGAACCACTCGCGGGCAGTGGATTTTTTGGGTCTCGTGGCCGTGGCGGGGTCTTGGTACGCATCATTTTTGGCGACGATGGGGAAGAAAACGAAGGGCAAAATGGCCGCCATGCCTTCCTCCCAAACCTTGAAACGCCCAAAGCATTTGCCCAACTCGACGAGCATGAGCAGCAGCATAAAGACGTTGATGTAAGGGAAGACGATGAAGAACCACCACCAGAATTTCTTTTCTTTGCCGATGATTTTCAGCATGATATAGATGTTGAAATAGGGGATGAGGCTGTAGTAGCCTTTTTGTCCGGCCTTCTCGAACTGTTTCCAGCAGAACGCAATCGGGATGGTGAAGAGCGCCGGAACGATTAAAATGAAGAGTAACAGTGACATGATTTGAATTTTATTTTCTTGCTAACGCGAATTGTGGCGAAATAGTATATCAACCATTTTATTAGGTGTCATTGCGTCCCCTTGCTCATCCGTCCCATCAGCCGCTGGAAGGGCGTGAGGAAGGCAAACAGGAAATCGTAGGCCATCAGGCCCGGAAGCAGACCATTTTCGCCCAAATGCTTGGCGGCATTGTGGTAGATAATGAATTGGGAACCAGATCGTAAGAGGAAGAAAAACACCAAAATCGGGATGAAGAAAACTGTTCTGTCGCCGATGCTGAAAGCGGGTTTCATGCAAAGCAGGGCGATGAACGAAACATAGAACAGCAATTGGGAGGCGTAGAACAAACTCAGTGAGAATCTGGCTTTTGGGTTGTATTTCGACACGGTAGAATAGCGGCTGCCCTTTTGCCGCATCCAAAGTTTGAAACTGCTGGTGGGCGTTGTGTGGATGGCGTTTTCGGCATCAATCAATACTTCGGTGTTCTTTTTGGTGGCCACTTGGCTGACGAAGAGGTCGTCGTCGCCAACAGAGGTGTTGTAGTGTGAAATGAATCCTTTATTCCTGTAAAACAACTCCTTACGATACGAAAGGTTGTTTCCGACACCCATGTAGGGATGGCGTTGGAGGGCTGCCGAAAGGTAAAGCAGGCCGTTTTGGAGCGAATCGAAGCGCATGAGGCGGTTCAGCACGCTTTTCTTTTGCACGTAAGGGCTGTAGCCGATGACGATTTCGGTGTTTTGGCTGTAGCAGTTCACCACACTGCGCAGCCATTTGTCGTTGACGGGCATACAGTTGAAGTCGGTGAGGACGATGATGTCGTTTTTGGCGGACTTGATGCCCATCGAGAGGGGGAACTTCTTGCCGTTGAAGAAGTTGAGGTGTTGCTTCAGTTGCACGGGCTTGATTCTTGGCTCCAAGCGTTCAAGGTTTTTCAGGTATTCCTCGGTGTCGTCGTCGGAGCAGTCGTTCACCACAACGATTTCAAAGTCGGGATAGTCCTGCTTGAGCAATGCGGGAATCAGGTCGATGAGGTACTCGTAGGCATCGCGGGCGCAAATCACCACCGACACAGGCTCCAGTTCCTCATCGAGTTTCGGGCGGATGTTCCTTTTGTAGAAGGCCACTTTCGAGAATACCCCCCAATGGTAGAACAACTGGATGGCAAGGCTAATGCCAAATACGATTAAAATAATGAAACTAAGGCTGTTATAGTTGAAATTGATTTGCACAACAATACAATTTTTAGGATTGCAAAAATACTAATTAAGTTGATTTCAAGGTTTCAAATTTCAAGATTTCTTCTGCCCAATCCAATATTTTTTCTTCAACGATTCATCAATTCAACAATTCAGCGACACAACAATTCAACAATTGACCAAGTTGAATCAAAGATTTGACCGCATCGAATCAAAGATTTCACTACTTTTGCACAAAAATAAAGCGATGAATTTCGACATTGTTTCCAGCGATTTGAAAAGCAATGCCCGTGCGGGCGTGTTGCACACAGGCCACGGCCCGATTGAAACGCCCATCTTCATGCCGGTAGGCACGGCGGGCACGGTGAAGGCCTGCCATATCCGCGACGTGCGCGACGAGGTCAAGGCGCAAATCATTTTGGGCAACACCTATCATCT
>CACZDU010000044.1:0-22619 GCA_902780055.1 uncultured Bacteroidia bacterium | reverse complement strand
GCCCCGACGGGGCTTTGTTCGGGAATTGTTTTTGTTTGGCAGGGGTTGCATTGCATTTCACCCCTGCCTACTATCCGCCGTCACTCCGTGACTTGGGCTGTGGCACGAAGGAACCCCAGAGGGGTGACAGGATAATAGGCAGGTGGTGGAGCATGGCGGAACCCCTGCCGATGAAAATGGTAAGAAGCCGCATTTTGGGCGCGTGCCACTGATGGGTATCCTTTCGCCCCGCCGGGGCTTTGTTCGGAATTTGTTTTTTGTTTGGCAGGGGTTGCATTGCATTCCACCCCTGCCTAAATTCCGTCGTCACTCCGTGACTTGGGTTTGGGCACGGAGGACCCCCGGAGGGGTGATAGGCTATTAGGCAGGCGGTGGAGCATGGCGGAACCCCCTGCCGGAAAATGGCAAGGACCCAACCATAAAAAATGTTGCGGTGTCGGTGTTTTTGTTTATTTTTGCAACTGAATTTCAAACATTGCAGCCATGCTGAAAATCTACGAGTATTTTGGAATCATCTTTTTCCTTTATCCTAATGATTATGAGCCTATTCACGCCCATGCCATCAGTGGAGAATATGAGACCATTTTTGAACTTCATTTTGAGAATGGCCAACTAAAGGAGATAAAAACCCGTAAAAAGAGAGGGAAAGAGCACCTTCCGAAAGCAAAGATGGAACAGGCCAGGGCTTTTGTTGAGGAATTTGCTGTCCAGATTGCCGAGAAATGGTATCGGTTCTACATTTTGAAAGAAACGCTTACTCCTGAGAAAATCAATAAAAAGATATAAAGAAATGAACCCTTACAGTGTAATAGGAATTGAGCCCTGTGGCGATTATAAACTCCGTGTCACTTTTGCGGATGGCAAGATTAATGTCGTTGATTTTGAGCCGTATTTCATCAAGCGTCCACATCCGCAATACAACCGGTATCACGACCCCGCCCGCTTCCTTGACTATAAAATAGAGTACGGAAACCTTGTTTGGGGCGAGAATTGGGATTTGATGTTTGACCCGCTCAATCTTTATCACAACAACCTTTTCAAGAATTTCAATTAAGGTGAAGTTGTGTTGAAGGAACCCCAAAGAGGTGATGGGATATTAGGCAGGCGGTGGAGCATGGCGGAACCCCTACCGGAAAATGGCAAGGACCCAACCATAAAAAATGTTGCGGTGTCGGTGTTTTTGTTTATTTTTGCGGGCAGAAAAATAACCCATTATGTGTACCTATCCTATTTCATTGGACGAGAATTTGGTTATGCAGGCCGAAAACACTTTGCAAATCAATGAGTCTTTTCAGGCATGGTTGCAGCAACAAGTTGAGATGTGGCTTTTGGCGCAGGTCAACGGTTTGACTCATCGTGCAAAACCCCGACACGGAAACCTTACTGATGAAATGTTGGCTGAGCGGCTGAAAGACTTTCCGCCATTGGAAGCGAAAGATTTTCCCGATTTGGATGCCTCTGATTATCAGGTGTTCCAAAAATCGAGTAGTGGCCAACTTCCCAAAGGATTGGAGAAATGGCTGTGAAACAGGTTTATCAACGTGAAATTGTGGAAGTCCCATTTGTGCTTCCTGATGGCAAAACATTGCCGCATCCTGCACTTGTCATTTCCTGTGACGAATTACAGAATGTTGAGTCAGGACTTTTTTATGCCGTACTTGTTTCCTCAAAGAACATTAATCCGAATTTGACAATACCGATACGGTCTGAGTGGCTGTCGTCATCATTGCCGAAAGCGTCATATTTTGTGACTCATATCGTAAATCCTTTCAATGTTGACGATGTGATTTCGCGCCATAATTGTTTCTTGAGGAATCCTTACTTTGATCAAGTGGTTGATAAGGTTATTGCCAACATTATTGATGGCGACTGGTGATTAAAACTATATACTTATGTCAAACTTCAAAATAGGCGACAAAGTGAATTTCCTCAGCACCGTGGGTGGGGGAAAGGTCACGAAAATCATAGACTCCCGTATGGTGATGGTCGAAGTGGAAGACGGCTTCGAAATTCCGACTTTGATTACGGATTTGGTGCTGGACTATCGTTCCATGCCCGCTCCGAGCAAGCAACAGCAGGCGGTTGACAAGGTACAGAAAGAGGTTCAAGGTCAGGAACTTCTGAAACAGCAAGAGGCCGATGCAGCCCGAAAGAGTGGCTTGCGCCGCTTTGCGAAAGAGGCTGAGAAAGAAGGCGTTTATATGGCTTTTGTGCCGCATGAGCAACAATGGCTTTTGACAGGCCCGCTTGATGTGGTTTTGGTCAACCACACGCCATACGAGATGCTCTATACCTTCACCATCAAGGAGGAGGACAAGTTCGCGAATGTGGACTTCGGGCAGGTCGACAAGTACGAGAAAATCGTCATCGAAACCATCTCGCGCGACGACCTCGAATATTGGCTCAACGGTGTGGTGCAAGCCATTTTGACTACGGAAACTTCTGATTGTGTGTTGCTTCCGCTGAACGTACCTTTCTCGTTGCGCGTGGGTCGCTTTATGAAAGAAGGTAGTTATCTGCCTTCGGGCATCTTGGGTGAGAAGTCGGTGATGATTTGCCTCTCCGAACTCATTGCTCTGAAGCACGGCGATAGTGATTTCACCAAAATCCTAAAGGAAGGCGTTGGCACTCAGGCTCCTGCCAAGACTTTGGTGAAACAGGAAGCACCCATCGACAAGCACAAGACTGTTCCGGGTGAGGCCATCGTCGACTTGCACATCGGCGAGTTGGTCGACAACATTTTGGGAATGTCAAGCCACGATATGTTCAAAATCCAGACGGACTATTTCAAGAAGATGCTCGACAGCGCGATTGCCGCCGAATACAATAAGGTGACTTTTATCCACGGTGTGGGCAACGGCGTGCTGAAAAACGCCATCATCGAGGCATTGAAGGACTACAAGAACACCGAAAACCGCATGGCCAGCATTGCCAAGTTCGGTGTTGGGGCTATTGATGTGATTATCACGGAGAAGGCACATTAAATCCTGTCGTTGAAAAAGTAACGCGGCCCGAAAGTGTTATCGAGCCACGTTACTCGTGTTAGACAAAGATGTGTTTGTTAGTGCTTGGTTAATCGAATTCGATGATGCGGAATTTGCTGTCAAACTCGATTTCAATGCCGTTGCTCAATTCAATTTCCCAGCCTCGGAAGTCTTTCGCAATTTTCACGATTCTTTGTTCCGAATGAAGCCGGCTCACATGGTCGGCGATTTCCGTCGGTACCAATGCGGCTGGCACGGCAGTATGAACTGTTGAGTGCTTGCAGTTTACTTCATCCCATTCAAGTTTTTTACCCGCGATGTTGCCGTCGAATTCGATTTGGGTGTAGTCGCTGAGGGTCACATCGTAGTCGAAGCCGTCCCTGATTGTCGCAATCACCTCCTCGTTGGGGAAATAAGTGGCAACAAAGTTGTTGATGCTAATTTGGGTTTGTGCGCTAGCTTCCTTGCTGCACGAGGTGGTGCAGAGTGCAAACCCGATGAAAAGTGCTGCTATGATGATGATCTTTTTCATGGCTGTTTATTTCTTGTCGTCAAAACCAGTTACGTTGAAGTTGGAGTCAAAAGTGATTTCAAGGCCGTTGCTCAGTTCGATTTCCCAGCCGTTGTATTTCTTCTCGATGCTGTCAATGTGCTTGCCAGGGAAGTTAGTAGTCACATAGTCAGTGATTTGCACGGGAACAAGCTCGGTCGGAACGCTTCCGTAGATGTTGGATTCGTCGCAGTCGATTTTCTTCCATTCAAAACTCAAATTGAAATCAATGTCGGTGTTGTCGGTAAGTTCGACTTCATACTTGTTGCCGTCGCGTTCCACTTTGCGGATGCTGACTTGTGGGAAATAAGTGTCAACGAAAGTGTTGATTTCCGGATAGTTGGAGTTGTTTCCGCCGCCATTGCCGCCTCCGCTATTGCCACCGCCACTGATGACGTTGAAGTTGGAGTCAAACTTGATTTCGTGATCGTTGTTGAGTTCAACATCCCAACCGTAGTATTTTTTCTCGATTTGGTCGATGTGGTTGTTGGGGAAGTTAGCGGTCACATAGTCAGTGATTTGCACGGGAACAAGTTCGGTCGGGACACTGCCGTAGATGTTGGAGTCGTCGCAGTCGATTTTCTTCCATTCGAAGCTTAAACTGAAATCGATGTCGGTGTTGTCGGTAAGTTCGACTTCATACTTACTGCCGTCGCGTTCCACTTTGCGGATGCTGACCTGCGGGAAATAAGTGTCAACGAAGGTGTTGATTTCTGGGTAGTTGGAGTTGTTTCCGCCACCATTGCCGCCTCCGCCGTTGCCACCGCCACTGATGACGTTGAAGTTGGAGTCAAACTTGATTTCGTGGTCGTTGTTCAACTCGATTTCCCAATTTCCGTTGTTCTTCTTCTCGATTTGGTCGATGTGGTTGTTGGGGAAGTTAGCGGTCACATAATCAGTGATTTGTTCTGGTACGATGCTGGTTGGCACAATGCCATAGATTGAGGAATGTTCGCAGTCTACTTCGACCCACTCAAACGAATGGTTGAATTTCAGCATGGTATGATCGTTGAGTTTCACTTTGTAGTAATGCTGCGTGAGATGGCAGTTGTAGATACTGGTTTGCGGGAAATGCGTCTCCACGAACAACATGATTTCGGGAGCGATTTCGCTGTAGTCGACGGATATACCGACCTCCTCGCTTTGCCACTGCTGTTGGTTGACAGCGGCTCTTCCCATTGTGTTTTCGTTGGTCGCGGCTCCATTTTCCTTGCCACAGGCCGTCACGATGAGGGCCAATGCCGCGATTGTGGCGATAACGCTTAGTCTTTTCATTGCTTTTTGTGTTTAAATGATTGATAATTATTTGTTTAAGTGTTTCTAATCGTCGTATCTTAAGAATTCGCCGTTTTTGTTGAAAACGATTTCCAGTCCTGTGGACAGTTCCACTTCTATCTTGTGCCGGTCTCGTGCTATTTCGTTCAGGCAAAAGTTGGGATGGTTCTTGTTCAGGAAGTTGAGTATCATTTCGTCAAGGAACCCTGAAGGCAAGCACTCCGAATGGCTTTCCACCTCTTCCCAATCGCCGTTGCTGTTGAACTCGATTTCCATTCCGTTATCGAAACGCACGGTGTATTCGGTCTTGGTCACTTCGATTTCCATCCTGACAAATCGGATGGTTTGGTTTGAGAAATAAGTGGTTACAAACTCTTGCGCCTTGATGGGAAGTTCCTCGAAGGTGATGATGCGATGTGCGTCTTCGGCATGGAGGGCGAAGGCGTTTATTAATAAGGTGGCGAGTATGAGCAATGCTTTTTTCATTATTTCAGTTGTTTCGGCTGCAAAATTCTGAACCGATTCTGAAATAATTCTGAAATGTACGACTTTTTTCCGATTATTTGATTTTTATCGAGAATGTATGCTGATTATCAATGAATTGGTAACGGATTTCAAAACCATATTCTGTGCAAATGGCTTTGGCGATAGCCAATCCAAGGCCGGTCGAATTGCTGTTTTCGCCTTTTCTGTAGAAGGTTTTGAAAACGGATTCGGGATCCAAAGCCTCGTTTTTGCCCGTGTTTCCAATGATTAATGTATTGTCACTCAGTGTGATGGCAATGTTTCCGCCTTGCAGGTTGTGGATGAAGGCGTTTTTCAGCAGATTGGTCACCAAGGAGGAGGCCAAAGTCGGGTCCATTTTGGCTGTGATGCGTTGGTTTTCGGCTACTGAAACGCTAACTTCCATGCTCTCGAAAATCTCACTAAGGTTTTCAAGTGCTTGATTCACAACTTGGTTGATTTCGATTTCGGTTTCTTCCATGAATTGGTGGTTGTCGATTTTCGAGAGGAGGAGCAAAGATTTGTTGAGCCTCGAAATGTAGCCCAAAGTGTCCAAGGTTTTCTCGATTTCGGTGAGTTGATGTTCGTCAAGTTGGGTTTCGTCCACCAATAGTTCAAGGCGGTTTCGGCAAATGGCGATGGGGGTCTGGATTTCGTGCGAGGCGTTCCCGATGAAACGTTTCTGCTCCTCAAAAACCTGTTTCGACCTTTCGGAGGCTTCCAAAACTGCGGTTTCTATCTCCTTGAATTCCTGTACTTTGATTCGGCTGTCGGGCTTGGGGATTTCTTCGGTGGTTTTTCTGCTGCGGAGCCAGTCGGTGAGCCGATAGAGCGGGCGCATGTTGCGGATGATGATGAAACTGACGATGAGAATAATGGCGACGAGGAGCGCGACGGCGAGGGTGAGGATACTGAAAATGGCGAAATCCAAGGTGTCGTTCCAAGCGAAGACTTGTGTGGTCAACGTCAGTTCGTAGTCGATGCCTTGCTTTTGGAAGACTCGCGTCATTTCTCTTACGATTTCGTCTTCCTGAATGTCGTCGATGAATTCCTCATCGGTCTGGAACGCTGGTGTTTGATGGTTTTTTGCGTATTCGGGCGACACTTTCTCGATGAAAAACTCCATCGTTCCCGACATGCCCGAAAGGGAGTTGGGAATGCTGTCGTTGTCCAAAAAGCGACTGATGATTTTGTCGGATTGTTGGGTTAGGATGAGGTCGATGTGGCTGTAAATCTGGCGTTTGGTGGTTCGTGTGAACACGATGGCCCAAAGCGCAAACAGCGCTACCAATGCAATGGAAACAGACACTATGATGCGGCGCGAGAGTTTCATTGCCGCTCCAATTTGTAGCCGTAGCCATGCACGGTCTTGATTTCGATGTCGGCTTGCGCTTCGGCTAAGCGTTTACGCAGGTTTTTCATCTGGGCGTAGATGAAATCGTAGTTGTCGGCTTGGTCGATGTAGTCGCCCCAAACGGCCTCGGCCAGAGTGCCTTTGCTGACGGCGCGGTCGGGTCGCGTCAAGAAGAAATGAAGGATGTCAAACTCCTTTTTCAGCAGTTCGAGAGGCTTGCCGTTGATGAGGACTTGCCGCGTTTCGGGCATGATTTTCACGTTTCCATATTCGATGAAATGCTCGCCGTGCTGTTGTTTCCGCCTGAACACGCTTTTCACGCGGGCCGAAAGTTCGGCGATGTGGAAGGGTTTGGTGAGGTAGTCGTCGGCACCGAGGTCGAGTCCTGTCACCTTGTCTTCCAAAGAATCTTTCGCCGAAATGATGATGACACCGGCCTGCTTGCGCGAGGCTTTCAGTTGGCGCAACACGTCAAGCCCGTTGCCGTCGGGAAGCATGATGTCCAAGAGGATGCAGTCGTAGTCGTAGATTTCGGCTTTCATCATGGCGGTTTTGGCGTTGGCGGCGGTTTCGATGATGTGGTTGTCGTCCGCCAAAGCCTTTTGCATCAGTTCTCTCAAACTTCTATCGTCCTCAATGATAAGGATTTTCATGGCCACATGATTTTTCGTGTGGTGAACCCGCAGGGAATCGAACCCTGATCGAAGGAACCGGAATCCTTTATTCTATCCATTAAACTACGGATCCTCTTTTCAGCGCGCAAAGGTAACAACTTTTTCCATTATCCCGTTGGCGATTCCTGTTTTATTGCTACCTTTGCGGCAAAATCAAGAAGTCATGGGAACTTATATCAATGTCGGCAATATCGGATTCCAACGGGTGAGGAACAGCGAATATGTCGACAAATCAGGCTTGATAGCCATTGTCAACAGTACGCTTTTCACCGAGCGTAGTTTCAGTTGCGTGTCGCGCAGCCGCCGTTTCGGAAAGTCGGTGGCTGCCAAGATGCTCAATGCCTATTACGACCATTCGTGCGACTCGCGCCATTTGTTTGCTGACCTTGAAATAGCCAACGACCCTTCTTTTGAGAAGCATTTGAACAAGTACCCCGTCATCTTCCTTGACCTGACGAGTTTCGTTGCCGACAGGAACGACGACAATGTAGTTGACAAAATGGATGCCGCGTTGTTGGCTGATGTCGGCAAGGCCTATCCTGATGTTCCCATTGAAGCAGGCGATAGGTTGATGGACTATCTCATTCGGATAAACGAGGCCAAAAGGCAGGAGTTCATCTTCATCATTGATGAGTGGGATGCCATTTGTCGAGAGTTTGCACCCGGTACTTCAGCAATGGACCGTTACGTTGGTTGGCTGCGTCGTATGTTCAAGAGCCAAGAAGGAGGCAAGGTGTTTGCCGGAGTTTATATGACAGGCATCCTGCCCGTGAAGAAATACAAGACTGAATCGGCCATGAATAATTTCATCGAATATTCGATGGTGGAGCCTGTTGATATGGCGCCTTATTTTGGTTTTACGAAAGACGAGGTTAAGGCGCTTGCCGAAAAGCATCAGATGGATTTTGACGAGTTGGAGAAATGGTACGATGGCTATCAGATTGGCGACGAGCAGTCCATTTTCAACCCCAATTCGGTGATGCAGGCCATCAGGAGCCGTCGCTGCCGCAGTTTCTGGGCTACTACAGGAGCATACGATACCGTGACTCATTATATCCAGATGAACTATGAAGGCCTAAAGGACGATGTGATTAGGATGCTTGCAGGAGAGCGTTGCAAGGTCAACCCGACCAAATTCCAAAACGATATGTCAATTGTCAGGAGTAAGGACGAAGTGCTCACGGTGCTTATCCACCTTGGTTACCTAAGTTACGATTGGCACAAGAGCGAGTGTTACATACCCAATAAGGAAGTGGCTGGCGAGATGGTCAATGCCGTGGAAGCCAACAACTGGACTCCCTTGATGAAGGCTTTGGAGGCTTCGGAACAACTTCTGCAAGCCACGCTTCGCGGCGACGAGGAATCTGTGGCTCAGGGTGTGGATGCCGCCCATGACGAGAACACCAGCATTTTGAGTTACAACGACGAAAACTCGTTGGCTTGTGTGTTGAGCATCGCTTACTATTACGCTTCAAACGACTACATCATCCTCCGCGAGTTGGCCACGGGCAAGGGCTTTGCAGACTTGGTGCTCATTCCACGAAAGAACGTCGATTCGCCTGCCATCGTCATTGAGTTGAAATATGACAAGGCGGTCGACACGGCTATTGAACAAATCAAACGCAAACAGTATCCAGCCAAAGTTGCGCAGTACACTGACAATCTTTTGCTTGTGGGGATTACATACGAGCGTGAGAGCAAGCAACATAGATGCCGCATAGAGAAATGCGTATGACCATTTGAAAGGTTGTATTCAAACTTCAGTTGCTTGTTTTGGTGAACCCGCAGGGAATCGAACCCTGATCGAAGGAACCGGAATCCTTTATTCTATCCATTAAACTACGGGTCCTTTTCAGGGCGCAAAGGTAGTAAGTTTTTGGAAATTTCGTACCTTTGCCGCTTCAAAATGAGGTAAAATAATTTCAAATTATTGGTTTTTAACTATTTAAGTTATGCAAAACGAGAAATTGAAACAACAAATTCTGGCGTACGCCTATTTGGTTTTAGGCTCTGCCTTGTTCGCCATCGGCGATGTGATGTTCGTGAATCCTTACCACCTTGCGCCCGGCGGAGTGTATGGTTTGGCCAACGTGTTCAATGCCCTTTGGGGATGGAAAATCTCTGTGTCGGGCATTGCTATGGACATTCCGCTGCTCATCATCGGCACCATCATCCTTGGCCCCAAGTTCGGCATCAAGACGATTATCTCGGTCATCCTGATACCTGTGTTCACTTATATCCTTGAAAGCACTTGGGGCTATGCGCCTGTGATTCACGGCGGTAGCGTGGTCGCCGACACCCAATCTGCACTTTATTACATCGCCAAGGACGGCTCGCAGAGCTGGTTCATGCCCGACATGGTCTTGAACACCATCGTTTCAGGCCTCATCTATGGCGTTGCCATCGGTGTCATTTTCCGTGCTGGTGCCACTTCGGGCGGTTCAGACATCATCTCCATGATCATCCACAAATACACCAAAATCAGCCTTGGCACCCTTGTGATGGTTGTGGACAGCCTCATTTCGCTCACCACCTTGATTGCTTTCGAGGACATTCGCCTGCCCATCTATTCCATTCTGCTGATTTACATCGAAGGCAAGGTCATCGACCTTGTTGTGGAGGGTGTGAAAAGCTACAAGACGGCCTTCGTGGTCACCGACAAGATTGAAGAGGTGCGCAACTTCATCCTCAAGGATCTCGACCGTAGCGGCACGGTGTTCACTGGCAGCGGCCTCTACCAAGGTGCCGAGCGCAAGATGATTTACGTCACCCTCAACCGCTCCGACTTGGTGAAACTGAAAGCCAACCTCCGTTTCTTAGACCCCAACGCTTTCGTCAATGTGATTGAAAGCTCGGAGATTATGGGTAATGGCTTTAAGGCTTTGCCGACAGAGTAAAGGTTTTGATATTCAAATTGATATGATTAAGGAGGGTCGTTTGGCTCTCCTTTTTTCTTGGTCTTATTAATATTTGAAAATTGGTTTTTCACCGAAAACCACCTTGTTTTGAAAATAATGTCTATCTTTGCGCAAGAAATTCTTTTGTGATGGAAGAGAAAGTCATCAGCGACATAAAAAAAACACTTATGCTGCATTTGCCTTCAGGAGGATATGCCTTGTTGTATGGCTCCAGAGCAAGGGGTGATGCCCATTCAGGCTCCGATTGGGACATTCTCATTGTTCTTGACAAAGAGAAACTTTTGCCCGAAGACTACGATGCCGTCTCATATCCGTTGAGAGAGCTTGGCTGGGAACTTGGCGAATACATCAATCCTGTGATGTACACCGCAAAAGAATGGCAGGATAGCCAATTCACGCCTTTTTATCACAATGTCGTTGACGACGCAATACGATTGGCATGAAACTGACGGACGAAGAACGGAAACTTGTAGTGGAACTGCAAATGGAAAAGGCTCACCGTTTCCTTGAGCAAGCGGATGAAATGTGCCGACAAAAGTATTGGGACATCGCTTCCAACCGTTATTATTATGCCTGCTATCATGCAGTTCAAGCCTTATTGATTAAAAATGAATTAGTTGCACATACGCATGACGGCCTTTTGACTCAATTCGGTTTGCATTTTGTAAAAGCAGGAAAAGTGGAGTCAAGGTTGGGCGCATTTTTGTCGCGAATGGAACAACTGCGCGAAAAAGGAGACTACAACTGCTATTATTCTATCACAGAAGAGGAAATAGATACAATTACAGGACCCACGAAAGAGTTGATTCAGAAGATTGAGGAACTTTTGGCTGAATGAAACTTGAGAATTGGGTGTTGTGGTTTGAATAAGAACAACTTGTTTTTCAATATTTCCCCAGCATTTCTTGCAACAACTCCTTCATTTTCTCCCTCAGCGAAATCGGTTCCAACACCTCAATGTGCGCGTTCATGGTTAACAGTTGCTGGATGAAGTCATAGGAAGGCTTCAGCCGCCAGGAGAAGATGGTATAGTCGTCGGTTTCTTCGATGATGCGTTGGCTGTGGTGCAAAGGCAAGCCTTTCAGGAAATTGCTTTGGTCTTTGTCGGCCTTGACGAGGATTTCTTCTGTCTTTAGCTCTGGTTCCACATAGATGCCGAAAGCGTCTTCGAAATGCTTCTGCAAGTCGAAATCATCAGGAGCCTTGAAGGTGTTTTCTGTGAGGTTGAGCGAGTCGATGCGGTCCAAGGCATAGCAACGAATCTCTTCCTTCTCGTTGAGGGCTATCAGATACCACCTTTGCTTGAAAAGCTTCAGTGCAAGCGGCTTGCAGCAGTAATGCTTGATGTCATCGGTGCCATAGTACCGCCTGTATTGCATTTCGATTTCAAGGCTCTTTTCCAAGGCTTCCATGAGCGGTTCAAGATGCTCAATGCCGCCTGGGACGCGCTCAAATTGCACCTTTTTTCGTAAGCCAAAGTTTGACGAAAGCCTGTTGCTAAGAGCAAAGCTATGAAGCAGCCACATTTTCAAGTCGTTGCCGAGCATTTCCTCACGCTCGCCTTGGGGAATGTAATAAGCATTGCGACTTTTGTCGCACTCAATGTCGATGCCGAACACATCGGCAATGTCTTGGCGGTAGTTGTGGAACGACCTGTCGGGAATAGGGCTGTTGTCGCCGTCCCGCGTCCAGCGGTCGTTGAGTTCCTTCAGCGTGATGCCAGCATCCCGCCTGTCGGCGATGGTGTTGGCAATCCAGATGCATTTGATGAGTTTGTCCATAAACGGTTTGCTTTTCGAGGGCAAAGGTAAAGGTTTTTACGGACATACTAAAACCCAATCCTAGGTCTGTTTTCAACGATGTTTTCTTCTTCGCAAAAGCTGATGAGTGTTTCAAGGCTCGGCGTTTGGCCTGTCAGGATATGCTCGACGTTGGCTTTTCTTGTGATGTTTTCCATCTGTCCGCCGCTGAAGTCGTAACGTTCAGCAAGGATGGCCACATCGCTTTCAGGAAGGTCGGGCATCATGCTTTGCCAGATTTGGAAGCGTGTGGTGCAATCAGGCTTGTGGAAATTGATCTTGTAAAGGAAACGACGCTCAAAGGCCGAGTCCATGTTTTGTGTCAAGTTGGTCGTGGCCATCATAATGCCGTCCAAAGTTTCCATCTCTTGTAGGATGATGTTTTGCAGCGTGTTTTCCATTTGGTCAACGGCATGGATGGCGTTGGTGGAACGTTTCGCAATGATACCGTCTGCCTCATTGAAAAGCAGGACGGGTTCCTTGTCGCAATACTCCACGAAATTGCGGTAACGGTCGAAGACGGCCTTCACCCTTTTCTCGCTTTCGCCCACCCACTTGCTGCGCATCTCTGAAAGGTTGACTTGCATGATGTTTCGACCCGTGGCGCGGGCAATTTGCAGCACGGTTTCAGTCTTTCCCGTTCCTGGCGCGCCATACAGCAAGCAAGCAAAACCGCTGCGCATTCCTTGTTGCTTCATCCTGAGCCTGATGTCGCTGAATGATGTCGGTTGCAGCAGGCATTTCAGCCGTTCAATTTTGTCTTGGTCATTCGCATTATAGAACAGCCGTTTTTCAGTAATGCTTGCGGCCAAGGTGAGTTCATCAAGGTCAACAGGTGCCTGTTTGAGGCAATTCTTGGGCAGCAAAGTTTCCTTGGCGTGTTCGGTCAGACGGAAGGTGTCACCGCCAAAAAGCTCATGGCCTGCTGGCTCCACCAACTTGTCTTTAATGAGCTGATGCTGTCCGTTGCGTAGCAGATTAAACTCCGCCTTTGCTTGTCGCTCATTGTCGAAAAGGTCGTCAAAATCACGGAATTCAAGTTTTTCTTCTCTGTCGATGAGTGTGCTGAGGCAGAATTTCAGAAGAAAGACAAGTTCTTTGTCGTTATAGTTCAGTCTGTCGAGTTTTGTGGCAAAATCCAATTGTTGGTTGGCCGTTAAGAGTTCACGGACATCATAGACGAAACACTCAAAAGAGGTCTCCTTCTCGTCCTTTTCCTTGAAAATCGAGTCTAATTGCAGGATGAATGTGTCGAAGTTGAGGTTGCCTATTTCTTGTTTCTCAATCTCCGTGTCGTTCAACAAGCAATTTAGGATATATTCTGGCACGTAGTAGCTTTCTTCGCTATACAATCCTCTTTTTCCATTGCTCCGTATGAGCCTTGCCTGAAGAAGTGCTTTGAGGTCGGGAGCAAGCCGGAGCATGTCGAGGTCTTTGCAGTCAAGGTGGCGTTTGATGTCAGAAAGGGAACACGTGGAGCAATATGACGAGTAGGCGATGATGGCGAACAAAGTGGCCTGTTCCTTGCTGATTCCCAATTTGTTGGCAAGCCTTTCAAGCGGTTGTGCGTTTTTCGCCAAGAATTGGCCTTTCATTTGGGAGTCTTCTGATGCTTTGACAATCTTTTCGATGTCGAGCAATGCGGTTGATTTTTCTTTCATGATGCTTTTGTTTTGTTGATTTCATCGGCAAAACAAAAACAAAACTCTGCCAAATTTAGGCAGAGTTGGTAGGCTGTTTGAAATAATGTGTGGAATTTTTTGATTTGCGAGCTTCTTGTTTCTTCTATATACCATCTATTCAAAGAAAAAAACGCCACAATAAATGGTGTATACAATCTCCTCTGCAATTCCGATATTAAGTTCATTGTAATCTCCTTTTATAGAGATTGGTAGTGCTTTATCACAAACCGCATTGATTTTTGACGATTTAGCCCTTCTTGTCAGTTTTTTTGCCAAATTTAAATCCTCACAGATTTCAGACCATTCTTCAACACCTTTACCTGTGAAAAAATCATCATAATACTTCTTTTCTTTGAATTTTTTCCCATTACCCTGGTAATAATGGTCAGCTAACAATACTACTGCTTTATTTGTAGGGTGTTTCTTTGGAAGAGGAATGTTCGAATGGATTTCCTTAATTCTATCGAGATCCTTAAGTAGTAATTCAAAATGTGTGAGGTCGTATAGCCGTTTTGCTTCGATATAAATTATCCAATCTTTGTCAATAATGATAGAGTCAACATGTTGCCTGTTGACAGAAGTAATGGGAATTTCTTGCCATACAATTGCGTTAGGATTCTGCTTTAAATAACTATGGCAAAAGTTAAAGGTAAGATTTCTTTCCGTAAAGCCATTGATAACAAGGGAAGATTGCGATGCTTTTGTTGGCAAATAGCACTGTCTGTTGAAAGTGTTATTATATTCATTAACAACAGATTGATAGATTTCTGGAATTATGCTAAGAATGTTTGTTTTGCTTTGCTCATCTATTGTAATGGCTTCTGGAAGCGAGTATGAAGTTTCTTTCAGAACGTGACTACCGCCTTTTTTTGTTATATCGACGGTAAAAGTGCAAATATCGCTATTGTATTTAAAAGACAACACATCCCCCTCTTTTAAACCCCACTGAATTATAAAATCTTTGGTCTGGGATAAAACTAAAGACATTTTATTCTTTCTATTAGACAATTGCCAATTCACATCGAAATAGAATTCGCAATCATCTTCATCCACAATTTTGATTTTTTGATTGACAAATGGCTTGAAAAGGGCGCAAGTGCTTTCGTCAAGATAAATCTTGTTATATTTTACATCAGTCTTACTAAGTTTCCCGTTATTCATGTGGAATATTATTATGTGTTAGCTTTTTGTATCTTATGATTCAAAAAGACTATCAAAATCAATGATTTCGCTTCCTTTAGCTTTCTTCCTGTGGCCTTCAGATACCCATTTGCGGTATTCAGGGAACTTCTTTAGATAACTGTAAGAAATCGTTCCAGGGTTTTCATTTAAGGCATTCAATCCTCGTTGGGTTATTCTATGGCCTTGAGGCGTGAACTCTTCCAATCCAGCGAAGCGAAGGCGCTCCTCATTCGAAGCCACCTTTTTGTAGAAGACCTTGTCGTAGGGACGTTTGTCATAGTTTTCTGTGCGTTCTTCCTCGGTCAGATGGTAATAATTAGCCAGTTTTTCAACAATTTCCTTTTGGGTTAAAGGGCTTTTTTCTTTTAGGATTGACAGTACTTGGTACTTTAACTTGCCGTGGTCTATTTTTCCCATGTTTTGTTGTTGTTTTGGATTATCGCTGCAAATATAATGATTTTTCAAACATAAGCTCGCTGCAAAGATTTTTTATTCAGGCATCACAAGCTCTCCATCCAACCGAATACAAATCTCAAACTCAAACTCGCTCACATACACGAGGTCATAGAGGCTGAAATGTCGGTTGTCATAGAGGTTGTGGAAAGGATAAACAAGGTGCATGTCTTTCGACCATTCGTAATCCAAGCCCTCGTTCCAGTTGTCGTTTTCGTCGGCCATGCCAAGCCATGCTTCAAGGCTGTCGTGCGCCGACATGTTTCCGTTTTGGTCCCATTTCAGGCTCCACGAGCAGCCGTCTGTGGAATATATGCGGTCGTAGCCGCCTTGGGTCATCACTTCCCACATCGTTTCCGCCCGCTCGGTCTGGACGGGATGCGCGGTAGGGTAGGTATAACCTAACTTCAATTTCCCTTCAACTTCAAGGTCACCGATGCCGTCATAGAGTTTCATCATACCTTCGTAGATGGCTTTCGTCTTGTTGAAGAGGGCAGTGGCTGCTGCCTTTATCCTGTCGTTGAAATCCGACAACAGCCTTTTGCTTTTCTCGTCATACTGCATCAGTTCGCGCAGTATCATCCAACGATGGTACAGCGCATTCTTGATGATGCTTTCCTCTTCGACTTGTTTCCCGTGCTCATACTCATCCAAGATGATTTCTTCCAGCATCACGATGCGAGGATCTTCAAATGCTTCGTTGGTGTTCATCGTCTGTTTGGTTTATGTTTGGCTCATATAGTGAAGCAATGATGGAGTTTCCTTTGTAAGATTGTCCTCGGCAAAGCCATCCCAATCGAAAGGCGTGGGCAAAACAAATTGGAAACCAAGGTTGAGGTCGGTCATGTCGCAGAGCGTTTCGTCCTCAATGGGAAGATGATGGTGCTCATAGTATGTGTGTTCTTTGATGAGATTGCTGCCCATCAAGGCAATCTGCTCGTCAAACTGATGTTGTTCTTCTTTCGGCCTGTACCAAATGCCGTGAATCAGCCTTTTCTCCGTCCCATTCACCCAATAGACTGCGATTTCGTTGAAAAGGTTGTCGTCAAAGACCATCTTCCCGATGTGGGTCTTTGATTGGGTACAGCCTGCGTGAAAGTAGGTTTGAAGGTCAATACGAGCTTGTTTGTCTATAGTGTAACAGTCACCTAAAGCCTCGTAAAGCACATCAATCAGGCTTTGGTAATAGGCAAAGGCTTCCATTCGTGCCTTGTTGAGGTCGGCATCCTCGAAGGTTTTGTTGATGCGGCAAAGATTGCCTTTCTTTGCTTCGTGATAGTTCGCGTTGTGCATTTGTCCTTTCCAGAACAGCCCATGCACGAGGTAATGTGATTTCTTTTTGTCCATAGTGGTGTTGTTCTGATTTCGGTGCAAAACAACAATGTCACTCTGCCAAAATCAAGCAAAGTGGAAGTTTTCTATGAAAAATTTCCCATGAAATAAAATGGTTTCAAATCAATCAATTTCAAATTAAATGATTTCAAACTAATTGATTTCAAATTGTTTTATTTCAAACCAAATGATTACAAATCAAAATATTTCAAATTATTTCATTTCAAATTGTTCTATTTCAAATCAAATGATTATATTTGCGGCGTGAAACTAATCATTTGCGCTATGGAAAGTCCGTTTATTTATGGCAAAATGGCTGAAAGTGAGTTTTTTATCGACAGAGAGAGAGAAACAACCCAACTTCTTGGAAACTTCAAAAGTCTGGTGAACACAGCCCTCATCTCGCCGCGCCGCTGGGGGAAAACCTCACTCGTGAACAAGACCTTGGAGATGCTTGAAAAAGACAAAGGCTTTTATGCCGCCCGAATCGACATCTTCAACTGCCGCACCGAGGAACAGTTCTACAAAACCTACGTCAATGCCGTGCTGCAAGCCTCGGCCTCGAAGCTGGACGAATGGGTCGCGCTGATGAAGAAACACATCGGCTCGGTCGGGCCGAAGATTTCGCTTGGCGAGGGAAGTTCGTCCTACGAAGTGACTTTTGGCCTCAATTTCAAGGAAGTGCAGTATTCCGAGGACGAAATCCTCGACCTGCCGCAGCGCATTGCGGAGGAAAAAGGCAAGAAATTCGTCATCTGCATCGACGAGTTCCAAAACGTGGGCAATTACGCCGATTCATTAGCGTTTCAGCGTAAGTTGCGCTCCCACTGGCAGTTGCATAACTCGGTGTGCTATTGCCTCTACGGAAGCAAGCGGCACATGCTTTTAGACATTTTCGGCAACTACGAAATGCCCTTCTACAAGTTCGGCGACCTCATGTTTCTCGACAAAATCGCCGAAGCGGACTGGATACCTTATATAATAGGTCAGTTCAAGAAGACGGGGAAGTTGATTTCCAAGGAGTTGGCTTCTGATATCGTCCGCAAGGTGGACGCGCATCCCTATTATGTGCAGCAATTGTCGCATCAGGTGTGGCTGCGCACCGAGGGCACTTGCACGGCTGAAACCGTTGCGACGGCACACGCCAACATTATAGACCAGATGAGGCTGCTGTTCAGCAACTTGCTCGATTCGCTGACGCCCAAGCAAATCAATTTCCTCCATGCCGTGGTGGACGGCGTGGAAAATTTCTCCTCGAAAACCATCCTCGACAACTACGAATTGGGCACTTCGGCCAACATCAAGAACCTACGCAAAGCCATGTTGCAGCGCGACTTGATTGATGTTTTGCCTGGACGAACCGAAATCCAAGACCCGATTTTCGCGGCTTGGCTGAAGCAGCAGGTGGTTTAGTCGCGTTGGTTCATTTTCTTTTGTGCATAACTGTTCGTCCAAAAATCCAAACCAACAGTAATAAACAGTTTTTCAATCCTGTGCCTTGATTCGGCACAATCTTTTTGTTATCTTTGCCGCATAAAACCAACCCCATGGAAAACCAAATCGTCATATACCAAACCGACAACGGCCAGACTGCCATTGATGTCAGGCTTGAGAATGAAATGCTATGGCTAACGCGCCATCAAATAGCAGTTCTATTTGATCGTGATTATAAAACCATCAGCAAACATATCAACAATGCTCTTAAGGAAGAATTGTCAGGTTCAGTGGTAGTCGCAAAATTTGCGACTACCACTCAACATGGCGCTATAGAAGGAAAAACACAAACGCACGATGTCGAGTATTTCAACCTTGAGGTAATAACTTCCGTAGGCTATCGCGTGAAGAGCCAGCGCGGTGTGCAGTTCCGCCAATGGGCCAACAGGGTGCTGAAAGACTATCTGCTGAAAGGCTATGCCGTGAACGAGAAGATTCGCAGAAACCAAATCGGGGAACTGCGGCAGTTGGTGCAAATGGTGGGTAGGACGTTGCAAAACCAGCCCTTGCTGAACAACGACGAAAACCAAGCCCTGTTTGACATCGTTGTGGATTATACCTACGCGCTCGACACGCTTGACGACTATGATTATCAACGTCTTGGAGTAAAAGAAACCACTCAAGAGGAGAAGTTTCAGGCGACCTACGACAATGCCATTCAAGCCATAGTCGCTTTGCGGGAGAAGTTTGGCGGTAGCACGCTTTTCGGCAACGAGAAAGACGATTCTTTCAAGAGTAGCATCGGGCAGATATACCAGACTTTTGGCGGAAACGACCTCTATCCCAGCGTGGAGGAGAAAGCGGCTATGTTGCTCTATTTGGTCACCAAGAACCATTCTTTCAGCGACGGAAACAAACGTATTGCGGCCACGCTGTTCCTTTGGTTCCTCAACAACAACGGGATCCTCTACCGCGAGGACGGCAGCAAGCGCATAGCCGACAACACTTTGGTCGCCTTGACCTTGATGATTGCCGAGAGCAAGCCCGAGGAAAAGGATGTGATGGTGAAGGTGGTGGTGAATTTGATTAACCAGAAAAACTAAAGCCTCATGTCCATAAACCAAATCAGAAAATGCGTTTGGCTCGTCGAAACGCTCTACAAGGCCAAACGACAGCGAGCAAGGAGAAGCGGATAGGGAACAACTGCAACGAGAAATGGAAAACTTCGCCGCCACAGACTTCGAGACTGCCAATAATGAGCGTAGCGGTGTGTGCAGCGACCGCCCGATTGGATATGTCGTTGTCACAGAATGGTTTTCAGGTTTTGTCAGTTTTGCGACAACAACACCTGCTCAATCGCCACAGGGAAATACGCCTGCTCCAGTTGGTGGATTTTGGCCGCCAAAGAGTCGGGCGTTTCGTTTTCGTCCAAACTGACGCGGGCTTGCAGGATGATTTCGCCACTATCGTACAACTCATTGACATAGTGGACGGTAATGCCCGATTGGGTTTCCTTGGCCGCTACGACGGCTTCGTGAACATGTTCGCCATAAAAGCCTTTTCCGCCGTATTTTGGTAGCAGGGCAGGGTGGATGTTAACAATCTTTTTCGGGAAGGCTTTGACTAAATTTTCCGGCAACTTCCAAAGGAAACCAGCCAGTACAATCAAGTCAATGCCAAGGTCTTGCAGTTCCTTGACGAAAGCCTCGCTGTTGAAGTCCTGTTTGGTGATCATTCGCACCGGGATATCCAATTTCTTGGATCGCTCGATGGCGTATGCGTTTGGGTTGTTGCAAACCACGTTCTCGATTTTGACAGCCCAGTCCTCTAAAAAATATTCGGCAATGCGCTGCAAATTGGTGCCGTTGCCGCTGACGAATATGGATAACTTTTTCATTCTCTGTATCTTATGGTTACGGTTTCGTTTTTCTTTAAGTCAAACCACACCAAATAACCTTCCTCGACCTTGCGGAAATCTATCACTTTCCCTTCCACGACGATGGGTCTGGTGCAAAGTAAAGTCAGGCCTTCAATGGTTTCGTTTGGGTTGGTCAATTGTATGGTCTTGTTGTCAAGAATTTGATAATCAAGGTTTTGTAGTTTCTCGTAATAATTGAGGTATTTTTCGATGGTGATGGGCAGGATTTTCTTTTCGTCGCGAAAACGTGCGAGTTGGCTCAGCGCAAAATTGAATCCAGGCATGGCCTCGACGGAGCCGTTTTCGTTGTATTGCCAAAAGCCGCGCCACGGGTCGGTCCACGCGGGATAAACATGCGTAATGAATACATTGTGTTGGTTTACAAGTTGTTGTAGTCGGATGCTATCGAAGAAATAGTACCAATTCTTGTCTTCGTTCACCTCCAAAGTCGATGGCGTGGACCAAAGCAGAAAGTCCTTGTCGCCATTGGGTAAGGTGGTGATTTGTCGGTTGGGCAGGGCATCGCCGAAACCGTCGTAAGGCTGCACGAAATGCCCGTCAAAAAGTTTGTCTTCCATGCGGTTTTCCTCGTAGTAGGCGTTCCAAAGGTAACGCACGCCGTTTTTCCGCCAAAGGTCGGCGGAGTAATATGGCGAATCGGGGAGGAGGCCGTCGCAAACCATGTCCTCACGGTTTTTGTCGGGGCCGTTGTTGTAGCCGTGGTCAATCCAACTTTTTGTGTCGAACTGCCGCCGCATAAAGCGCATGGCTTTTGGATATTCGGAAGGAATGGTCGTGTATTGTTCGGGCGAATGAAGACAGATTTCAAAACCTTGTTTCTTGATGGTTTTCAGTAACTTGAAGAAATCCTTGTCGGTCGTAATAGTGGCTTGAGGCCCGTTGAAATGGCCTTTGCTGCCAGTTTCGTTGGTCACATTGTCGGGATTCCAATAAAACACGCTCTTCGTGACGGGAATGTCGAAATAACAGAAACCGCCGACAGCATCTTCTGGCTTGGTAATGTGCTCATTTCCAAAGAGAACGGCACGATGAGTCCTTAAATCCGTCCAGTCGGCGTGTTCGGTGAAGATGAAGGCCGATTGGTAGCCGTCCCAAACTGGCATGAGGCGAGGCAAATCGTCAATCATCCTATTGAAAACCTTGATTTTGCCTTTCAGCACCTCGCCTTTGCGGACTTCGCGATACGAAATGTCCTCAAAACAATCTGAGGTATCGCTTCTCATGGGATAGTGAAGTAGCGGATGATCGCGCCAATAGTCGATGTTGAAACAGGCTACACGCTCGTCCGTATTCAGTTGCAAAGAGGAAATGCCCGTATTGTGATAGACACTAATACTGAAATCGTCATTATGAACGCTAAAACCTTCTTTGTCAAGATAATAACTGTTTTGGAAATTGGCCGTATCAATATGTTGGTTACGGCGGTAAACGGTGAGTTTGCCTTCGGGCAAGGGCAATTGGTAGGCCAATCGGAGCAACTTCACGTCTTCCTTGAAAGTGGTCTCGATGTAAACAAATGTGGCAATCACTGAGTGAGGCAGTTGCGTAAAATTCACAACCCAACCATCGTCATATTTGGTTTCGATTATCGACGGGTCGGAAAGGGTGTCACCATTGGCATCGATGTATTCCACAACGGGAATGAGATAGGGCGAAAGCCACACGAATGGATTGAAAGTGGAATCGGTTTTTTGCTCAATTTCAGGCAGGTAACTGGGGAGAGAATAGGCCTCAATTTCCAAATTGGCGTTGTCGAAAAACAAGGTCGCATGGCCTCTATTCCAAATGTAGCAGTTGATTTTCCCCTCGCCGATGTAGTCGAAAGGGAAGTTGAGACTGAAACTCGCGTGCGCCCAACCCGTTGAATCCGACTCGAAATCCGCAAGAGGGTAGGCGTTCCAATAGGGCTTGTTGCCTTCGTCGATGCTGAACACAAGCAAAGCGCCATGAAGTTGGAGTGTGTCGGGCGTGCGGAAATCAAATTCGAAATGGCAGCGGACATTCTGCCGTGGGAAATCCTTTCCCGCAGGGATACTGAAGCCGAACCCGTACTCATGAATGGAGTCGCAGTAGCAAATTCGGTTGTCTGTCAGAGAATTATTTTCAGGAATGATTTGATAGACATTGAACCAAGGTGCCGACCAAGCATCATCGGTTTCAAAGTCGATGGAATAGTGTTGCGCCTTCGCAAAATGAAAGGCAAACAGGGCTGCACACAGCAAAATGACTCTCGTGTAAAGCTTCATCTCGGTATTATTTGCGGCAAAAATAGCGTTTTTATGGGAACAAATGCTTCGTATTTTGGAAAAAAATGAGCCATTTAATATATAATTAGGTGTGACAATTCCTTGTTTTTTGTGTTATTGAAATTTTTTCCTATTGTAATACAGTGTGTTATGGTTTATGATGAAATATTTTTGGAAAAACCCATTGTGGAACGGGGAAAAGGTTGTACTTTTGCACCCGCTTTCGGAAGGGAAGAGTGGTTGGCAGGGGGGATTTCTGGGGCGAGTTCTTTGATAGTCTGAGGCCAGCACAA
>CACZDU010000043.1:0-22962 GCA_902780055.1 uncultured Bacteroidia bacterium | reverse complement strand
TGCATCATCAGTTGGGCACCGACTTTCACCATATCCATCAGAACGTTGTTCTGCATAAACATATTCTTGTCGAGATCCATAATGTAGTTCTCGTCGCGCTCGCCGTAGCCCTCTTCGGGGGTCAGGTGGAAGGCGTACTTGTCGCCCGGTTCCTTGCCCATCAGGTTCTCCTCGAACTTGGGCAGCAGCTGGTGCATACCAAAAATGGCGACAAAGGGGTTCTCTTTCGTGGTCTCTTGAAGGATGGGACCGTTTTCGTCGTTCTCACGCAGGACGTATGTCATCGTGACGACAGCTTGATCTTGAATTTTCATTTCGTAACAATTTGATATTTAAATAATTAAAAAATTTCCTTAACTACGGATTTCGCAGATTATACAGATTGGTCCAAAACAAGTTTGATGTTGAAACCTATATCTACCTTTGTTTGTAATCATTAACGAATATTCTTTGAATTTATGATATTAAATACTGTATTTCAATCCGTTTCATCCGTATAATCCGTAGTTTAATACGACCCGAACATCTTCCGCAAGAGCCATTCCACGGCAGCCAAACCGATGAGGACGAAGAAAATCCACTTGGAGTGAATCAGGTCTTCGAAGCGGCTCTCGTGGTGTTCAACGCTCGTGATGCGCGAATCATTGTGCAAGTCGGCAAAAAGTTGCTGCAACTCGCGGGCGGTATAACAATTTCCGTTGGTCAGGCGGGCGATGGTGCGCATCCTATCGATGTCGGCGGTAAGTTGCTGTTCCTCAATGCCGATGGCCGCCACGCTGAAGGTTCCGCTCACGCTGATTTTGCGCTCGCCCATCTGCCCCTGCACCTTATAAGTATAAAGTCCTTCGGGCAGCAGGCCGGCGTTCAGTTCGTAGTCGTGGTCGCGCTTCGAGAAGGTGTAGTCGTAGGTCTCGCCCGTCAATTTGTTCTCGATTTGAATCGTCAGTTCGGGGTCAGTGACGAGTTCGTTGTTCGGGTTACGCAATTCGGCAGTAATGATGACCGGCTCGTTGCTGTAATAGGTTTCCTTGGCGTAAATCGCTGAGCCGTCGTTGGCCGACAACAGCAAGTATTTCAGCGTTTTGGAGAACATTTCATCGAAAACGTCGTGGTTTTTCGATTGGTAGTATTCAAACAGTCGCCAACGCCAGATGTTGGTGCCGAACAAGAACGCCATCTTGCGCTTGTCGTTGGCAAAACCCAACAACGGCAGCCCCGACTTCACGCCCATCACCTCTTGCAGAAGAAGGTCGTCGTGCGACTTCAAGGCGTTGATTTCCAGATGCGGCAGGGCCAATGGCGGGTATTTTGCAATCATTTGGTCGAACTTGGTATCGAAAGTGAAAGTCGAAAACGACGGATTCAGATGCGCCTTCACGTCCAAAAGCGTGTTGGTCGCGCCTGAGCGAAACTCGAACACCGATTGCACCTTATTAATAAAGTCCTTGTCCGTGTCGTTGCCGATGACGAACAGCACGGGCAGTTTCGTGTTCTTGTCGAGTTGGGTTTTCAGGGCGTTGAAGTCCATCTTGCCATTGGGCACTTGGTGAAGGATGACAAGGTCATACTTTTCAAAATCAGGCAGTTGCTCCTTTCCGAAACAAAAATCCACCTCGTAGTTGTCGTTCAAAACGCTACGCAAGGCACCCAAATCGGGATGCGGCGAGGCGGCCACACACAGCAACTTATATTTCTGGTCAAGCACCTCGACATAGATATGCCGCACATTGTTAAGCAGTTGCTCCTCCCATTCTATGCCGCTGATTTCTATGTCGATAGGCAAAACGCCCTTTTTGGTCGCGTCGAGCATAAAGTCAATTTCCTTGGAGAAGCGGTTGGAGGGAATCTCGATGTCGCGCTTCTCGATGACGCGGCCGCTTTCCTTGAGGGTCAGTTGGGCTTTTCGGCCTGCCAAATCGCGGGCGGCCACCGTCACACGGACGGGAAATGTCGCGCCGAGCGACACCACCTTATTATAATGCACGTTGCGGATGGCGAGGTCGGGATAGGAAACCGTGTCGCCCAAAACCACGGTATGAATGGGGAACGGAAAGTTCTCCGCCACCAACTCCGGCTCGAAGCCACGGTTATAGATGCCATCGGAAAAAAGCAGCACCGCACCCACATTACGTTTGTAATACCTTCTATCCAAAGTCTTTATGAGCGATGACAAGTCCGTCAGTTGGTCGGAAAAATCGAGTTGCTCCAAATCGCGGACTTCCTCACCGAAAAGGTATTCATCGACTTGGAAATCAACGTTCAGGTCTTTCCTAAACTGCTCAAACTGGATAAAATAATCCTTTTTGTAATACGCAGAATCCTTGCAAAGGACAACAGACGAGGAATTGTCGTGCGCGAGGATAATCGTAGGCGTTTCCACCGAACTGAATTTCTGTCGAATGAGCGGGTTGAAAAGCAGCAAGACCACCAAGCCAACCATCATAGTCCGCAGAACTAACAAAATGATTGTCAAGGCTTTGCCATAGTGTTGCTTCTTGTTTCGGAAATACAACAATGTGGCTGCTGCTACACCAGCCAGCAGCGATACGATTAACATCCATATTGGGATTCCGATGGGCATTTTGAGTTGTTAAGAGGTGCAAAAGTAGGAAAAAAACCTCAATCGTCAGTCTTTCTTCGGGACGATTTTCCAATAGCCGTTTTTCGATGAGCCGACCCATTCGATGTCGTATTGCTCGCGCAACTTGTCAATGTCACGGCGGATGGTGCGCTCCGTCACTTTCAGTTTTACGGCCATCTCCTCGGCACTGATATGGATATTGGCGAACATCAATTGAAGCACTTTCAGTATTCTCGGCACCTTTTTCTCGCCCTTATTTTGGGTGACATTTTGGGTGACATTTTGGGTGACATTTTGGGTGACATTTTGGGTGACATTTTTCCGATAAATAACCACTCTAAAATCTTCATCCTGAATAAATTCCGGCGACTTTAGTCCTGCCTTTTCACACGCAGAAACCAAGTCGGTGGTTCCCGTCCCCATTCGCTCGATGTAACCGGCGAGATAAATCGGGTTGGCAAGGACGGGATTAGGAGGCAAGGAGGAATGAAGTTGCTTCAGTTTTGCTGGCGACAAACCAAAAGGCAACGAACCGGGATTCCAAACTTCAAGTCGGTCGCGGAAGAGCATGACCTGAACACTGCCGTTGCTTGCATAATCGCGGTGTGTCACGGCATTGACGACGGCCTCGGTGACGGCTTCGATGGGAATTTCATAATTCACTTCAGTAGCAGCAGAAGTATGTCGGGGCGCGACATGGGCATCGATATGAGACATGACAAACCCTACGGCTTGGTCTATCATCTCAAAAACGCTCCCGTGAAAGACTTGATACGAAAGGATGGGTTTGGTCATTTCATTGGTGGGAAACACGGCGCATTTCACTTCGGAGGTGATGAAAAAACGTTGAGGGTCTTTGGCAAACAGCAACAATGCCGCATTGGTGAGTTCGCCCGATTCTGAGGTCAAGTTGAGGTGGGTCAGTATTTGTGGAATGTTCTCGGGCGTGTAAGGAATGGGGAAGTTGCGTTTCGCCTTGGCCAGATTGACGAAGAACCTTACTTTTTCGGGAGCTATGTCGTCCATTGCGGCGTGGCGGTTGAGGGTGGTGTCGAAAGGCAGCAGGCGGAGATACTCTTTCTCCTCAAGATACCTGACCAACGAGGCATAAACCGCGCTTCGCAGCTCTTCATAGTTGGAGAACGACTTCCTGACCACATCTTGCTCCGCTTTGGCAATCAGGGCTTTCTCTTTCACATGGCGAACATCGGTCTGTTTAATAAAGATCAAACGATGGCGGTGATTGCTGGTAGCCGTGTCGTATTCTCGCTCGGTGGGCGAAATGCCAGAAGCGTCCTCATAGCCATATAGTTCGCCGAACAAGCCCAAATAGATGTTGCATTGGGCAGCTTCGTTCAGGTAGGCTTGTTGTGCCGAAAGATTAATGGCGGGAAGTTCTTCAAAGATAAACGGTTCAAAGAAACGACCCAACAGAGCATCTTCCCTGATGTAATTGCAAAGAAGTTGGCGTTCCTCCGCAAACTCGCGCTGCACACTGCTAATAAAGACTTTAATGTTGGGCATATTCTTCTCTCAACAGATGGTAAGTGCCGCAAAAGTAAGAAAAAAACTCCAAATCCGCCTTGCGTTTCCAAAATCTTTGTACATTTGCAGCGGTTCTTATGGCGGATTTATGCCGCCGACATAAAGGAACACGAAGCGTTATGCTCGTCTTGTAGTTAGAAACGTGAGAAATTTCTACCTATCATCTATGATAAGCAAGAGAAGCGTAACAGTTCACGCTATTGGCGTGGGCTGATTACGATTTCTGCTTATCAAGGTAATTCTCACGACCTCTAACTAAAGAACTGGTATATCAGTACCACGCTTCGTTTGTGTTGAATTGTCCTTTGAGGTGCTGGGAAGGAAAATTAAAGGTTGCGCCCGACACAAAGAAAAGGGAATGTTTTATGACAATAATTTACATTGTTTCAATTATTGTATTGGTAATTGCAGACCTTTTTGCACCGATTTTCATTGTAAAGTCACCTAAAACCAAGTTTACGAAACAAAGTCTTCAAAATGGGGAAGAAATACAGGCGGTGGCAAAAACCCATTGGATAGTCATGCTAAATATTATTATTGTTATGGCGATAATCTCAGCATTGTGTGTAATGATGTTGGTTTTTGGAACCGAAGAAATAAGTGAAGGTGGAGTAATTGTAATTATTTGTGTGTTTGCAATATTGTTTTGGTTACTGGCCAGTCTCAGAAAACAAATCCTATGTTGGTGTCGTGAATTTGTAGTAACAAATAAAAGAATCCTACTCAAGGTAGGCATTTTTGCTAGAGAAACGAAAGAGTTCCGATTTGAAAAGATTGAATCGTGCGATATTAACCAAAGTGTATTTGGGAGATTGTTAAGTTATGGCTCAATTGTTGTTCGTGGAGTCGGTGGCTCTGGAAATATCGAGTTTTATATTAATAACCCATTTGAATTTAGACAATACATAATTGATAGGATTTCGGTATGGAAAGATTCTTCTGCCGTTGAGAGGCAATCAATGCAACAATATGATTCGATTTCGGAATTGCAAGCATACAAAAAACTTTTTGATGATAATGTAATCACAAAAGAAGATTTCGAGAAGAAAAAACAAGAAATACTTAAGAGAACATGATTAAAAACAAATTACCAGTTCTTTCGACTTTTCAAACCAAAACACTTGAATATCAGCATTTAAAATACAAAATAGAAAAGCCAAAAAGAAGGCTCGGCAGGATTGTCGCGCTTTCTGTACTTTTTTTCGAAAAAGAAACTTACCATATAAAGTAAACTTTCGAAATACTTTTGTACTTTTGCAACCTTATGAAACAAGACTTGGAAGGACGGAAACTGTTTCGGCAAATCGTTGACGAAACCCCAACGGAACTGAAGACGCAGTTGCGCTTTTCGGATTCCATTGCCGAAAAGTTGGACAAACTGCTCAAAGAGCGAGGAATGTCGCAACGCGATTTGGCAAAGAACACAGGGAAAACCGAAGCCGAGGTTTCGCGCTGGCTTGGCGGCACACATAATTTTACGCTTCGAACCTTGGCCAAGATTTCCACTGCCCTTGGCGAAGATTTAATCACCGTTTGAGCCATAAACACTCTTTTGGTCGTTATCATCACCTTCAATGAGGAGCGGAACATCTGTCGCTGCTTTGATTCCATTTTTCTCGGCTTTTCAACCCGAAATTCTTGATTATCAGCATTTACAAAGCGAAATAAAGAAAAGCCGAGAAGAAGATGGTTTGTCAAGATAGGGAACGTCCTCTTTCTACCTCCGCCACATCCCTCGAATCCTACCAGCCACCACTTCCGGATAATCCACAAACAACTGCCCGTGGTTCATTTTGGGGAAGACCTCCACGTGGGCATCAAGGCATAGTTGAAGCAGGTGCTTGGCCTGCGGCTTGGCCACGAAAGCCTCCTTGGTGCCATACCAATAATGAATGTCAGCCCCGTGGATGGATTCCAACTTGTTGGTATAGACATCCTTGTAGCCGTCTCGCACTGCCTTCCCCTTCCCGTAGGGCCACACTTTCTTACATTCATCCAACAGCACATCGAAATAGTGCGAATGGAACACAAATTTCCAGAAACCCGTCCAATGATAGCAAGTCCACACGTTGAGACTCTGGTAATATCGAAGCGGGTCCACGCTCCACTTGGGCAAGGGCAGCAAGGGCGCCGCGTCCATAATGGCGTGGTCGATCACGATTTCGTTCCGTTCCAACATTCGGGATAGTATCTTCCCTCCCAATGAAAGGCCGTAGGCAACGTCCAAATGCCCGTTCAAGTTTTCCCGAATGTATCGACTCGCTTGAACAGCCTGGTCATCGACAGAGGTAAACCGAGACTCTTGGCCGATCAGAAACCCGTCAATGCCAACTGCGACTATGTAGAATTTGTCCTTCAGCAGTTCCATCAGCGGCAGGAATATCTCGTGCGACACGCCCAGCCCTGGTATAAGTAGCAGGCTTGGTTTTTCTTTATTTCCAAATGTGTTGAATGTCATAGTACCGTTAATAAATATTGAAAAACATAGGGCATATTTAAAGTCTCACCTTCAATTCTTTTTTGACTTTTTCCAAATCTCCACAAGAAAGAATGGGCATTAGGCTTTCAATCTCCTCAATGCTTTTATCCCACCATTTGAATTTGAGCAACAATTCTATCAAATCATCGTCAAAGCGCTTCCTGACCACACGGCAAGGATTACCAACAGCAACCGAATACGGTGGAATGTCCTTGGCCACGACCGAGTTGGCACCGATGATGGCTCCGTCGCCAATATGCACACCGGGCATCACCGTCACGTTCTGACCTATCCAAACATCATTGCCAACAACGGTATCGCCTTTCAAAGGCAACTCTTCTTTCACCGGGGCAATTGCCGAGCCCCAGTCTTCACCCATAATGTAGAAGGGATAAGTGGTCGCGCAGTCCATCCTGTGATTGGCACCGTTCATCACAAATTCCACGCCCTTGGCAATAGCGCAGAACTTACCGATAATCAGCCTGTCGCCGATGAAATCATAAAAGTGGGTGACGTGTTTCTCAAACTGGTCGGCACCGTCCGCATCATCGTAATAGGTGTAGTCACCGATGATGATACGCGGACTTTTCACCACATTTTTGATAAAACAGAGGCTTGGAATGTTAGGGTTTGGGAACGCTTTGTTTGGATTGGGTCTATTTACTATCTTTTTCATAAACAAAACTCTGATTGTTCAAGGCACAAAGATAGTGTATTTTTCGGAACGGTATTGGCATCTTAATCAAACAGTTTCTTCCAAATCCATAACACTACTACTGCACCGACAACACAGAAAACCAAGTTCGTAAGGTATCCTTTCCCAAGCAGTTCAATGTTCAGCAAATGGCTGATGAATGTGCCAACATAACTGCCCACGATGCCCACGATGAAATTCATGCAGCCTCCTTTGCCCTCACCGCTCACAATGCGGTTGGCGATGTAGCCGATTAATATTCCCGTAAGTATCGGCCATGCCGTAAATTCTGCTATGTGTTCTAACATGTCTGTCCAATTTTAATTCATTCACAATCAAGAATTATCGTTCGGGGCGCAAAGATACAACATTTATCGTTTTTGAGAGATTTCTTTGCGAAGCAAATCCCATAACCAAAGAAAACATTACTTTTGCGGAAAATTTGCGGCCATGAACACCCTCTCAGTCGTCATCATCACCTTCAACGAGGAACGCAACATCAAGCGTTGCCTTGATTCCGTCGCGCCTGTGGCCGACGAAATCATCGTCGTGGACAGCCATTCCACCGATGCGACCGAGGCCATCTGCGACCGCTACGACGTGAAGTTCTTCACCCAAGACTGGATCGGCTACATCGGCCAAAAGAACCTCGCCAACGACCTCGCCTCCTGCGACCTGATTCTTTCCATCGATGCCGACGAAGCACTTTCAAAAGAACTGACAGAATCCATACAAAAGATTAAGAATCAAGATATTGAGAACAAGGCTTTTTCCATGAACCGACTGATGAACTATTGCGGGAAATGGATTCGGCATTGCGGCTGGTACCCTGACACGAAAGTGCGGATTTTCAGGCGCGGACAAGCCGAATGGACGGGCAAAAAGGTGCACGAAACTTTGTCGCTTGCCGAAAACACCGAAATCGTCCACTTGGATGGCGACCTATTACATTATTCATATTACAGTCCGGAGGAACACCGGCGGCGAATAGAAAAATACGCCCTCCTTTCCGCCGAGGAGATGGCCGAAAGCGGAAAACGCCCCAGCACGGCTTCGGCATACCTCCACGCGGGATGGAAATTCCTCCGCGACTATGTTTTCAAAGCAGGGTTTTTGGACGGCGGCAAGGGCTGGACTATCTGCAAAACCAACGCTTACGGGGTTTGGTATAAATACAAGAAGGCCAGAGCATTATGAGCACAAGTTTCTCCATACTCATCCCCACTTGGAACAATCTTCCTTACCTTCGGCTGTGCATCGAGAGCTTGCGCAAAAACTCCGACTTTAGGCATCAGATTATCGTCATGGTGAACGAAGGAACCGACGGTAGTTTGGAATGGGTTTCAGGCCAGCCTGACCTTGAGTTGATTCATTCCTCCGAAAACATCGGAATCTGTTACGGACTGAATGTCTGCCGATTACGGATAACAACCCCTTACATCGTCTACGCCAACGACGACATGTATTTTCTGCCGCATTGGGATTCGCGCCTGAACGAAGCCATTGAACATGCTGGCACAAAGGAGTTTATGCTCTCCGCAACAATGATTGAGCCGCGCGGCGACAATCCTTGTTGCGTGATTGCCGATTTTGGCGACAACACTGACAATTTCCAAGAAGAAAAGTTGCTGCAAGCCGCAGAGAGCCTCGTCCGCGACGACTGGTCGGGGAGCACATGGCCGCCCGTTTTAGTTCCTTTGGCACTTTGGGACAAGGTTGGTGGAATGAGCATCGAATTCAGTCCGGGCATGTATTCCGACCCCGACCTTTCCCGCAAACTCTGGGAAAGCGGTGTCAGGCATTTCCAAGGCGTTGGCAGCAGTTTGGTGTACCATTTCGGATGCAAGTCCACCAAGCGCGTCAAACAAAACAAGGGCCGCCGCACTTTTCTGATGAAATGGGGCATTTCGGCCCATCAGTTCATGCACAATTATCTTCATATCGGCGAAAAATTCAGCACACCGCTCCCCGATTTTGTCCCTAACCGTTGGGCACAATTCATTGGGAAAACCAAACAAATCAGCACCATCATCAAAGGAAAATGAGAATAGGATACGACGCAAAACGGGCTTTCAACAACCATCGCGGATTGGGCAACTACAGCCGCGAAACGATTCGTATTGTCGCCTCACATTACCCTGATTTTCAGTTGGATTTGTTCACACCGAAAATCGATTCGAGCATCCGTTTTGATTGTCCGAAAAACGCCACTATCATCCAGCCGAAACATGGTTTTATGACCTCGCTTTGGCGCACTTTCGGCATCACCAAAGAAGCGGAAAGGCAGCAACTCGACCTCTACCACGGTCTCAGCCATGAGTTACCCGTCGGCATCGAGAAAACGGGCATCCCCACGGTGGTGACCATGCACGACCTCATTTTCATCCGCCATCCCGAACTCTACCCATTCATCGACCGCAAACTCTACAAAACCAAATACTTGCGCAGCTGCCACATTGCCGACCACATCATTGCCGTCAGCCAACAGACCAAAAACGACCTTATCGAATTGTGGGGCATCGACGAAGCGAAAATCAGCGTCGTTTACCAAGGCTGTCATCCCGCGTTTTGTCAGCAAGTTTCTGAAAACCAAAAGGAAACCGTAAGAAGAAAATACAACTTGCCTGAGACTTTCCTACTCAATGTGGGTGCCATCGAGCCGCGCAAGAACCAACTCTTGATTCTGAAAGCACTGAAAGCCAAAGCCATCGAAACGCCATTGGTCATTGCGGGGAGAAAAACAGATTATCTTACTGAATTGCAACAGTTTATCGAGAACAATAAACTCCAAAACCAAGTCTTCATCCTACCCAATGTGGATTTCAACGACCTGTCCGCCCTTTACCAAAGTGCGTCCGTTTTCATCTATCCATCTCAGTTTGAAGGCTTTGGAATACCCATCGTGGAAGCCTTGCAAAGCGGCGTTCCCGTCATCGCGGCCAAAGGAAGTTGCCTTGAGGAAAGTGGCGGTCCCAGCAGCCGTTATGTTTCGCCCAACGATGAGGCCGAACTTGCCGAGCAAATCTTGATTGTATTGAGGGATAACGAATTGAGAAACAATATGATAAAAAATGGAAAAGCCTATTCCCAACAGTTTTCGGACATGGCTATCGCCAAGAATCTATTGAAGATTTACACCGAAGTCATAAAAACAAAATAAGACATTATGAATCAATACATTACAGAAGAAAATTTTGAACAAGAAGTGGAACGCACCGTGGCGGCACTGAAGGCCGGAAAAACCATCCTCTACCCTACTGACACCATTTGGGGCGTGGGCTGCGACGCCACCAACAACAAGGCCTGCCTGCGGGTGTATGCCGTCAAGCAGCGACCACTCAACAAGAGCCTCATCATCCTCGTCGATTCGGTGGAAAGGCTTCAGGATTATGTGGTTAATGTGCCCGCCATCGCCTACGACCTCATCAAAGGTGCCAAAAGTCCGCTGAGCATCATTTATCGTGAGAGCAAGAACTTGGCCAAGGCCGTTTCCGACGACAACTCCGTTTGCATCCGCGTGGTGGACAACGAGTTTTGCAAGGAAGTCATCCGTCGCCTCGGCAAGCCCATCACTTCCACCTCGGCCAACCTGACCGGGCAACCTACATCGGTGATTTTCAACGATATATGCGAAGAAATCAAAAACTCGGTCGATTATGTGGTGCAACTTTACCACGACAGCTTCGCCAAGCCCAAAAGCTCGACCATCATCAAGCTCAACGAGGACAATACTTTTGAGATATTAAGGCAATAACTGAAAAATAGCGGCTAATTGCAAATCCGCGCAAAATCATAGTCGCTCATCATCCAAATTATTTGACAACCGTATCTACGATAACGATAAGACCCAAGACGATAATTGCCACCAGCAATAACCAACCCGGAAAAATCACAAAATAGACATTCAATTTCCTAATTGTCTTATCTGGCAGCCTATTGTTTCCTTTCTTTAATTTATTGTGGCCTAATCTGTATTCAAGAACGGCTCCAACGACAAATCCTAACAGGAGCAGAACAAACCAAATAATCAATATGATTAGATTAATGTTTTTGTCCCATTCACCCCTCAATGAGAAATAAAGAGCTATAAACATGAAGATTGATGCCCACATGCTAATCGATCCTCCAACAGCAAGTCCAGCTCCCCACATTCCCCATAGCCATTTCTCATATTTGGGATTCCGACTCATTTTTTGAAGATTATATGTCATCCGTTCCAATAGCATGATTTTTCCTTTTCAATGCGCAAATTTAAGCATTTTCTTCAAATCAACTGCTCTTTCCCGGAAATTCGTTACCTTTGCGCCCTTAAATCACCATTTCATCCATGAAATTGCCTAAAACCCGCATATTATTCAACATCTATTTCATCTTGTTGTTGTTTTCGGCAAATTCTTGTCTTCAATTTCAACCCCAAGACGATTACCTTACCTCATTAATAAAGGCGGCCAAGGCGGGTGATAGCGGTTCTCAAAACGACTTGGGAGGTTATTATTTAGAAACCCAGAATTATAATGAGGCTTTCAAATGGTTCCAAAAATCCGCCGAGCAGGATTTCATTAGTGCTTATTTCAATCTTGGAATATGCCATATCAACGGTTTTGGCACTGAAAAAGACGTTGAGAAAGCGATTAGCCATTTCGCCAAATCTTACGAAAAAGGAAATGGTCATGCCGCACTTCTTTTGGGTTATATCTATCTTGACGAGGGCAATGATTGCTTCGAGCCACAAAAGGCCATCCAATGGTTTGAAAATGCAGCCAAGCATAAGATACCACAAGCCGACTTCATCATTGGCAACCTTTATTTACGAGGTGATATTGTCGAGAAAAACGACACCCTCGCATTCCATCATATCCGGCAAGCCGCCTACCATGGCAATCCTTTGGGGCAGTTTGTTTTAGGTTTGTTCTACCGAGATGGGTTCATAATGCCTCGTGACTACAATCTATCTGTCAACTGGATAAAGAAAGCCGCCGAACAAGGGCTGATAGATGCACAAAATGAAATGGGCGTTATCTATTCCTATGGGATAGGAGTGGAAAGCAACCCCGAAATGGCGCAGTATTGGCATGACATTGCCAGGGAACAAAAGAGCATTATCGAAAACGCCGATTTGCTTAGCCAAATCCAAGCTCCCGCTACAGCGACAAACAAGCCCGTTTTTATCGAACCACTTTTGAAAATGAATATTAAAACAGAAGCGGACTCGCTCTATCAGCGTGGTTTCCAGCTTCTTTTCGGAACTGACCACTCTAAATCAAAAGACCAAGCCATTGATTGTCTGACACAAGCCACTCTTGGAGGGAACAAAACCGCCAGGGCACTTTTAGCCTATTGTTTTGCAACCGGTCTTGGCGTTCACCCAAGCAAAGTGACTGCCGCCAATCTTTTTGTCGGAAAAGGACAAATCAAGTATTCCATCGGAAAGGAAATCTACACCATTGGTTTTGAAATCTATGAAGATGGCAGCTATGACAAACAATACCAAATAGACTTATAGAAATGAGAACAATGAATATCAAACTTTTAGTTACCAATGTGTTGGTTTTAATGGCTCTTTTAGCCTCAGCCCAAAACCAACCCCAAAAGTCACAGACCAAGGCTCAAATGAACGCCCAAAAGCTGGCCACCACGCTTTATCTTATTGAGAATTTTTATGTCGATACGGCCAATATCGACAAGGTGACGGAAGATGCCATCGTCGCGGCACTGAAAGAACTCGACCCGCACTCGGCCTACATCTCGAAAAAGGATGTGGAGAAGGCCAACGAGCCGCTCGTGGGCAGTTTCGAGGGCATCGGCGTGACCTTCCAACTCATCCGCGACACCATTACGGTGATTAGTCCCACGGCGGGCGGCCCGTCGGAAAAAGTGGGCATTATGGCTGGCGACCAGTTCATCAAGATTGATGGCGAGGAAGCCTTTGGCAAAAAGGTGGATAACGAATATGTGCAGAAGCACCTGCGCGGCAAGAAAGGCACCAAGGTTACCGTCAGCGTGAAGCGCGGAAACGACCCTGAATTGCTTGATTTTGAAATCATTCGCGACAAGATTCCGCTGAACAGCATCAACGCGGCGTACATGCTCGACAAGCATGTCGGCTACATCAAACTCGACCGCTTTGCGCAAGAATCGACGCAAGAGTTCAAGGAGGCCTTCGCCAAACTGCAAAGCCAAGGCATGGAATCTCTCATTTTCGACCTGCGTGGCAACACGGGCGGCTATCTCAACACCGCCATCGAACTCGTTGACCAATTCATTACCGAGGACAAACTCATCGTCTTCACCGAAGGCATCCGCTCGCCCCGTCAGGAATGGAGAAGCACCAAAGACGGGCTTTATACTTCAGGCAAGTTGGTTGTTCTCATCGATGAAGGCTCGGCCTCGGCCAGCGAGATTCTTTCGGGTGCCGTTCAAGACCATGACCGTGGCATTGTGATTGGACGGCGTTCTTTCGGCAAAGGCTTAGTCCAGAGGCCTTTCAACCTGCCCGATGGCGCACAAATCCGCCTCACCACTTCGCGCTACCATACGCCTTCAGGCCGCTGCATCCAGCGGCCTTACGAAAACGGCGTTGAGGACTATGCCAAGGAAATGACCAAGCGCCTCGAACACGGCGAATATTTCCATGCCGACAGCATCCATTTCCCTGATTCACTGAAGTATAAGACCGACGGCGGGCGCACCGTTTATGGCGGTGGCGGCATCATGCCCGACATCTTCATTCCCATTGACACGGCATATAACAGCAAACTTTACACTAACCTTGTGCGCAAGGGCGCCTTGAACCGTTTCACCACCGACTACGGCCTGAAACACCGCGATGACATCAAGGCACAATACGGCAGTTTCGAGAATTTCAACAAGGATTTCGTTGTCGGTCAAGACCTTGTGGAAGGTTTGAAAGCCGCCGCCGAGGAAGCAAAGGTGAATTGGAACGACGAGCAGTTTGCCCGTTCCGAGAAGTTCCTTCTGCTGCAAATCAAGGCTTTGATTGCCCGAAATGTTTGGGAAACGCCACAGTATTATCAAGTGATGGCATCCATCGATACGGGCATCCAAAAGGCCTTGGAGGTGCTTGGCAATGAAAAAACGTACAAAAAAGTGCTGAAAGGGAAATAGTTTTTTGTGAGATTAACGCTACAAAAAGGAGAATTTACTATTTTTGCACTTTCTAATTTTCGTATTTCAATCAACTTAAATCAATAACAACTAATCATTTACACATGAAGAAATTCGGTATCATTTCCGCAGCATTCCTTCTGATGGGAATGTTGTTTGGTTCGGAAGCGATGGCTCAAGGCCAAATCGACTTCCGCACCAACTCAGCGCAGCGTTGCGCCAACGTGAGCCAAGACGGCTTCACGGCCACCTTCTCTTTCAGCGGCATCCAAGCCACTGAAATCACCAACGAAAAAGGTACGTTCTCCGAAATCAAGATGGACGGCACCTATCCTTCGGGCAATGTGGGCGAACCTTCGCTGCCCGCTGCCAACCAACTGATTGCCGTGCCTTTCGGTGCCAAAAACGTCACCGTGGAAGTGAAGAACTTCAGCACGACCACCTACCGTTTGGCCGACTACGGCATCAAGACCGTTATGCCTCAGCAGGCTTCCGTCAGCAAGAGCCAAAAGCCCGAGGATGTGAAGTTTGCCTACAGCGAAAAGGCCTACGCCGCCAAGTCGATGAGCCAGCGTCCAATCGCCACCCTTGAAATGAAGGGCACCATGCGTGGCATCCAAGTCGGCTCGCTGACCATCAACCCCGTCAACTACAACCCCGCCACGAACACCATCGAGGTTTACAACGACATTGAAATCGAGGTGCGTTACAACGACTACGACAAATCCGCTGCCTACAACGAGTTTGCCCGCACGTTCAGCCCCTATTTCGCCAGCATCTACAAGACCATGTTCAACTGGCGCGACGATGTGTATGACCAGCATCCCGACCTGTGGCAAGCTCCCGTGCGTATGCTCGTCATCGCCGACCGCATGTTTGAGGAAATCATGCAGGAATGGATTGAATGGAAGACCATGAAAGGCTTCTACATGAATGTGAAATACACCGACGAAATCGGTACTTCTGCCGCTGCCATCCGCTCATTCATCCAAGACGAATACAGCAAAGAGGCTCCCACCTTCCTCATCATCTTCGGCGACAAGAACCAAGTGTCCGCCAGTGCCACTGGAAGCGAGACCCACTGCGTCACCGACCTGCAATACATGAGCGTCGACAACGACGACTTCCCGGACATCTACCACAGCCGCATGTGCGCCGAGAATGTCCAGCAGATGCAGAACATCCTTACCAAGACCCTGCTTTACGAAAAGTATGTCGATTTGCCGAATCCCTCATACCTGAACAATGTCCTGCTGATTGCCGGTTGGGACTCCTACTGGACTGCCTACGACGGTGCTCCCACCATCCAATATGCGATGGAGTATTACTACAATGCCGAACACGGTTTTGAGAATGTTTACCACTGGCTTGGTCAACCCTACACGGGCTGCTATGAGCCGATGAACACCGGTGTCGGTTTTGTGAACTACACTGCCCACGGCTCAAACACCAGTTGGGCTGACCCGCAATTCAACGTCAACAATGTGAACTCCCTGACCAATGAAGGTATGCCTTTCTTGGCCATGGGCAACTGCTGCGAGGCCGCCGACTGGGGCATCAGCAGCACCTGCTTCGGTGAAGCCATGATTCGCGCCAACACGAAAGCCGCCTACGCCTACATCGGTTCGTGCCCCAGCACCTACTGGTATGAAGACTATTACTTCGGCGTGGGTGCCACCAACGTTTTCGGACAAATGCCCACCTACGAGCAAACTTCCTACGGCGTTTACGATGCCATTTGGAACGATGCCGAATTCAATTGCGTTTCCGCCATTCCGTTCATCGGCAATATTGCTGTGTGCTACGCCCATGCCAACGGCTACCAAGGTAGCGTTTCCGACAAGTATTATTGGCAAGCCTACCACACCCTCGGCGACGGTTCCATCATGCCTTTCCGTGTGCAACCCACCGAAAACAATGTCAGCCACATGCCTACCCTGCCTATCGGTATGGATTTCTTTACCGTCAATGCCGAACCTGGTTCCTATGTGGGCATTTCCAAGGACGGTGTCCTTTATGGCGCAGGCCTGATTGGTGAAAGCGGCACTGCCGACATCCAAATCCAGCCCATCACCAGCGGTGGCGATGTCACCATCTGCGTGACCGGTTTGGACAAAATCCCTTACATCAACGTGATTCCCGCCGCTGCTATGGACGGTGCCTACATTGCCTTCAACGATGTGCAATGCGAAAATCCCTTCTACGGTGCCACTGTCAATCCGACCATCACTTTGAAGAATGTCGGTATCGAAGCCGCCAACAACATCACCGTCACCCTGAGCACCGAATCGGAGTATATCGACATCACCAACAACACGACCAATGTTGCCAGCATCAATCCTGATGCCACTGTCGCCATCAGCGATTTCATCTTCGATGTGGCCATGAACATCCCTGACCAGACCAGAGTACAGTTCTTCGTGACCTGCACTTCGGGCGACGACGTTTGGGAGAGCAAGTTCAACCTCACCTTCAACGCCCCGAAGTTTGCCACCAGCAATATCTTCAACACCGACCTCACTCCCGGCGGCACCGGCACGGCTACCTTCCAAATCACCAACATCGGTAATGCCAACGCCGAAAACGCCATCTTTGAGGTGTATGCCAGTTCCGACGACCTCGTCCTCGAGAGCAATGTCATTGAAATTGGTGCCATCGCCGCTGGCGAAACTGTCGAAGTTGTGGCCAACATCACCGTTGGCAGCAATGTCGAAATCGGTTCAACCTACGAACTGAGTTACCTGATGACCGCCGGCCACTACTCAGTGAATGGCAGTTACATTATCACCGTGGGCAACATCATCGAAGGTTTTGAAACGGGCGACTTCAGCGCATACGAGTGGCAATTTGGCGGCAACGCCAACTGGACTGTGGTGAACAACGAGGCCAACAGCGGCACCTACAGCGCCAAGTCGGGTACCATCAGCGACAGTCAGCAGACCGACCTCATCCTCACTGCCGAAATCCTTGCTGACGGTCAAGTCAGTTTCTACAAGAAGGTTTCTTCAGAAAGCGGCTGGGACAAATTGTTCTTCTACATTGACAATCAAGAAAAAGGCGACTGGTCAGGCACCGAAGACTGGAGCCAAGTTTCTTTCTCTGTGACTGCTGGTACGCACACCTTCAAATGGACTTACAAGAAGGACAGCAGTGTGAGCAGCGGCAACGACTGCGCTTGGATTGACGACATCCAATTCCCGCCCACCAACGTAATCCTCGCCATTGCCCCTGTCACCGACCTGCAAGCCATTGTCGATGGCAACACCGTCGAACTGACTTGGACTGCCTCGCCCGATGCCACCTTCTATGCCATCCGCCGCAACGGTGAACCTATCGCCAGCCAATCCGGCACCTCCTATACTGACAATGTGGAAGACGGCATCTACACCTATAGCATTGTGGCCTGCAATGCCAACAACTACTCTTCAGCCGCTTATGTCACTGTCAGCGTGGGCACCGTCGGCATGGAAGAGAACACGCTGGATGAGGTGAGCATCTATCCCAACCCTGCCAACGGCATCTTGAACATCAACGGCGGCAATGCCGAGTTCGACTATGCCATGTTCAACGGCATGGGCCAGATGGTGGCCAAGGGCAATGCCAACGGCAACACGCAAATCAATGTCAGCGACCTGAACAAAGGCGTTTACTTCCTCCGCCTCACCAACGGCACGCAAGTGCGCGTGGAGAAGGTCGTTGTGGAATAAAAATATGAGTTTTATATGAAAAAAGGCAGCCGCATGGCTGCCTTTTTTTGTTTACATCCCCCGCTGCTTCTTAATCGCTTCGTAGGCCGCGTTGACTTCTTGGAATTTCTTTTCGGCGGCTTGGCGAACTTCTTCGCCGAGGTTGCTCACGAGGTCAGGGTGGTTTTTCTTGGCCATTTCGCGATAGGCGCGTTTCACCTCATCGTCGGTGGCTGAAGGCTCAATGCCAAGAATCTTGTAGGCACTGTCGGTTTCCTTGATGAACATGGCTTTCACCGATAGGAAATCGCTGTTGGTGATGCCCATGTAGTCTGAAATCGTGTTGATGACGCCCAATTCCTCTTGCGAAATCGCTTTGTCGGCATTGGCGATACCAAACAGATAATGAAGCAGTTGCAGGCGCGATGAATAGTCCATGTAGCGACCCACCTGCTGGCTGACTTCGTAAAGGTTGTAGTCTTTCTCCAAAATCTCACGCAGCATCTTGATATAACTTTCGGCGCGTTCCTGTCCGAAATTCTGCAAGAAGAACCGCTTCACATAGTCGAGTTCCGACTTCATCACATTGCCGTCGGCCTTCATCACGGCGGCTGAAAGCACAAGCAAAGTCACGTTGAAGTCGCGCTTTTCCTCGGTATTGCCGAAGGTTTCGTTCACTTCTGAGCGGATGACCGTCGGCCTTCTGCCCGAAAACATTCCTCCTATCGCATAGCCGATGATGGCACCCAAAGGCCCTCCAAACGACCAGCCCAAACCTGTCAATATCAGTCTAAGAAAGAATCCCATATTCAAATGTTTTTGTTCAAGCGGCAAAAGTACACAAAAATAAACAAGTGGCGTTGAAAATATTTCAATCCAAATCGCGGCGATGAAACAAAAAGATTCGTATTTTTGCGCGTTTTATTGAAATTAATCAATTTAATTCTAATTTATTACATTTATCACACATGAAAAAAGTCCTTTTTTCTCTCGTGTTTCTGGCCTTGTCAGCAATGACATTCGGCCAACAATGGAACAGCCTCGGCAAGAATAATCCTGCCGGACCCGAGGTCAAGCTGATTTCGAGCAGCGAGCAGCAGGTCGTCGTCGACTTCTCGCTGGGCGGCTTCTACCTGACCAGAGTGAGCACCCCAAACGGCGAGCAGCAAGTCGTCTCCGTCCCGAAGATGGCCTCGATGCTCGAAGCCGGTGCTCCTGACCTCCCACACTTCCCCGTGCCCGCCCTCATCGGCGACCGCGCTGAAATGGAAGTGAGCGTCGTTGAGAGCGATTTCACGGACTATCAGAATGTGGAGATTGCCCCTTCGAAGGGCAACTTCAGCCGTCTGATCGACCCTGAAAGCGTGCCTTACACCTATGGTGCAATGTACAGCCAAAACGCTTTCTACCCTGCCGCTCAGGCCACTTTGGAAACGCCTTACATCATCCGCGACTTCCGTGGCCAAAACATCATGGTGGCTCCCTTCGCCTACAATCCCGTGACGAAGACCCTCCGTGTGTACCACAACATGACCATCGCCATGAAGAAGGTGAGCGACAATGGCGTGAACCAAAAAATGGCCCGCAAAGCAAGCCAAAAGATGTCAGCCGAAACGAAAGCTGCCTATGACCACCGCTTCATCAACTACAAAGAGAACGCGGCGAAGTATAACTTTGATGAGGACTGCGGCGAGATGCTCGTCATCTGCCCCGACCAGTACATGGAGGCCATGCAGCCTTTCGTAGACTGGAAAAACCAGTCGGGCCGTCCCACGACGATGGTCAGCGTGACCGAAGCCGGCGGCAACAACGACACCCAAATCAAGAACTACATCAACAGCATCTACACCAACCCCGAGCGCAACCTTGAGTTCGTCCTCCTCGTTGGCGACTATTCCGACCTCACCCCCCACGCGATGAGCGGCGGTCGTTCCGACAACTGGTTCGGCCAATTGGAAGGCAGCGACTACTACCTTGAAGTGCTTACCGGTCGTTTCTCGGTGCAAAGCGTTCAAGACGTTGAGACTCATGTCAACAAAGTGCTCTACTACGAGCGCGACATGGAAGAAGGCCTCACTTGGCTCAACCAAGGCATTGGCATCGGTGCCAACGAAGGCGCAGGCAACGGCCACAACGGCGGCGAAGCCGACTATGTCCACATCAACTACATCCGCGACACTCTCATGCACTACACATACGAGAACGTGACGCAACAGTACAGCGGCGTGAGCGGCGGCACCAACGCCACCGCCATCAGTGCCGACTTCAACGAAGGCAAGAGCATCTGCAACTACTGCAACCACGGTTCGCAAACCAGTTGGGCTGTGGCCAACTACAGCAACAGCCATGTGAACGCCTTGGTGAACGACTACAAGTGGCCCTACATCTGGTCAGTGGCCTGCAACAATGGCGAATTCAACGGCAATTGCTTCGGCGAGGCTTGGCTGCGTGCCACCAACAACACCACGGGTGCTCCCACTGGTGCCGTCGGCGGCATGTTCAGCTGGATTTCACAACCTTGGGTGCCTCCAATGACTGGCCAAGACGAGATGGTCGACATCCTTACTGAATGGAAGCATACCGACCAATTCCGTCATACTTTCGGCGGCGCTTCGCTCAACGGCAGCATGTATATGCTTGACATGCACCCGAGCGACCAAGGCAACACCCACAACACTTGGATCCTCTTCGGCGACCCAACCCTGATGGTGCGCACCGACAATCCTGTCAGCATGAATGTCACCTGCAATCCTTCAGTCCTGATGCTTGGCATGAGCGAATTGGAGATTTCGGCTGAAAACACCAGCTACGGCATTGTCTCTCTGATGATGGACGGCGAAGTTGTTAGCACAGGCTACATCCAAGATGGCACTTGCACCCTCAGTTTCCCCCCAATGAACACTGTTGGCACTGCCACCTTGACCGTGATGGGATATAATAAGGTGACTGAAGTCGTCCCTGTTGAAGTCCTTCCTGCCGAAGGTCCCTTCGTGACCGTGGCTGGCTTCGCTCCCAACTTCGCTCCCGTGAATGTGGAGACGAGCCTCAGCATGACCTTCAAGAACGTGGGCGTCGACCCGACCAATGGCACCACCAGCGTCACCCTGACCTGCGACGACGAGCGTTTGGAAATTCTCGAAGGCACCGCCCAATTTGACGTGTTGCCCGCCGAGCAAAGCATCACTTTGCAAGATGCTTTCAGCTTCATCGTTGCCGAGGGTGTTGAAGACGGCACCCGCTTCCAAATTGATGTGACCATGAACGACGGCAGACAGACTTGGAACGGCAAGGCCATCATCACCGCCGGCCAAGCCATCCTCGAATACAATGGTGCTGATTGGGCTGGTAGTTTCGTCCCGGGCGAAGACCTGACTGTCGTCGCCAACTTCTCGAATGTCGGCCACTACATGGCCACAAACGCCATTACCACCATCACTTCCGAGAATCCTTACGTCCAGTTCTACAACAGCGAATTCGTGTTTGGCACCATCGATCCTGAAGGCAAGGCCCAATGCGTGTTCAATTTGGCCATCGACCCCGACTGCCCCGAAACCGAGCAAATCCCGATCACCTTTACCATAGAGGCCGACGGTGGCCTGACGATGGAAGGCACCCTCGTCCTGAAGAACTCATGCAATGTCGTCTTTGAACTTCATGACTCCTACTCAGGCAACGACGGTTGGAACAACGCCAGACTCACGGTCAGTTTCAGCGACGGCACACCTTCGCAAGAACTCACCATCACCAATGGCTCCAATTCAGCCACCTATGTTTTGTCCATCGGCAATGGCACCCATGTCACCTTGACTTGGACCAAAGGCAGTTATGACTACGAGTGCTCCTTCTTGGTGAAATATGAGGAAACTGGTGAAACTATCTACCAGATGGCTCCCAACACCAACCCCAGCAACGGCGTGCTGCACGAGTTTGACTGCAACTGCGCCAGCGGCTCACCTATGTCGAACTTCAACTGCGTAGAAAACCTGAACGCGGTCACGGAAATCGGCTCTATCATCCTCACTTGGGACGCTCCCGAAGGGGCACAGAGCTACACCATCTTCCGCAACGGCATCGAAATCGGCCAGACTGAAGAAACCACCTACACCGATGAAGATTTGTACTCCGAAATCAACTTCACCTACTGCGTGATTGCCAACTACGAAGACGGCAGTTCAGTACCGCAGTGCATCGAAGTGATGGCCGAGTTGAGCATCGACGAAAACACGAACGAGTTCTCCATCTACCCGAACCCGACCAACAGCACGCTGTTCATCAACGGTGGCAATGCCGAATACACCTACACGATGTATAACGGCATGGGTCAAGTGGTGGCCACCGGCAAGGCCAAAGGCACTGAGCAAATCAGCGTCGAAAGCATGACCGAGGGCATCTACTTCCTGCACCTCACTACTGGAACGCAAGTGCGCGTGGAGAAGGTTGTGGTGAAGTAACCGCGATGCACATCCGATTTGAAATGAAAGAGCCGCCTTTGTCGGGCGGCTCTTTTTTTCACACTGCCTGCCAGATTTTTTCCCGCATCTCGCATTGGGAGAAGGAAAAATGCTAACTTTGCAGCGGAAAAACCAATTTCGCCATGCTACCCATGAGACTCTACACCGCCGGCATCGCCGATTTTGAACGCATCCGCCAAGATGGACGCATTTATATCGATAAGACTGACCTTATCTATAAATTGTCGCACGAATCGCAATTCGTATTTCTCAGCCGTCCGCGAAGGTTCGGGAAGTCGTTGCTTTGCAGCACATTGAAATACTACTTCCAAGGCCGCAAGGACTTGTTTGAAGGCTTGGCCATCGCCGAGTTGGAAAAGGACTGGAAACAACACCCTGTT
>CACZDU010000042.1:0-38254 GCA_902780055.1 uncultured Bacteroidia bacterium | reverse complement strand
TCAAAACGATTCTCTTCAACCCCCGTGGTATTCTTCTCCAAGCATTCAGACCACGAAATCGCTGATTCCACGCCGTTGATCACATGGCTGACACCCCATTTGTAAAACCCGTCATCCAAGTCAGCCCATTGTCCGTCAAGGTAGGAATTGACCTCCAGCTTTCTTGCAATCAACTCCATGTCCTGGCCGTCGCAAAGGGCGCGATACACCTTGAAATGCGGAAAACCGCTGTCATAATACATAAGCATCTGCATCAGCCAAGCGCCACCGCCAAGGTCGGTTTGCTGCCATCCGTCTTCGGTTTTCCACCAAGTGCCGTCGTCGCTCGAACCACCATTGCCGTAGGGAGCAGGTGTCTCGTGGCCTTCGTCGGTACTCCATACCATCCAGATGCTTCCTGTCTCTAAACCGACCTCCACCCAGTCATCCAATTCAAAATACTGATAATCGCCCAGTCCTGGCGTCACATCCACGGTAATTGACGACATCGCCTCCCCAGGCGCATCTTCACCGCCCAAGTATATGGTACACGTATAGGTGCCGCCCGTCAGTCCTTCAGCATCGCTGTAGAGGGCAACATCCGTAATGACTCCACTCGTCTGCTCAGTCCATTTCATGGCCCATTCACAGGCATTGCCGCCGTCACCCATGCTGCCACGGTAACCGTCATATCCATAATACAACCAACTTTGCGGCTGATAAAAAGAGCCATCGTAAACAAAATGGATGCAGTCAATATACCAAGTGTCGTCCAGGGCACCCTCTTCACCATCTTTGGCATACTCCCACTTAAAAGTGTGTTCGCCTTCCGTGACATCATACCGAAACTCATGCCAAGAGCCTTGTCCCGATTGGCTCGTCATGCACTCGCCATCGATATAAAACTTACCCAAATCCCAGTTGTTTTCCGAGGAGATTTTGCCATAAAACCACATCTCGCAATCACGTGGGATGGACATCGTGATTTGTATGGCCGAAGTCGAATTGTCTATGCCGGCATTCGACGCCCGCATGGAGAAGGAACCGTCAAAGGACTGGCTGTCGGTAATCTCCCAAGGATAATCAGAAACGGCATTGTTCCAGTCGAAAAGGCTGAAATCACCCGTTTCGAAATGATCGACGAATTGGCTTTCCCACTGAACCCTGACCGTTTGGTTGCTGATAACAGTGGCGTCCACCTTCATCGGGTCTTCCCATCTGCCGGGAACTTGTGCAAAAAGGTTACTCGCCATAAGGCCAAGCCCAACCATGGCAATAAGTCTAATGTTTTTCATCGTATTGTGATTTTGTTCGTGTAAACTTTTCCTTCTGCGTCCGCAATCCGCACCATATAAACCCCTTCCGCCAAACCTTCCACACTAATTTCATTAGAGTTCCGCACCCTCTTCACCACCTGCCCCAAAGCATTGTAAACCTGCACTTCAACAGCTTCCGTTCCATTGATGTAAACATAGTCGTTTGCGGGATTGGGCGAACAGGTTACAGCAGAATCGCTATCATTTTCTTCTATGGCATCGAACCCCATGCCATCGTTCATAAATACCTCAAGCCAGGATTCTCTCTCAAACGGTGCGTGCAAAACGAGTAAATCGTCGAAACCGTCGTTGTTCAAATCGACGACATTGAAATTACGGACAAACTCGTATTCATAGTTTTCCACAGGGAAAAACACAGGATTGCCAAACCCAAATGCTCCGTTGCCCTCAAATATATAATAACCTGTGGGGCCCAATTGGAAATCACTCATTTGAACAATAATATCGAGGTGTTCATCTCCATTGTAGTTCACTAGCTTTATGTTGTCAAGCCCCTTATCAGTCCAAGTTATACTGCTTGGAAACCAAATCGAATCCATCTTTTGGAATTCTTCATTACCAAGGTTCTTATAGACCCAAAGGTGTGAATCACTGGTCGATCGGCCTTCCACCACATCGTCCCACCCGTCACCATCGATATCAAAAACCACCAGACCGTTAGTATTGTAGCCGTCATATACATACGGATGGACATATCCCTCGCGAGGAATCAGTGTGTCCGTCGTATAGAGAATAAGCGGGGCGTCAACAATATCGTCCTTCCCATCGTGATCCATGTCGCATACTGCAGGCTTGTGAAGAGAACCCACTGAAAAAATCGCTTCTGTATTAAAGTTGCCAGAGCCATCGTTACAAACATAACCCAAACCAGATTCAGTGTTGGCATGATAATCGTTTGCTACCGCTATGTCGGGAAACGAATCGCCGTTGAAATCACCCGATGCCATCATCAAATAATACGGATTATCCAACTCAAACTGATAGCCATTATACCAAACCCATTCCGGCTGAATCAAAGGAGTCTCGGCAAAACGTTCGAAACCGCCGTTTCCGTCGTTGTAATCGATTCTTATGAAACAAGTGTCATAATCCGCGCCTCCGTTGAATACGTAGGCATACGAGGCAATGTCGAGGCTGCCGTCCTTGTCGAAATCTTCCAAAAGGAAAGACAACAGTGCCTGGTCATAACCCATGTGCATGTCGGGTTTGAGGCTGCTAATGTTTTGGGAACATTCAAGGTGTCCTGTCCCGTCGTTGAGGTAAATAGAGAATATCACATTGTTTCCAGGCATATTGAGTCGGCTAACGACCACATCGGCAAATCCGTCATTGTTGACATCACCAACCTTGATACTGCGCGATTCAGGAAGCAATTCGTACATCTCGCTACGCACTTGCGCTTGCATCGTCACCCCTCCCGCCATAAGCAGGAGCGCAAGCAGGGTGTAAAGTCTAAATTTCTTCATGACGTTATAGTTTTAAAATTCGTTGCTGCAAAACTATAACAAAAAACAACAAAAAAATCAACCCCAAGGCCCATTATATATTTTTCTTTGGAATGCCTATTGAAAATCAAGCAATTATAATCGGCATATATAGATTTTTACATCTCCCAAAAAGACGAAATCGAGGCATTTCCCGTCTTTTTTCTCAGATTGGAGCGGTACTGTAGCACCGTATTTTGGCTCAAACCCAACAAATCAGCCTCCTCCTTCGCGCGGAATTGCAGGAACGAAAGCACGAAAAGTTGGGCCTCCGTTTTGGTCAGATTGGGGTAGGCAGCGGCCACCCGTTCCATGGCCTTAGGATAGGCCGCCTCAAACTCGTCCATGATGCGCTCCAAGCGGTTCGGCACCTTTGCGCGGTAAAGGTCGGCCACCCGCTGTGGCAACATTGCCCGCGCCTGCTGCAAGGCATCGTCCGCTTGCGTCTGTAGTTGCTGCAGCGCGTCATCCACCGTCTGTAGCTGCTGCAAGGCATCATCCACCTGCGTCTGAAGCTGTTGCTTCTCCTCGTGCCAGGTTTGCGTTTCAGCCTCATGCTCCTTTTTCCGCTTGGCCATCCACCACCACGATCCAAGCCCCAAAACCAGCAACACCACCACGGCCGTCACCACGCCCTGCACCAAGCGTCGCCGTGCCGCCAACTGTTCGGCTTGCCGTCTCTCAGCCTCAGCCTTCTCCTGTTCCCACTGCAAATGCTGCTGGAACATATCATTAAGTTGCGAGACCCGTGCCTGGCTATTAGCCGCCGAGGTTACATCTTCAATAAGAAACTGGGCATATTGGTTAGCTTTCACCGTGTCGCCCTCTATCATGGCAATGTCGCGTAATAATCTTGCGGCAACTTTTCCTTTCTTTCCAAATTTTCCCAACACAGGTTCCAAATAAACCTTTGCGGAATCATATTGCCCAATGTCTTGGTAAATGCTACCAATGCTGATAAATCGGCCGTGTCTTTCTTCTTCATTGGCAGCTTGCGACACCATCCTTTTCAGGCTGTCCAATGAGGCCAAAGTGTCGTGGTGGGCGCAATAATCAGACAATGCCAACATGCAAACGGCATCCCTGTAGAGCAAAGTCTTATTATCGGGATGGATTTCCAGTATCCTTTCATAGTAATAGGAAGCACTGTCATATTCTTTCAATTTATCAAACTGCTTTCCTAATTGAAGGAGTGTGTTGGCAATCTTGTCTGGCGAAGCCTGGGCAATTCTATCATAATCCAAGCTTTTCTTACAGCAATAGATGGCAGGCTCCTGCATGAATTGTGCGGAAAACAAATCCCCAAGGCGGTTATAGGTTAAAGTCATAAACTGCGCTTGCTTGTCCACCAGTTCATTCTCGGTGAAATGCCCCTCCATCATCCGCAAGGCATTGAGATATTCCTCGCAAGCGTCAATAAGGCTGTCGCGCTCATAATACCCCACACCATTAATATAATGTGCCCGCGCCGCCAAAAACGCATCCCGCTCCCGTACGGACACACCGCGTGCGTCCGCTTTACCGCGTGTGTCCGCTCCATCCATCCCCACAATCGAATCAAAATAATGAACCGCCTTCAGCAGATCCTTTCTGTTGCTTTGCCCATAGTCATTCTTATAAAGCAGCTCCGCCACCAGCACCTGGCAATAATGCCCCTCAAACACATCCAAGCTATCCGCCTCGGGGCTTGCGGCAAACTCCATCATCACCGCAAAAGCACTATCCGCATGCCGCCACATCAAACTATCGATGTTCTCTAATGCCTCGTGCGTAGGCCCTTCCCCCTGTGAGAGTGAGTGCCGCGCAGCGGTGGAGGAGTCCGGTGGAGTCTTACATCCCACCAACACCGCCACCATCAAAACAATCCCTATGTAAAACCAAGTTTTCACGGCCGCAAAAGTAACATTTTTGGCGACACCAACAAAAAAAGGCCAGCCGCTTTCGTGGCCAGCCTAAATGCTTTCACTTCATTCCTTGCGCAATCTCTATTCCTTCACCCATTTCCCCGTTTCCACTAAAGTACCCGAACTATCAATTGTTATATATTTGATAATCAACGTATCAAATTATCATTCCTATTGCAGCAGCAGTAACCTTTTGACTACTCTCCCCCTCGCCGTGGCGATTTCCACCGAATAAACGCCATTAGGCAACGAACCGATTTCTAAGACAACAAGGCTTTCCGATTCGCAAACATGCTCCAAAACCACTTGTCCAAAGCTGTTTATCACTCGGATTTGGTTGATTTGTGTGCCTACAATACTCACCTGTGAATAGGCGGGATTGGGGAAAAGTTGTATCTCGGTCGTTTTGTTTTCTTCCACATCAAACCCTGATGCATTGACGGTAATGCTGAAAACTGAGTCACATTCCACGCCAGTTCGAGCGGTGAGGATGCCTTGCCCAAGGGTAGTTGCCTCAAGATCACAATGATAGCCGTCGTTGGAAGGCGTGATTTGCCATTCGGGGCGGCTGCACGTCCAAGTAAAGGTGCTGTGCGCGATGGTCAGGGAATCGGGGACGGCATAGCGATAGGTGCCTTCCGCAACCACCCATTCAGGACCTTGCAAGGCTGAAACGTAATTGTGTTTGATGGTAAGGTTCAAAATGGCCGTGCTGTCGCAGCCGTGAATGCTTTGTCCGAGGTATTCGTAAACTCCTGACTCCATGTAGGTTTGGCCGTTCCAATCAAACTTTTCGCAGTGTGTTTCATCGATTTCTGTTGTATAATCCTCATAGACAATAAGATGCAATGTAACAATGCTGTCGCAGCCTGAAATGGACGGCAGGGTGTCTGTGTAAACACCCGTTTGCTCCAAAAGTTGCCCATGCCAAAAGTAAGGCTCGCTTTGGCAAGTGGCAGCCTCCTCCGATGAGGAAAACGACCTTGTTTCGATGGTGGTGGTCAGGAAGAGCGAATCTTGGGCGCGATGGGGATTGCGCAACACATTCACGACCTCGTAAACGCCATCTTCGGCGTAGGTGTGCAAGGCATTGGCACCATGAGCCGAAGTGCCGTCGCCAAAATACCAAACTACATCGTCGTAATTCCACTCGGTAACGGTACTGAAATCGATGCTGTGGTTAGTGCAAAAATATTGGTTTTCAGGGATTTCCTGATAGGGTGTCTTGTCGATGGTCATGTCGTAGGTGAAATTCGACATGAAACTGTGTGCCTCAAGGAAAACGCCCGAATCCCAGTCGGGGTCGCCCACATCGCAAATGCCCATTTTGATATGGTACTCCGTGAAGGGTTCCACCCTGAAACTCACGGTCAACACTGTCGTAAAACCGTCAAACTGAATGGTTTGTCCGCCTGCATTGTTCACGAAATACTCCGAATTGTGCTGGGTATAGACGCTGTTGATGCTCACTGTTTCGTCAGTGCCTGGGATTAGGGCCATGTTCTGGTTTTCGTAGTAGCCGCCTTCAGGGTTGATGCCCGTGACGAAAAAGCCAAAAACATCGTTGTAATACGAGCCAACCCACTCCAAATACTCTTCTGAGGCAAACACATAGTTGAACGAAACCTCTTTGTCCCAAGGCACGAAGTCGAACTCAAGCACGGCCATGTCGAAAACCGAATCTGGAGCATAAGAAATGGCTTCGAGGGTTTCGTCGATGTATTCTCCGCAAGTGGTTCGCACGATTTTGTCATCGCGATCATTCGGCCCGACCGACACCGAAACGCCACCCGTGGCAAGGATAAGTCCCGCCTCGATGCCCAAGTTGGTCGGGCTGTTGCCTGTATCAAAGTAGCCGATGCTGTTGCAGTCGATGATGTCCGGCGAGCCGTTGAAGCGGACGTTGGAAACCGTCACGCCGCTTTCGAGTAGCACGTTACGCACCAACCATTCGGGGGTGCATTGCTGGATGGAGTCAGCCGAGGTGACGATGAGTTGCGCTTGCGCTGTTGTTGCGCACAGGGCGATGAGGATGGTGATTAGTCTCTTCATGGTGTTTTGGGCTTTATTCTCAATTATCTACTTATAACTAATTGTTTTATAGTACGATAGCTCGATGCAACGATTTCAATAATATAAATGCCTATCGGCAATTCCGTTAAGTCAAGCGTCATAGAGTCAGTGGACTCACAAGCCTTTTCCATGACCACTTGCCCGTAGCAGTTCGTCAGCCGGACAGAAGTGATGTTTTGGCCCTCGATGCTCACTTTCGAGTTGGCTGGATTGGGAAACAGGTTACATTCTTTGGTATAGTCGTGGCTTTCCACACTTTCATAGCCCGCGTGAATTATGGTGCTCACATAGCCAGCCATGACGCGCCGCCCTTGTGCGTCGGTTCTGAACACCTCGCAAGTCACGGGATAGTTGCCTTGTGTGGAATAGGTGTGCCAAGCCTCCGTGTCGGTGAGGATTTCCGTCATGCCATCGCCGTATGTCCAATGAGCCTCGGTCATCTCATAATTCAAGTGTAAATCGAGGTTCAAAGGTTCATTCAGGTCAAAATAGAAGCCATCGGGGTGAAGCCATTCGTTTGTGTCGTTCACCGTCAGCGCGGTTGTAAGCATCGCCGCGTCAAGGAAATAGGAATAGGCTTCGGCAGCCCCCATGCCATAAACATGAGCCACAAAGCCGCCTTCCGTATTCTCCAAGATGTGTGTCGTGTCGGCAATTTGGAATCTCGCGTAGGCATATTCGGGCTTACTTGCCACCACTTCAAAAAGGTCATTAATAGGCTCGCCGTCAAGTTGTATCCCTGATACTGAAGTGGTTTCGGTCACTATGTTGAGATAATGCCATTTTGAAATGAGGGTGTTGTGGGCGCAAAACAGGGCGCGATTTGTTTGCTGCTCCATCGGGAGTATGGTGGCCATGGCGGGGTCGCCTATAGCACCTGGAATATCGTCGTGGCCATAAAAGAACTTGCCGACGATGGCGGGTTCAGAGGTTTCGAGATAGATGGCGGGATAGTCGTCGGTAAGTTCAAAAACGAAGGACTGCCCTGCATTGAGGGTACGCACCAAAGTGCCGTCCCTACGGACCTCGCAATGGTCTTTCATGGACGTAACGCGCACATAGTCGGCAGGGCGGCGAAGGGATTGCGTCACCACAAAATGGCGGCCTAAAGTGGACGCAGGCAGCATCACCTCTTCAGCATGGTCGATGTAGGGCGTGTTGAAATAAGGTACGCCCAAACCTCGGTTGCCCGCAAACACAGCGATGGGGTTCCCGTCGCGAGAGGTCACGCGCGTTCCTGAAAAATTGCACAAATGCTCCGATTGCAACTGATAGACCTGCCCTGCATTTAAGGTCACCGAAAGAGGCTGGTTAGCCTGATGGCCGTTCATCGTTTCGCAACTCAACTGAAAATCCACGGTGGTGTTGTCCTCGGTGGCAACGACGGACAAAACAGAGCGCACAAAATCATACGTTCCAAAATTCTCGTAGGTCTGCACCAGATATTCGCTGCCCAATGTATTGGTTGGCAAGGCTTTGGATGTATCGAAACAGGCCCCTTCGTAATTGGCCACGACTACGGAAATAGGCTGTTTGGCCGTCACATGCAGGCCGATGTTGAGCACCGTATCCGAAAGGTGCATCTCAAAAGCCTGTTCTAATGGAATGGGAATGTAGACGCTACATCCGGCCTCCACCGAAAAGTCTTCCTGCCAGCCCGTGTTAGGGTTTGTCACGCTTCCCGTAGTTGACTCGTTGGCACTAATCCACAGGGCAGGCTCTGGGATTTCGCCTTCTCTGCTATTGGGCAACAGTGTCACCCAAAAATCGCGCCCAGTAGTGACTTGGGCAAACGCTGACGCCGCTTCCAATAACAGGAGCGCAAGTAGGGTGTAAATTCTTAGTCTTGCTTTTTCCATAGTGATAAGAATTGGTATTTGCGTCCAAAATTATAGCAAAAAACAACGCCATTTGCAAAAATCACACACACATTTCACACACATTTTGCGCGTTTTTGCCGCACAAAAGACACTTTTTCCCGAAAATTGAGCGTTTCAGCCCTCTTTCAGCATGTTTTTCAGGCAAGCCGAAAGGCTCTCTTCGGTACCGAGGGTTTTCTTGATTTTCGTGATGCGGTTGGTGAACGAGTTGTATTTCACACCTTGCAGCACGGCCATCTCGGCATGGCTTAAGCCCGTCAGGGCAAGGCAACAGGCGTTGAGGTCGGCGGGGCTGAGGTCGGGGTAGCGTGCCGCCAAACGGGTGGCGAAACCGCCAAACGCTGCGTCCACAGCATCCTTCAAGGCCGCAAAGTCGGCTTGGCTCAAGGCCAAATGGGAAAAATCCTCCACATTCTTCGAGGAAATCTTGGGGGCATCGTTAGCCAACCGTTGACGGATGCGCACGAAAATGTCCGACTGCTCAAACTGCGCCCAACCCGCCGCGAAAGAAGCATTGCGCTTCCTTCTCCGCTTGACGATTGCCACAACAACGACCGCCAACATCACCAAGGCCAAGCCGCTCCAAAGCAAGGCGGCCATCCGTTTCCGCAAGGCCTTTTCCTCCCGCAAAGCCTGCAATTGCGCATCGCGTTCCGCCTTGAACTGCTCGTATTGCTTTACGGCCAACATCCCGTCACTCACCCGCTCCGATTCGGCTTGCACATAGGTAGGGCTGAAAACATGAAACATTGCCGCACTGTCGGGTTGGTTTTCCTCTTCGTAAATCTGCCCCAAGAGCGACATGACGGCTCCGCGTTTCACATCATCGAAATCGGCCTCCTTCACCTTCAGTAGATACGGCTTCGCCGCTGCATGGAAATTGGCGAAAAACAGGTTGATTCCAATGCCTATCGAATCGTTTTTGGTGTCCATACCGTGCCGTGCCTTGAAGTCGATAATTTGTTTCTGCACCATCACACAAGAGTCGATTTCTCCCTTGTCGTAATACAGACACGACAACAGGAATTGGGAACTGATATAATCCTCCACATCGCCTGAAACGGTGTCTATCAACGGCATCACACGGTTGAGATAAAACGAGGCGGAATCGCTTTCTTGGATGACTTCCAAAGCATTGGCCAATTGCAGGCTTGAGCGGATAATCCAAGCGGTGTCGGAGATGGCAGTCTGATAACGCAAAGCCTGTCGCAGTGCGTCAATTTCAGCGTTAGTCTCCATCTTTGGCCTGAAAACATTCGCCATCTGGAAATACGCCTTCGAGGTGAGTAGCATCTCGTCCTCCGTCATGTCCTCGGGTAGCCATTCCAAACGGTTGGCCACAGCAAAGAAATGCGGAAGCGCTTCTATCAAATCGTCATTTTGAAGACAGACGACTCCGCTATCATACTCGATTTGAGCATTTTGCAAGGCTTCAGTTGAATGTCGTCCTGTTGTTTTGCCACAGCCGAGGCAAGACAACAGGATGAAAAACGACACTATCTGCCATGCGGCTTTCATGCGACAGAATCAGAGGGGAGTCAACTCAGAAAATGTAATTGAACCCAACGAAAATCTTGACCTTTTCGCCGTCGCGTGGGTCAAGGGCGCGGCCTGCATCCACGCCGAGAATCATGTTGCGGTTCATGATGATTTTGAAGCCAAGACCCGCGCTGGTATGGATGCCTTCCTTGTCGCCGCTATACAATTCAACATTCTCAATATCAGCCTCTTTCAGTTCCTTTTCGCGGAAAGGCTGGATAATCATGCCCGCATCGAAGAAAGGCGACAAAGCCAGTTGCCAGTTTTGGTTGATGAACTTGAAATCAAGGAAATGCCAACGCAATTCGGCATTGCCCAACACGAAGCCGTCGCCGAGAACGCCGTTGCGATTCACGCCGCGCATGGTGACCACGCCGCCCAAGCCCTCAGTGTACATCTTCTGGAAGAAAGGCGTGTTGATGTTGTTGATCATGTACCAAGGCACGTTGCCTGCAATCTTGTGCTGCACACCCAAGCGATAGGCAAAAGTCAGTTTGTCCTTATAAAGTGGAACATAATGCCGCCACATGAAGGTCTGTATCAAGCTGTTATAGCCGTTTCCATCGATAAAGTCGGAAGAGCCGGTGAGGGTGTATTCGGCATAAATGCCTTTCGACGGGTCGCTGTTGTGGTCGCGGCTGTCATAGTTGAGGCCGAGGCGCAGTTGGGCGATGTTACCGCCGTTCTTCTCGTTTTCCTTGATGATGCCTGTGTTCACATAGTTCTCGTAAAGCGTCACTTGGCCCTCATAGCCGTCAAGGTTGATGCGGTCAGTCACCACATTGTAGTAAGCCAAACCAGCCACCCAGTTCAGATTGGGAACAAAGAACAAAGGACGTTGCATGGAGCCGACAAAACGGAGCGTGTTGCGTTTGATGAAATGGTAGCCATCCTTGTTAAAGTCTTCATACGGGTCGAAGGTGCTGGCTTCGAAGCCGTTGAAGCCGAAGAATTCGAACTTCTTCGAGTAGTTGTAAGTGAGGTCGAAGAAGAGTTTGGTGTCCTTGATCAAATAAGGCATGTCGGCATAGAAACGGAACACGCCAGAGCCTTTCGTGTAGCGCGAAACCTCCACATTGAACTTGTAGTTGTATCGCGGATAGCGTGTGCCATCGCCGAAGTTGAAGAAGTCGACGCAGGCACCGTATTGGAAGCCTAAGTCGCTGTCGAAGCCCACCACGGGCAGCGGGCCAATGTTCCAACCCGTCTTGATGATTTCGCCTTTTTCGTTGTAGGTCTTTTCTTTCTTGGCTTTCTTTGGTTTGTCTTGTGCAAAACCGCCCGCAGCCAACAGCAGGGCGAGCATCATTAATAAGGTCTTTTTCATGTTGAAATAGTTTTATGGGTTGCAAAAGTATGGTTTTTATCGTTTGTCGCCAAAAATAATCTATTTTTGCGCCACAATTGCGAATCATTCAATGTAGTTAATCCAAGCGAAATGAACCTCCTCGAATTGTTGCTGATAGCCGTGGGGCTTTCCATGGATGCTTTTTCGGTGTCGGTCTGCAAAGGCTTGACTACCAGAAAATTCTCCTTGCGCATGGCCTTGACTTGTGGCCTTTGGTTTGGCTTCTTTCAGGCCTTGATGCCCGTCGTCGGGTATTTTTTGGGCGAGCAATTTGAGGGCTTTGTTGATGCATACGCGCATTGGATTGCTTTCGGTTTGCTCATTTTGATAGGTGCCAACATGATTCGAGAAGCCGTTTGGGGCGAAAAGGAAGAAGACGAAAGCAGCAACTCCCTCGATTTCAAGACCATGCTTCTTTTGGCTGTTGCCACCAGCCTTGATGCTTTGGCGGTGGGTGTTTCGTTTGCTTGCATTCAGGTCAATATTTGGTTGGCGGTAATAATAATAGGTGTAACTACCTTCATATTCTCGGTCTTGGGCGTGAAAATCGGAAATGTGTTCGGATCGAAATACGAGAAATCGGCAGGCATATTTGGCGGTATCATACTGATTCTCATAGGTTTGAAGATTCTTTTGGAACATCTCGGCATAATTTCATTTTGAGGTGGTTGAAAAAACTGACAAACATGCAGCGCAAAACGGTTCGGGATGTAGCGCAGCCCGGTAGCGCGCTTCGTTCGGGACGAAGAGGCCGCAAGTTCGAATCTTGTCATCCCGACTTTGTCACACCAGTCTGATTTTCAGGCTGGTTTTTTCATAAATGCGACGTTTCGACAGGCTCAACGACCTCGGTTTTGCAGGTCCCTGAGCTTGTCGAAGGGCCGTCCTAAAGAGTATAAGATGAAACAAAACATCGAAATCATGGCTCCCGTTGGCTCGTATGAAGCTTTGGCAGCCGCCATACAAGCCGGTGCAGGAAGCGTTTATTTCGGCATCGGCAAACTCAACATGCGCTCGCGCTCGGCGAAAAACTTCACTCTTGACGACCTGCGCCAACTCGCCGAAACCTGCAACGAAAACGGCGTAAAGAGCTATGTCACAGTGAATACGGTGATTTACGACGAGGAAATGGAGGAGATGCACCAATTGCTTGACGCGATTAAGGCTAACGGCATTTCGGCCATCATCGCTTCCGACCAAAGCGTCATCCAATATGCCCGGCAAATCGGCGTTGAGGTACACATGTCCACGCAATGCAACATCACCAACCTTGAGGCCGTGCGCTACTATTCCCAGTTCGCGGATGTGATGGTGACCGCCCGCGAGTTGAACATCGACCAAGTTCGTTATATCACCGAACAGATTGAGAAACAGCAGATTCGCGGCCCGAAAGGCGACTTGGTGCGCATCGAGGTTTTTTGCCACGGTGCCTTGTGCATGGCCATTTCGGGCAAGTGCAACCTCAGCCAAGACCTGTTCAACTCTTCCTCCAACCGTGGTGCTTGCTTGCAACTCTGTCGTCGCGGCTACGATGTGCGCGAGCGCGAAGAAGGCTACGAGTTGGCTCTTGACAATGAATACATTATGTCGCCAAAAGACCTTTGCACCTTGCCGTTTTTGGACCGGGTTTTGGACGCAGGCGTAGAAGTGCTGAAAATCGAAGGCCGAGGCCGCTCGGCGGAATACACCAAAATGACGGTTTCGGTCTACAGCGAGGCGGTGAAGGCCATCCGCGAAGGCACGTTCACTCAAGAGAAAATCGACGCTTGGATGGAACGGCTGAAGAGCGTTTATAACCGTGGTTTCTGGGACGGCTATTATTTGGGTCGGCGCACCTTCGAGTGGTCCAAGCAATACGGCTCGCAAGCCACCCAAACCAAGGAATATATCGGCCTGATTACCAACTACTACAGCAAATTGGGCGTGGCCGAAATCCGAATGGACAGCCACGACCTCAAACTCGGCGAACAAATCATGATTATCGGTCCGACAACCGGCGTTTATGAAGACACTTTGAGCGAAATCCGCGTGGATTTGGGTTCGGTGGAGCAAACCGTCAAAGGCGAGTATTGTTCCATTCCCGTGAAGTCGTTGGTGAGACGCGGGGATAAGGTTTATAAGGTGATTTCCACTGTGTAGGAACGCGCCGCGTGTGTCCGCAAAAGGGTTATTCCAGAAAAATTCCTATATTTGCCGAAAAATTTGAAGCCATGAGCGAAATTCCAAGATGGGAACAGAAGTTGCAAAGCTATCACAAGGCATTGAACCGTCTTGCTGAAGTGGTCAACGAAATGGACAAGCGCCAATTGAATGATTTTGAGGCGGATGGACTGATTCAACGTTTTGAATTCACCTTTGAATTGGCGTGGAAACTCATCAAGTCGTATGCCGAATACCAAGGCACCGACAAGGAAATAATGGGTTCAAGGGATGCCATTCGGTGGGCGTATGAAAACCTTTTGATTAGCGACAGTGCCACATGGATGGAGATGATAAAGAGGAGAAACGACACTTCTCACACCTATGATGAAGATACAGCCGTTGAAGTAGTATCGCGAGTTAAAGCCTCTTATTTTCAGGCTTTTGTTGCTCTGTATGACGCGATGGAAAATCTTGTTTCCAAAATTCCAAACGACTTGTTTTCACAATCCTAAACACTATGCAATTCGGACTTAACGATACGGAACTTCAGGCCTTGCGCACGACATTGGCATCAATTCCCGAAGTGGAAGAGGCCATCATTTACGGTTCACGTGCACGAGGGACAAACCGTGTCGCCTCCGACATTGACATTACATTGAAAGGCAGCGCTTTGACGTATTTGCAATTGGCTCTTCTTGATGCAAGGATTGACGACCTCTATCTGCCTTATTTTGTGGATTTGAGCCTTTTCTCCATGCTGAAAAACCCCGATTTGCTTGAAAGTATTGACCGAGAGGGGAAGGTTTTATATAAGAAATGATTATCATGCAAAACTTCAATCTACATACCCACAGTGTTTATTCCGACGGCAAGTCGCAGCCCCGCGAAATCCTGGAAGAGGCTGTCCGTCAGGGCTTGACGACCTTGGGCTTTTCGGAGCATAGCCCTTTGCCCTTCGACAACAATTTCTCCGTCAAGGAGGCCGATATGCCGCGTTATGTGGCCGAAATCGCCCAACTGAAAGCGGAATTCAAGGACAAAATCGACATTTATTGCGGTTTGGAAGCCGATTACCTCACGGGCGTTTCCGAACCTTTCGCCGTGACCAAAGAGAAGTATCACCTTGATTATCTGATTGGTGGCGTGCATTTGGTTGTCAATCCGGCCCTTCGACAGGCTCAGGGACCTGAAAAAACCAAGGCCGTTGAGCCTGTCGAAACGCCGACCCAAACAATAAATCCCGACGAAATCTGGTTCATCGACGGCCCGAAATGGGAAGTCTATGACGAAGGCCTGCAAAAGTTCTTCGATGGCGACATCCATCGCGCCGTGCGCCGATTTTTCGAGCAGTCGAATGAAATGATTGAAAACGAGCAGTTCGACATCATCGCGCACTTCGACAAAATCAAGATGCACAACCGTGATCGATGGCTTGATAATGGAAATCAACACGCGCGGCATCTACAAGAAACGCTACAACGGCTTCTATCCCTCGCCTTGGCTGATGGAGGAGGCCTGCAAGATGCACATTCCCGCCATCATCTCCGCCGACGCGCACCATTTCAGCGAAATCACCCTCGAATTTGCCGCCGCCGAGGAAGCCTTGAAGAAAGCGGGGTATCGCAGTGTGGTGAATTTCAAGAACGGGCGATGGGTTGAGGTGGCGATTTCGTGAAAAGTTGGAGTGAAAACTACTGGTTTTCGGGATTTTTGCTATTTTTGCAATCGAAAACAAATCGAAGTTATGAATAGAACAAACAAAATTCTGAAACCATCAATCATCAAATCAACAATTGTTTTGGCGATGGCGTTGCTGCCTTTGTTTTCTTTCGGGAAAGAGCAAATCACCAAGACCGAAAACGAGACTTTCGTGGAAAACGAATTCATCATTTGGTTGGAGCAAGGCGTGGATGCCGCTACGTTTACCGCCAACTCGAATGTGGGGATTTCGCCCAAAAGAATGTTGTCCAAAAGGCTGAATATCTGGCTTTTCGAAATCACTGACAAGGCTGAATCACGAGAAGTGAAGATGGAGCGGCTTTGGAAAGATCCTGATGTCCGTGTCATCCAAAACAACCATACGAACATCACGCTACGCGAGGCGATTCCCGACGACCCCTATTTCGGCCAACAATGGGCACCGGCCATTATGAGCCTGCCGCAGGCTTGGGATGAATTCACCACTGGCGGTATCACGGCGACAGGCGACACCATCGTGGTGGCCGTCATCGACGGCGGTGCCGATTGGACCCACGAAGACCTGAATTGCTGGATAAACACCCGCGAAATCCCTAACAATGGCATCGATGACGACGGCAACGGTTATGTGGATGACTATCGTGGTTGGAATGCCTACAACCACAATGGAAATGTCGGTGCCAACCACCACGGCACCCATGTTTCGGGCATCATTGGAGCGGTTGGCGACAACGGAAAAGGCGTTTGCGGCGTGAACTGGAACGTGAAGGTCATGTCCATTTGCGGAAGTTCAAGCAACGAATCCATCGTGGTGGAGGCCTATTCATACGCTTTGGAAATGCGTGCCCGCTACAATGAAACCAACGGCGAGGAAGGCGCTTTCATCGTGGCCACCAATTCATCCTTTGGCGTCGATTACGGCAATCCCGATGATTATCCCATCTGGTGCTCGATGTACGACGAGATGGGCAATGTCGGCATATTGAGTTGCGGTGCTGGACCGAACCTAAATGTGAATGTCGATGTGGTCGGCGATGTGCCGTCTGCCTGTCCAGGCAACTATCTGATAGGCATCACCAACACCACTTCGCAAGATGTGAAATATGGTAGCGCAGGTTATGGCATCGAAAACATCGACCTTGGCGCACCCGGCACAAGCATCTATTCCACAACGCCTAACAGCAACTATGGCAACTCCACCGGAACCTCAATGGCAACTCCACAAGTCTCTGGAACCATTGCGTTGATGTATGCCGCCCTGCCCGAGGTAATGATGCAGGCCTGCAAAAGCGACCCCGCAAACTTCTGCCTTTCAGTGAAACAATCCCTTTTCGACGGTGCCGACCATCTGCCTTCTCTCGACGGTTTGGTAGCAGAGGGAAGAAGACTAAACGCATACGGAGCGATAGAGAACTTATTAAACGACGTAACCACGCCAACTTTGAATGGTGAGGTCAAGATTGACGGCGAACCTGTTTTCGGACAAACCTTGACTGCCGTAACGGTTTTAGGTTCAATCCCATCCATCCCCGATTTGGGCGAATTGGCTTACCAATGGAAACGCGACACAACAGTCATTGAAGGCGCTGTTTTCCAGACTTATACTTTGACCGAGGACGACATTGATGAGAACATTTGCGTGCAAGTCACTGCCGAGAATTGTGTGGGAACCGTAATTTCACCTCTTGTCGGCCCGGTCCGAAAGGCAGAACAGGCAATGCCCGAAGCCCCACTGATGGAGAGCAACACCGAAACAAGCATCACTCTTGTTATTGAAGAAGGCTGCGAATACAATATCAACGGTGGTGAATGGCAAGATTCTACTCTGTTTGAAGGCCTTACGCCGAACACATCTTACACCTTCACGCAACGCAAAAAAGAGACAAGGTCGTATTATGCCTCTCCCACAAGTCCCGAAGCGGTGTTTTGCACAAGGCCATACGACCAACTTTGCGAAAACCATAGAAGCCTCTTCAAGATTTATCCTAACCCGGCTAAAGGATATGTAATCATCGAAGGCACCGGCACTATGACCGTCACCAACGCCCTCGGCCAAACCATTATGACCAAGGAAATCAAGAACAAAGAAAAATTGGAACTGCCACAAGGGTTGTATTTTGTGACATTGGGCGGTGAAACGCGGAAAATTGTGGTGGAATAACCGCATTTTCGTGAAAAATACACATCATTTTGCATATCTCCTTTCCAGTACAGACGAAATATTATAAGAGCAGCGTATAGAAATTATCCGGGTTGACGGTCATGATTTCCGTGTTGGGATAGGCTTTCAGGAAAGTTTGGCTTGTTTTGGCCTTCTTCTTCGGATTCCATTTGAATTCGTATGCGGTGAAACGTCCATCGGCTTCCTCAATGTAGTCGATTTCCTGTTGCTGTGTTGTTCGCCAAAAATAACGATTGACAAATTGACGGTCGTATGCCCTTTTCTTGACCAATTCGCTGATCATCCAGTTTTCCCACAATGCCCCTGTGTCGTCGCGAAGCGCAAGGTCGTTGAAATTGTTAATGAGGGCGTTGCGGACACCGTTGTCGTAGAAATAGATTTTACGCGCGGTCTTTAACTCATTGCGGAGATTGCGGCTCAATGAACCAAGCCTGAAAATGACTTGGGCTTGTTCCAACAAGACGATGTATTTCTCCACGGTGTTTTTGTCCAAGTCAACTTGTTGCCCCAATTCGTTCAGCGACACCTCGCTTCCCACCTGAAAAGCCAACGATTGTAATAACTTGACCAATTTGTCAGACTTTTTGACGCGCTCCCATTCGAGGATGTCTTTGTACAAGTAACTGTCAGTGATTTGTTTAAGGACTTCTTTTTCGTCGCCAGGGTGCGTGACGACATCAGGGTAGTAGCCATAGACCAAACGAAGCGGCAAATGTTTAATTTCCTCGAAAGCATTATTGTGCTCGGCCATTTCGGCGAAAGAGAGCGGAAACAAGGTGTATTCCCATTTTCGTCCCGTCAAAGGCTCATTGACACGATTGGCAAGTTCGAAAGATGAACTTCCGGTAAGGATGAGTTGCACATTCGGCAGATTATCGGTTATCAACTTCATTTTCAGGCCGATATTCTCTATTCGTTGGGCTTCATCCACAATTAGGATTGTTTTTGATCCTATCAAACTGCGAAATTTTTCTACCGACACTTCCTGCAATAAAGTTCTTGTGGCGAGTTCATCGCCATTGAGCCATAAAACGTCTTTTGTTCCATTCGTCAGTTCGTGCAGCAATGTGGTTTTCCCCACCTGTCGTGCCCCTATAAGCACGATGGCTTTTCCATTGAAAAAGCGGTTTTTGATGACTTTGTGAAGTTTTCGTTCTATCATAATTTGCCTTTTTTCCGTGCAAAAATACTAAATTTGGTGATTCAATTCACCAAATATTATAATTTTTGGTGATTTTATTCACCAAAATCAATGTTTTTTTATGGGTCTTTTTTCTGTCTGATACATTCTTTGAAGGCAAAAAAACAACATTGCCACTGTTTATGGCAATGTTTGTTTCGTGAAAAATATGCATCTTTACCCTAAAAAAGTGCCGAAAAATATGCAAAAATATTGCATATTTTTCATAACTTCAAGTAATTCAACACATTGTTTTCGATGCGTTTCAAAAGGTCTTCCGAGTCAGGTGCCTTTTCAAATTTGTGTCCTGTAACCTTCTCGTAAAGTTCGATGTAACGCTCTGAAACGCTGTTGACGTATTCGGGTGTCATTTCGGGCACTTGCTGGCCTTCTTTGCCTTGGAATCCGTTGGCCATCAGCCATTCGCGCACAAATTCTTTCGAAAGTTGCACCTGCGGCTCGCCCTTGGCGAAGCGTTCCTCGTATTGGTCGGCGATGAAGTAGCGCGACGAGTCGGGGGTGTGGATTTCGTCCATCAGCACGATTTGGTCGCCAATCTTGCCGAATTCGTATTTAGTGTCGACGAGAATCAAGCCCTGCTTGGCCGCGATTTCGGTGCCGCGCTGGAAGAGTTTGCGGGTGATGTCCTCAATTTGGTTGTAATCTTTCTCGCTAATCAAGCCTTTTGCGATGATTTCCTCGCGTGAGATGTCCTCATCGTGGCCTTCTTCGGCCTTGGTGGTCGGGGTGATGATAGGCTCGGCAAAACGTTGGTGCTCCTTCATACCGTCGGGGATTTGGACGCCGCAGATGGTGTGCTGACCGCTCTTGAAAGTGCGCCACGAACTGCCCGTGAGGTAGCCACGGATAATCATCTCAATCGGGAAGGGCTTGCAAAGGCGGCCCACGGTGACCATTGGGTCGGGGGTGGCAAGTTTCCAGTTGGGGACGATGTCGGCGGTGGCATCAAGGAACATTGCGGCTATCTGGTTGAGTACCTGTCCCTTATAGGGAACGCCCTTGGGCAAAATGACATCGAAAGCCGAGATGCGGTCGGTGGCGACCATCACCATATACTCGTCGTTGATGAAATAACAGTCGCGGACTTTGCCGTGATAGACCTTGGTTTGGCCAGGGAAATGGTAATCTGTTTTTGTTAAAGCGTTCATTTTATGTTGAATTGTTGATTGTTTAATTGTTGTTTGACTATGGCTTATGACTATGGCCTATGGCAACTTCACCTCGTGGCCGAACATCATCCCTTTGGTGTGAGTTGCCATAGTCATTGGCCATTGGCCATAAGCCTTAAATTTCTTCCTCTTCATGATGTTTCTTATAAGCATTAATAATGTCCGTCACCAACTTGTGCCGCACCACATCCTTGTCGTCCAGATAGATGAACTCGATGCCTTTTACATCCTTCAACACCTCCATCGCTTGCGGCAATCCCGAAGGCGTTTTGGGTGGCAGGTCGATTTGGGTGATGTCGCCGGTGACGATGAACTTGGCCGAGCGTCCCATGCGGGTGAGGAACATCTTCAATTGGCTGCGCGTGGCGTTTTGTGCTTCATCCAAAATGACAAAAGCGTGGTCCAAGGTGCGACCGCGCATGAAGGCCAAAGGCGCGATTTCAATCGTATGGTCTTCGAGATAACCCTCTAATTTTGTGGAAGGTATCATATCGCGCAAGGCATCATACAGCGGTTGCAGATACGGGTCGAGCTTGTCTTTCAGGTCGCCGGGGAGGAAACCGAGATGCTCGTCGGCTTCGACGGCGGGACGGGTCAAGATGATTCTCCTTACTTGCTTGGCTTTCAATGCCCTGACGGCCAAAGCCACGGCGGTGTAGGTCTTTCCAGTTCCGGCTGGGCCGATGGCGAAGACCAAATCCTTCTGTTCCGAAGCCGTCACCATCCTTTTTTGGTTGGCCGTAATCGCCTTGATGGGCACGCCGCTACGACCAAAAACCAGCACATCACTCTCCGACATCTTCTGTTGCAACTCAGTGTCAGTGCTTGCCATCATCACGTCTTCCACGGTTTGTGCCGTAAGTTTCCCGAAACGCTCCAATTGCACCATCAAAGTTTCGTAGCGGTTGGTGAAATACTCGATTTCTTCGTCGTCGCCAATCACCTTCAAAAAGTCGCCACGTGCGATGAGTTTCAACTTGGGAAACATGCTTTTCACTAATTCCAAATACTTGTCGTTTGGGCCGTGAAGTTCCTTAGGGTCAACGTTTTCTATCTGAAGAATCTGCTCTGCCATGTTTGCTGGGTTTATCGAAGTATGTCGTTTTATTTAGCCGCAAAGATAGTCTATTTTTCAGTTGTTTCGTTTCTTGCAATGACAGATTGCAAAAAACGAAGATTTTTTTCAAAAACCTATCTTGGATTTGGCATAAATGCTATACCTTTGCAAAATCTTTGACGAAGCGAAGGAAATCGATGGCAATTATCACATTAACAAGCGATTGGGGAAAAAAGGATTATTACGCAGCGGCGGTAAAGGGCACTATTTTGTCCATGCTGCCGACCGCGACCATTGTTGATGTGACGCACGAGATAGAGCCGTTCAATGTGGCGCAGGCGGGCTTCACGCTCAAGAATTGCTTCCGTTGTTTCCCTCCCGGGACGATTCACATCATCGCGGTCGACACGATTGAGTCGATGGAATGTCCGCATGTGGTGGTGAAGGCCGAGGGGCAATATTTCATCTCGACCGACAACGGCATTTTCAGTCATATCCTCGACGGGAAATTTGAGGAAGCCTATTGCATTGATGTAATCCAAGACTCTGATTTCTTTACATTTGCCACACGCGACCGTTTCGCGAAAGTGGCTGTGATGATTGCCAATGGCGAACCACTTTCGAGCATCGGCGAGCCTCGATTGAAACTGAATCCAGGTGGGGCTTTCTGCGCCGTGGCCCGCGACAACACCATCGAGGGTGTGGTGATGCACATTGATTCCTACGACAACCTGATAACCAACATTTCACGCGAACTCTTTGAGCATGAACGCCGTGGCCGCGACTTCACCATTATGGTGAAAGGCGACCTTTACACGGTGGATGAGATTTCTGACAGTTATTTGGATGTCGATGTGGTTGATTTGGTGGCCATTTTCGGCACGCACGGCTATCTTGAACTTGCCTTGAATAAGGCCAAATTAGCCTCATTGTGCGGCATCGAGCCGAAAGCCGTCATCAAAGTGGTGTTTTATGATAAGGAAGCCACGCCTACACCTGGCAAATTATTCTGATTTCCAGACTTTTCCGATGATAATTTGTTGGAACACTTTCCAAAGAATCAGCCCAACTAAAATGCCTAAAATGGCACCGCAGAGGATGTCGCCCGGGTAGTGGAAACCCAAATAGATGCGGCTGTAACTCGAAATGAAGGCCCACAAATACAACACAATCCCAAGCCAAGGGCGATAATTGCGCAAAACAGGCGTGAGAAAGGCCGCGACAGCAAAGGTGTTGGCAGCATGTGACGAGGTGAAGCCGTATCGTCCGCCCGCCAAACCTTTTGGTAGATGGATTAAATCCTGTAAATCAGGGTTGTAGCAAGGCCTTAAACGCTGAAAAACGGGTTTGAAGACATGGGAAGAAAGTTGGTCGGAGCAAAGCACCACCACGCCCACGGCCAAAAAGACCCACCAGCAACGCTTGCCGAACTGCTTCGCCGTCCAATATATTAATAATAGGTATAGCGGAAACCAAATCCCCATGTTGGTGATGAGGATCATAATCTTATCCATCCACTCAACATGAAGGCTGTTGAGGTAAAGGAAAAGGTCGGTGTCGATGGTGGAGAGGGTTTCCATAAGTTGTTGCGTTTACCAGTCTTCTTCCTCGCTTTTGTTCAACGTCAGCCAAATCAAGTCCTTCAGTTCGTTAATGCCTTGATTGGCAACAGAACTAATGAAAACATGCGGCACTTTCTTGGGTAAGTGCTTCTTGATTTCCTTGATGGTGTCATCGTCAACAAGGTCGCACTTTGTGATGGCCAAAATGCGGTCTTTGTCCATCAGTTCGGGGTTGTATTTCTTCAGTTCATTGAGGAGGATGTCGTACTCCTTTTTCACGTCATCGGTGTTGGCTGGCACCATGAACAACAAGGTCGAGTTTCTTTCAATATGGCGCAAAAACCTAATTCCCAAACCTTTGCCTTCTGCCGCACCTTCGATGATGCCGGGAATGTCGGCCATGACGAAACTCCGATGCTCGCGATAACTGACAATGCCGAGATTAGGCACCAAGGTGGTGAAGGGATAATCAGCAATCTCAGGCTTGGCCGCTGAGACGACCGATAGCAATGTGGATTTTCCTGCATTGGGGAAACCGACCAAACCTACATCGGCCAGCAGTTTGAGTTCCAGCGTAATCCATTCCTCTTGATTCGGCTCGCCGGGTTGGGCGAATTTTGGGGCTTGCAGGGTGGCCGTCTTGAAAAAGGCGTTGCCCTTGCCGCCGCGTCCGCCCTTGAGTAGCACGACCTGTTGTCCGTCTTCTGTGATTTCTCCAAGCATTGTGTGGTCTTCGGCGCGATAAGCCACCGTGCCCAACGGCACATCGATGTAGGCATCATCGCCGGCGGCTCCGGTGAGTTGGTTTCGGCCTCCGGGCACACCGTCGTTGGCAAACACATGCTTGGTGTAGCGCAGGTGGAGCAAGGTCCAAAGTTGGGCGTTGCCGCGCAAAATCACATTGCCGCCGCGACCGCCGTCGCCGCCGTCGGGACCGCCTTTCGGGATGTATTTCTCGCGGCGGAAGTGCAGCGAACCCGCACCGCCCTTGCCCGAGCGGCAGAAAATCTTCACATAATCAACGAAATTCGAGGTCATATCAAATGCTGTTATAGGGCGCTTCGACAGGCTCAGCGGCCCAAAGTTTAAAACTCGTCAATGTATTCGATGGCTTCCTCCTTTTCGTAGCGGTCGCAATCGAAGTTCAGGTCAACGCCGGGGATGTTGGGCTTCGTGAAGTCGCCCTTGCTGATATTCAGGCTCTTGTCGGCGTAAACCTTTTTCATGAATAATGCCCAAATAGGCAAGGCGGTATGCGAACCTTGGCCCAATTGGGTGGAGCGGAAATGTACGCTACGGTCTTCGGCGCCCACCCAAACGCCCGTAGTCAGGTCGGGGGTGATGCCCATGAAATAGCCGTCGCTTTGCTTTTGGGTTGTGCCGGTTTTGCCCGCTATGGGGTTGCTCAATCCGTAGGTCGAGCGCAAGCGGATGCCCGTGCCGCTTTGCACCACGCCCTTCATCAGCTCCACCATCTTGTAGGCAGTCAGTTCGCTCATGGCCTCCGATTCCTCGGGACTGAAGCGTTGGATGACATTGCCGTTCTTGTCCTCGATGCGGGTGATGAACATCGGCTTGATGTAAACGCCTTGGTTGGCGAAAGTGCTCATGGCTCCGACCATCTCAATCAACTTCAAGTCGCAGACACCCAAGCAGATAGCGGGAACGGGGTCGATGGGCGACTCCACACCCATGCGGCGGGCTTGCGCAATGACGGCATTAGGCCCAAACTGGTTCATCAGGTAGGCCGAAATCCAGTTGTTGGACTGAGCCAAAGCGTATTTCAGGGTGATTTCCTCGCCCACATGACCGCCCGAATTGCCTGGCGACCAAACGTTTCCGTCCTCCAATTTGATGTTGTATTGGATATTGGGGATGCGGGTGCAGGGCGTGTATTCGCCTTCCTGCATGGCCAAGGAATAAAGGAACGGCTTGAAAGTGGAACCGACCTGACGGCGTGCCTGCGTGACATGGTCGTACTTGAAGAAACGATAGTCCAAGCCGCCGACGTAAGCCTTCACATGACCCGTGTGCGACTCGATGGAAATGAGGCTGGCTTGCAGGAACCACTTGTAATATCTGATGGAATCCATCGGCGACATGACCGTATCGATGGGGCCTTTCCAAGAAAAGACAGTCATTGGAACGGGACGGTCGAAGATGGTTTTGATGGTATCCATCGGCACGCCTGCGTTCTTGAGGTTGCGGTAACGCTCGGTGCGCTTCATCGATGTTTCAAGGATATGGTCGATTTCGTCGGCGGTCACGTTGGAGAACGGTGCGTTTTTCTGGCCCTTCCAATGCTTGTAGAACATGGGCTGCAACTCATTGCCCATGAACTCTTTGACGGCTTCCTCGGCGTAATGTTGCATTCGTGAGTCGATGGTGGTGTAGATGCGCAAGCCGTCGCGGTAGATATTGTAAGGCTGACCGTCGGCGCGGGTTGTGTTTTTGGCCCATTCGTTGAGTTCTCCTCTCAAAAACTCGCGGAAATAAGTGGCCTGTCCGCTGTTGTGATCTTTGATGCTGAAATGCGACATATCGATGGGAATCAACGAGATAGAGTCACATTCGGCTTGGGTGATGAAACCATTGTCGGCCATTTTTCGGAGGACGAGATTGCGCCTTCCCAACGAGCGTTCCGGATTGCGCACAGGACTGAAAAGGGTGGGGGCGTTCACCACACCGGCCATCAATGCACATTCCTCGATGTTCATGTCTTTGGGTTTCTTGTCGAAAAAAGTGCTGGCTGCCGCCCTGATACCGAAGGCGTTATGCCCGAAAAACACGGTGTTCAGGTACATTGCAATGATTTCCTCTTTGGAATAGTTGTGCTCCAATTTGGTGGCCGTAATCCACTCTTGGAACTTGCGCAAAACAAGTTTACTGGTGCTGAGGTTCTCGCCACGAGGGAAAAGGTTTTTCGCCAATTGTTGCGTGATGGTCGAGCCGCCGCCTTTCTTGTTTCCGGTCAAAACACCGAAGGCCACGCGGAACAAGGCTTTTTGGTCGATGCCGGAATGTTCCGTAAAGCGCTCATCCTCAATGCTGATGAGGGCTTCAGGCATGTAGTGCGACAGTTCGGCATAGCGCACATTGGAGCGGTTCTCAATATAATAGGTACCCAAAATCTTGCCGTCGGCAGAGATGATTTCAGTGGCCAAATTGGTGCGCGGGTTTTCCAATTCCTCGAAGGTGGGCATGGTGCCGAACACGCCTTTCGCGACGCAGAAGAAGAACAAAACGACAATCAGGAGCAGCACTCCGAAAATAATCCACAGGTTCCTGATGGCGTTCGATTTGCCCTGCTTTGGCTTCGCTTTTTTCTTTTTATTGTTGTTCATAAATCATTGTTTTTCAATGTATAAACCAATGTCTGAGATGCCCTTCAGGACGGGTTCGCGCATGGCTTGCTCGATTTCGAAATGGTAGGTTCCCGTCAATGGGAAACGCAGGTTTTCGTTGAGCGGCACGACAAAATCCCTCATGCTGCCACTGCTTTTCCCGATCCAGCGGCCTTCGGGCGTGGCCAATGTACATTCTATCGTGTCGTGCGTGATGTTGCCGTTGGGCATTCGGGTGTGGAGGAACACAAAGAGGTTGCTGTAGCGGTAGTTTTCCAAATGGCGCAGCCCAATGCCGAAAACATATCCGTTGAGGGTGTCGTCGATGGGCACGTCAAAGGCCACACGGTTTTCCTGTGCCCATTCGGCATCGGGAATGACGATGCGCTTGCTGAAGTTGCTGCTACTGCATCTTGTGCAAGCCAAAACAATGCAAACTCCTATGATCCAATATATTGCCTTTTTCATGATTAGTCGCTCATCTTCTTCAAGTCGGCCTCGCCGTAGCCTTCGTTGGTGTTGGTGTGGGCTTCCTTCGTCACGGCAAAGTCCTCCAATTTCTTGGGTTTCTGTCCTTTCTTGTTCAAGGCAATGATTTCTCTCACCTTGTCGACGGGGATAGCCATAATGTTGCTCTTGTCGGTGGTGTAGGAATACCACATGATGCCCTTGAACACGTCGTTTTTTTGGTGAATCGCGTCGCCGCTCTCGAAATGCAGCACGATGTTGGGGTCGGAGAATGACTTCAAAGCCTCCACGTAGGCCTCATATTCAAAATTGAGGCAGCATTTCAGTTTGCCGCACTGTCCGGCAAGTTTTTGGGGGTTCGGGGAGAGTTGCTGAATACGGGCTACATTGGTGGTAACCGACTGGAAATCACTAATCCACGAGGCGCAACACAATTCACGACCACATGAGCCTAAACCACCCAATTTGGCCGACTCTTGCCTCACGCCAATCTGTCGCATCTCAATTCTGATGTGGAACTCTTCAGCCAATTTCTTGATGAGTTCGCGGAAGTCGACGCGCCCGTCGGCGGTGTAGTAGAAAATGGCCTTAGTCTTGTCGCCCTGATATTCAACATCATTGAGTTTCATTTCCAAACCGAGATTGTCGATGATGGTGCGGGTGCGAGCCAAAGTGCTGTCTTCCAATTTGATGGCAGAAAGAAACTTCTCCACATCGTTGATTCTGGCGCGGCGGTAGATTTTCTTCATTTCGGCAAAAGGCGTGCGGAATTTCTTGCGTTTCATCTGGCGTTTCACGATTTCGCCCAAAAGGGTGACGATGCCGATGTCGTGCCCGATGGCTGTCTCGACGGCGACAAATTCGCCCACTTCCAATTCGAGATCTTCGGGATAGGTGAAATAGTCCTTGCGGTCGTTCTTGAAACGCACCTCAGCCAAGCAAACATTGCCCTTAATCTCTTGGTTTTCATAGTCTTTCAGCCAATCAAACTGGCTTAGTTTGCAGCGTCCGCACGAAAGCACTTTCTGTCCTGTGTTGTATGTAGTTCCAAGGGTGCATCCACGGTTCAATAATTGTCCGTCAATGCTTTTGATATCGTTTTTCTGTTGATTTTCAGTCATTTGATAAAATGAGTTTAGTAAGTGTGTATAAATCGCAAAAGTACGAAAAAAAATGTTTACCTTTGCACTCTGTTTAAACATCGCAACGAATCTATTATTGTATCATCAAAATCGAAACATTATGAAAAAAGGATTAATTATCATTCTTGCACTCGTGGCAGTGCTTGTCATTTGGGGCGTTGGCGTTTACAACGGACTGGTTTCCAAGCAAGAAGGCGTTGAAACGGCAGTCGGTAATGTGCAAACGGCTTACCAAAAGCGTGCCGACCTTATCCCTAACCTCGTCGCAACGGTGAAAAACTATGCCGAGTATGAAGCCGGCACTTTGACCGCTGTGGTCGAAGCAAGAGCCAAGGCCACTTCGGTGACCCTCGACGCCAACAACCTGACCGAGGAAAACATGAAGGCTTTCCAAGCCGCGCAAGACCAAATGTCGGGTGCATTGTCGCGCCTGTTGGTGACGGTGGAGCAGTATCCCGACCTGAAGGCCAACCAGAATTATTTGGATTTGCAGTCGCAGTTGGAGAGTTGCGAAAACGCCATCGCCAACGCGAGAAAGCAGTTCAACGAAACCGCCCGTGTGTATAATACAGCGGTGCGTCGCTTCCCCGGCAACATTATCGCTGGCATGTTCGGTTTCGACAAGAAACCTTACTTCGAGGCTTCGGAGGCTGCCCAACAAGCACCCGATGTGAAAGACCTCTTTAATTAATACAGGCCTTTCGACAGGCTCAGGGACCAAAGGCCGTTGAGCCTGTCGAAAACGCCGACTTGAAAAAAATCAAAAATTTCTTGCATCGTTTTTTCCAAACACATATTTTTGCGCCTTTTTAAACAAGGTTAAATATGTGTGGAATAGTTGCTTATGTAGGCCGTCAAGAGGCCTATCCCATCCTCATCGAGGGCTTGAAGCGCCTCGAATATCGTGGCTACGACAGCGCCGGTGTGGCACTGCTCAACGAGGCTAACGAACTGAATGTTTACAAGGCAAAAGGCAAGGTCTCCGACTTGGAGGCCTTTACTTCTTCAAAGGATGTCAGTGGGCACATTGGCATTGCGCATACCCGTTGGGCCACCCACGGCGAACCCAATCAGGTGAATGCCCACCCGCACCGCTCGCAGTCGGGCAATTTGGCATTAATTCACAACGGCATCATTGAAAACTACCTGAGTCTGCGCAAGGAATTGGAGAAGCGCGGCTTCACTTTCCTTTCGTCGACCGACACGGAAGTGCTGACCAACCTCATCGAGGATGTGCAACAAAGCGAGCATGTCGACTTGTTTGAAGCCGTGCGCATCGCCTTGAACCATGTGGTGGGTGCATACGCCATCGCCATTGTGGAAAAAGGCCACCCCGACCAATTAATTGCAGCCCGAAAGGGTAGTCCGATGGTCATCGGCATTGGCGAAGACGAGTATTACATCGCTTCGGATGCCACCCCGATTGTAGGTCGCACCCAAAAAGTGGTTTACCTTGAGGATGAGCAAGTTGTGCGCATCAAATTGGGTGAGGAACTGCACATCAAGACCATTCAGGATGTGGAGGCCATGCCATACGTTCAGGAACTGAAAATGAACCTCGACAGCATCGAGAAGGCTGGTTTCGACCACTTTATGATGAAGGAAATCTACGAGCAGCCGACCATCGTGCGCGACACCATGCGTGGCCGTTTGCATCCTGAAGCCAATACGGTGCGGTTGGGTGGCATTCTCAAGTACGAGAAGCAGTTGCTTTATGCCGACAACATCGTTTTCGTGGCTTGCGGCACCTCGTGGCACGCCAGTTTGGTGGGCAGCTATCTCATTGAAAAGTTGGCCAAGATTCGCGTGAAGGTGGAGTATGCCTCTGAGTTCCGTTACCGCGACCCTGTGGTCACGCCGCATGATGTGGTGATTGCCGTTTCGCAGTCGGGCGAAACTGCCGACACATTGGCCGCCATTCAGTTGGCCAAGGAGAAGGGTGCGGTTGTGTTGGGCATCTGCAACGTCATCGGTTCCTCCATCTCAAGAGCCACTGACGCAGGCATTTACACCCACGCTGGCCCTGAAATCGGTGTGGCTTCCACCAAGGCGTTCACTTCGCAAGTGACGGTGATGGCCATGTTGGCCTTGCGCTTGGCCGAACTGAAAGGCTCGATGAAGGACGAGGAACGCCACGAATTCATTCAAGAACTCGACCGTATCCCCGAAAAAATCCAGTGGACCCTCGACCATAGCGGCCATGTGAAGGACATCGCGGAGAAATACAAGGATGTGCGTAACATGTTGTATCTCGGTCGTTTGCAGAACTACCCCGTCGCCCTCGAAGGTGCCTTGAAGTTGAAGGAAATCTCTTACATTCACGCTGAAGGCTATCCCGCCGCCGAGATGAAGCACGGTCCCATCGCCTTGATTGACAAGGACATGCCCGTCGTGTTCATCGCCACCAACCATAGCACTTACGAAAAGGTCCTCAGCAATATCCAAGAGGTGAAGGCCCGCAACGGAAAAATCATCGCCGTCATCAGCGAGAAGGATGTTTTGGCCCGCAAGATGGCCGATTATGTCATCGAGATTCCCGAAACCGAGTGCCTCTATTCTCCATTGTTGGCAACCGTGCCGCTGCAAATCTTGGCCTACCACATCGCTGTGATGCGAGGCTGCAATGTTGACCAACCCCGCAATTTGGCCAAGTCGGTGACGGTGGAGTAAATCAAGAAAACCAAAAGAAAAACAGCCTCGAAACTCGGGGCTGTTTTTTCGTTGTACCGAAGGCCGATACAAAACCGATATATCAAAGGAAAATAAGAGAAACAAAACGAATAAAAATCAACAAGTTACAAAATACTTGTTTTCCTTTTATTTCCATTTTTTGCGTTTGTTTTGTCATTTTTTGCGCCCTATTTGCGCCCTGAATAAAATAAAGTAGTACCTTTGCAAACCAAAGGAAACAAAGAATATGTTTCGTTGAAATTTGCACCCTGTACTATGGCAAAAAACGATGTTAAAGTCACGGACAACCCGAAATTGAAGCAGAAGAAATTGTCAGACGGCAACTTCTCCCTCTATTTGGAGTATTATTATGGCTATAACAGCGAGATGGACAAGGCAAGCGGAAAGACCAAGGTCAGAGCCATAAGGAAGAAGGAGTTTCTCGGGCTGACCATTTATGGCAAACCGAGAACGCCCATCGAGAGGGAGAGCAACAGCAAGAACATCCAACTGGCACAGGAAATACGAAAGGAGAAGGAACAAGAGTTCCTCAAGGACACAAGAGGCTACCGTTTGGAGAAAAGCAAGAACACGGATTTCGTTTCGCTCTATCAGTCCTATATCGACCACTACACGAAATGCGATGTCCGTATGCTGAAGATGTCCCTGCTGTGGTTCAAGGAGTTCATTGAAACCACACCAGAATACGAGAAGTTCAAGGTCGGAATCAAACCGAGCCAAATCACCAAGGACATGATGGCTGACTTTGCGGAGTTCCTCAAGTCGAGAGGGAACGGGGAAACACCCAAGAGCGTGCTGCAACGCTTCAAGAAGGTGGTCAAGTGGGCCATTGAACATGACTACATGGCCACCGACCCCACGGCAGGCATTAGGATTGTGTCGGACGAACAGATATTGCGTAAGGATGTGCTGTCGACGGAGGAGGTTGTGAAGCTCATCAACACCCACTATCAAGGCGAGAATCCCGAAATCCGCAGGGCGTTCATCTTCTGTTGCTATTGCGGCCTCCGTTTCTGCGATGTCAAGGACTTGACCTTTCGGAACATCGACTACTCCAACCGGCTCTTGAAGTTCGAGCAGAACAAGACCAAGGGACACTCATCCAGTAGCGGTGTAACCATTCCACTTAATGATGGCATCCTCTCCTTGGTCGGTGTGCCAGAGAGTGGAAAGGAGGACGATCTGGTGTTTCACCTGCCGTCACACACTATGTGCTTGAAGGCATTGCGGCATTGGACGGCAAGGGCGGGCATCACGAAGCATATCACCTGGCACTGTGGTCGGCACTCCTTTGCTGTGAACATACTGAACAACGGAGCCAATATCAAGACGGTGGCCAGCCTCCTCGGACATTCGGGACTGAAGCACACGGAGAAGTACACCCGCGCCGTGGACGAGTTGAAGCAGAAGGCCATCGACAGCCTCCCGACTTTGGATGTGAAGAATATATGATGTGAAGAATAAAAACGAATAAAGATGGATAAATCTGAAAAATACCAAAAAATGGCTGATGGCACCCTGGAATGGGTGGCGGCAAAAGCGTTTATTGATGATGAAATGACGCAAGAAGAACGAGAGAACTTGCACATGGATTGGGTTCTTGAGGCGGCAATAGCAAAACGATTTGGAGAGAATCCCAACCCACGCAAAGAAAAGGTTTTAAGGTATTTGGAGCAAGTAAAAGGCATATACACGGCAAAGCGTAACGGTGAGCCGCAATCAGAGCCGCTGCCTGATGGGAAGCAAGAAAATGCAGAACGACAGGCTGTTGTCTTTCCAAAAGAACTGAATAATGACAAAGTCAAGAAAATATTTGACAAAGCAGAACAAGCGGAGTTTATCAGCAAAAATGGCAGTTTGTATAAATGGAACAAGTCCAAAGAAAACACATACCAGTTATTGGCCTATTTTTGTGAGAAAATGAGCCAATTCCTAAACTTGGGTAAGACTGACGCAAACGGCAATCCTACAACGAGTTGGAAACCTTTTGAAAGACTGTTTGGTATTGATAACATCAAAGGCTATAAGAATGATTGGCTGAGGATTAATTTAACATTTAATCCTGTTGGTTACGAAAAAATAGACGCACTATTCGTTTAGTGCAATTTGCACCAACCTCTTCCCACCAATAACCCACTGGTAGCCCACCGGTGGGTGTTTTTGTTTTTGTTTGTTATGTTCTTTGCACTTTCTTTCTTGCGGTGGGTGAAAAGCAAGCCCCATCCGAGAAAGGATTCGGCAAAGAAGTGGGGCGGGCTTGCTTACGCTCTACGGCCAGCCTTAACAAACAAAATCAAAAAGTTATGAGTGAACAACTCCAACAGGTGGCCGACCTCATCACGGCAAACACCATCTTCTGCACCAAGGAAGTGCTGACATCTGACGAGGCTGCGAGATACCTCGGCATCAGTAAATCCTATTTGTACAAACTTACAATGGAGCGCAAAATACCGCACTTCAAACCAATGGGCAAGTTGTGTTACTTCAACAGACATGAGTTGGAAGCATGGCTGCAAACCAATCGTGTGGCGATCACGGATGACATTGAACAGCAAGCTCAAAACTATTGTTTGCAGAAAGGAGGCAAGAAATGAAAAAAGCGACCTCTCACGAAGCCGCAAAGACGCTAAAGATGACAGCGGCAAAAATAGCGAAAATTGGCGAAATGGAGGCCAAACCAGTGAAAAAATGTGGCGGAATCTTTCTTACATTTACCGTCGGCAGCAGTCCCAGACCTCGCAAGCCTTCATACAAGAAGCCGCAAGCAGTCCGAGAACTGGAGGAGTCGGCCGACATCGCCAATGCAAAGGCTCATCCACAGTTCGCCAAGTATGCGCCCAAGGCAAAGTATAGGGACGACACCGCCAACGGCCTCACACGCTGCATCCTTGACTATATTCGCTTGCATGGCGGCCAGGCGGAGAGGATCAACACCACTGGTGTACCTATAGACCGACGACGAGAAGTGACGGACGTTCTGGGCCACTCCCGCACTATAGGCAGCGTAGAGTGGCGCAATGGTGGAGGCACCAAAGGCAGTGCCGACATCTCCGCGACCACTAAAGGGCGAAGCGTGAAGATAGAAGTCAAGATAGGGCGAGATAGACAAAGTCCAGCGCAAAAGGAGTACCAGCGGCAAGTAGAGCAGGCGGGGGGACTGTACTACATTGCGAAGGATTTTACAATGTTTGTAGAGTGGTATAAGAAGACTTTCTCGGAAGGAGGCATGAGATGATGCTACCGCAAGATATGCTCGGTGGCTCATATATGAACCTGCCGATTGACGGATTGCCCTACGAGGTGCAAGACATCATCATCACCATTGCCAAAGCCTTAAACTGCCCTATGGAGTTTGTTGTTGCCTCCGCCATGCAAGCCGCAGCGCAAGCCGCTGGAGACCGATTCATGTGGAGTGATGGAGTACATGAGGACTATCCCCAGTTCTATATAGCTTTGGTTGGCTCAAGCACGGAAGGCAAGAGCCATGCCATTCGCAAGATGTTCAAGCCTTTGGAAGATGCTGACAATATCAGCCTTGAACAGAGGCGAGAAGCAATTGTAGGGAAGAGCAAGGAGGAGAGGGCAAAAGTCCCATACACTACCAACATTTTACAAGATGTAACGACCGAAGCCTACCAAAATGCCTTGATGTACAATAGTGGGGGCGTTACATTAGTATGCGATGAATTGTTGTCTTTATATGGGAATATGAACCGCTACCGCAAGGGGAACGACGAGAAGTTTTATTTATCAGCCTTTGCCAATTATGCGCCTTTTAAGATTGCGAGGAAAGGTGAAGGAATAGAAATAATAGCACACCCTATTGTAAGAACCATTGGCGGTATTCAACCTGAAGTAATGGCTGGGAATTTCTCGGGAAGTGAGATGCTTTCAGATGGAATGTTTCAGCGTATTATTTGGTTTTTTAAACCCGAAGCCTACCAAAAAGCCTATGTGGGTGCAAGGACAGACACCGCCAACGCTGAAAGCCTATGGCGGCAATATTTATTCCGTATCCTCGACAGAAAGCAACCCGTCAGAGTGATGTTTGATGCAAACTCCGAGGCTCTTCATATAGATTTCATAAATGACCATATCAGAGGCTACAATGCTGGCAGCTTGTTTGGATATGAGTTGGCAGTATGGGGCAAATTGGAGATTTATGCTATAATGTGGGCAATGACGACGGCTATACTTCGATATGCCGTGCAAGGAGATACAAGCGATGAACTTGTTATCTGTAAAGCAGAAATGGAATACGCCCTTCGTTGTATGAATTATTTACGACAGACTGCCATGCGGGTCTATGACATCATCACGGAAAAGTCGGCAAACAGTATTTCGAAGAAAGATTGGATTCGGGTAGGTTGGCAAAATGGGTTCTACACCAATCAGAGCCAACTTGCGGAACTGCTTGGAGTAAGTCAACCCTATGTCAATCAAATTGTCACAGGAAAAAAGTAATTCTATCTGGTTATAGGGTTATAGGTTATACTATTCGGAAATGCTTGTGTTTGTTATAGATTCCGTAAATATAGCCTATAACCCGACACTTTCAAATTGTATCAATAAAGGTTATACTCTAAATCTTTATAATATGGTAGAGGTCAATAGAATAAAGCACGATAACCATATAACCACTCCTTATAGGTGTTTTTACCCCGCCATCGACAACACCACGCGCAACCCATACGGCATATCCGATGAGGCGGTCGAACTGATGAAGCGTAAGCCCATCGGTGAGCGTCCGGCCTCCATCTATGTGCGTACCCCTGTGGACGGAGCGGACTACAACGGTGACATCCTGCCCATATCTGCCATGCTCACGGCAAACAGTCCCCAAGTCGAGGCCATGCGCAAAGTACCCAGCTTTATCGGGCGAAAAAGCATCTATGACAAACTGCCTGTATTCACTCCTTACTGTGTTCTCTCTTTTGACTTCACCATCAGGAAATACTATCCGATTGCTTACACCTGCCTTTTCGACTTCGACATCCGGCAATGTGACAATCCCGACATCGACCTGATGGAGTTGAAGCGGGAACTGCCGAACCTGCCTCAAATCGCCTATTGCGGACTAGCTACCAACGGGAGAGACATTTTCTGTGTGGTGCCCATTTCCGCTCCCAAGAGGCACGCGGAAATCGCCAACGCTTTGAGGGGGTTGTTCCGCAAGCAGGGAATCACCATCAGGATAGACGATTTCATAACACACACGCGGACGATTAGCAGCGACCACGAAGGGTATTTCAACCCCAACGCTGTGGAGTTCACTCGGCTGTGGTGAAAAAATATACTTTTTATGCTATATTTCCAAAATAAGTGTTATCTTTGCACCGTGATAATCATTAAAACCTACAAGAGATATGGCAAATGCAATCATCGAAGAAGTGAAGCAGACAGAGAACGCGGGCTTGTTCACCATACGTTTCGAGGGACAGACGGAAACGGAGTTCGAGAAGTTCATGCAGCGTTTCAAGGACGATGCGGAACGGCAAGAGGACTTGTCAGTCATCCTCAACCTCATCACAAAGATGCTCACGGTGAGTGGCTTCCTTGAAAGGTTTTTCCGCTACGAGGGCAAGATGAGTGACAGGGTGGCGGCAATGCCCCAACCGACAGACCACACGGAACTGCGGCTCTACTGCCTGCGGCTTTCCGACAGCGTTCTGATTGTGGGCAACGGTGGCGTGAAGAACGCACGCACATACGAGGAAAGCGAGGAACTGAACGGCTATGTCATCACCTTGCAGAAACTCGACAGGCTTTTGAAGCAGGCCGAAAAATGCGGCAAGGTGACCATTGAGGAAACGAAGATAACGGGTATAGACAAACAAACATTCAACCTATGAGCAGCACAGCCAAATTGTTTGACGAACTTGTTGCCGCCACACCTCCCGATGTGAAGCAGCGCGTGGACTGGTCGTTTTCCATAGCTGACAAGATTTCCGGCATACTCAAGCGGCGCGGGTTAACCCAGCAGGAGTTTGCCGATATGATGGGATGTTCGCAGGCGGAGGTGAGCCGCTGGTGCGGTGGTGTCCACAACTTCACACTCTCCACCCTCGCCAAAATATCGACGACGCTCGGCGAGCCGATGATTATGGTTGCGGAATAGCCGTCCGCATCCTCATGCACTACACACAAGGCCGCTCCTTATCATCGGGAACGGCCTTTTTCATGCCATAGACTTTGATTTGGTTGTCATCAAAATGAAATATTGACTTTGTATTCGGCGTTTTCCTTGTTTTTTGTATTTTTGCGCTCGGTTCGGGGGAGAAATCCCGATACCATTAACGAAGCATTTGCTATTATTTCGCGTTGAACCAAAATGCATAGGAAACAGTTTGGAATAAGATACGCTCGGAAGTAATAGAGATTGCGGGGTGCTTGATAATGGCATCCCATTTCCCGTTTTGAATAGCAATGCATTCGCGCCAATAGGCGTGATGCATTCTTATAAAATGGGATGGGGTTCCAATTCCTATGCATGCCCCAAAGTTCAACGCATGAGAGGCATCACGCTTTCTTTGTGCGTCGGCGATTGGTAGTCAGATGCGTCAAAACACCAATCGCTATGGCAAACGACAAACTATCGGCTGCAAAGGCGGCCAAAAACGACGAGTTCTACACGCAGTATTATGACATCGAGCGCGAGATGGAAGCGTATCTCGACTATGACCCCAACGTGTTTCGCGGCAAAACGGTTCTGCTGCCTTGCGACGACCCCGAATGGAGCAACTTCACCAAATACTTCGCCCAAAACTTTGAGTTGCTGGGATTGAAAAAGTTGATTTCCACGAGTTTCGCGCCCGAGAGCAAAAACTATAAATATGAGGCTCAACTGTCGTTGTTTGAAACCGAATCGCCCCAATTTGACGCATCCAAAACTCAAACACATGGCAAAATCTTTGTTTTGACCCGCGACAAAACCGGCGATGGGCGCATCGACCTTGACGATTTGGAATGGAAATACCTTGAAGGCGACGGCGACTTCCGCAGCAAGGAGGTAACGATGTTGCGCGACGAGGCCGACATCATTGTCACCAATCCTCCGTTTTCGCTGTTTCGGGAGTTTTTCTCTTGGCTTACAGAAAGCGGGAAGCGGTTTATCATGATTGGGAACAAGAACTGCGTTACTTACAAAGAGGTGTTCCCTTTTTTCAAAGAAAACAAGGTTTGGTCGGGCAGAAAAGAATGGGCAGGAGGAATGTGGTTTGAAACTAAAAACTCTGATGATGTAGATAGGATTGTTGATGGCGTTTACATGAAAAATGTCCCATCCATTTGGCTGACAAACATCGATCATGGTCGCCGTCACGAACCTTTGTCATTGATGACGATGGCAGACAATTTGAAATACAGCAAGCATAAGGAAATTAGGGGCAAAGTCGCTTACGATTATTACGACAACTATGATGCCATCGAAGTGCCTTTTACCGATGCCATTCCATCAGACTATGAGGGGGTTATGGGCGTCCCTATCTCTTTTCTTGACAAGTATTGTCCGGAGCAGTTCGTTATTGTTGGAATCACAAAAACATGGTTTGGAATGTCAAGCAAGACTTATCCAGAACAAATACAGATTGATAAAGATGGCAGACGAAGTGTTGTGACCAAACTCAATGACGGACCTGCCATCGAATTGAAGGAAGAACCCAACGATGATACTTTTTATCAGGTCGGTGACAAGTATTATCGGCAAACATACGCAAGAGTACTCATCCGCAAATAAACAACAACATGGAAACTGAACTCAAAATCTACACAGTGAAGCAAATCTGCGAGGGGTTTGTTTACAATAGTTTGGAAGAAAAAGGGCTTTACGGTTTGGCCGGCCACTTGACCATTCAGCCTGAATACCAGCGCAACTACCTCTATGCCGAAGACGACGGAAAGAAAGAAATCGCCGTCATCGACTCGGTTGTCAAAGGCTACCCTTTGGGGTTGCTCTATCCTGTTTTCCGCGATTTTCAGTTGGGATTTTATAAGTGCTTAAATTCCAGTAGAATCTCTTTCAAGAATTTGCGTTTTTGGGTGTCCCGTGCTATCTT
>CACZDU010000041.1:0-23335 GCA_902780055.1 uncultured Bacteroidia bacterium | reverse complement strand
CACCGTCATCGGTCGCGACCTCGGTCCGCGCGTCAGCTCCTCGCTGACCAGCGGCCTCACCGCCGACTGCACCCAACTCGAAATCGGTGACTTCGACGACATCAAGACGAAGAAGCACTACGACAACCTGCTCTATCAGATTCGTCCCGCTTTCGGTGGCAACATCGTGGCGACCATCGTCAATCCCGACCACCGTCCGCAGATGGCTACCGTCCGCTCGGGCGTGATGCAGAAAGCCATTTACGAAGGTAAAGCCAAGAACGAAGTTGTCTATCCCGAGGTGTGCAAGTATGTCTCGCCTGAGGCATACGTCGTGAAGGTCCTCGACCATCATGTGGAAGCTGCCAAGCACAACTTGAAAGGCTCACCCATCGTGGTGGCTGGCGGTTACGGCATGGGCTCGAAGGAAGGTTTCGACATGCTGTTTGAACTCGCCAAGGTGCTCCACGGCGAAGTCGGTGCCTCGCGTGCCGCCGTCGATGCGGGCTTTTGCGACACTGACCGCCAAATTGGTCAGACAGGTGTTACCGTACACCCGAAAGTGTATATCGCCTGCGGTATTAGCGGTCAGATCCAACACATCGCAGGTATGCAGGACTCCAAAATCATCATCTCGGTGAACAGCGACCCTGACGCACCTATTAATAAGATTGCTGACTATGTTATCAATGGCACCGTCGAAGAGGTTGTCCCGAAGTTGATTAAGTATTACAAGCAGAACAGCAAATAAAATATAGGAATCAACAAATGAAAACTTCAACCATCATCAATTTCATTTTAGGAGTGCTGAACATAGTTCTATTAATTGCACTTTTGAAAGAAAAAAGAAAGAAGAATGATGTTGATTCCAAAGACGATGAATTAACGAAGAAAAAGTAAGACAATGGCAAACTATTATAACGACAACCCGAACCTGCAATTCTACCTCGACCACCCGCTGATGAAGCGCATCGTCGAGCTGAAGGAACGCAACTTTGCGGATAAGGACAATTACGATTATGCTCCCGTCGACTACGAAGACGCGATGGAGAACTATCGCCGCGTGCTTGACATCACGGGCGACATCACCGCCAACATCATCGAACCCAACTCCGAGAGTGTCGACCTCGAAGGCCCGCATTTGGAGAATGGCCGTATGATCTATGCCTCCAAGACTGTGGAGAACCTCGACGCTTGCACCAAAGGTGGCCTCTGGGGTGTTTCCATGCCGCGCCGTTACGGTGGCTTGAACCTGCCCATCACCGTCTTCTCCATGTTGAGCGAGATGGTGGCCAGCGCCGATGCCGGCTTCCAGAACATCTGGTCGCTGCAGTCGTGCATCGACACCTTATATGAATTCGGCAACGAGGAGCAGCGCATGAAATACATCCCGCGCGTTTGCGCCGGCGAGACCATGTCGATGGACCTCACCGAGCCTGATGCCGGCAGCGACCTGCAAAGCGTCATGCTGAAGGCCACCTACAGCGAAAAGGACGGCTGTTATCTGCTTAACGGCGTGAAGCGTTTCATCACCAATGGTGACTCCAATATTCATTTGGTGCTGGCTCGTTCCGAAGAAGGCACCAAGGACGGTCGTGGCCTGTCGATGTTCATCTACGACAAGCGTCAGGGTGGTGTCAATGTGCGTCACATTGAGCACAAGCTTGGTATCCACGGCTCCCCGACCTGCGAGTTGACCTACAAAAACGCCAAGGCAGAACTCTGCGGTGAGACCCGTCTGGGCCTTATCAAGTACGTCATGGCTCTGATGAACAGCGCCCGTTTGGGTATTGCCGCCCAGTCCGTCGGTTTGGGACAGGAGGCTTACAACGAGGCTCTGAAGTATGCCAACGAGCGTCAGCAGTTCCACAAGAGAATCATCGAATTCCCTGCCGTTTACGACATGCTTTCGCGCATGAAGGCCAAAATCGATGCCGGTCGTTCACTGCTCTACATGACTGCCCGTTATGTGGATATCTACAAGTGCCTTGAGGACATCCAGCGCGAGCGTCAGCTGACGCCCGAAGAACGCGCCGAGTGCAAGAAGTATTCGCGCCTCGCCGATGCCTTCACGCCTTTGGCCAAGGGCATGAACTCCGAGTATGCCAACCAGAACGCCTACGATGCCATCAGCATCCACGGCGGTTCGGGCTTCATCATGGAGTACAAGTGCCAGCGCCTCTACCGCGACGCCCGTATCTTCTCCATCTATGAAGGCACGACGCAGCTGCAGGTGGTGGCCGCCATCCGTTACATCACCAATGGCACCTACCTCACCATCATGAAGGAAATGCTTGAAAACGAGGTTTCTGAGGACCTAAAGCCTTTGCAGAACACGGTTCGCACCCTCGTGGAACTCTACGAGCAGAGCATCAACTATGTGAAGGCTGCCAACAACCAAGAGGTTCAGGACTTCTTGGCCCGCCGTCTCTACGACATGACCGGCGACATTATGATGTCGCTGCTCATCCTCGACGATGCCACCCACGCCCCGCATCTCTTCACCCAGTCGGCCAACGTTTACGTCCACGCCGCCGAGGAAGACGTCATCGGCAAGAGCGTTTACGTGAAGAATTTCATCGAGGAGGACTTGGTGAATTTTAGGGCGAAGGCGAAGGAAGTTGCTGAGTAAGCTTCGCTTAATGCTAATGAAAAAGCGCGCCTCAACCGAGACGCGCTTTTTTGATGAATAAAGGATTAGTAATATTCCCTGATATACATATACGCCTTTTGGAACAACATTTCCTCCTTGTGGAGCTTGTACTTCAACAGGGTTTTGCGCAAGGCTTTCTGCACCTCGCGCTCGCCTGCGTTGGTGGTCTGCCAGCCGGGGAAACGCACTACTTTCACGATGCTGTCGATGTCGGCGACGATGCGGCCAACGACAGCGGGCGTGTCTTCGGTGCGCAGCTCCAAAAACAGCTCGGTTAAGGCTTCCTTGCCGGTTTTGCGGACTTCCACTTCGGCTTCTTGTTTCTCGGCTTGCAAGGTTTCACGAGCAATCTGGCAGAGTTCCTTGATAAACTCGATGCTCGAAATCAAGCCTTGTTCGGCTTTGTCGCGCAGGGCTTCGAGACGTTTGCTCAGTTCGATGAACTTGGGCTTGTCTGCGTGCTTCTTGAAACGCTTGATGAGTTCTCGCTCCATCTTTTTGGCGGCTTTCATATCCTTGTTGCCCATCAACGCCGAAACCATAGTCTCATCCAAAATCACTTCTTCCATATCGGTGTGGATGCCCGATACGTGAATGTTTTCGTACATGATTTTCTTGGTCTGGGCACCCAAAGAGAGCCAAATCAGCTTGCCCAAGGCATCTGGACCGGAGGGTTTGACTGACTGATAAACATTGGACAGCCACTTGTAATCGACGCGGTAAGGTTCCAAAGCGGGGTCTGGCGAAAGTGATTCCCAAATATTGGATAGACGGCGATAATCTTTGGCAAAAGCATCGCGTTTCTCGTTGCTGTTTATGGATTCCTGCGCGGCTTGCAGGCCGTCGAAACCGTCAACGGTGCGGTCAACGCCGTCGAAGTGTGACAGCGCGTCAGCCATAGCTTGCGGCAGCTCGTTGATTAAATCATTAAGGTTAGTGATGACTTTCTTCATCACCTCCTCGTCGAACTCCAAAGCCTTGGCGGCATCGTCGAACACGCCGAAGTAATCCACTATGCGACCGAAGGTCTTGTTGGGGAACTTGCGGTTGGTGCGGCAGATGGCTTGCAGCAAAGTGTGGTCTTTCAGCGATTTATCCAAATACATGGTCTGCAAGATGGGCGAGTCGAAACCAGTGAGTAGTTTGGCGGTGACAATCAAAAACTTGAGCTCTGAATCGGGCTTGTTGAATTTCTCAATCACCTTTTCCTGCTCGTCTTTGGTGAGGCTGTAGAGCCGTTTCAGCTCATCCTCGCCTTTGCCCGAGGTGGAGATGACCACCGCCGAAGCGGAATCGGGAAAGTAATTGTTCAACTCCATTTTGTAGAGATGGCAGGCCTCGCGGTCGGGCGTGACAATCATCGCCTTGAAGCCTTGCGGCTCCACCTTGTCACGGTAATGTTCGGCAATGTCTTTGCAGACAATCTGTATGCGTTCGGGCGATTTCAGGAACTCGAGCATCTTGGCGGCCTTGCTGCTGAGGGTGATTTTGGCATCCTCGTCCAGTTCGTTGGAAAGGCGTTCAAACTCCTCGTCCACGGCATCGCGGTCGATGTGGATGTCCAACAGGCGCGGCTCGAAGTGCAAGGGCAGGATGGTATTGTCGCGCAAGGCGTCTTCAAACGAGTAACGGCTCATGTAACCTCCTTGGTCCTCCAACGCACCGAAGGTCCAAAAGGTGTTGTGCTCCGACTTGTTGATGGGCGTTCCCGTGAGGCCGAAGAAGAAGGCGTTGGGCAAGGCGGCGCGCATACGCTGACCGAGGTCGCCCTCCTGCGTGCGGTGTGCTTCATCGACCATCACGATGATGTTGTCGCGGCGGTTGATGTTGGGCTTGGCGTCCTTGAACTTGAAGATGGTGGTGATAATGATATAGCGGGCGTCGTTCTCCAAGAACTTGTTCAGCGTGTCGATGTCTTCGGTGGGCATCACGTTGGGTGCCTCCTTGAAGACGTTCTGCGTCTGCGAGTCCAAGTCGATGCGATCGACCACAATCATCACCGTGGGACTTTTCAGCTCGGGCATACGGCGCATCTTCTGGGCGGCAAAGAGCATCAGCAGCGACTTGCCGGAGCCTTGGAAGTGCCATATCAGGCCGCGTTTGATTTTGTTTTCCAGCACGCGCTCCACAATCTTGTTGGCGCCTTCGTATTGCTGGTAGCGGCATACCACCTTGATGCGCTGACGGCTTTTGTTGGTGGTGTAGGTGGTGAAGTTGTAGAGGATGTCGAGCAAGGTCTTGGGCGACAGCAGCTGCCGCATTTCGGCGGAGACGTTCTCCAAGCCCGGCATTTCCGAATCCTTGCTGCCTTCGTTGAGCCGCCAGGCCGACCAGAACTCCAAAGGCGTGCGCACGGCTCCGTAGAACAGTTCGCGTCTTTCGGTGGCGAAACTGAACACGTTGGGCACAAAAAGTTCAGGCACGCTGTTCTCGTAGCCGTCGTGGATGTCGGAGGCAGCATCGAGCCACGAAACAGAAGGCCGCACGGGCGTTTTGGTCTCGCCGACCACCAAGGGGAAGCCGTTGACAAACAGCACGATGTCGGGGCGTTTGGTCTCGCGGTTGCGGATGCTGAACTGGTTGACCAGTTGGAACTTGTTGTTGGCGATATGCTCGAAGTCGATGAGGCGGACGGGCACGTGGGCGTAGTTCTTGCCAAAGGGCATGGTTTTGTTGCCCTTGAGCCATTCGGCGAACTCCTCGTTGGCGCGCACGAGGCCGGTGCTGTTGACCGACAGCAGGATGGAACGCAGCTTGAAGATAACCTCGTCGGCGCGTTCGGGCTGTGCGGCAATCTCGGGGTTGAGGCGGACGAGGGCCTTTTTCACCTCCGTTTCCACCATCACCTCGGTAACCTCGCGCGGCAGCTCCGTGGCGGGCAGGTACTCCCACTGCGCCCCGTAAGGCTCCTGCGCTTCGTGCGCCATGCTGGTCTCATTCATGTTCACCCCCGTCATCGTATGGATGACGAAGTTTTCGACGGCGTTTATTTCGTTGAAGGACATATTAGATAAAATTAAAAACTCTTAGTTTGTTGGACGTAGCCCATTGTAAAATCGATTTGAATACTAATGTTTCTTTTAATTCAGTAAAACTATATGCAGAGAACAATGAGATTTCTATAGTGTCTTTGTTGATATAATTGCCTGGCAATCCGTATTTTCTTCTTAAAATGTATGGCATAATATATGAAATATCATGTCCATTTGATAATTGATAAGAATCGTATTTGTTCTTTTGTATTGAAGTTAGTTTCTCTATCAATACAGCAACATTGGGTAATGGTTCCTTGTTTCTTTTGTGATTGTTTGAATAGTTTCTTAAATTAGTTACAAGCTTGGTGTCGCCTTCGTAATTTCCATTTTTATCTATGAGATTTTCATAGTGAGGTAGTTCAATTTCATGATCTGAGTTTTCGTGTTTAAATATAAGGTTATATTTGATTATCCTTGAGGTTAGTTTTAAATATCCAATCCTATCACTAATGCAGAGAACACTTTCTAAAACTGCTTTAGGAGACACTGTGAGTTTATTCTTTTTGTCGATAGAAAGAATAGCATTTGTAAGAGTTGTCTCAGTACTATACATCATTAGTTCTACATCATGGCAATCTGTAATAAAGATATTGGATTCAATGATGTTTTTTTCAGGATACAATTTCTCAAAATCACTATCAACTATACCGAAACAGCCCAAGGATAGCCCTTTATTGTTAAACTCTTGGATACATTTAATAACATTAACCCAACCATCAACTTGCTGTACGGAAAACTCATCTTTGTTAATGAATTTCTTCCAAAACCATTCATCCGAAGAACCTTCTACAAAAGCAAAACATTTACCAGACATACGGTAATCATTCACCCATGCAACAGGTTCTCTATGTAAATTAGTACTCATTATTCTTTTTATTCTTTTCCTGATAAAGTTTGTACTAGATTCCAGTTATCTCCAATTATGTCAGGTGAGTGAGTAGCAATAAGTAAAGATATATTATTGGTTTTACAGATGCTTCTTAGGTCTTCGATTAATGATTGTTGCCACTTCAAATGTAAGGAAATTTCTGGTTCGTCAATTAATACTAAATCTTTTGAATCACAATTGAATAGCAAATCATAGAACATTATTAATTCATTTTGCTCGCCCGATGATAGCATATTAACAGGAATGCAATCTGCGTTATCATCAGATTTATCATCATTGTTAGATTTTGCGACAAAGCCTTTTGTTTTATCAACTGCAATTCTTTTATACTTAAATCGATGATTTATAATGTTTAATAAGATGCTTAATTTATCAGCAGTGTCTTTATAACATTCAAGTTTTTCTGTATTGTCGTCTACATATAATGATAAAACTGTTATGATATTGCTATCAATGAAATCTAAGTTTTGAATAACTTCGTCTTTCTCTTGTGCAATCACGCCTACTTTACTTAATTTGCTTCTGTAATCAGAAAGGACCTTAAGTTTGTTTAATATCCCGTCAAAGTCAGGATTACTTTTCGATTTTTTATTTTTATTGAGAGCTTTAAGTAGTCGATTGGCAAAAGAACCATCAAGTTTCTGAGAAGTTGTAGAAAAATCGGTGTCATTTTTCTTCAGTATATCGACTAAAGCTTGAGAATAGACCGAAACGGTTTCTTGAAAACTATTGTCTTCTCTTCCTTCTTTTTTTTGTTGAAACAATCTTTGAGCGTTTATTAATTTAATCTGGTTTTCGCTTAATCTACGGCTATACCAATCTTTTTCATTATCCGTAGTATCATTTGTGATATCAATACCGTATCGGTTCATTATATCCTCTCTACTCACAACAACATCTAGGTGTCGGTCAATCCATTCATTTTCTCCAATTCTCATAAATAATCTACGAGGAAATACGTTTTTGGTAATAACATGTATTATTTGATCGTCCTTTTTGTGGAGATTGCTTTGTATTCGTATCAGATTATCATTCTTGTCTGTTTCTTTTGTTATTGTCCATTTTTCGTTTTTGGTGGTAAAATCAATTGTTATTGAATCAAATACAATTGAATACAATGCTTGATGGTTTTTGTTAAAAACAGCATCTAGAATTCTTAATACGGCAGTCTTACCAATACCATTTTCTCCAATTATGATTTTAATATCTCCATTGGAGAAATCAATTTTGTGTTCAAAGGTCTTAAATAGGCCATTTACAGTAATATTACGAATATCCATGTTTAGTATATTTTATTGATTAATTCCTGCTTTATCTGTTGTGAAAGAGCGATTTGCTCGCTAAGTTTGAATTCTTGCGTTTTTATGTTACCTATTATTGTCATAATTTCATCTTGTTTTTCTTTTGGAGGAAGATAAAAATGATAATCGGCAACTAGTTCATGGGAAACACGAGGCATTTTGGTGCCAAAAGATTTGTCAACAATGTAATCCAAAAAAGCCTTTGAATGTAATACGTTTATTATGTATTCTTTAGATGTAATAGGATTGGTGTTGTAAACGATAATCTCTGTTGAACAAATCCCATCAAAATCTGCAATAATGCATTTGTCCAAATATGGTCTTAATTTGCTATATAACAAATCACCTTTCTTGAAGATATAACTATCTGCAAGAACATCTTGAGGGTCGCCATATTGTGTAGTTGTATAAGCACCGCTTTCTATATGTTCAAGACCAATATATTTCTCAAAATTATGAGGTGCTTTACTTTTCTTCTTACTAATAATCAAGCAATCGGAGAGTTTAGCATTTACTTGTTTTGAAGTATGCTGATCAAATGTGAGTTTTCTATATTCCTCCACCTTTTCCATCTCCCTCTTCTCCTTCTCCACCACCTCGTCGGCGGCCCAGAGCAGCTCGGCAAGGCGCTTCTGCTCGGCCTTGGGCGGGAGAAGGAATTCTTGCTTGGCAATGTCTTTCCAATTGATGGTCGGAGATAATCCGCCCACGGAAATGGTTATCGCCATGTCAATAAAACTCTTGGAATGGAATAGGAATGGGAGAAAGCTGGGGTCAACAACATCTTCCTTGGCGCGAACAACCATTGCGTGGGCAGAACAAATGCCGTCAGTGGTTGCCAAAGCCGTTTTCCGTTGGTAGGCACGGCGGCGGCCAAAAATGATGTTGCCTTTGTAAAAGCGCAACTTGGTGCCTTCCACATCACTCGGATGCCCATGACGGCTCAAATGCAGGCAATCAGGGTCGATATGCTCTAATCCCACATACACATCAAGATCGGTCTGGCTTGGCTCAACACGCTCGGCTATGTTCTGAACCATCTCGTCAAACCTGTATTTCTTCCAGTGGGTTTTATCTATGTGTAGTTCGTTCATTTTATCGTGTCAAAAATTGTTCGTTTTATGCTTACAGTCAAATAACCGTCAAATAAAGATGTTATTGATAATCAATGTCTTGTGTTTATAATTGGATGAAAGTATAATTTCCAGTCAAATAAAATCAAGCCCAAATTGGGACATATCTAATGTATTTCTTGGAAGTGTTTTCGGGGTCCTCCTCTTTGATAAGATGTTCAGCCAAAGTGTCTCGAATAATGCGTGAGACCATTGATGAGTTGCTTGGGGATATTTTAAAGCGTTCTCGCAATGAGGTGTTGGTCATTTTTTCATTCATCACATAGCGAAGGCAAGCATGTTGATAACAGGCCCTAACTTTATCGCCTTTATCCATCTTAGCAAAGGGAAGATACGAATATAGAATGACTTTGGTGTGTGTTTCTTGAACCTGAATGTCGTAGGCCGGTAGTTGAAACAACTCGATGCTTTCTACAACCTTGTCCAATCCGCTGCCTTTTTCCTCGCAAATGCCAAAGCGCCGCATGATGGAGGCGAGTGTTTCGTTTCGGCTTTGATACTCGTCGATGAATCGGTTGGGTTGGATAAGAGGATGCCCAGGGTTGGATATTTCTATGCGGTCGCTGAACAGTTCTATCATCGGCCCCGTTCCGGAAATGTCAAAATCCTGATGGATTAGGGCGTTGGCGACAAGTTCGCGAATGGCCAACTCTGGATACATGGTCACATCTTTTCTCAATGATTCCTTGATAATCTCATTGCTGGGGAGTATATCCATGATGTACTTGACCAGACCTTTAAATCCCACCACGTATCCATACTTTCCTTCTTGGTCTTTCAGCGTTTCCATCTTGTTTTTCCCTTTGTATTGGATGACTCGTACCGATTTCCGTTTTAGCGTATCAAACCTTGACATGTCCTTGGCAAACAAAATCGCACCCAGATGGGTTATTTCATAACCGGACATCGTTTGCCTGACAAGTTTTTCTGTGATAAACTTTTCGGCTACCCCGTTTTGTGTCTTTGGATAAGGAAGATTGAGCGAATCGAAATAGCAATGCGTGTCAAGAAGCGACATCACATCATCAAAGTTTTGGACACATAAGGCTGTTTTGCTTTCAAACGGCGTTTTATCAAGGCTCAACCATATTTTTCTCTCTTTTTCGGGGAAATCCTTTAGTTTCCGTGTTATGCTGCCAACTTTAATGTAGTCAATATTGGTAAAGGCTGTCGGTTGCCCATGTGCAGCTGGAATTTTGAATATTGCAACTTGTTTTCCTTGATATTGTGTTTCAAATATTTCTACATCAATACGGGGTGACAATCTTTGCATAAGCCAGTTTTCAAACTCTTCGTTGCCAATCTTATACGAATTAGGATGAAAGGTTGTACCTTCAACGGTAATGGTTTTGTCATCTATGCCAAACATCAGATAACCAAAAGGTTCTTTCTTTATGCATGCTCCGTTGCTCAATGCGGAGATGTTCTCTCCAATTTCCTCTTTGGAATGAAAGTTCAGCTTGAATTCGGCCCATTCACATTCTTTCGGAAGCTTTAGCAAGTTGTCGATAATCTGTTCTATCATGGTGTTTGTAAATTTCCAGTCAAATAAAAACTATATTGATAATCAGTGTGTTATATTAAAAATATCATAAAAAGAAAATTTCCAGTCAAATAAGATTCTTAATTCCGTCATATAATACCTCTCGATTCTTTTTCCACATTTCAATTAATTCCTCCAAAGTCTGTTTCGGCGCATCATCTTTCACCTCCAAGCGCGACACATATTGCGATATATTTAGCGTGGCGCCGTTCTCCAAAATCTGTTCGTTGCTCACCACTTTGGCGAAGCCTGGGATGTCCTTGTATTCTTTGTATGCCTTGAAAATCTTGTCAATATGCTTCTCTTCGAGCATACTGATGGTTTTGTCACGTTTTACCTCATCAACTGCATTGATAAAGAGTATTTTACCTTTTCGTTGGGTGGGTTTCTGCATTCTGCAAATCAGCAGGCAAGCCTCCATCGGTGAGTTGTAGAATAAATTCGGTCCAAGCCCGATAACGCAATCCACGCAGTCGCTCTCAATCATCTTGCGGCGCATTTCACGTTCGGCATCGCGGAACAGGATGCCGTGAGGCCAGAGCACAACACATCGCCCAGTGTCGGGTTTCAAGCTCTTCATGATGTGCTGCTGGAAGGCGTAGTCGGCGCAGCCTTGCGGTGGTGTGCCCCAAATGTTGCGGCCATACGGGTCATCGGTAAAAGCCGCTTGGTCCCAACTTTTGATGGAGTAAGGCGGATTGGCCAACACAATGTCGAAACGCTGCAACTCGTCGTATTCCATAAATATCGGGTTGCTCAAAGTGTTGCCGCGTACAATGTTGAACTCCTCAAAACCATGCAACAGCATGTTCATTCGGGCAATGGTGGAAGTGGTCAGGTTCTTCTCCTGTCCGTAAAGTTTCAGCGTGCGGAAGTCACCGCCACTTTGCTTTACTTGTTCCACACATTCGAGCAACATACCTGCAGTGCCACAAGCGGGGTCGTAGATGGTTTCGCCTTGTCGCGGATTCACAATCAGTCCCATGAGGTGCACGACAGAACGCGGGGTATAAAACTCTCCAGCTTTTTTATTGGTTTGGTCGGCAAACATCTTGATATGATATTCGTATGCTCGCCCCAAAACATCAGGTTCCACATTGGAATTGGAGAGGTTGTATTGCGAATAATGCTCTATCAAGCGGCAGAGAAGTTCATCGGACAATTTGTCCTTATTGGTCCAAGCCGCGTCACCGAAAATGTTGGCCAAATATTGCGGGTTTGCCTGCTCTATCTGCGAAAAAGCTCCTTTGATGGCACTACCGACGTTTGTGGTTGTAGCCCGAACATCATTCCAATGACAACCGTCTGGAATGATAAAGCGGTGCATTTCGGCACCGGATGCATATTCGTGGTCGCCGTCGCTTTCCGATAACGCTTCCTCATACTCTTCGTCATACACATCAGATATCCGTTTGAAAAACAGCAGAGGGAATATATATACCTTAAAATCAGCAGCATCCACTGGACCTTTAAGAATCCAAGCGGCTTTGGAGAGGTATTGTTCTAATTGGGATAATGAAAGCATATTCTATTTGATATGCTGCAAAAATAGGGAAAAAACCTTTGTGCCAGCATTTGGGGATGAAAATACGAGACTTCATCGAGGAGGATTTGGTGAATCTTAGGGCGAAGGCCAAGGAAGTGACGGAGTAAACTTTGATAAGTTTGAAATGAAATCGGTGCGCCTCAATCCTGAGGCGCACCGATTTTGTGTTTAATCCGACAATTCTTGAAGTAATCTTTACGTTTCCCGCTTACACCTCAATCGGCTGTACCTTTCCCCTTTGCACAACATACAACTGCAAGGCGTGCCGGTGGAAATGCAGTTTTACGGTTTCAAACATCCTATCGGCACCACCCAAACGCCGTCTTTCGGGCGACGATAGGAGTAATCGCCTACTGCCGTTAGCACCATCATAAAGGAAGGCGACGGCATCTTTTCCGGGTTGATTTTTTTGGCCAAATCGCACAACGTGGATGCGCCTTTTTCAACAAGGTCAGGGCCACCCAACTTGATTTCAATTAGGCCGTATGTCCCATCGCGACGATGCAAAACGGCATCACATTCCAACCCTGCCGCATTGCGGAAATGAAACACGTTGCCCGACAAGGCATCGGCATAGATACGCAAGTCGCGGACGGCCAACGATTCAAAAAAGAGGCCGAATGTCTTGAGGTCGTTCATCAAGTCTTTCGGGCCGATGGATAATGCACTAGTGGCAATACTCGGATCGATGAAATAACGGGTGTCTGAGGTTTGAATCGCCACTTTGCTTCTCAGATTGGGATTCCACGCGGGCATATCCTCTATGACGAACAGTTTTTTCAAGGCGTCCACATAATCCGATACGGTCTCGTATGTAATGGATTGGTTGTCGTTCTCTTTAATGTCCTCGCTCAGTCGGCTGAAACTGACCGCACATCCTTGGTTCCGTGCGTATGAACGCAGCAAGAGCCGAGTGCGTTCACTGCTTCGGCGGACGTTATCGATCCGATGAATGTCATTTTTGTAGATGGCTTCGTAATAGTCGCGGGCTTCGTCTAAGGCGATTTCACCTTTCATCATAGTGGAAAGCGGCCATCCGCCTCTACACACTAAGTAAGCAATCTGTTCTATGTGAAGCGGGTTGTTTTGTGGTTCCATCGATTTGTTGTCAAACAAGTCGCTTAAACTAACCGTACCGTTTGATTCTCCTGATTCCCAAAGGCTCATAGGTCGCATACTGATACGTCCGATTCTGCCCGTTCCGCTATGGTGGATTTCTTCTTGTTGTGGAGGCACACTGCTTCCTGTCAAAATGAATTGCCCAAACGCTTGCCGTTTGTCCACTTCCGAGCGTACCATATCCCAAAGTGCAGGAATGGTTTGCCATTCGTCTATCAGCCTTGGAGTGTTGCCTGCCAAAAGTACGGTTGGATTGACTTGCAATGCGGTTTGCGCCTCAGCGAAGGTAACACTGTCGCCCAAATCCAACAGACTGTTTGCAAATTGTTTGGCTGTGGTTGTTTTGCCGCACCATTTCGGGCCTTCTATCAAGATGGCTCCTTTGCCTTGTAATCGACGCTCAAGTAAACCATCAGCAATACGCTTTTTGTAATTCACTTTTTTTGCCATAAAACTTCTGTCCTAAGATTCGCTGCAAAATTACTCAAAATAAATGAAATACAAAAACTATTCCGCAACTTTTATCTGTTTTGTTCCGCAACTTTTAGGAATTTCACTCCGCAACTTTTATCTATTTCATTCCGCAACTTTTAGAAACGACAATTACTTTCCGCGAAACAATCCCTTTTTCCGTTTCCATCCTCACCAAATAAACGCCTCGTTCCAAACCCTCAATGTGGCACTCCGTTCCGATGGTTTCAAAAGACTTCACCAAGCGGCCGTCAACGGAATAAACCGAAACCTGCTTCAGGCCTTCGCAAAGGATGGTGAAATTGCCATTAGAAGGGTTCGGGAAAATTTCAGCCTCAATGCTTTGCTCGTTGATGTCGTCGTAGGCTTCCACGGCATTCACGGCGGCCAAGGCATCCACACGGCCCACGCCGGTGACGTTGCTCTTGGTGGGCGTCAGCTTGACGGAGGTCTCTTCCAAAATGCGGCAAATCTCGGCGGGTGTCAGTTCGGGGTTCTTTTGCAGCATCAGGGCGACGATGCCCGCCACGCAAGGTGTGGCCTGCGAGGTGCCGTCCATATTGATGTAGCCGCTGGTGTTTTCATAGTCCAACGACTTGATGCCCACGCCGGGGGCGCACACATCGGGGCGGATGAGGCCGATGCCGGGGTTGTAGGCGTAGTCGCCAAACTCGGTGTCTTGCCAAGTGACAGGGCCACGGGAGGTGAAGTCGGCGGCAGCATCGTTGTAGTTCACCGCACCGACGGCCACCACGCAACTCAACGGGCCAGGATTGGCCATTTGGTCGGGGTCGAGGTAAGGTGGGGGACAACTGGCAGGCACGCGCACATTGTTCGGGATGGGGCAATAAAACTGGATTTGGCCTTCGTTGCCGGCGCATACCAAGGCCACGATGCCCGCATCCAAGACGGCTTCGCAGGTGCGGCGCAAGATTTCCTTGTCCGCGACCCCCGCATTGACCATACCCAACGACATACTAATCAAGTCGCAGCCGTGCTCGACCGACCATTCCATGCCGCCGGCGATGTTCACCGCGCCGCCAAAACCATCCCCACGGATGCTCTTGACGCACATCAAGGTGGCCTCGGGTGCCATACCCGTCAGCGAGCCTGCCGTGCCGTCGCCCAACACCGTGCCTGCGCAATGTGTCCCGTGGCCTTTGTCGTCCATCGGGTCGTTGTCGTCGTTCACGATGTCATAGCCGTGGTGCGGAAACTCCTCACCGCCGTCCCAAAGGTGGTTGGCAAGGTCGAGATGGTTGTAGCTCACTCCTGAATCGACGACGGCCACCACGACACCTGCACCCGTGTAGCCCAATTCCCACACTTGGTCAGCGTTCACCTTCGTGATGTTAGGCGTGGTTTCGCGCGTGTCGGATGCCGGTTTGGGCGTTTCGCCTTCGGCAATCCATTGGTGCTGGGTGTTGAGGGTAATGGTTTCAATGTCAGTGCGTTCAGCAAGGTCAAGAATGGCGGTTTTTATGGCCTCGAAATACAGCGTGTTGGCCGACCAAAGGCTGCGCACGGAAGAAACCATACCTTGACTTTCCATCTCGGAAAGGAGGTTCCTCAAGTCGTGCTGCGAAGCCTCGGCAAAGGCTTTCAACTCATTGACTACAAACGTTCTGCGCTCGGCGCGTGAAGGGTAATAATCGGCGCAACGGCTCAACTGCGCGCGGTCGTATTGCGCTTTCATCAGCACGACGACTTCGATTCGCTCGTCATCGCTGCGGCGGTTCATTTCTTGGTTCAAAAGTGGGTCGAGGCAGCCTTGGGCAAAACCCATCATGCAGGCTGATAACAGAATGGAAATTAGGACAATTCTTTTCATGGTATTATAGTTTTACGATTTTGTTTACAATTACACTGTTTTCCGCTTCAATCCTCACAAAATAAACCCCGCTTTCCAAACCGTCAAGTTGGCATTGAGCATTGTTTACTTGTATGGTTTTCAGCAGTTTTCCATCAATGGAAAACACTTCAATCCGCCTCATTCCTTCGCAAACGATGGTGAAACTGTCATGCGATGGGTTCGGGAAAATCGAGGCTTCGCTTTCTGGCAAAATTTCGGGCACTTCTACATATCCGCTTCCCATGCAATTGACGACAAATGAAAATGGTGAATTCATGCCGCCTTGGTTTTGGTAAATGACATCACCGCCCTCGTAGGCGACCTCAAAACTGACATCCCAATCGAAGCCGGTAGAGTGCCAAGTGAGCGTGATTTGTGAGTTTGTCGTCACTTCGCGGATATGGGTGAGCGAGGTTCCGCTGGTGATGGTCATTTGCTCAGGAGTTGTTCCATCACCGTAATTGACGGAAAGATAGGAGCCATACCAGCCATCGCCCCATGCGTCGTGCAGCGTGAAAACGATGTTGCAAGTGGTTTTGTAGTCATAGCCAAGCCAAGTCTGTTTCCCTTCGGCGTCCACAAGGATGAGTTTGAGCGGAATCATGCCATTGGAAGAAGCCTCGGCGCTCAAGGAAACATGGAAATCCGCGTAGTTTTCGCTGGATTCCTCTATCGTCCCGAACGGCTTTTGTGTTTCATGGATGGAAAGGAATTCATTATCGGTGGAAAGCGTCCCAACCAACGACGAAGCCGGCAAGTTGCCGATATTTTCCACAATAACGCGCAAGTCGGCGGTCTCGCCCGGCTCAAGCAGGCCGTTGTCGTTGTCGTCATTCAGGGCAGTGATTGAGGCGATGTTCAGCACATAGCCATAAACCTTGAAATTGAGGCTGAATCGGCCTATCAGGAGGTTCTCGTCATAGACATCGCAAGTGAAACGGAGGTCTTCGTTGCCGATGGCGTCCTCGCTGACCTCAAAGGCAAAAGCGTTTTCAATCGTGAGGGTTTGATGGGGGCCAAACGAAGGAAACTGCACCATGCCGCTTGTGATGGCGACTTTGTCTGAATTGGTCGAGAGTTGTGCTGTGAGGTTATTGAGGGATTCGCCAGTGTCGTTGAGCAAGGTCAGGTCGATGGTGGCGCTTTCTCCCGGGTTGATTTGGTGATCGTTGTTGCCTTGCGGGTCGTTGATTTGGTAGGACACCAACGACAAAGGGCCTGCAGCCACAGCCTCGACGGCGGCCAAGGCATCGATACGGCCAAAGCCTGTGACGTTACTTTTAGTGTCGGAAAGCGGAACGGCGGTTTCCTCCAAAATGCGACAGATTTCTGCCGGAGAGAGGAAGTCGCATTTGCATAGCATCAGCGCGATGGTGCCAGCCACGGCAGGGGTCGCCTGTGAGGTGCCACTCATGGTGCCGTATGCCGGTGAGAGGCCGAAATGCAGCGACTTGATGCTCACACCCGGGGCACACAGGTCGGGGCGGATGAGGCCTATGCCGGGATTGTACGGGTAGTCGCCAAACTCGGTGTTTGTCCATGTGACGGGACCGCGCGAGGTAAAATTAGCCGGATTATCATTGTTGTCAACGGCTCCAACGGTGATGGCACAACTCAACTCGCCCGGATTCTCCATCTGAACGGGATCCATATAAGGAGGAGGGCAACTGCCGGGAACGCCCACGTTGTTTGGGACAGGATACATGCCCGTGTTGCCATCGTTGCCGGAGGAAACGGTACCCACAATGCCCGCGTCCAAAACGGCTTCGCAGGTGTGGCGCAACAAAGTACGCTCGGCTATCGTGGAATTAGGGATGCCAAGCGACAGGCTGAAAAGGTCGCATCCATGTTCGACGGCCCATTCTATGCCAGCCGCGATGCTGGCCGCCGTGCCACCGCCATATTCGTCCAAACACTTGACACACATCAGCGTGGCGTCAGGCGCGACGCCAGTTTGCGAACCAGCCGTGCCGTCGCCGCACACCGTTCCGGCGCAATGCGTCCCGTGCCCCATGTCATCCATCGGGTCGTTGTCGTTGTTGTAAACATCATAGCCATGATGCGGAAACTCGTTGCCACCGTCCCAAAGATGGTCGGCCAAATCGACATGCTCATAGTTTACACCCGTGTCGATGACAGCCACCACGACACCTTGTCCACGATAGCCCAATTGCCATACCTCATTGGCGCGCACCTTAAGCACATTTGGCGTAATCTCACGTGTCGCGGAGGTTGGTTCGATGGTGTCGTCACCCAAGCAGTAATGCTTCTGGTTGAGACTGATTAGGGCAATGTCATTGCGTGAAGCAAGGTCAAGGATAGCCGTTTTGGTGGCCTTGAAATACAAGGCGTTCGACATCCACAAAACGTTTGGGGTGGTTACGATTTGCTGCCTTTCCATTTCCGAAAGGACACGTTTCAAGTCGTACTGCGAAGCTTCCGTGAAAGCCTTCAACTCATTGACTACAAACGCTCTCCGCTCGGCTCGTGAGGGGTAATAATCGGCGCGACGGCACAACTGCGAGCGGTCGTATTGCGCTTTCATCAGCACGACGACCTCAATTTGCTCGTCATCGCTACGGCGGGTCATTTCTTGGCTCAACAGCGGGTCAAGGCAGCCTTGGGTAAAACCCATCATGCAGGCCAACAACAGAATGGAAATCAGGGCAATTCTTTTCATGGTTTACAGTTTTACGATTTTGTTCACGATGACACCGTTCTCCGTGTCAATTTTCAATAAATATACGCCGTTCATCAAGCCTTCGATGCGGCATTCGTTTCCGTTCATTTCGATGGTTTTCAGCAATTTGCCTTCAACCGAAAACACGGAAACTCTCTGGATTCCCTCTCCAGCAACGGTGAAATCCCCCATGCTCGGATTGGGATAAACTTGCGCTTCATTTCGTATCTCTTCGACTCCGTCATAGTCCACGGCGTTCACGGCAGCAAAGGCATCCAAAAGGCCCGAGCCGAAGTCGTTGCTCTTGTGTTCAGTGAGTTTTACAGCGGTGCGTTCCAGAATCTCGTCGATTTGTGCAGGCGTGAGTTCATGGTTCTTGGAGAGCATCAGTGCAATGGCACCAGCAACCAAGGGCGTGGCCATCGAAGTGCCGTCCATCAAGGTGTAGCCGTCGGTGGTGTTGAAATCCAATGACTTGATTTGCACACCCGGAGCGCAAATGTCGGGGCGGATGAGGCCAATCGCGGTCGTGCTGCCTGCCGTATAAGGATAGTCGTTATATTCTGCCACATCAGTCCATTGCGAAGGACCTTCAGACGAGAACGGGGCAATGGCGTTGTTGTAATTCACCGCGCCCACGCAAATCACGCAACTTGTTCCGCCTGCATTAACCAACTGGTCTTCATGCAGATACGGCGGAGGACAGTCGCCCGGAGTATAGATATTGTTCGGGACGGGCACCATGAACTGCATTTGTCGGATGTTGCCTGCACAAGCTGCCACCACCACGCCTGCCGCCAAAGTGTTGTCGCAGGCTTGGCGCGTCATCAGTTTTTGTGCAGCGTTGGGTTGGGGTCGGCCCAACGACATGTTCATCAAGTCGGCGCCATGCTCCAAAGCGAACTGCATGGCGGCAATCCAATGGGTCTCCTCGCCAACGCCTTCGTTGTTGAAAGTTTTCAAAGCCATGATAGTGGCCTCTGGAGCGATGCCTGTCTGTGAACCGGAAACTCCTGTGCCACAAATGGTTCCGGCTACATGCGTACCATGTCCCCAATCATCGGAAGGGTCGTTGTCGTGGTAGTAGAAGTCGTAGCCGTGATTGGGATATTCCGCGCCGCCGTCCCAAAAGCGACCGACCAAGTCGGCGTGGTCGAGGCGGATGCCCGTGTCAATGACAGCAATCAAAACACCCGCACCCTTATAGCCTAGTTCCCATGCCTGTGGCGCATTGACTTGTAGCAGGTTTTGGGTGATTTCGCGCCCATTGCCTCTCGGGGCAGGCGTGGCCTCATTGTCAAAAATCCATTGGGTTTCTTGGCAGTGGTAAATCGTCATGATGCCGCGCTGTTGCGCTAAATCTTTGATGGCCGCTTTGTTGGCCTTGCAACTGACGCAATTCACAAGCCAAAACTGCTGAATCTCGTCCACCATGCCATTGCGCTCCATCTCGTTCAAAAGGCCAACCAACTCATATTGAGTGGTTTCGGATTGACGTTTCAGGGTTTCGATGACAAATTGCCGCTTTTCCTGTTTGGAGCCGAAAAATTCAGCCTCACGAAGCAAAGCCATTGCATCGGATTGCTCCGAAAGGAGGATAACAACTTTTGTTTTCTCTTCATTGCCAATGCGTTGCATCTCCGCTTCAAGTTCGGGGTCGATGACGGGCAGGGCGGCGAAACTGGCGAGGCCAAGGCAAAAGGCCAAAACGGTGAATAGGGTTTTCTTCATAGCAAGTGTTTTTATGGTTATTATTCACTGAGACTTTCCAAAAAAAGGAGTCTTTTAATGAAAGAAGGTGCAAAAATAGTGAAAAAAATAACATTTTTGTAGAAAAGTATGTTATTGCCGATACTTTTTCCCCTGCCAGTCGTCTCTTTCTTCCATCCGTTTTTCAATGCGGCTCAGTACCTCGTCATAGCGCAACTTCATCCAAGGCTCACTGACGAGGTAGCGAGGCGGCACTTCTCCGGCGAAACGTTCAATGACAATATTAGGATTCAGCCGTTCGGCAAAATCGATGACAAAATCGATATATTCCTCCAAACCAAAGAGATGGAAGGCTTCGGGATGGACTTGGTATTCCTCGGCTATCTTCGTGCCTTTGAAGATTTGCAGTTGGTGGAATTTGACTGTGGTCAAAGGCAGTTGTGAGATGATGTTGGCGGCATTGAGCATCATGGTTTTGCTCTCGCCGGGCAGACCGAAGATGAAATGCGCCCCACAAGGTATACCGTATTCGGCAGTCATGCGGATGGCGCGTTCTGCCGTAGCGAAGTCATGGCCTCGGTTGACGCGCTTTAGGGTTTCGTCATAAACGCTTTCAACACCGTATTCCAACATGACATAGTGCGTTTTCTGTATCTCGTTGAGGTATTGTAAAATGCCATCGTCAATCAAGTCAGGGCGCGTTCCGATGACGATACCTGTGATTTCTGGCACATCCAACGCCTGCTGATAGATGCTTTTTAGTTCGTCAAGGGGCTTGTAAGTGTTTGAAAAAGGCTGGAAATAAGCAAGATACTTATTCGCCCTGCGATAACGTCGTCGATGGAATTCAATGCCTTCCTCAATCTGCTGACGGATGGACTTCTCATGCCGACAATAGGAAGGATTGAAAGCTTCGTTGCTGCAAAAAGTGCAACCTCCCGTGCTGATTCTCCCATCCCGATTGGGGCAACTGAAGCCCGCATCGATGCTGATTTTCTGCACTCGCCCACCGAACTGCTTCGCGAAATATCGACTGTAACTGTTGAATCGGCGTTCATCGCCCCAAGGGTATAACATGGTTTCTTTATTTTGTCACAAAACCCACAAAACAGTCAAAACTTTTCGGGTGAGGCGGCTACGCAACCGCGTCGCCGCCGGAAAGCAGCCGGTTGGCTTGCGCTTTCCTTTGCCAAAACAAGATTTGTGTTTTGTTGGTTTTGCATGTTTTGTGATAATTAGTGTGGATTATTCAAGAAAGTCTCGTCGGTCAAAGTGTTCAAAAACGCCTTCAGTTGGGCTTTTTCAATGTCGCTGAGTTGCACGCCACCGTCCATCACATGATGCATCAGCGGGTTGATGTTCTCGGAGTTTTTCACGCCTTCGCTGTAGAAGTCGATGACCTCGTCCAAGGTGTTGAAACGTCCGTCGTGCATATAAGGTGCTGAAACGGCGATGTTGCGCAGGGTAGGGGCTTTGTAGGCTCCTTTGTCCCGATGGCTTCCCGTAATGGCTGAACGGTCTTCAGGGTCGTTGAACTCATCGTCCAAACCATTGTTGTAGAACAAGTTGGTGGTCATCAGGGCCAGACCACCGCCACCATGACAATGGAAACAGTCGGCGCCTTCCTCGGTGCAAAACAATTCGTAGCCAGCCATTTCATCTTCGGTAAGTTGTTCCTCGCCACGCAGGTAACGGTCGAATTTGCTGTCGGCGGAAACCAAACTTCTCACAAACTGCGCGATGGCGCGTTGGATATTAATAAAGGTGATTTCGCGGCTGCCGAAGGCTTTCTCGAACAGTTCGGGATAGTCGTCGGTTTTCTGCAAATATTTGACTACTTGATTGGTATCGGCATTGATTTCCACAGGACTCGTGACCGCTGCCAAGACCATATCTTCCAAAGTGGCAACGCCGCCATTCCAGCCTAAACCCGTGCAGTTCCAGGCCAAATTGACCAAAGGCATAACGGAATGGTGCAGGCCAGCCGAACCGCCAAAATCGAAATTGTTCTCCTGATGGTGGCACGAGGCGCAACTGCGGATGCCGTCAGTGCCGTCGCGACCCGAAAGTCGCACATCATAAAAGAGTTTTCTCCCCAAGGCCACGCCTTCTTCGGTCATGGGATTGTCGGCTGGAATGTTGTTCTTTGAGGGGAAATAGGCTGGTTGTGGCAATTCGTAAGGCGTTGGTGCATAATGGTTTTGCTCTGGTTTGCACGCCGTCAAAACCAAAACCAAACTACAAACCAATGCTATGTTTTTATTCAATTTCATCGTTTGAATTTTTATTTGCAGGGGTTTACACCGCCTGTTTTGCAGGGGTTTACACCGCCTGCCTATTTTCCGTCGTCCCTACGGGACTCATCATTCTCTCCTTCACGCTTTTCCAAGTCCAGAAATGCGGCTTCGGAACGGCCTTTTGCATCAAACTATTGAAGCCTTTCAAGATGTCGTTTTTTGTGATGTTCATATTGTTTTGGTTCTTAATGTTTTGTATGACAAACACGTCGTTTCCATTCTCTTTCAAGGCTTGTTGAGCGGCTTGGTTCTGCATGATGTGGCTGCCGTATTCGTTGAAGTCGTAAAGGTTGGGGTTGCGGAACCAATTGTCGATAATCATAGTCAAATCGAGTTGGTTCTCAGAGGTTTCCGTTATAGTGAAATCGATTGGAAGTTCCACGGTGAAGTAGTTTTGGTAAAACTGGCTGTGGTCTTCGTTTTGCCCAATGCCGAGATGGATAGACAAAGGCGTGAGCCGGCTTTCCGCGTCCAAATATTTCCCGTTCAGTTTCATATAATGGTAGCCTCCGCCAAGCAAATCGGGCCAAAACATCTCCGACTCGGGCGGGTCGGTGAAAAGGCCGGTTCGGTTGTCTTCCTCGTCCAAGCCAAATGTGAAACGCAAGCTCTTGTATTTCCCAACTGGAATTGATTTGATTTCAAGCGTTTGGCTTTCAGGGATATTGGTGTCGATATAAAAAAAACGAGGCTCCAACGTAACCCATTCGCCGCGCTCGTCCTGTAGCTCCATTTTGGAAATGAACCATTGGATTTCGGTAATCATAAACTCGTTTCCCGCATCGTTGCTGTAGCATAAATTGTCGGTAACCAAGGCTTTGCTATTGACGGAATAGTCGATGTTTACGCAAAGGTTACCGTAACTCGCTGGTTTCTTGCACAAAACGAGCACCATTGCCGCCAAAAGGATGAAAATGAGTCGCGTTTTCTTCATCGTGTTTCACAATCAGGCTGCAATGATACAAATAATTTGCCAAATGCTGTGTTTCGGATTTATTATTTCCCTATTTTTGCCGCTGAATTGGTTCGCCAGTTCGGACTTTATGAACTTTAGAAGCGTTATGCTTCCTTTCACTTGAGAACCTGGAAAATATTCAAGCAATGTGTAAAAAGGAGGTGCATAACAG
>CACZDU010000040.1:0-25340 GCA_902780055.1 uncultured Bacteroidia bacterium | reverse complement strand
AACACATGACACAAGTAACATTTGAAGAATTACTGGATGCCGGTTGTCATTTCGGTCACCTCAGAAGAAAATGGAATCCGAACATGGCTCCCTATATTTTCATGGAGCGCAATGGCATTCACATCATAGACCTTTATAAGACACAAGCCAAGATGGACGAGGCCGCCAACGCCCTCTGCCAACTGGCAAAATCGGGCAAGCGCGTCCTTTTCGTGGCCACCAAGAAGCAGGCCAAGGACGTGGTCGCCGAACTCGCCCAGAAAGTCAACATGCCTTACGTGACCGAGCGTTGGCCCGGCGGTATGCTGACCAACTTCGCCACCATCCGCAAGGCCGTCAAGAAAATGACGAACATCGACAAGATGATGAGCAGCGACGCCTATAAGAGCCTCTCGAAGCGCGAGAAGCTCCAAATCGAGCGTGAGCGCGAAAAGCTCGAGAAGAACCTCGGCTCCATCGCCGACCTCAGCCGTCTGCCTTCGGCCCTGTTTGTGGTCGACATCATGAAGGAACACATCGCCGTTGCTGAAGCCCGCAAGCTCAACATCCCGACCTTCGCCATCGTCGACACCAACACCAACCCCAACCTCATCGACTTCCCCATCCCGGCCAACGACGACGCTTCGAAGAGCATCGCCCTCATCGTCGGCAAGATGGTTGACGCCATTGAGGAAGGTATCACCGAGCGCAAGAACAACAAGGATCTCGTCCAAGAAGAGGAAGAGGAAGAAGACGACGAGATGAAGGAAAACAACGAGGAAGAGGAAAACAAGGATGACCGCCGTCAGCGTGGCAACCGCCGTCCTCGCCGTCCCGTTGGCAAGAACTAAACTATAGCCTATGGCTTATGGCCTATGGCTAAGGTACCTGAGCTTGTCAAAGGGCCATTAGCCATCGGCCATATTTAATAATAACCTTTAAAACAAGAAACAAAATGAATATTACCGCTTCTCAAGTCAATGAACTGAGACAAATGACGGGTGCCGGCATGATGGACTGCAAGAAGGCCCTCGTTGAGACCGACGGCGACATCCAGGCCGCCATCGACATCCTCCGCAAGAAGGGCATGGCCAAGGCCGCCAAGCGCGCCGACCGCACCGCTTCTGAAGGCTGCGTGCTTTCGAAGGCTACGGAAGACCACAAGTACGCCGCTATTATCATGGTGAACTGCGAGACCGACTTCGTCGCCAACAACGCCGACTTCGTGAAGTTCACGAAGGACGTTTTGGACAAGGCCGTCGCCAACCGCGTGAAGGACATCGAAGCCCTGAAAGCTATGGAGCTTGATGGCCAGACGGTTGAAGCCCTTGTCGCCAACCAAAGTGCTGTCACGGGCGAAAAGACCGAATTGGGCGCTTTCAAGGTTTTGGAAGGTGAATATGTGGCCAACTACAACCACCCCGGCAACCGCCTTGCCACCATCGTCGAAATGAACAAGAATTTCGCTGGTGTTGAGGAAGTGAGCCACGAGGTGTGCATGCACGTCGCCGCCATGAACCCGCTTTCGGTGAGCGAAGCCTCCATCCCGCAAGAGGTGAAAGACCGCGAGCTTTCCGTTGCCATCGACAAGACCAAGGAAGAGCAAATCCAGAAGGAAGTGGAGAAAGCTCTCCGCAAGGCTGGCATCAACCCCAACCACGTGGACAGCGACGACCACATCAACTCGAACATCACCAAGGGTTACATCACCGAGGAGCAAGGCGCACAGGCCCGCGAAATCAAGGCCACGGTGCCCGGCACGGTGCAACTCAACGAAGGCATGATCCAGAACATCGCCAAGGGTCGCTTGAACAAGTTCTACAAGGAGAGCTGCCTGCTCAACCAAGTCAGCCTCGTTGCCGACCCCAAGACCGTCGCCGAATACATCCAGGCCGCCGACAAGGAAGCCACTGTGGTGAACTTCGTGCGTATCAAGTTGGGCGAGTAATCAATTCACAAACCATCCAAACAGCGCATCCGGAAATTTCGGGTGCGCTGTTTTTTTTGTGTTTTGGGAAATTATTTGTAGTTTTGCGGATTGAAAATCAAAATGTGATATGGAAGACACGTTGATTGGTATTAAACGATTGGCTTCAGAAGTAGTTCCATTGGGGAGCGAGGCATGGCTTTATGGTTCGCGGGCACGAGGGACTGCTCACTCCTATTCGGATTGGGATATTCTTCTCATCCTCAATAAGGAAAAGCTGACGCAGGCGGATTATGACAATGTTAGTTATCCTTTTGTATTGCTTGGTTGCGAGTTGGGAGAGGAAATAAACCCTATTATGTACACGGAAGATGAATGGCAGTCCTATCATGCTACTCCTTTTTATGAAAATGTCCAAAAAGATGCAATAAATTTGTTGCAATGACACCAGAAGACAGGAAAATATTGGTTGACATGCAGGTTGAAAGGACGCATCGCTTTTTGAATCAGGCTGATGAAATGATGGATATGGGTTATTCTGATATGGCCGTAAATCGTTTTTATTATGCTTGTTTTCATGCTGTGCAAGCTCTGTTTATCCACTGGGAAATTGTCGCTCATACCCATTCGGGGATGTTGACTCAGTTCAGCAAACATTTTGTGAAGACTGAAATGGTGCAATTGGAAGATGGAAGTTTTCTTGCCCGTTTGTTTCAGTTGCGGCAGAAAGCTGATTATAATTGTGCATACAACATAACCAAGGAAGAAGCACAAGCCTTGCAAGAACCGACACATCAGTTCGTTGAAAAGATAGAGAATCTGATAAGAAAACAATAAAACTCAATAATTAGTTAAAACACAAGCAGAACAACCAACCATAACATATAAATAAGATAGCGTTTATAGCTGTCCTTGGGTTCTAAAATTCCACCCGTCCTCCTTTTTGGGAGGACAACCCTATCAAGGTTAGTTATGAAATGCTGTACTTGGTACGGCGTGGAATGACTTGTTAGATAGGTAGGGCGTGGAATCCCTTGAACCCAAGCAAGAAACAAATTCCACGCATTTTTTATGTCGAAAGTCAGGGAGGTACATATCGGGAACAGGATTAAGGCTGTGCTGAAAGAGCAAGGCAGAACCACCGTTTGGCTCGCCAAACAGATTCCTTGCACGCCCAACCATTTGTATAAGGTGTATGCCAATGCCTCCATCAATACCGACCTACTGAAACGCATTTCCGAGATTTTGGATTACAACTTTTTTTGGGAGTTTATCCAAAATGGATAGGGATTGCTATTGGAAACAAATATGGTTTTCTATCTTTTAATGATAGTATAAAACATTGGTTTCCAAAGAAAAAGGATTTTACTTTGTGTTTTGATTATTTAAGTTAAATTCAAAATTCTAATGTTATGAGTATTAAATTTTTACCTTTGAAAAGGGCGGTTCGTACTGCCCTGCTTGTCCTGCTGCTGAATGTGGTGGGACTGACAAATGCAATGGCCCAGAGTTTCACTGTGGGCAACCTGAACTATTCCGTCAATAGCGACGGTGTTTCCGTGACTTTGACAGGCCATGTGGACGGCTCATCAGCCTCAGGCCCGTTAGTGATTCCAGAATCTGTGACCTATAACGGCACGGCGTATACGGTGACCACGATAGGATGGTTTGCTTTCTCTGGTTGCAGAGGCTTCACAGGCAGCCTGACCATCCCCAATTCCGTGACTACGATAAGCAATTATGCTTTCAATAATTGCAGAGGCTTCACAGGCAGCCTGACCATCCCCAATTCCGTGACTACAATCGGAAATTGGGCTTTCGATGGGTGCAGAGGCTTCACTGGCAGCCTGACCATCGGCAATTCCGTGACCACGATAGGCGATATGGCTTTTTCTGGTGGCAGTGGCTTTTCTTCCTTAATGAGTCTTGCTGAAACACCTCCATCTTTGGGTTCTTATCCTTTTTCGTATTCCAATTCGAAACCTGTTTATGTCCCCTGTGGTTATGAAGAGGCGTACTCTTCGGTTTCGTGGGGCGGTTTCAATGATTTTATAGGATTGTGTGGAGGCACGGTTATTGTAATGGCCGACCCAGAAGAATGTGGCACGGTGATGGGTGGCGGTCAGTTTGAGGCTGGTCAACTTTGTACGGTGACGGCCACAGCCAATGAAGGTTATGCTTTTGCCAACTGGACTATTAATGGAACGATAGTATCTATTGAAGCCGACTACATCTTTTATGTGCCGAGTGATATGACCTTGGTGGCTCACTTCGTTCAAGAAGGCAACATCACTTTTGCCGATGCTAATGTGAAGGCCATTTGCGTGGAGCATTGGGACACCAACGGCGACGGTGAATTGAGTTATGCCGAAGCCGCTTCAGTGACTGATTTGGGTGATGGATATTATTATAATAGTTATTTCCAATTCAATTCGAGTATCACTTCCTTTGAAGAGTTGCAATACTTTATCGGGTTGTCTTCTATTCCCGTAGAAGCTTTCTGTTATTGCGAAAATTTGTCGGGCAACCTTTTAATCCCCAATTCCGTGACCACGATAGGCAGTAGTGCTTTTGAAGGATGTAGCGGTTTCACTGGCAGTCTGACCATCCCCAATTCCGTGACCACGATAGGCAGTTATGTTTTCAGCAATTGCAGTGGCTTAACAGGAAGTCTGATTATCCCCAATTCCGTGACTACGATAGGTGAGTGTGCTTTCTTGGATTGTGGTGGCTTTACTGGAAACTTGACAATCGGCAATTCCGTGACTACGATAGGAAATGCTGCTTTCCAAGGCTGTGGTGGCTTTACTGGAAGTTTGATTATTCCCACTTCCGTGACCACGATAGGAGAGAGTACTTTTAAAAATTGTGGTGGCTTTACAGGAAGCCTGACCATCCCCAATTCCGTGACTACGATAGGAAATGCTGCTTTCCAAGGTTGTGGTGGCTTAACAGGAAGTTTGATTATTCCCAATTCCGTGACCTCGATAGGAGAGAGTGCTTTCAATGGTTGCAGTGGCTTTACTGGGGATTTAGTCATTCCAAATTCAGTGGCTACGATTGAAAGAGATGTTTTCTCTGGTTGCAGCGGCTTGAACGGCTCATTAGTCATTGGTGATGGTGTGACAGAAATCTATTCCTACACTTTCAACAATTGTGGTTTTACAGGCTCTTTGATTATAGGCAATTCGGTGACGACGATAGCTTATGATGCTTTCAGACATTGTAGTTTTACAGGCTCTTTGGTTATTGGTAGTTCTGTAACTTCGATAGACAACGCTTTCTCCAGTTATAATATCGGCTTTACCGAAATCAATTCGAAATGTGTCACTCCGCCCACATTAGGCAGTTCTACATTTGATGGATTCAGCAATTCTATCCCTGTTTATGTTCCTTGCGGCACTCAAGCCATCTATAAAAGAGCTTCGGGATGGTCGTCGTTCACCAACTATCACGAAAGGCCTGCCGAAATCGTCGTCAGTGTGAATTCCGAGATGCTGGGCGAGGCTTCCATAAGTCAATATGGCACTTGTAGCAACGCCGAAAGCACCGTGCATGCCGAGCCAAAAACAGGAGGTGTTTTCAGCAATTGGACGGTAGATGGCATTGTGGTTTCCACCGATGCAGACTATACTTTCAACCTCATGGAAGATGTTGTCTTGGTAGCCAATTTCGAAGTGGCCTCAAATTATAACTTTTTTGTCGGAACCAATTCAAACCTTTGGAGCGAAGCCAACAACTGGCTTCCACAGCAATTGCCTTCGGAAGGTTCAACGGTAATCCTTTATGCAGATGCGGAAATTAATGACGAGGCATCTGTCTTGAATTTGTATTCTGAAAGAAACGCTCTTACCATCAAACCAGAAGGCAATCTTTCTGTTACGGATGATATGCAAATGTATGGAGGTGATAATAATTGGTACTATTACGATGATGGCATTAGGATTAACCGATTTGGGTATAATGGAGAAAACTTCTATTGGGGTGTCATGTTCCCTGCTGGTTCCTACACGGGTACGATGCTTGAAAAGATATCTGCATTCGATTGTATGCCAATGAACGGTGTGGTTACTATTTATAATGATGGTTCCAATGCTCCTGCCAATCCAATAGGCAGTATGGAAATTGCTTTCACGGGAATCGAGGATTTTGTGGAGTTCGGTTTTGGGGAACCTGTTGGAATTGATTCTACAAAAAATGTGTGGGTCATATTTTACAATGCCAGTGGTGCTACTTATCCGGCTGCACTTTGTGCCGATGCGGGTGATCCAAATGGAAGATGGTATTCTTATGACGGTTCAGATTGGGATGACATAGGCTCATTCCCATACGGAATAAACAGAACCTTTATGATTCGTGCCAATTTCATCTGTCCCCCTTCCATTATCATTGAGGACGGTGGACAACTATACCATACTACTGACAGTGTCGTGGCCACGGTGCAAAAGACCATCATGCCTTATACTTCAGGCACAAAGGATGGCTGGCATTTAATTGCCCATCCTATGGTGGAAAATTTGGATATTCCTTCCGTCAAAAACTTGACGAGCAATGAATACGACCTGTATTACTACGACGAGCCGACTGTGTATTGGATCAACCAAGAAGCCACTGAAAACAATTACACGCAAATGGAGGCGAGCAAAGGTTATTTGTATGCAAACAATTGCGGTTTCACGCTCAACTATGATTACGATTTCGACGACGGCACTATGCAAGGCTGGACGAACATCGATGCCGATGGAGACGGCTACGAGTGGCATGTTGTTCTGGATGCATCCACTTCACACAATGGCGAGGGACACATCGGTAGCGAGTCGTGGAAATATAATCCAGGCCCGGGAGCCTTGTTCCCCGATAACTACATTGTTTCGCCGCAAGTTCATTTTGGTTCGACATCAAGCATCCGTTTTTGGGCTTGTGCCGAGGATGCCAATTTCCCAGCCGAATATTTCGGAGTGGCCGTTTCCACCACGGGCAATACTAATACTACGGACTTCACCACCGTTCAGGAATGGACGATGAACGCAAAGACTGGCCGCAACATTGGCACTTGGTATGAATATGTGGTTAATCTTGACCAATATGCAGGCCAAACGGGTTATGTTGCCATCCGTCATTTCAATTGTTCGGAGCAAGGTGCGCTTCTCATCGACGACATTACGCTTTCAGGCATGATGGAAAGTTTTGAAGCTATGACACTTAACTTTACTGGAGTAATCAACAACGGCTCCGCCACAGTCAATGTGCCTTTGTCATATACGACAGGCCATGCCTTGCAAGGCTTCAACCTCGTGGGCAACCCGTATGCGCACAATGTCACCTCGTATGCTTCCGTGAATGTGGCCAATGGTTGCTATGTGATGAACGAGGCCAAGGACGACCTCATCGTGAGTGAGATTTCAGAAGAGAATCCGTTGCGACCCGCCGAGGGCTTCTTCGTGAAGGCCACGGCTGCTGGCGCTTCCATCACTTTTAACCCAGGTCGTGGCTCAACGGCAACACAAAGCGGCACCATCCGTGTGGAATTGGTGGAGAATGACAAACTCATCGACCGCCTTCTTGTGAAAACCGCCGAGGGGCAGCCTTTGGAGAAATTCTCCCTCAATGAGAGAAGGGCAAGACTTTTCGCACAAGGCGAGCGTCAGGAACTGGCCATCGTGCCTTGTGAGGGCAATGAGCAGGCTGTTAATTTCAAAGCCGCCAAGAACGGCCAATACACCATCTCCGTAAATGCTGACGGTCTGGATTTCAGCTATCTGCATCTCATCGACAACCTCACGGGTGCGGATGTTGACCTGCTGGCCGAACCAAGCTATACCTTTGAGGCCAAAACGAGCGATTATGCCTCACGCTTCAAACTGGTGTTTTCCGCCTGCGGGGACGCAGACGGCGACAATGAGACCTTCGCTTTCATCAGCAACGGGAATATTGTCATCACTGAAGCGAATACTAATTCCACGTTGCAGATTGTTGATGTGATGGGGCGCGTGGTCGTTAATACAGACGTTGAACGCAATGTCTCTACCAGCGGAATGTCGGCGGGTGTGTATGTTTTGCGTCTTATCAACGGCAACGATGTTAGGACACAGAAAATCGTAGTGGAATAAACGATGGTGATTGTAGGGCTGTCGTATTACGGCAGCCGCCCCCGATCGGTTATATGATGCGGCTGCCACGGTGTGACAACCCTACAAGGCCAAACAAACCGTTTTGAATCTTTAATAATTTGAATTTTAAATCAATGGAAATATGAAAAAACTATCAATAACAATCGCAATCATTCTCGGAATGAGTATTACAGCCTTCGCCGCCCCAGATGGCGGTGGATTGTTCCAACGCGGAATGGTTCCCGATGAGGAATATTTTGGCTCCCGCATTAATGAAAGGCCAATGTTGCCGTATCACGAACTGAATACCAACCAACCAGCCAGCACTCCCTTGGGCAGCGGCATTGCCGTTCTAATAGGTCTTGGAGCAGTTTATCTTGCTGGCAAGAAACGCAAGGAATAATGAATTTAGGTTAATACAAAAACAGCGCATCCGAAAATTTCGGGTGCGCTGTTTTGCATTTGTCAAAGAACGATGTTTAATTCCTCCCGCAGCAGTTACTATGTCATCAGTATGTTCATAACGGATGAATTTTGTGCAAAAACATGAAATTCTGATGTATCAATGGGCGCATTGAGCAAAAACGATTATCTTTGCCTCATCAAAACAGAAGAAAATGCGAAGAAAAACCATTTATCCGATAGACTGGGTGGATTGTCACCCTTATAGGACAGCAAATCAGGTGGATAACTTTTACGCCGACTTGGCCAACAAAGTGTTTGAATGTATCAAGAATTCGGGCATTGCCGATGCCTTCGATGAAGACAAGGAAGTCATGAAAGACGTGGCCATCCATTTGACGATGTATCTTGAGGACTTGGCGTCGGAGATTGGCGTGTGGCGGGCTGCCACAACGGAATTCCGCAAGCGCTATGGCAGCCTTTTGCCATTTTATGAGTTGGGCGACGACTATGAGGAAGGGTTCGTCAACAGAGAGGATGTGCGCTTCCTTCTTTGGAACGAGGCGCAATGTTATAGAGGGTTTGAAAGCTTTATCAATCCTGAAAACATTGGGATTGAGCAGGTTGCGTCAGAAATATTTGACCTGTTGGACAAGGCTTGGGAAACCGCGCCTTCCAATCTCAGGCTTTATGATTTCATGCACAACAGCGCCGCTTTGGATTCCTATTGGAACGCCCGCGAACTCATTGAATGGTTCCACGAAAACGCTTTTGTCTGCACCAACACTTGGTACGACTTGAGCGAGGCTGAAGAGGATTGTCAAGATTCGCAAAATCCGGATATAGCTATTTACGCCTTTAGAGTTGAAGACGCATTCAAGCATAAGCATAACATGTTGTCAATCAGTGTACCCAAGTGGATTGGGCGGATTAGGAGGCAGGAAGAGCGCGACATCTGGGAAAGTATCAAATGGAAGCACATTTCTTTTTTGGAGTATTATGGTGAGGATGGCGAAAGGCTATACTTGAGAGATTTGGTGCATGACGAGAACTTCATGGTGGAGAAGGATTCGTTTAACGAGAATTTTCTGCGTAAACAATTGAAAATAAACGATGTGGTGTATTGCTCGTTGGTGTCGTTCAAGTCCACTTGGAACCAATGCGGCCAGCTTGTCGGATTGGGGAAGAAAAACGATAAGATGCAAGAGCTGATTGATGAGCAGCGCAGAAATCTTGACAATCTCAATGACCAGCACACTATGTATCCGAAGTTCATGGAGCTTTCAAAAGGGAAGAAGATGCTCTTTTTCGGTTCGACTGACGAGTTAAAAGAAGCCTATAAGAATTTGGGGTTCAAGGGAGTGGATGAAAACTTCAAGATCGAGTTTGAGAAGAATTGTGTACTGATGTGCTCGCCCGTCAATGGTCTTGTGTTGGTATTTGAACAAGCAGCGTGTATTTGTGACGATGATAATCCGTTCTATGACAAGGAATTCGCCAAAAACAACGCCCTCCAGTTCTATTTCAACGAAAACCTCATAGATTACAGTGATGCTTGCGACCTACACGAAGGCAATTATCTGCCCGACGCCAAAATCACCAGCTTGAAGGGCGACGAGTACGGCAACAAATTCCTGCACAAGCATGGCCAATACATCATTGACTACTATTTTTCGCAAACGCGCGAGTATGACTATAACGCAAAGTTTGAACTGAATAGATTCCGGCCAATGAAGAATGAATAATAATCTAAATACAACTCCAATGAAAAAAATATCCTTTGCATTATTTGCGGCCCTCATCATGACCGCCTGCACAAAACAGCAACTTCCCGTTGCCAATTACGACATCATCCCGCAACCCAAAGAGTTGCGGCTTGATGACGGGAAATCTTTTGAACTAAGTCCCAAGACCGTCATCCATTACGAGGCCGGACTCCAGCGCGAGGCGCAGTTCCTCAGCGAGTATGTGAATGACATTATGGGCTATGGCCTTGTGCTTCAGGAAATTAAAGGCAACGAAACCGATGGAATTGTACTGAAACTTTCGCCCGCCGATTTCGACCAAGCCGAAGCCTACGAAATCTGCATCACGCCGAAACAAGTCACCATCAAAGGCGCAGATGCAGCAGGCGTGTTCTACGGCATACAAACCCTCCGCAAGAGCCTGCCCATTCCCCCTTTGCAAAGGGGGGTAGGGGGGATTCAATGCCAACTCCCTTCAGCCACAATCAAAGACCACCCCAATTTCGCCTATCGCGGTATGCACCTCGACCCCTGCCGCCACTTCATCCCTTTGGACTCGGTGAAGATTTACCTCGACATGATGGCCATGCACAACATGAACCAGTTCCATTTCCACCTCAGCGAAGACCAAGGCTGGCGCATCGAAATCAAGAAATATCCCGAACTGACGGAAATTGGCGCGTATCGCAATGGCACGGTCATCGGGCATAATGGGAATTTGTACGATACCATCCGCCATGGCGGCTACTACACCCAAGACGAGCTTCGCGACCTCATCCAGTATGCCGCCGAGCGCCACATCAACATCATCCCCGAAATCGACCTGCCGGGCCACATGCAGGCGGCTTTGGCTTGCTACCCGCAAATGGGCTGCACGGGCGGCCCTTACGAGGTTTGGCGGCGTTGGGGCGTTTCGGAAGACGTGCTTTGCGCCGGCAATGAGGAGGCTATGCAATTCGCCGAAAACGTGCTCAATGAGGTGATGGATTTGTTCCCCTCGCCCTATATCCACATTGGCGGCGACGAGTGCCCCAAGGTGCGCTGGGAAAAGTGCCCCAAGTGCCAAGCCAAAATCAAGGAATTGGGCATCAAGGGTGACGGGCGTTTCTCGAAGGAGGACTATCTGCAAAGCTATGTGATGAACCGTATGGCGAAGGTGGTGGAGGCGCGTGGCCGCCGTGTCATCGGTTGGGACGAGATTCTGGAAGGCAACGTTTCCGAGACGGCCATCATCATGAGTTGGAGAGGCACGGAAGGCGGCATCGAGGCGGCACGCAAGGGCCACGATGTGATTATGGCACCGTCATCACACCTTTATTTCGATTACTACCAAAGCGAGGACATAGCCAACGAGCCGCCTTGCATCGGTGGCTACTTGCCCGTGGAGCGCGTTTACGAATTCCAGCCGCTGCCTTCAGAACTGACGCCCGAAGAGCAAAAGCACATCATCGGCGTGCAGGCCAACATCTGGACGGAATACATCGCCCATTTCTGGCATGTGCAATATATGGCTTTGCCCCGTATGGAAGCCTTGACGGAAATACAGTGGAACAATCCAAAAGAGCGTGACTTTGAGGCATTTGTGGAGCGTTGCAAGAAAATGAGGCAGTTCTACGAACTCTATCATTACACCTACGCCGACCACATCTTCAATCCGCAGGTGTGGGCTGACACGGTGGAAACCAATTTGGCCACCCGCAAACCGATTTCCTTGCGCGAGCAACCTGCCGAGAAATACACATACGAAGGTGCCAAGTTGCTGAACGACGGCAATTTGGGTCGCGGCGCATACAATTCAGGGCGTTGGTTGGGTTTCTGTGGCTCTCCTTTGGATGCTGTCTTGGATTTGGAACAGCCTGTCGAGATGCGCAAGGTCCGCTTTCATGCACTCGTCAACAAAAGCGCATGGATTTACAATCCGAGTTCATTGAAGGTGTTGGTTTCCAATGATGGAGAAACCTTCCGCGAGGTGGGACAAAAAACCATCCCGATTTCCACTTGGGAGGACAGGGACGGCATCTTCGCCTACGAATTGGAGTTTGAACCCGTCGCAGCACGGTTCGTGGAGGTCGTCATCAAAGGCCACGATTTGCCTGAAGACCACGACGGCTTCGGCAATCCCGCTTGGATTTTCGTGGACGAATTGGAGGTTTGGTAGGAGGAGAGTTTTTCGGGAATAGGAATATGTAGGGCTGTCATATTATGGCAGCCGCTTGATAATTGCAACAAAAGCTGCTGCCACGGTGTGACAGTCCTACAAGTTTTATCACGCTTTCTTCAGCAAAATCACATACACGGGGAAGTGGTCGCTGTAGCCGCCCATCCACACGCCGCTGCCGAAAGTGCGGAAGGGGTAGCCGTTGTATTTGCCGCCGTGCTGTTTCAGGAACTCCTTGTTGTGAACCTTTGCGTTCTTGAACTGATAGGTGTCGTAACCTGTAGGCACCAAGGCAGGGGTGAGGATCATTTGGTCCAAAACGCCGGGCGCGTCGCGGTAGTAATTGGTGCCGTAGCCTTTCTTATGCAGGTCATACATGGGATTGTAGAACTCTCCATCGCGCAGGTCTTTCATGTCGCCCGAGGCACGCAGGTAGTTGGTCACGCTCTTGCTGTCAGGGTAGTCGTTGTAGTCGCCCATCATAATGATTTTGGCGTTTTGGTCCTCGCGCATGATGCTGTCGGCGATGTTGCGGCACAAGGTGGCAGCGGCAATACGTCCGGGCATGGAGCGTTTCTCGCCACCAGCGCGCGAAGGCCAATGCATGACGATGAAATGCATCGGCTCACCATCGAACAGGCCGCTCACCACAAGTTGGTCGCGGGTGATAAATTCAGGGTCGTTGGGCACAACGGTTCGGTAAGATTTGCTGTTGGTCAGCTTAAAGTATTTCGGATTGTAAATCAATCCCACATCCACGCCACGGCGGTCGGGAGAATCATAGTGTACAATTTGGTAGTTGCGGCTCTTGATTTCGGGTTGGGCGACCAAATCCTCAAGCACATGGCGGTTTTCCATTTCGCACAAGCCTAAAACGGCCACACCGTCGGGCGTGATGTCGGTGCCGATGGTAGAGATGGCGTAGGCCATGTTATGGAGTTTGTTGAGGTACTTTTCGGTGTTCCATTGATTGCCGCCTTGGGGCAGAAACTCCTCGTCGTTCTTGTTCGGGTCGTCGATGGTATCGAACAGGTTCTCAAGGTTATAGAAACCGACCAAACCGACCTTATAGGCTTGCTGTTCTTGGGCGGAGGCGGGGTTTATACCAAGGCCAAAAGCCGAAATGATGAGTGCAAAGATGAGTCGCTTATTCATGATTTGAAAGTTGTTTACAATATGATTAGGCGGCAAAGGTAGAAAAAAATCGGTCTTTTTTCTTTCTTAGGGTGATTTTTTCGGTCAAGCAGGTTCTTTTACCAATTTTATTTCTCTAAACTCTGATAAAAAATCGAGATTTAGAGAAATAAAATGCTTTAATGGAAGAAATGTTTCAACAAACCGAAAAAATATTTTCTTTTACATAAATTTTTCACGAATAACCGAAAATATGTTTATCTTTGCAGCGTGGAAAAAGAGAAAGACATATCGCAGATGTACACGCCAGAGATTGTTGCTGTGCTTGGCCGTCGGTTCAAGGACTATCGTATCGGGTGCAACATGACTCAAAAAGAGGTTTCGGACCATTCGGGAGTTAGCGTCGTTACCATACGCAATTTCGAGAATGGGCGAATGTACAACATTAACTTGGGCACGTTTATCGAGTTGCTTAGGGCGGTGGGGTTCATGCAGGGGCTTGATGATGTGCTGCCTGAAATCCCCATCTCGCCATACGAATTGGAAAAAATCCAGCAAGGCAAACGAAAAAGAGTGAGACATGCAAAATAATATCGTGAAGGTTGTCATTTGGGGCAAAGAGGTTGGAAGTCTCTTTTGGGACGAGCGCCGCAAACGGTCTGTGTTCAGTTATCACCCTGACTTCGTGAAGGGCGGTTTGGACATTGCCCCCCTGTCGGCATCCATTCGAAATCCGCGCAACAAGTTGCCTCTTTATGGAATGCCCAACGACGAAATATATTCGGGCTTGCCCGCCTTTATTGCTGACTCGCTGCCCGGACGATGGGGCAATGCAGTGTTCAACGCTTGGGCAGCCGAAAACCACATCAGACCCTCTGAAATCACGGCGGTCGACAAGTTGTCGTTTATCGGGAAGCGTGGAATGGGTGCTTTGGAGTTTGAACCGGCGCACGAGTTCGACAAGGGTCGCAATTTCCAATTGGCTGAATTGTACGCCAAAGCGATGGAGATTCTTCAGGGGCGCGAGGATGTTTCCGTCGTCGGCAAAGACCTTTCGCTCGAAGCACTCTATGAGGTAGGTACCTCGGCCGGAGGCAATCATTCCAAGGCTGTGATTGCCATTAACGAGGTGACGGGCGACATCAGGTCGGGACAAATCATGTTGCCTGAAGGCTATAAGTATTACCTTTTGAAGTTCGCCGAAAGCCGTTATTATCCGCTCACCGAGGTTGAGATGGCATACGCCGACATGGCCCAAGCCGCAGGAATCAATATGATGCCGTGCAGGTTGGTTAAAGTCGGAGGAGAGCGTCATTTCCTTACCGAAAGATATGACCGAAAAAACCGGCAAAAGATTCATACCCAGTCGTTGGCGGCCATGATTCCTGATGCCACATCTTACGAGCAACTGATGGAAGTATGTGTCAATTTGTCGGTGCCATACGAGGAAAGGGAAGAGACCTTCAGGCGTGCCGTGTTCAACATCTTGACCACCAACGTGGATGCCCACATCCGTAATTTTGAGTTCATGATGGAGCAAGGCGGCAGTTGGCACATCACGCCCGCTTTTGATTTGACCTTTTCGTGCTTCAACCCGAACAACAGACTTGATGAGTACCACTATCTTAGCATGAACGGCAAACGCACGGGCATCACCAATGAAGACATGATTGGTTTTGCCCGTGTCGCAAAGATTGACCATCCTAATAGAATCATCCGCCAATGTGTGGAGGCTGTGAAATGTTTCCGGGACTTCGCCTGCAAATACGACATTAATGACCATTGGCAAGACATTATTGAGGGTCATTTTGCCAAGATGAATCCCGTCTTGCTCTCTGAGTTGCATCTGTATAAACCCTTGACTTTTGATTATGTCATTGAGACATACGGAATTAAGGTAGAGAATGCTCATTGGGAAGAAATGGGCAACGGAGCGAAACGGCTGACGGCTATGATGAATGGGGTGGAATACAAGGCAACGGTTAGCCCGAAATCCCATCGAGGTAAAGAAGTTGCCGCTGATGGCGGAACCAAAATGGATATGGAACATCAAAAGAAATGGGTAGAGGAACTTCTTTTGCCCAAGTATTTGTCTTGAAATACAGCAAAAACCAGTCTTTTTTCTTTCTTAGGATGATTTTTCGGCTGTAACAACCAAATTATTCCTAAATTTGCATCGTTGTTTCCTATGAAGGAAGCGGCAAACATAACAGAAAGACGTTGAACTGACGTTTTATCTGCGGCTCATGTGAATCTCGCAAATTCCAGTCGTCTGCACGGTAAAGCAAGGCTTGACGTCCCTTTGTTCGTATACACCTTTTTATGTATATCGAATAGCGGGGGCTTCGGCATTGCTTATCCTCGGACGACGGGCAATGCGAGAGCCTACATGAGCGGGATAAGCGATAGTTTCAGACTCCCGCGCTTTTTCTTTATGTTTCAGGGTAATAGACGATTATCATACGGCATTGGGAGCCTGCCGCAAACATAAAGGTCAAACGATGAAGAAATTCAAGATGAAACCTAAAGTGCTGTTGGCGATGGCTGTTTTGTCGTTGTTGCCCGTTGGCATGTCGGCTCAAGAAGGCATGTTTCGGCGCGGTGTTGCAGATGAGGCAAACAGCGGAAATGGCAACATCAACGGCCTAATGGGTAGGAGCGAGGGCGCGGTTGGAGGCTACTTCACGGGTCAAGGATTCGGAGCCACAAGCGGCGACCTCACAGGCCAAGGTTTTGGTGTCACAAACGGCAACATTACGGGCCAAACATTTGGTGCCCCGTTGGGAAGCGGATTGTTTTTCCTGCTTACGGCGGGCATCGGCTATTCAGCGTTAAAATCAAAGAAAACAAAACAGAATCAAAACAGAAAGGAAAAATGAACATGAAAAGATTTGGAACTATTGTGACGGCATTGTTGGTCTTGGTCGCCCTGACGCAATGCAAGAAAGAGGAACAGCCCACACCTGCAAACGGCAGTGAGGCCGTGACCATCACCCTCGACCTCAAAAGCAACGGAGGCACAAGGGTGGATGTGAACACAACGACGGGCGAGGTCACCTACCAAAACGGCGATGTGATTTATGTGGCCAGCGGTGGCCATTACATCGGCACCTTGGCCTACAACGGCACCAATTTCACTGGCGGCATCACCGACCCCATCGTGGGCGAGCCGCTTCATTTCTATTTCTTGGGCAATGTCGCTCCCGCCGAAACCCTCGCGGCTGGCACAACTACGACCTGCTCGGTGGTCATCACTGACCAGACGGAGCATCTGCCCGTGATAGAATACGCCCCGTCCAACGAAAACTACGATTCAGGTGCAACGACCTACACGGCTATGTTGTTGAACAAATGCGCTTTGGTGAAGTTTAACGTGACCACGGCATCAGAGGCAGCCACTTGCATCACCGGAATGAAGAATAAAGTGACCGTGGATTTTGCGGGAAACACTTTGACACATAGCCAAGAAGGGAACGGCATTATCACCTTGCCCGCAGGCTGTGGTGAGAAATGGGCTATCCTTTTGCCGCAAGAAGCGGTCGAGGCTGGCGAAGACGGCACTGCCTATTCTGAAGATGGTGCATATACGGGTACTCGCGGCGCAGTGCCTGCCATTACCGAGAACGGCTACCAAACCGCTGGAATTGAGGTGAGTGTCACCACTGAGGGAGGAACACCGAGTGGACATCCCGAAGGTGCCATCAATGGCCTGTTCACCATCAATGCGGAAGGTGATCAAGTCTATTTCTCGCAAGGGAATTTGCAGTATCAGGCCTCTTCCAGCACTTGGCGTTTTGCCGGAAGCCAGTGGGATTATGTAGGTGCTGACAACAGCAACATTTCTTCGACTTATGATGGTTGGATTGACTTGTTCGGCTGGGGCACAAGCGGTTACCATAATGTTTATGACAATTTCAATGTCAATTATCAGCCTTATTCGACAAGTTCAGCAGTAGTACATACAGAGTGCAACTATTATGGATATGGACCATCTACTAATATGTATGACCCGAATCTTACGGGGATGAGTGCCGAGTATGACTGGGGTGTTCATAATGCCATCAGCAACGGGGGAAATCAAGCAGGTTTATGGCGAACAATGACAAGTACTGAATGGGAATATGTTTTCTTTTTCCGTTCTGCTTCAACGGTTGGCAATACATCAAATGCCCGATTTGCCAGGGCAACTGTGAATGGGGTTTCGGGAGTGATTCTATTCCCCGATGTTTTTTCTGTGCCAATTTATTTGCCCACTCCGTTGCAGATTAATAATCAAGATGCTTCCTTTAGCGTAAATAGTTATTCTGGAGAGGGATGGACTGCATTGGAAAACCTTGGATGTGTCTTTTTACCCGCTGCTGGAGGTCGAAGTGGGACTTCGATTTCTAATGCAGGTTCCTATGGCAATTATTGGTCAAGTTCATATGAGAGTTATGTTTCTGCAAGATATATGTACTTCCATAGTTTTCAATACTCAACTCATCACCTAGAATGGGTACGAATTCATACGCTCGCTACATTGGTTATTCCGTCCGCTTGGTTCGGAACGCTGAATAACCTGTGAACAATTTATCCGCAAAAGATAGTTTATGCAGCCGCTCTTTCGCTTTTGGGAAAAACTTTGAAATGGGAGAGCGGCTTTTTTATGTGTTTTTTGCCCGACGTTGGCAATGTATTCGACGTTAGCAGGGTTGTGTTTATTATCGGCAAGGGTCTCATTACATTTCCTCCCTGCCTAATATCCGCCGTCACTCAGTGACTTTGTGGCGGGTTTGGTTGTATGCCTGTCGGGGTGCTGCCGTAGGTCGCCACCTACGGTTACGGGTAGTTGCGTCTTTTATTGCCGACATTAGCTCCATCATCGAACAAGGACGGCAGCAGGCATACGCAGCAGATAGACAAGCCGCTATTGCAACATTTTGGAATGTGGGGCGGCGTATTGTTGAGGAAGAACAGAAAGGAGAGAGTCGGGCTGCATACGGCACGAGATTAATCCCTATGTTGGCCGATAGACTGAAGGCCGAATATGGAGATGGATATGGGAAAAGAAATGCTTTCTTTTATCAAAACATAACCTCAAAGCTTGCTGATTTCTTCAACCGTTAGTCCTGTCCCTTTTGCGATAACCTCAAAATCCACGCCTATGGCTTTCAGTTTGCGGGCGGTTTCGAGATTGGCTTCTGCTCTGCCTTCTGCTCTGCCTTCTGCTCTACCTTCTGCTCTACCTTCTGCTCTACCTTTGGCTATGCCTTCCGCTCTACCTTTGGCCATCCCTTCTGCTCTACCTTCTGCTCTACCTTTGGCCATCCCTTCCTCTAATCCTGCCGCCACGCCTTGCGCTTTGCCTTCTGTCCAGCCATCCAAATGTGCAGCAGCAAAGACGCTGTCTTGGTACATGTAATTCTCCATCTGACGCTGATAGGCTTTCCGCTCCTCGCTGTCCATTTTCAGATACTGCAACTTCTTCCGGGCTTCCTGCAATCCTGGTGCCGTGGTGTCTTCCTTGATGTGGGCGTTCTTCAGGTAGTCGAGCCACTCCTCAAGTGGGGTCTTGGCAACGGCGTTGAACTCGTTCACTCGGATAAGGAAATATTCGGGGAAAATCTCTTCTGGTGTCCTCATTCGCAAGGCGTTCTCGTCTTTGGTCGTGATTTCCAAGATATCGTTGGTGTGTACTCCTCGGAACGTCGTGGTGCCGTGGTAGAGGTAATCCTTGCCTTTGCCGAGGTCGAAATAGAGGATGTTGATGGAATAGACTTTCTTCACATGGTCGTATTCCTTGCCTAATTCGATGTGCTCGGTGATGGTGCGCGCCACGCCATAGAGGATGCGCTCAAGGTAGTACAACTCGCGCGTCTGCTGTATCTCGACGATGATGATTTCGCCCTTGCTGTTCTTGGCTTTGATGTCAACGCGGTTGAACTTGTCCTGCGGGTCGTCTTGGTTGCTCTCGCTTTCCAATAGTTCCACGATGTGGATAGGCTCGTTGAGGAGCACGGTAACCAAGCCTTCAAGTACGCCGAAGTTGGCCTTGTCGCGCAACATACGCTTCGCAGCCCAGTCGAATCTGATGAGTCTGTTGTCGTCCATCTTGGGGGTTGTTTTAGGATTGATACGGCAAAAATACAAAGTTTTTCGTTTTGTCGCCAACATTCCAACATTTTTGGACTAAATCTTCAACTTGTTAAATCATTGTTTGGGCGTGTCTTTGGTTTGAAAAGAAGATTTCTTTCGGCTTTTCCCAAAAAACCCAACAAAAAATTCCCAACCCATCAATCTTTTTCCTATTTTTGTCCGTTTAATTCACCATAAATCCAACGAAAATCATAACAAGTTCAATATGAAGAAATTTCTATTTTTAATGGTTGCACTGTTGTTGGTTGGGCGAATGACGGCTCAAACCATCGACACTACCGACCTCAACCAGAACGAAGTGCCGACGGTGATCCTGATGGATTCCGATTTCGAGGAGACATCCACTTCGGTCAACGATGCTTCCACTTTGCTCAACTCGTCGCGTGATGTGTTCAACAGCATCGCGGCCTACAATTTCGGCTCGCTGCGCTACCGTGTGCGCGGCAACGACTCGAAGTACAGCGACGTGATGATCAACGGCATCCTGATGAATGATCCTGAGACGGGACGCCCCGTCTTCTCCAATTGGGGCGGACTGAACGACGCTTTCCGCAACTCGATTCTCGTTGAAGGCCTCGGCAGGACGGGTGCGGGCTTCGGAGGCCTCGGCGGACTGACGGCCTATTCAACACGCGCCTCGCAGTACCGCAAGCAGGTTTCGCTGAGTTATGCCTTCAGCAACCGTTCCTACAACCACCGCGTCATGGCTTCCATCGGCACGGGCGAGATGGGCAACGGCTGGTACATGATGGCAGCCGCAAGCGGGCGTTATGCGGGCAAGGGCTATACCGAGGGCACTTTCTATCAGGCCTACAGTTACTTCCTCTCCGTGGAGAAGAAAATCAACGACAAGCACAGCCTCGACCTCACCGTGTTTGGCGCACCTTCGCAACGTGGCGGCTCGGCTCCCGTGGTGCAAGAGATTTACGACCTCGTCGGCACGAACTATTATAACCCCAATTGGGGCTATCAGACAGTGGATGCCAACGGCAAGCAGGTCATACGCAACTCGCGCGTAAGCACCTATCATCAGCCCATGGCGCAACTCACTTGGTATTGGACGCCCAACAAACGCACCGAGTTCAACACTTCGTTGTACTACTTCAGCGGTCCGGGCAGCCAGACTTCGCTCGAATGGGGTGAGGCCAAAGACCCACGTCCCGACTATTACAAGAACCTGCCAAGTTATTATGAAACCAACGCCCACAGCACGGCGGAAATAGAAAACCAGTTCGCCATTTGGATGAACCGCGACCCCAAGGTCACGCAAATCGACTGGGATGCCTTGTACAACGCTAATCGTAATCACCTCTTCACCGTGCAGAACGCCAACGGCCAAGTAGGCAATACGGTTACTGGAGCAGCCTCCAAGTACATCCTTGCGGAGCGTCACTACGACAAACGCCAAATGGGCAACGCCACCTATTTCAAGCATGAGTTCCTGCCCAACTTGATTATGACGGGTGGCTTCTCGGTGAGCGCATCGCGGACGCATTACTACGAAAGCATCAACGACCTGCTTGGCGGCGATTACTACTATGATATTAATAAGTATGCCGAAAACCTCGAATCCGACGAGTGCCAAACCAACCTGCTCAATCCCAACCATGTGGCCAAGGTGGGCGACATCATCGGCTACAATTACTACGCCAACCGCAACTATGGCCGCATTTGGGACCAAATCGACTGGCTCGTCGGCAACTTCGACCTCTATTTGGGCTTGCAGGCTGAGTTCACCCAAATTTGGCGCGAAGGTCTTTGGAAGAGCGGTTCCTTCGCCGACAATTCCTACGGCAAGGACAAGATGCACAACTTCTTTGCCCCAAGTTTGAAGGCTGGTGTGACTTACGCCATCAACGGGCGCAACCACCTTGTGGCCAATATGGCTTTAATGACCCAAGCCCCACAGTTCAGGGACATCTACGTTTCGCCGCGCACCCGCCACACCGTTGTGGAAGGCGACCTCAAGAGCGAGCGCATTTTGGCCATGGATTTGAGTTACCTCTATCGCTCGCCCGAGTTCAAGTTCCGTTTGACGGGTTATCACTACGCTTACAGAAACCTCATCTGGAACCGCAGCTTCTATTGCGAAAACGTGTTCCAGAACACCACCACCAGCGCCAACTCCTACACCAGCGAATTCATTAACTTCATCATGACCGACATCAACCAAAAGAGCATTGGCGTGGAAATGGGTGCGGAGTGGAACGTCACCCCGACCATCACCTTGCAGGCGGCAGCTGCCAATGGCATCCATACCTATGACAACAACCCGATTTTCTCGGTCTATGACGACAACAACACCACGGCTTACATCCAAAACAGTGTGGCTTACCTGAAGGACTACCATGTCTCCGCTGGACCTGAAACCGTGGCCTCGTTGGGCATCAAGTACAACTCGCCGAAATATTGGTGGGTGAGCCTCAACGGAAACTATATGGCCAATATGTACTTCGACGTGAACCCTTACAACCACACCGAGGAAGGCATGTTGCACTACGCCCAAGGCGACATCCGCATTCCTCTTGTGTTGGACGAAGCCCCGCTGAAGCCCGCCTTCACGCTCGACTTCTACGGCGGCTTCTCGAAACGCTACAAAGGGTATTATTTCCTCTTCAACTTGAGCGTCAACAACTTGCTCAACAACAAGAGCACCATCCTTTATGGTTACGAGCAACTCCGCTTCAACGCCAACAACCCCGACATGTTCCCCGACAAGGTTTCCTATATGTACGGAACGAATTTCTTTGTCAGTATTACGGTTAGGAAGTAGGCCGTTGGCTATTGGCCATTGGCTATTGGCCGTTAGCCAGCTTGCTGACTGCTGATAGCTGACTGCTGATAGCCAAACAATTAAACAAATCAACGATTAACAATTAAACACACAACGATATGAAAAACAGAGTATTAAACGCATTTCTGCTTCTTGCCTTGGTAGGCACATTGTTCACCTCCTGCAAGAAAGAGTATCCTACGCCGCCTATCCAAGACCTGCCGATAGGAAGGGTTTACACGATTAGTGAAATTCTTGCCTTGGAGCCGGGCACCGTTTTCAATGAAGACGCTTCGGTGTATGGCATCATCACTGCCGACGAGGTGTCGGGCAACCTCTACAAGGCCGCCTTCATGCAAGACCGCGCCACAGGTGCCGCCATCGAACTTTACCTGAATGCCGTCAGTGGCGTGCGCATCGGCGATTCCGTCCGCATCTACCTGAAGGATGTGACTTACGCGATGTACAACAACCTGCCCCAGTTGAGCAACTTCGAGGCCGACGGACACATTGTTATTTTGGCCAACAACAAGCCGATTGAGCCTGCTTTGGCCACCATCGATGAGATTACCCAAGGCAAATATCTCGCGGGTTTGGTGCGTTTGGAGAATGTGAAGTTCACCGAGCAGAACACCTTTGCCGACCCCACCACATACGGCAATCGTACCTTGATTGACCCTATGAACCCTTCAAGCAATGTCATCGTGCGCACGAGCAACTACGCCAACTTTGCCAACGACTCGCTTCCGCAAGGTATTGGCAATTTGACGGCCATTGCCACGGTTTACAACAGCACTTGGCAACTCATCATCCGCTCGGCCCGCGAGTTGGAGTTTGACGGCTATGTGCCGGGCGGCGCCAATGACTTGCCGTATTGTGAGTTTTTTGCCTCTTCGTTTGGATCCTACACGACATACGATGTAAAGGGTGCCCAACATTGGGAGATTGACTACAGCACTGCCAAGATGACGGGTTACGAAAACAGCACGAACTATGAAAATGAAGACTGGCTGATTTCGGCCAAGTTCTCTTTGGAGAACGTTTCGAGTGCCAGTATGACGGTATCCTATATCGCTCGCTATTTCAATAATGTGAATGAAGACGTTACGGTTTGGGTTTCCTCTGACTACACCTCTGGCGACCCGAATTCGGCCAATTGGGAACAAATTCCTGCTACATGGGTTGAAGGTTCTAACTGGAACGACTTCGCTACCACCACACTCGACCTCTCCCAATTCGTTGGTAAGAAGGTTTGTGTGGCCGTGAAATATCGTTCAGATAGTAACAAGGCTGGCACCATTGAGGTGCAGAGCATCTGTATCCAAGAAGGTAGTGGCCCAACGCCTCCTCCCGGACCGGGCACGGGCGGTGAGTTGCAGTATATGCCTTACACGCAATCGTTTACGGAGGAGTTTGGAACCTATATGACTTACGATGTGTTAGGCCCTCAGTCGTGGATGATTGATTATCATACAGCCAAAATGACGGGTTACTCTGGTGGCTCCAATGCCAATGAAGACTGGCTCATTTCTTCGCCTGTGGCTGTTACAAATGTGAGCGAAGCCAAAGTTTCGGTGACCTATTCCGCTCAGTATCAGAATGCCGACAATGGCGATGTGTCGTTGCAAGTCTCCACGGATTACGTCTATGGCAATGACCCGTCTTCAGCCACTTGGAAAAATATGCAGACGACTTATCCGAACACAGCGAATTTCAATGATTTCCAAACCGTTGAAACGAGTTTAAATGAATTTATTGGTCAGAATGTGACGGTGGCCATTAAATACACTTCAACCGCTTCACAGTCGAGAACGATTGAAATCCAGAGCATCACGGTTCAAGAAGGGGCAGGTGTGACGCCTCCGACCCCGCCCACACCGGGAACAGGCGAGGGCAGTGGTACTGCCGACGACCCGTATAATGTGGCTGCCGGTATCGGTTTGCAAAGTGAAGAGCCTATTGCATGGGTGCATGGCTACATTGTGGGTGCCGTGAAGGCGGGTTTGAGTTCGGTCACGAGCAATGCCGACATCAATTGGAGCGCACCCTTCGACTTGGCCACTAACGTGGTGATTGCCGACGATGCCGCTTGCCGCGAAATCAGCCAGTGCATCATCGTCAACCTGCCTGCGGGCAAGCCTTTGCGCACACAAGTCAACTTGATGGACAACCCAGGCAATTTGGGCAAGCATCTCGCCGTGAACGGGAAACTCCGCAAGTATTTCGGACAAGCCGGACTGCGCGATAGCGGCGGTACCGAGAACGACTTCGTACTTGAAGGCGGTGATACGCCACCCACGCCTCCCACACCGGGAACGGGAATTTTCTCTGAATCATTCGCCAATGGGCAAGGCCAGTTTACAATCCATGACGTATTGCTTCCTTCCGAGCTTACCTACGTTTGGACGCATGATGCTTCCCGCAAGCACATGAAAGCAAGTTCATTTAAGAGTAACACTCCATATAAGGCTGAAAGTTGGTTGGTTTCTCCGAAAATTGACCTGTCCAATGTTGGTTCAGCGGTATTGACATTCGAGCAAGCAATCAATTACGCCGATCCTGAAGGTAGAATCCATGTCATGGTTTCTAATAACTTTGAAGGAGTAATTGCGAGTGCCGATTGGTCAGAGTTGGTATTTGACCAATGGCCAGTCAACGATGGCAGTTGGTCATTCGTTACCACAACGATTGATTTGACAGCCTTTGTCAACCATGCTGTGACCATTGCTTTCAAGTACACAAGTGAGGCATCGCAAGATAAGTGCCCGACTTGGGAAGTGAAGAATGTTGTCGTGGAATAATCGAAACGACAAACCAAAACGAAAAGCCTGCCTTCGGGTAGTTTTAATATTAGAATAGATGTAATACAAGTTCCAACATTACCATAAACATGAAAAGAGTTGTAATCAAACAAGGAGACATATTCTCCATAGAAACGGAAAAAGGGAAACGATATTTCCAATACATTTGCAAAGAT
>CACZDU010000039.1:0-54926 GCA_902780055.1 uncultured Bacteroidia bacterium | reverse complement strand
AACTTGGTTTCTTGTCGGAAGTAGTTGTTTACTCCCCCGCCGCTCTGCGGCACCCCCTCTTAGAGGGGGAAGCCTGCCGGGGTTCGGCTATCGGTCGCAATACCTTCGCCATGTCCTTCGTCGCCTCGCGCTTCCCCCTCTCAGAGGGGGGCAGGGGGGAGTCAATACAACCCGCCTCGCGCAGCTTGCTCAATAATCCATTCCGCCACACGCTCAGGCACTTTTCGCACCTCGTTATCATTTACGCGAATCACCTTCAAACCAATCACTTGCATCTGTCGATCCCTTTCCTCATCCCGCTCCTGCGCCTCCGCTGTGAAGTGGGAATTGCCGTCAATCTCTACCACCAAATCCAACTCCTTGCAATAAAAATCCGCAATATAATTCAAGATGGGAGTTTGCCGTTTGAAAGAATAACCCATCCCTTTCGATTTCAAGCATTTCCATAACTTGACCTCTGCAAGTTGATAACCTTTGCGCAAGTCGCGGCTGAACTGCTTCAATCGAGGATTATAAGGCAAAAAGTGTTGGCCGAAAATCAATCTGTCAGGATTAATGCCATGATTCCAAAGATAGTCTGGAGTGATGTCTTTGTAACACATAATGTTTCGATTTCTCCCTCACTCCATCATCTTGCGAAGTTCCTCTTCGGCTTGGTGGATGGGGACGCGCTCGCCGTTGACGAAGGCCACCACAAAAGCATCGGCGAAGCCTGCGGCTTTCATCTCGGAAAGGCGGGCGGTGGCGGCTTCCTTGGTTGGGAAACGGCCCGAAGTGTAGCGGTAAAGGCCGCCATGAGCCACATGCACCTCCACTTCTTTCGCTTTTCGGAACGACCAGTCGTCGGTGGGCAACTTGTGCTTGCTGCTCGAAATCTGCACCGAGAAGTAAATCGTGCCGTTGCTATTGTTGGCTAATTCGGGTTCCTTCACCTCTTCGGCAGGCTTCTTTTCGGGTTTGGTGGGTTGCTGCCCGTCCTCTTGGTGGTTTTCGGCCTCAAACTCGCGCTTGTATTCCTCGAAGGCGCGGTAGAGCGCGAGGGCCATCTGGCTCTGGCCATGCTCGGAGAGGAGGAACTGCTCCTCATTGAGGTTATTAATGAAGCCCAACTCGACGAGGATGCTCGGCATGGAGGTTTTCCATAGCACAAGGAAACCGGCCTGCTGCACGCCACGGTCGTTGCGCCCCACCCTTTCCACCAACTGTCGCTGTACCTTGTCGGCCAGTTTCAGGCTTTGCTTTTGGTACACGCTCTGCGAGAGCGAGAAGAGGATGTAGGCCTCGGTGCTGTTGGGGTCGAAGTTGTCGTAGGCGTCGGTGTTTTCCTCGAGGAGGATGGCTGAGTTTTCGGTCATGGCCACGCGCAGGTTGGCTTCGTTTTTCGTTTCACCCATCACATAGGTTTCAACGCCTTTGGCGCCCGTGGTGCCTTCGGTGGAGTTGCAGTGGATGGAGATGAACACATCGGCGTTGTTGCGGTTGGCGATGGCGGCACGCTCGCTCAGTTCGACGAACTTGTCGGTATTGCGGGTGTAAATCACCTTCACGTCGGGCAGGTTCTCCTCAATGTAGGCACCCAACTTGAGCGCGACGGCAAGGTTGAGTTTCTTCTCCGTCGTTTTGCGACCCAAGGCACCTGCGTCACCGCCGCCGTGGCCCGCATCGATGACCACGGTCTGAATCTTTTCGCCTTTCTGGGCCACGACGCACAAAGGCATCAGAAAAATCATGGCCAAAACACCAAATCGGAAAATCTTTCGTTGTATCATATTGAGTTCTTAATTAATGTGCGCAAAGAAAAACTATCTTTGCAGCCGATTTTGAGCGACAAATATAATTGTTTTTGCCTTGACGAAACGCACAACATATATGAAATATTTTCAAGTGGCAGCCTTTTTCTTGCTTGCCGCGATGGTTTTGTTGTTCGTCGGGTGTAAGCAATTGGCTCATACTGAGAAAGATAAACACGATTTTGAACCTATTGCTGTTGACACTACGGCTTTCGACACGATTCATGTTGAGGAGCGCATCGTCGACACGATAACAGTGGTTTTGGACTCGATTCCGGTGGCCGACTCGCTTCCCGTCTTCGATTCCATCGTCGGTACGGACAGCCTTGCCTTTTTGCAAGATTCTGTGGCCATTGATACGGTGAAAACCGTTCAGAAACAGCGAATTAAAAAATCAAGGCCTTCCGATTCGGCCATCGAAACTCAGGTGATTTGCTCGGCTTCCGACTCTTCGTACCGCGACATGAACCAAAAGAAAATCTACTATTTCGGCAACGCCGAGGCCAAATACGACGACATCGTACTGACGGCGGCCTGCCTCGAATTCGACCTCGAAACCAGCACCTGCCGCGCCTATGGTGTCGTCGATTCCTTGGGCAAACTGCAAGGGCGGCCCGTCTTCAAACAAGGCGAATCGACTTTTGAGGCGAAGGAGATGCTCTACAACTTCAAGTCGAAGAAAGGCATCATCACCAAGGTTTGGACCGAGGAACAAGGCGGCTACCTGCACGGCGAGCGCGTGAAGCGCATGGACGACAACAGCATCCATATCAAGTCGGGCGGCTACACTACCTGCGACCTGAAAGACCACCCGCACTACCAATTCAAGTTCACCAAAGCCAAGGTCATCCCCGACGACAAGATTGTGACCGGCCCAATCTACATGACCATTGCCGACATTCCGCTGCCACTTGCCCTGCCTTTTTCCATGATTCCCAACACGAAAGGGAAAAAATCGGGACTCATCATCCCCACCTACGGCGAATCGGCCAACCGTGGTTTTTATCTTGAAAATGGCGGCTATTATTGGGCCATCAACGATTACTACGACCTGCAAGTATTAGGCGACATCTACACCCGTGGCTCGTGGGGCATCAAGCCGACCTTTAGATACAACAAACGCTACAAGCACAACGGCTCGATGGCTTTGAGCTTCGCCGTCAACAAGATAGGCACAAAGGGTGCCGCCGACTATCAGGAAAGCAACGACTTCAAGATTCAGTGGACGCACAAGCAAGACACCAAGTCGCATCCGCGCCGCAACTTCTCGGCCAACGTCAACATCGTAAGCTCCAACTTCAACAAATACAACGCCCAAACCACCACCGACCAACTGAGCAACACCTTCCAGTCGAGCATCAGCTACCAAACCAACTTCGGCGGCAAGGTCTACCTCACCCTCAACGCTAACCACAGCCAAAACACGATGACGCGCCAACTGACCGCCTCGCTTCCTGAACTCACCCTCAATGTGAACACCTTCTACCCTTTGCAAAAAGTGGGCAAGGCAGGCAAGAAACGCTGGTACCAAAGCCTCAGCATGAGTTACACGATGAACGGCAAGGCCTATATTAATGATGTGGACACCGTTCTGTTCAAAGGTTTCAGCGACGACTTCGGCGAGTGGGCGAGAAAAACGCTGCGCGGCCATGTGCAAACCGGCATCAAGCACACCGTCCCCATCAGCGCGACCATCAAACTGCTGAAGCATTTCTCGTGGACTAACACCGTGGGTTTGAACGACTACATGTATTTCCAACGCGCCGAACAGCAATGGATTCACGACACCGACTCGACGGGGCACCTGCAAATCGACACCATCTTTGGCTTCCATAATTTAGTGGATTTCAACGTTTCCACCAAGATTACCACCAAAATCTACGGCATGAAGCACTTCAGCGGGGGTCCCATCCGCGCCATCCGCCATGTCATCACTCCTGAAATCGGCTTCACCTACCGCCCCAACTTTGGCGACCCGAAATGGGGTGTCTACGGCAGTTACATCGATGGCAACGGCAACGAAATGACCTACAACAAGTTCGAAAGGTCGCTTTACGGCACCCCATCACAAAACCAGCAAGGGCTTTTGACCTATAATTTCAACAACAACTTGGAAATCAAGGTGCCATCGAAGAGCGACACCATCACGGGCGTGAAAAAAGTCCCGATTTTGGAGTCGTTCAGCATTTCGGGCAACTACGACGTGACCAAAGACTCGGTCAACTTCTCCCCCATTTCGGTCAGCGGACGCACCACTTTGTTCAAGAAATTGGGCATCAACTATAGCAGTTCGTGGGACCCTTACGCCGCCGACTCAATGGGGCGACGCATCAACCGTTTCGAGATTGCCGACAACGGTCGGCTGTTCCGCAAAACCGGCTCATCATGGCGTTTCAGCCTGAGTTACAGTTTCAACCAAAACGACCTCAAGAAGTTGCAAGGCAAGCAAGGCAGCCAGCAACTGCGCGACGAAATCAACGAAAACGCCCGAAATTCGGGCATGTTCGACCCCGATGAACTGAACGAAATTTTAGGCAATCCCAACGCCTACATTGACTGGACCACGCCGTGGTCGCTCTCATTGAGTTACAACCTAACCTATACGACATCAATTGCTTACGCTGCTTTCATGGGCATTGCCACCAACACACATGTACACACCATAGGACTCAATGGCGACATCAGTATCACGCCCAAGTGGAAAGTCACCTTCTCCACCGGCTGGGACTTCGTGAACAACAACATCACCTACACCAACATCAGCGTCTACCGCGACCTGCACTGCTGGGAGATGCGCTTCAACTGGATTCCCATCGGCAGCTACAAGAGCTGGAACTTCACCATCAACGTGAAGGCGCAGGCCCTGAAGGATTTGAAGTATGAGAAGAAGAAAGATTACCGCGATAATTAGTTGAGAGTTTAGTGTTTAGAGTTTAGAGTTTTTTTTTACTTTTGCATCCGAATAACAATAACTTAAAATACATCACATTATGAAAAAACTTGTTACCCTTTTGCTCGCGCTGGCCCTCGGTTTTGGCCTGAAAGCGCAATGTCCGCTCAACCAAGCCGTCGACTTCACGGCTACGGACTGCCACGGCACTGAAGTCCACCTGTTCGACATCCTCGACGGCGGCCAGTATGTGCTCATCGACTTCTTCTTCGTCAATTGCGGCCCCTGCCAGCAAGCCACCCCGAAAGTGGTGGAATCCTATTACGCCATGGGCTGCAACATGCACGATGTGTTCTACATGGAAATCTCCGACCGCGACAGCGATGCGGCCTGCCAAAACTGGTGCCAAAACTACGGTGTGGAATACCCGACCATCGGCGGTCCTGCTGGCGGTAGTGGCATTTGCAACACCTATCAAATCGGTGCTTTCCCCACCGTCATCCTGATTGCTCCCGACAGGCAAATCCTCATCAACGACCTGTGGCCCATCAACAACGCCCAAACTGTCATCAATGCTTTGGAGCAACATGGTCTGCAACAGCACGACTGCAACACGCCGAGCTACAACCCGCAAGTGAGCATCACGGTTGACCAAGTGCTTGAAACCGAGGTGACGGCCACCTTTACGCCTAATGCCGACTGCGCCTCCTACGGCTATATGATGGCCACCGAGGCCGAGATTCAGGAATGGATGGGCATCGCTGGCCTCGATTTGCCCGAATACCTTTGGACCTACGGTATGCCCGGCTCGGGAGTCATCTCCAACACCTTCGGCGACCTGACACCCAACACGGAATACAACATCTACGCCGTGCCCGCCGACATTGACGGCAACCTTGGCGAAGTCGTTATCGAGCCTGTTACCACCACGCCCGGCGGCGGCAGCGACATCATGCCCGACTTCACCGCCACCGACATTGAGGGCAACGAAATCCACCTCTACGACATCCTCGATGCGGGCCAAGCCGTGCTCATCAATTTCTTCCTCACCGGCGACCCGTACAGCGAGCAACCCTTGCCCGACATGACCGAAGCCTACCGCCTCTATGGCTGCAATGCGCACGATGTGTTCTTCATGGAGATTTCGCCCAATGGCCACGATGATGCCTGCCAAGCCTGGGTCGACCAGTTTGGCGTGAAATATCCCACCATCAGCCGCGACGGTGGCGGCAACGACATCGCCCAAGCCATCCCCGTGGGCTACTACCCCACCATCATGCTCATCCGCCCCGACCACACTTTCGCCAATCGCGACATCTATCCGCCCACGCTGGAACAAATTATTAATGCCATGAACGCAGAAGGCTATGAACAGCATGAGTGCCCGGTGATTGAAGAATTGGTTTTCAGCAAAGACACCATTTATCTTTATTCCGGTTGCGTCATCGATTCCGATATGGTCAACATAACCAATCTGACTACTTCTGATGTACAAATCATTGAATACAATTCACCTGAATTCGAAGTTGAATGCACTTACAACCAAGGCAGTCATGATCTTACAGGTGCAATTATTGTTCCGTCCGACAGTCTTATGGTAAGTGTATGGGGTTATCCCAAAGATTATACTGGAGATCTTGTCATTTATGGAACTCTCAATCTCATTACCTCAGCAGGTAACTATGCGTTAACCATCAGATTTGAGTATCTTATAGGTCTCAATGAAACCAACAATGACAAATTCTCCCTCTTCCCGAATCCCGCAAACGACTTCGTGACCTTGAAAGGCGAAAACCTCGGCACGGTGCGTGTCTACAATGCCCTCGGCCAAAAGATGGACGAATTTGAGGCCAACGGCAGCGAAATCCGCATCAACACGAGCGGCTATGAAAGCGGTGTTTATGTCGTCAAAACCGGCGAAAAAATGATGAAATTTGTGGTGAAACATTGATAAAAAACACCGAAAATCGACAAAAACCGCTTCTTTTTGAGGCGGTTTTTGTTTTAAAAACGCAAAAAATTCACTGTTTTTTGAAAAAAATTATTGCTTAATGTATTGATTTATTGAAAAAAGATGTATTTTTGCATTACGGAAAAGTTGTAACGAAAATTCTGTAACGGAAAATATGGAATACAATGATGAAGAAACTGCCCAATCCTTTCCTATATCAAGGCTATGAAAGCCCCGAATACTTCTGCGACCGCGTTGCGGAAACCGAGCAATTGGCAGCGCACCTTCGTAATGGGCGCAACGTCACCTTGATTTCTCCCCGAAGAATCGGGAAAACCGGCTTGATCCAAAACACTTTTTACCGCATCAAGGAGCAAGACAAAGACGCCATTTGCCTTTACCTCGACATTTTCCCGACCAAAAGCCAGGCCGAAATGGTGCGTATGTTGGGCAACGCCGTCATCAACGAAGTGATGTCGAAAAACAAATCGCTGAAAAAGAAGGCATTGGATTATTTCAGCGCATGGAAACCCGTGCTCGGCATGGACCCACTGACGGGCTTTCCAACGCTGTCCATCAACATCGCGCCGAAGCAGGCCGAAATCACCCTGAAAGGCATCTTCGACTACCTGACCTCGTTGAACAAAGAAGTGTTCATCGCCATTGACGAGTTCCAGCAGGTGGCCGAATATCCCGAAACCGGTACCGAGGCCTTGCTCCGCTCGCATATTCAATTTGCGCAGAATGTGCATTTTGTCTTTTCGGGCAGCAAACAGCATCTGATGGCCGAAATGTTCGGCTCGCCGCAACGGCCTTTCTACCAAAGCACCGAAACGATGGGGTTGCTCCCTTTGGACGAAGATGTCTATTACGATTTCGCCAACCGTTTCTTCACCGAAAAGAAAGGCATCCTCGACCGACAGGTTTTCCACGATCTGTATGCGCGTTTCGACGGCTACACATGGTACATCCAATCCGTCTTGAACCGCCTCTATGAGGAAAACCGCAAGGTGACGACTTCGGCGCAACTCCTTGATGCCATCCGCTTGGTGATGTTGGGCAAGGCCACCCAATACGAGAACATCATCCAATTCCTGACGGACAACCAGTTCTCGCTCCTCAAGGCCATCGCGCAAGAAAGGAAAGTCAGTCAGCCGACGGCGCAGGAATTCATCCAAAAATACAGCCTTTCAGGCGCAAGCAGCGTGCAAAGCGCCTTGGAAACCCTTGTCAACAAGGAACTTGTGTATTCCCTTCCCGACGGATACATCATCTACGACCGTTTCTTCGACTTATGGCTTCAACGATTCCCGAACATCTATTGAAAACCCTTGAAAAATGAAAATAACCATTCTCCGTTCCTCGTTCCAAACCGACGAATTCGTCAGGACAGAATATGCCGAACTGATTCAACGGCTTGAAAACGAATGTCATACTGAAATCAGCATTGTTGGCGATGAAAATGCGAAAACGCCGACCGCGCAAATATTGCCCGATGCCTTTATGATTGCCACCGGCGGCGTGGAAAATTTGTTCAAACGCATTTGGGAGGCCATCGATGTGGAAATGATGTGCAGTCCGCATCAACCGAAAACCGTCACGATGATTGCCGATGGGCGCAACAATTCCTTGGCCGCCTCCTTGGAAATATTGACCTATTTGGGAAATGTCGGGGTGGAAGGGAAGATTTTGCACGGGACGAATGATGAAATCGTATCGACCCTTGTAGAGAGGCACGGCCTTGCCTCTCTACAGGGACGAATCGGGCTGTTCGGCCAGCCATCGGACTGGTTGATTGCCAGCGGCGTGGACCGCGATTTCCTCCGCCAGCGTTACGGCGTTGAAACCATCGACATCGACCTGAAACGTGTCGAGGAAGGCATCAAGAACGCCTCAAAGGACGAGGCCGAAAAGATGGCGCAAATCCTACTGGAACGCGCCAAGGCCGTGCGCGAGCCTTCCTCTGCCGATTTGTTGGAAGCCGCCAAGACCTATCTTGCCATCAAACAAATCTGCCAAGAGGAACGCTTGGATGCCCTGACCATCCGCTGCTTCGACATCGTGAAGGCCTGCGGAACGACGAGCTGTTTGGCCTTGGCCTTGCTCAACGACGAAGGCATCGTGGCCGGCTGCGAGGGCGACATGCAAACGCTGATGAGCATGTTTTTGGCCAAGCGGATTTGTGGCGAAACGGCTTTCATGGCCAACCCGTCGCAACTCACCGACCAGTCTTCGATGCTCGCGCATTGCACCATCCCGCTCTCGATGTGCGACGAAACCATCGTCCGCTCGCATTTCGAGTCGGGCATTGGGGTGGCTGTGCAAGGCTTGCTGCCTTTGGCCGACTACACCTTATTTAAATGGGGTGGCCCGCAGTTGGACCGTTATTTCGTCGCCGAGGCGCAAGCTGTCGAAACGCCCTACAGCGAGCATTTCTGCCGCACGCAAATCACACTCAACGTGAACCTGAAGCCTTACCTGCTGCAACACAGCATCGGCAACCACCACGTCATCATCCGTGGGCGGCATGCCGGTGAAATTCGCCGGTTTATGCTGAAGAACGGGGTTTCAGAATGTGTAGCCGAATGAGAAATACAAACTGAACCGGCTTACATACAAATTGCTCCATTGCGCCGTCAGTGAGATAGGTCCCACTGGGCTATCAAAAGAGTATTTCAGCCCGGCACCATGAGTATAACTATAATAGAACATCCCATTGTAAATGGCTGTCAAATAGTGCTTTCCGTAAAAATTGTAGCGCAGGTCGCAGCGGGCTATCCTAAGTAAGGAGGGAACTGGCCCCAACGTTTCCACATAACTAATGCCAATAAAAGGCAACTGGTTCTCGAAATGGCGGCCTTCAATCTCTCCACCAAATTTGTTCCTCATGTTGTAGAAAAAGGCGGTGTTGAGGAAATACCGGCCATACAGCTGCGGGATGATGGTCAACCGGCCGTTTTTGGGCGTAATGTAGTATTGCAAGGCCAAAGAAACGTCGTAGTTGTTGTTTTCACCGTTTTTTGGATCCCAATAAAAATGGGTGTTCACGTTGGCATAGAGGCCGTGCTTGGCGAAATAGGCATCGTCCAAATTGTCATACTTGAGATTGAGGAATGGGGTGACAAACCTGTTAGGCTCAAACCAATCATCAAAAGAATCGGTATCAATGGACGATTTGTCGAAAGTGGTGCTTATGTAGGACACGCCCAAGATAGTGCTCAGGTTGAGCAAATGGAACTGCGATATGTAGGCACTCAATTTCTGTTGACGGTAGTTCAAATTAATCATGCTCTTTTCCGAAGGATCCAAGGGCGTTGTCTTGAAATGTTCGTTCCTGTACTCGTAAGCGAGGTTGAAATTGGCCACGCCCGAGCGGGAATAGGTATAAGTCAGATTCAACTTTGGGCTGTAACTCAGTTTTGCTGTGAAATTGAGTTTCGAGCCGTTGAATTTTTTCTCGTTAATGCCAATGCTTGTGAGCAAGGCAGCACCTTCCTCGGTGTCGTAGCGCACACCCAAACCAAAAACGTGGGGCTTGGCGGGCGTTACGTTGACTGCCAAGTCGTAGGTGTCAGAAAGTTGGTGGTTCAAATTGGAGGAGTCGCTTTCCTTGAGTTGGTAGGTGATTTCATCGAAGCAGCCTGTGCCACGGAAGACGTTTATGGCTTGTTCGATGTCGTCTTGCGAGTACCGTTCTCCGTTCTTAAGGCCGCCTTTGCGACGAAGCCAGCGGCCATCGCTTTCGCTCACATTGTTGATGGTGATGCTACGCAAGAGCACGGCTTCTTGCTTCAGGTTCATGGCATGAGGCGCATGGAGCTTCTTGCCCACAGGATGCCCCGCCGAGGCATCCACCGCCTGCTTGATAGCCAAAAGTTGGTCGTGGAAGCCGCTGGCACTCTTGTAGCCACGCCCAACCAAAGTGTCAATGGCCTCGGGCGTGAAACTCAACATTCCGAACCCACTAATGTCGGGGATGATGTGGACATTGCACATCTTGCGGTTTTCCACACGCTTGGCACTGGTGCTGTTGACGACCAAACGGGCAAACAACTGCGGCAACGACTTGAGGTCGTTGATGGTGACATCTTTCGTCGAAGTGACCTCCACGCCAATGATGATGTCGGCACCCATCTCTTTCAGCACATCGGCGGGGAAGTTGTTCACCAAGCCGCCGTCGACCAACAACTTGTCGCCTATCGCGACGGGCGAGAACAGGCCCGGAATGGACATGCTGGCTCGCATCGCTGTAGGCACGCTGCCACTGCGCAGCACAACTTCATCGCCCGTAATCATGTCGGTAGCAACACAGGCGAAGGGAATGGGCAGGTCGTTGAAGTCCATATCCTCCTGATAGCCCACACACAGGTCGTTGAACAAGTTGATGAGCGAACTGTTGTTAACGTATGCACTCGGCAATTGGCTGATGAAAGAGGCTTTTGACTCGCGGTCGAAAAGGCTTTCAAGGCTGAAAGGCACAATAAGCGCGGTGGTGCTGTTGCGACCCCTCATCACTTCCGACATCATAGGCCGGTCAATCTTGTTGCCGATGTATTCCGACCATTCGATTCCGGCAATGAGTTGGGTGAGTTCGTCGGGAGAATAGCCCAAGGCATACATGCCGCCGATGATGGATCCCATGCTCGTACCCGCCACATAATCAACGGGAATACCCATGTCTTCGATATATTTCAAAACCCCGATGTGGGATGCGCCTTTGGCACCGCCTCCACCTAAGACCACGCCCACCTTGAGGCGTTGAGGATGGTTGGTGCTGTTTTGAGCGTTTATGGCAAAAGATGCCAACAAGAGTGCGATGAGTAAACTGACTTTTTTCATTTTTGTAAGAATTTTAACGGACAAAAGTACAGTTTTTTCGCCAACACAACTCCTTTAGGCAAAAAACAAAAAACATTAGAACGTGTATCCAAACGAGAAATACAGCCCGAAATGTTGACCGACATTGGTTTTCGACCAATTCGCCGTCAGCGAAATGGGGCCGAGCGCACTGGCGTAGGAATACTTCAGGCCCGCGCCCTGCACATTGAAATCAAAGGCATCCGGCAAAGAGAATTGATAATAGAGCAGATACTGTAGGTGCGCCATGAAGTTGTACATCGCGGTCAGGTAGTGCCTGCCATAGAAATTGTAGCGCAAGTCAAGTCGGAATACGGTGGAATTGTTGAAAGCGTTGGATACCGATGTCAGGCCGACAAAGGGCAGTTGCGTGTCGAAATGACGACCAGCCACTTCCCCGCCATAGATGGTCCACAGGTTGTAATACATAGGCAATCCCGACACATACATTCCATACACTTGCGGGATGAAAGTGAACTTCCCGTTGCGGGGTGTGAGATAGGATTGGAAGTCGTACAAAAGGTAGAAGCACCGGCCTTTCGAGCCTTCATCAAGCGCTATTTCGGAAGGATGCAAGTCGATATGGTAACGGGCTGTCAGGCTCGTCTTGATGCCTCGCTTGGCGAAATAGGTATCGTCAAGGTTGTCGTAAGCCAAATTGACGAAGGGTGTCACCAGCTTGTTTTGAGCGAACACGAGGGTGTCCAAGAAACTTCCCTCCATCGAGCTGAAGTCATAGTTTGTGTTGGTGTACGACAAACCGACTTTGGTGCTGAAATTGAGCAGATGGAACTGGGAGATGTAGCCACTTGCCTTGTGCTGATAGTAACTCATGTTCATTCCCCTGTTATTGGCACCCTCTATTCTGAAATACTCGTTGCGGTAATCGTAAGCCACGTTAAAGTTGGCTAACGACGGCACAGCGTATGTATAAGTAACGTTGATTTTCGGGTTGTAACTCAGTTTTGCGTTGAGATTGAGTCTCGATCCGGTAAATTTCTTCTCATTCAGTCCAAGGTTCAGGAGCAAGGCAGCCCCCTCCTCGGTGTCGTAGCGCAAACCCAAGCCGAAGACATGGGGCTTGGCGGGCTTTACGTTGACAGTCAAGTCGTAGGTGTCAGAAAGTTGGTTGTTCAAATTGGAGGAGTCGCTTTCCTTGATTTGGTAGGTGATTTCATCGAAGCAGCCTGTGCCACGGAAGACATTTATGGCCTGTTCGAAGTCGTCTTGCGTGTACCGGTTTCCGGCCACCAGATTGCCTTTGCGACGAAGCCAGCGGCCATCGCGGTCGCTCACGCTATTGATGGTGATGGTTTGGAGAAGCACGTCTCCTTGTGTCAGGTTCATGGCACGAGGCGCACGAAGCGTTTTGCCGACAGGATGGCCTGCCGAGGCATCCACCGCCTGCTTGATGGCCAAAAGCTGGTCGTGGAATTCGTTGGCACGTTTGTAACCACGGCTCACCAAGGTATCAATGGCATCTGACTTGAAACTTAACATTCCGAATCCGCTGACATCAGGAATGATGTGGACATTGCATAAGGAGCGATTCTCCACGCGCTTGGCACTCGTGCTGTTGGTGACCAAACGGGCAAACAACTGCGGCAACGACTTGAGGTCGTCGATGGTGACGTCCTTATTCGATGTGACCTCAACGCCGATGATGATGTCGGCTCCCATCTCTTTCAGCACATCGGCGGGGAAGTTGTTCACCAAACCGCCGTCAACCAACAACTTGTCGCCTATCGCGACAGGCGAGAACAATCCGGGAATGGCCATGCTGGCACGCATCGACGTAGGCACGCTGCCGCTGCGCAACACAACCTCGTCGCCTGTAATCATGTCAGTGGCAATGCAGGCGAAAGGAATGGGCAAGTCGTTGAAATCCATTTCCTCCTGATAACCCACACACAGGTCGTTGAACAAGTTGATGAGCGAACTGTTGTTGACGTAGGCACTCGGCAATTGGCTGATGAAAGAGGCTTTTGACTCGCGGTCGAAAAGGCTTTCAAGGCTGAAAGGCACAATAAGCGCAGTGGTGCTGTTGCGGCCCCTCATCACTTCCGACATCATAGGCCGGTCAATCTTGTTGCCGATGTATTCCGACCAGTCCATGCTTGCAATGAGTTGGGTGAGTTCTTCGGGCGTATAGCCCAAGGCATACAGGCCGCCGAGGATGGAGCCCATGCTGGTACCTGCAACATAATCAACAGGGATGCCCATGTCTTCGATGTATTTCAATACTCCGATGTGGGCTGCACCTTTGGCACCGCCACCACCTAAAACCACACCCACCTTGAGGCGGGGCGGACGGATGGTGTCATTGTGGGCGTTCATGGCAAAAGATAACAGCAGAAGTGCGATAAGCAAACAGACTTTTTTCATTTTTGTTTGAATTTTGAACGGGCAAAAGTACGGATTTTTCACCAACGCGACATTAGGCAAAAAAAGAGGGACTGACGCAGTGGCCAGTCCCTCGTACCCCATTTGCTCAATGGTTCTGAATCAGTGGATTACTTCTTCAGTTTGCCCAAGCGAGCAGTCACCTTATAGGTGGTCTTTGAATAGATGTCAGTGCCGAGAACCGGGGCATGACGATGGGCTTCCACTTGAGGATAGATAACGATATCGTAGCCAGGGTTCTTCTTCATCAGGTTGTACAGAGCGTAGTTGGCGCCATTGGGGAGGATTGTTCCGATGTAAGGAACAGAGGTGCCGAAGTCGGCAGTGGTACCGATTTCCTTGGTGCCAAAGAGGTGTTGCCAGTCGATGCCGATCACGCGGACGACGGTGGCTTCGCCAGTCACTTGCTCTGAGAGGGTGAAGTCTTCAGCATGATACTCAACATTGGCGTTGGGGCCCTTCATGCTGTGGGTGTAGGTGTGGCAGCTTCCAAAGAACAGGACAGCGATTGCACAAACCAAAACGAGTCTGAATTTCTTCATGATGTTTGAATTTTAGGTTGATTAATTTGTTGATTATACGTATGATTAATTAATGGGGTCTTTTTCATTGGCCAGCCGAAATGCTGATGTTGTCATTGGTGGTGTGGAAGTATACGACTGATTTTCAGCATATCGAATGGTTTGGATAAAGTTTGAAGCTGCAAAGATAGGGCTTTTTTCTTTATGGCGGGAAAAACGGCTGAAATTTTGCCCTTGGGGGGCTGTGGCGTGAAGTCGCCCATAGTTGACATTTAATTACTTATCATCATAATGCCCGTATGCGGAAATCACGAGCACAACCACTTCAGTTTCGTAAATGCGATAGACCATACGGTGTTTCTTCGTGATTTCGCGGCTCCATCGGCCTTCGGGCTTACCTTTTAATGGCTCGGGGTGGCCGAGGCCAGTCTTGGGATGTTCTCGAAGTTCCTCTATGAAACGTTGGGCTTTCTTGAATGCCTTGGGTTCGCTTTTGGCCAATTTTTCCAAACCAAGTCGTGCTTGTATGTCGATTTCGAGTTTATACGTCATGGCCTAAACGTCTCAAAAATGTTGTCAAATCCTCGTTGGGCAACATGACTTCACATTCACCTCTCTCATGGGCGGCTTCTGCTCGTTCAATCATGGCATAAAACTCTTCCTTGCTCATGGCCGTTGGGTCTTCCGTCATTTCCTTGGCGACCTTGCGGATGTATTTGGCCACCCGCCTCATCATACTTTCGTCTTCGGCGATGATGCCCATGTCGCGCCAAATCTGGGCGTTCATGGCTTGTAGTTGTACTGCTGTCATCTTTCTCCTCTTTGTTGGTTCATGCCGCAAAAATAATCATTTTCGCCCACACTGCAATATTTTTCGGCAGGGGTCACATCCCCAGCATGCACATAAAACGGTAGAGACGCGCCATGGCACGTCTCTACAAATGATGCGGGAATTGCAAATTCCCTCCTCACCGCTTGCGAATTGCAAATTCGCAAGAACGGAGTCACGGAGTGACGTAGGATAGTAGGCAGGGGTGAAATGAAATGCAACCCCTGCCGATAAACAAACCCCTGCCAACAAAAAACAAACAAACCCCTGCCGATAAACAAACGCACATCTGCCAAAATGCGGTTGCCGCATTGCGACAGCCCTACAACCCCATAACTGTAGGGCTGTCACACCGTGGCAGCCGCACACCCACCAACACAAAAAAAAGGCGACCCTCAAAAATGAAGGCCGCCTTCCATGGATTTGATTAGGTTCATCCTATTTCATTCCCGCATTGCAAATTCGCAAGAACGGAACGGGATTTTATGGCAGGGGCGGGTAATAGTATGGGCTATCCCCTATCGAACCTTCTACGCCGCCAATGGTTACCGTGCCGCACTTGGTCTGAGCCGCTCTTCTGGCCAAGCCGATGGATTTCGATGCATTGGTACCCTTGGTTGCTGTGACTTGCGTCACCCCATCGGTGATGGTGATGGTGCCGCAGCGTCCTAAATATGCCGTACCGATGCCAGCAGCATAATAGCCTCCTGTCGCTTCGACTGTTCCGCCTGTGATGAGGATGTTGCCACATGTTTGATTACCAGTGCCAGCAGTTCCAATGCCCGCGCCGCCATTGCTGCTACCAGTAAGATTGCCACCTTTAGCAATGACCGTGCCCCCAGTGATGGTGATATTGCGGCAAACATAGTTTTTACCGGCACCGATGCCAGGAGCTGTGCCATCGCCAATAGCGGTAATGTGACCGCCTCTTATTTCGATGTTGCCGCACGATTGAACACAAGAACCAATGCCCGGCCAATCATAACCACCCGAAACCACGAGGCTACCGTCTCCATCAATGACCAAAGTGTAGTATTGATTACCATTATAAGAAGCCCCATTAACAGCGAGACCAGCATAATTAAAAAATCGGTCCTCGCATCCTATGACATTGTTTCCCTTAAGCGTAAGAACGACGTTGCCGGAGCAGTCGAGGTTCTCATGGATGGTCACGTCTTTAAGTGTATAAGGGCGCCATTTTCCATCGTTATTACCAAGGAGCGGGGGCTGATGGCCCATACTAAGTTCACCCGTATAAATGTCATAGTCTTGTTCTTGAAAATCTAAACCAGAAGTCCAATATGTAAAGTTCACCACACGACGACCTGTGGTGATTGCCAAACTGATAGCGTCGTCACTGCCACTGTAATACTTGTTGGACTCAATTTCATGCACTTGCGGGCGGTTACAATAATAATTGATTAACGCACTGGGAGCTTCGGTATAGGCCGAGCCTTCTTCGCCTTCCTCCAACGCGGCCTGCGGCAGCACGATGGCCCACGAAACATTGTCGGCGTCTTTGGCGGGCATCTTGATCACGCCTTCGCCATCTATTCCATACTCGAAGCCGTTGTCATCGCCATTCGGGTCGTTGAAGTTCACGGTCACCTTGTTGTTCATGCCCGTGATGCAAATAGGAGCCGCAGCAACGGCATCAGGCAAGGTTGCATTGACCTTCATGATGGAGCATTTGTTCATCAGTTTGGCATGATGCTCACCGTTCCTATATGTCGAGCGGGCGTATGAAATTACAGGGTACTTCGTTGTTTGGTCGGAAATGACGACCGTGGCAGTGTTTTCATTTTCATCAACGGTCGTTTCAAAACCCATGCCGCCGAGGAAGTACAAATCCAAAGGATTTTGCGCATCACTTTCAGAAATGCTGACCGAGCCACTGAAACTGCCGCTTTCTACATAATAAGTAAGTGAGCCTACATATTGACCGTCGTAACCCACATAAATCATGTCACCAGTCTCAAAACTGACGGTGGCATAATTAGCATTGCCAGCAGGGTCAACGATAGCCCTTGAGCCTCCGGCTGCTGAGCCTGTCGAAGCACCGCCATCCACCTTCAGGGTGATTTGCACGCCTTGGGTTTCGGCGGTGGTGTTGGTCTGTTCCTTCTTGCACTGCGTGAAGCCCAGCACCAAGGCCAAGGCCATCACTAAATAGGTCATTCTTTTCATTGCTTAGTCCTCCTTTTTCTTTAATGCTGCATAACCGAGGCCTGCGCCAAGCAGGATGAAGAGGCCGCTGCCAAGCGGAGCGTCACTGCTTTCGCCAATGCCGTAGTTGGTGATTCCTTCGGAAGGAATGGTGATTTGGCCACGGTTATTCGTGGAGTTCATCATTCCATGTTTCTTGCTGCTTTCGTCCTTGTAAGGATTCTGCAAAAGCCCGCGATTGATTTGGGCGTCCATTGTGGCCGGCGCCATCAGGGCTGCCAGCCCGAGCGAAAGCGCGATGGCTTTCAAACTTCTTTTGTTGCTTTTCATTTTGACAGTTTAGAATTTGTTGATTTCAATATTTAACTTCGTTGAATGTTTCGCATTTCAAGATTTCTCATTTCAAGATTTCTCATTTCAAGATTGGTTTTTGCGGTGCATTGCCCTTTTTTGAAAGAAGGTGCAAAATTACTTTCTTCCTTGTTACAAGGTGTTTTTTCGACTCGGCGATTTGTGGATTTACATTCGGCGATTTGTAAACCTTTGGCCAAAAATTCGGCGATTTGTGTATTTATTCGGCAAAATGTAAACATTTTGGGGGTTTAGGGCGGTTTATGGGGAAAAACAATGGAAAGAAAAACTAGCTTTGCCCTTTCATTTTCTTAGAACGCAATGAAAGAACCAAGATTTACGTTTTTGTTGGGGCTGCTGCTCCTTGTCGCCTGCGGCAGCAACTCCACTCCGAAGACCACGCCCCCGAGCGGCCGCTACAGTGCCGACTCGCTGATGTTGTTGGCCTCCGCCGACCTCGATGCCGCCTACCGGCGCATCGGCGAAGGCGAACTTGGCGGCGAACTGTCGGCCTGCGAAGCTGCCCTTATGAACGCCAACATCACCTACCTTTTCACCGAAAACTACACCCTTGCCAAAGACTACTGCCGAAAAGCCATCGCCGCGCTCGGCGAAAACGACGACAGGCGCCGGCTGGCCGCACTGCATCTGCTCGGCACCATTGCCGAAACCGACAAGGACTTCAACACCTGCATCAAGGCCTGCTCGGAAGGCAAGGCCATAGCCCATCGAAACAAACTGCCTTTGGAAGAGCATAAGTTCGACTACATCGCCGGCAAGTGCATGTTCGACCTCGACCTGAACGACGAAGGCATCGCCCTCATGCAGTCGTCCATCGACAAGGCGAGACCTCTGGTGAAGACCGAAAGCGACTTCGGCAACCTTGTCTATTTCGTCAACAACCTCATCAACTGCTACCTCGCCGTCGGCGACATGCAAAAAGCGCTCGACGCATCGGAGACGTTGGAAAACCTTTTGGGAAACATGGAGACGAAATACCCGGATGACAAGCCTTACTGCGACTCTTACCGCTATCATCTCTATGCGGAGCGTGCCGTGGCCAAAGTCAGCCTCGGCCAGACCGATGCCCAAGCCGACTTCGACCGCGCCCTCGCCTACGACTTTGCCTACAGCGTAGACGGCTGCATGCTTCAAGCCGACTACTATGCGGCCAAGGGCCAAGTGGATTCCGTAGCCAGCATGTTGGCCCGCTGCCCCTATCAGGCCACCGACACCGTGCAACGCCTCTACCGGAGAAGGCTCTCGCGCATCGAGCAAGCCTACCGCGTGGCAGGCGACACCGCCATGGCAAGCCTCTACCGGCATCGCATCGACACGCTCTCGCAACTCATCGAGCGGCGCGAACAGCAAGAAAGAACCGCAGTGAACGCCGCACAATACGAAACACAAGTCCACAAATTGGCCTTGGACAACCTGACGAAAACAGCGAATAAGACACAAGTCTTGTTGGGCTTTTTGGCCTTGGCGGTGTTGGTGGCCATCCTCGCCCTGTATCGGGGAAGCAAACGCAAGGTGGCGAAAGCCGCCGAAGAGATGCGGCTGAAATCGCAGTCGATGGAGGAAGAAATGACAAAGCTCCAGAAACAAGTGCGCCTCATTGCCAAAGACAAAGCCCAAGACCCTGACGAAACGAGAAAGGGAAAGTCGTTGACGGCCTTGGTGGAAGGACAGAAACTCTACCTCAACAAGGACATCTCGCGTGCGCTGATTGCAGAAATGATGGGCTGTTCGCACCAAACCCTGACCAAGATGCTGAACGACATCCACCCCGGCCTTTCCTTCCCCGACTACATCAAAGGCTTGCGCATCACCCACGCACTCGACCTCATCAAAGAGCATCCCGACCTGACCGTACAACAAATTGCCGACCAGTCGGGCTTCTACAGCATCAGCAGTTTCGAGCGGTCGTTCAAGTCCATTACCGGGAAGACGCCGAGGGAGTATCTTAAGAGTTGAGAGTTTAGTGTTTAGTGTTGTCGCTTCGCGCCGCGCCGCTTCGCGCTTCCCCCTCTGAGAGGGGGTGGCCGAAGGCCGGGGGAGTCAAAAATGCCACCCCCAAAAACCACACAAAAAAAAGACGGCCCTCAATAACGAAGACCGACTTTTATGGGTTTGATAATGAAACGCAATTGGGAATTGTAATAAAAATTTTGGTTGGTGGAGAAATATTCCGCAAATTGTGGAGTTTGAGGATAATGCAGGTTTGGTTTGCTGTGCTTTGGGTTTATTCGGGTCTTTTGAATCCCCCGCCCTTCGGGCACCCCCTTAAAAGGGGGACACCTACCGGACGCTGGCCTGCCAGACGCCAAGGTTTGGGGTCTTGTTTTGGTCTTGTTTTTGGTCTTGTTTTCGTCGCTTTGCGCGTCCCCCTTCTAAGGGGGGCAGGGGGGATTCAAAAACCCGCCTCGCGCTTCCCCATTAAAAAGGGCACACCTACCAGACGCCAGCCTGCCAGACGCCAAGGTTTGGAGTCTTGTTTTTGGTCTTGTTTTCGTCGCTTTGCGCGTCCCCCTTCTAAGGGGGGCAGGGGGGATTCAAAAACCCGCCTCGCGCTTCCCTTGAATCAACTTGCATTGTTCCGCTATAAACGCCGCCACCCTACAAGCATCCCTGCGCACATCGCTATCCAAAACCCTTATTACCTCCAAGCCAATCGCCCGCATCTGCCTATCCCTTTCCTCATCCTTCGCAAATGCTTCACGCGAAAAATGGGAAGCACCATCAATTTCCACCACAAGGCTTAACTCCTTGCAATAGAAGTCGGCAATGTAATTCAAGATGGGCTTTTGCCTATTGAACAAAAATCCAGTTTGCTTCGCTTTCAGGTGTTTCCACAACATCGCTTCCGCCTTTTCGCCATATCTTCTCATGTCGCGACTGAATCCTTTCAAACGAGGGTTGTAAGGAAGATGGTGTGGACTAAACAGCAATCCATCTGGACTAATGCCTGACATACGAAGATAGTCGGGGGTGATATTTTCGTAAAGTATCAAGAACTCTCAAATTTAAAACAAAGCCGCCCCATCGGATTTTGGAGCGGCCTTGCTATTAATAATAAGGTGCGAATTACATCATCAGGAACGACATCATCACACCGGCTGCCACTGCCGAGCCGATAACGCCGGAGACGTTGGGGGCCATAGCATGCATGAGCAGGTGGTTCGACGGGTCGTACTTCTGACCTTCCACTTCGACGACGCGGGCGCTATCCGGCACAGCCGAAACGCCAGCGGCACCGATCATCGGGTTGATCTTCTCCTTCAGGAAGAGGTTCATCAACTTGGCACCCAGCAGACCGCCAGCGGTGGCCACGCAGAACGAAGCAGCACCGAGGACGAAGATCTTGATGGAGCTCGAGGTCAAGAACACGGAGGCCTGCGTTGAGGCACCCACAGTCAGACCCAAGACGATGGTCACAATGTCAATCAAAGGATTGGAGGCCGTGTTCTGCAAACGCTTCACCACGCCCGACTCCTTGATGATATTGCCAAAGAACAACATACCCAGCAGCGGCAGGGCCGTGGGGCTGATGAAGGTGGTCAAAATGAGGCCGACGATGGGGAACATGATTTTTTCAGTCTTATTCACCATACGAGGGGCACCCATCTTGATGAGGCGTTCTTCCTTGGTGGTCAGCAGGCGGATGATGGGCGGCTGAATCACAGGCACCAAAGCCATGTAGGAATAAGCCGCGATGGCAATGGGGCCGATGAGGTTGCGCGTGCCGTTCATGCCGTTGGCCAAACGTGAAGAAAGGAAGATGGCGGTAGGACCGTCGGCACCACCGATGATACCGATGGCACCAGCCTCACGCAGGTTGAAGCCGAGATACAAGGCACCGATGAAAGTGATGAACACACCCAATTGGGCAGCAGCACCGAGAATCATCAGTTTGGGGTTGGCGATGAGCGACGAGAAGTCGGTCATGGCACCGATGCCCAAGAAAATCAAGGGCGGATAGACACCAGAGGTCACGCCGAAGTACAGGTAGTTCAGCACACTGCCCTTTTGGTAGAGACCCGTCTGGAGATTCAGTTCGCCGCTTTGGAACACGCTGGTCATCATGCCTTTCACACCTTCAATATCATTATTGGACAAGCCGTAGTCAGCCATATTGAGATGTTCAACCGACTTGATGGCTTCGCTCAGCACCATGTGCTTGTCGCCCGGATTGTCGCCAAAGACGGCCACCAACAGGGCTTTGGCCGTGTCCAAATCGAAATTGAGCGTTGCCGGATCCATCGCTTGTAGATTGGCCATAGCATCAGCAAAAGTAACGCCGAAGCCTTGGAAGAAGGGGATATTTCCCACAATGATACCCGTACCAATCGGGATGAGCAGCATAGGCTCGAACTCGAAGCGGATGGCCAAAAAGATGAAGAGGATACCCACTAGAATCATAATGATGTTACCCAACTTGCAGTTTCTGAAGCCCGTGAGCAGCCAGAAGTTATGCAAGCCTTCGCTCAGACGTTCTTTGGTCGACATCTCCTTGACTTCCTCTTTACCAGATGTTTGCACTTTCTTTGCCGACTGGCTTTCAAGCGTGGCCACGCGCTGGTTGAGGTTCTGGATTTGCAGGCCCAATTCAGCCGACTTTTGCTGCTCCGCGACAATCGCGTCAGCCATTTCGGCCAACTGGGCGTTGCTTTCCTCGGCGGTCATTTCGCTCACCTGTTCGGTCTTGCCCAAGTCGGCGACCCTCTTGGCGAACATCGGGTTATTGACCACCATGAGGTTCAGCAACATCAGGAGCACCAACGAGCCGATGATGACCGCAGGCTTTCTGTAAGTACTTTTCTTGCTTAACATGACCTTATCCGATTACGATTAAAGTATCACCTTGAAGCACATTGTCACCCTGGCGGCAGTTGATGGCGGTGATGGTACCGTCAGCTTCGGCCAGCAGGTTGTTTTCCATCTTCATGGCTTCGTACATGAGCAGCTTGTCGCCCTTCTTCACGGCGTCGCCTTGCTTGACGAAGATCTGCATGATGGTTCCGGGAAGCGGAGCGGCCATCTTGTAGCCGGCACCACCTGCGGCAGCGGCCGGTTTCGGAGCGGCACTCTGGGCAGGCGTGGCAGCGGCGGGCTTGGCGGCCGGACGGGCCACGGGAGCCACCACCGGAGCGGCTTGCTCTTCCATTTCCACTTGATATTCAGTGCCATTCACATTGACAGTGGCGATGTTGCCCTCAATGTTTTGGACTTCAACTTCGTATGGTTTCCCACTAATGGTGAATTTGAATTTTTTCATGATTGTTCGATTTAACGTTTCCAGTGTCTAACTCCGTAATTTTTGTCGTTCCAAGAAGTCACCCTTCTGTCGATGGTGATCACGTTGCTCTCCTCATCGTGGAGGTTGGTCGAGAGATACAGGGCCATGCCGATAGCGGTCAGCACCTCGGGGGCAATCTCACCCTTTGCAGTTGAGAGTTGAGAGTTGGGAGTTGAGAGTTTGGGGCTTTCAACTTTCGACTTTGAACTATCAACTTTCGACTTCTTCTCGTCCTGCTTGATGAAGTAGTTGGCCACGCCACGGAAAATGGTCGAAAGGATGAAGAGGGCGATGATGACGATGAGGAATCCCGCGATGGTGACGATCCAGCCTTTGGTGTAGACCCAATCTTCGTGAGCCGCTAATAATATGAATTGTAACAGGTTCATCGTTTCAAGGATTTACGGTTACAGCGGGATGTTCGAATGTTTCTTCTCGGGGTTGGCGAGGCGCTTCGTTTCAAGCGTGCGCAGGGCACGGATGACACGGAAACGGGTGTTGCGCGGCTCAATCACATCGTCGATGTAGCCGAACTTGGCAGCCTCGTACGGGTTGGCGAACTTCTTGGTGTACTCGTCCACCTTCTTGGCAACGAACTCGGCGCGTTCTTCGGGGTTGGTGATTTCGGCAATCTTCTTGCCATCAAGCACCTCAACGGCACCGCTGGCACCCATCACAGCGATTTCGGCGGTCGGCCAAGCGTAGTTCACATCGTTGCGCAGCTGCTTGCAGCCCATCACGAGGTGGGAACCACCGTAGGACTTACGCAGGGTGACGGTCACTTTTGGCACGGTGGATTCGCCGTAGGCATAGAGCAACTTGGCGCCGTGGACGATGATACCGTTGTACTCTTGACCCGTGCCAGGCAGGAAGCCGGGAACGTCGACCAAGGTCACGATCGGGATGTTGAAGGCGTCGCAGAAACGGACGAAACGGGCGCCCTTACGCGAAGCGTCGCAGTCCAACACACCAGCGAAGAAGGCTGGGTTGTTAGCCACGATACCGACCGACATGCCATCGAAACGGGCGAAGCCGACGATGATGTTCTTGGCGTAGTTCTTATGGATTTCGAGGAAGTCGCCGTTATCCACGATGGCGGTGATGATGTCACCGACATTGTAAGGCTTGTTCGGGTTGTCAGGAATGATTTGGTTGAGCGAATCCTCCAAGCGGTCGATGGGGTCGTTGCATTCCACTAACGGAGCGTTCTCCATGTTGTTCTGCGGGATAAAGGAGATGAGTCTGCGGATGATGGCAAGACCTTCTTCCTCGCTTTCGGCAGCGAAGTGGGCCACGCCCGACTTCTGGCTGTGGATGCGGGCGCCGCCAAGGTCGTCGGTCGAAACGTCTTCACCGATAACGGTCTTCACCACTTTCGGACCGGTGAGGAACATATAGCTGCCTGCATTGGTCATGATGATGAAGTCGGTGAGTGCGGGAGAATACACGGCACCGCCGGCGCAAGGACCGAAGATGGCCGAAATCTGAGGGATGACACCCGAAGCGTTGATGTTGCGTTGGAAGATTTCAGCGTAGCCGGCGAGGGAACGGGAGCCTTCCTGGATACGGGCACCGCCCGAGTCGCAGATGCCGATGACGGGAGCGCCAACTTTCATGGCTTGGTCCATCACCTTGCAGATTTTCAGCGACATGGTCTCACTCAAGGCACCGCCAAACACGGTGAAGTCTTGGGCGTAAACGTAAACGACGCGGCCATCGATGGTGCCGTGACCAGTGACGACGCCGTCGCCGAGGAACTGCTGCTTGTCGAGACCGAAATCGACGGTGCGATGGGTCACGAACATGTCAGTCTCTTCGAAGCTGCCTTCGTCGAGCAGGATGGCGATGCGCTCGCGGGCCGTCATCTTGCCCTTCGCATGTTGGGAGTCGATGCGCTTTTGGCCGCCACCAAGACGAGCCTCGTTGCGCTTCTCCAACAATTCTTGTATTTTCTGTTCGATTAACATGGTATTGTGTATTTATTGATAATTCGGAATTAGGAATGCGGAATGCGGAATTGGGGCGAAGCCCAGCGTCGCATTGCGATATTCCGCATTCTGCATTCCGCATTCAGCATTTTTACTTGTTCTTATCCTCGCAAAGTTCCGTTAAAACGCCGCAAGTCGATTTGGGATGCAGGAAAGCAATGCTCAGGCCTTCGGCACCCTTGCGTGGGGCTTGGTCGATGAGGCGGATGCCGGCTTCCTTGGCCTCTTCGAGGTGGCCTTCAAGGTTCTCGACGGCGAAAGCAATGTGGTGCATACCGCCCTTACCGTTGTTCTTCTCGATGAAGGCGGCGATAGTGCTTTCGGGGCTGGTGGGTTCCAAAAGCTCGATTTTGGTCTGGCCGCAGCGCAAGAAAGCGGTCTTCACTTTTTGGTCGGCGACTTCTTCGATGGCATAGCACTTAGTGCCAAGCAATTTTTCAAAGAAAGGAATGGACTCGTCCAAACTTGTGACGGCGATTCCAATGTGCTCAATGTGAGATGGTTGCATAACTTATTCGAATAATTTATTGTTAAAAATACGTATTTATTAAATCGGTGCAAAGGTATGACAATTAATTGAGGTTCACAACAAAAAAAGGAGGCAAATTCTTGCCTCCTTAATTTCTGCCATCGGATGGGTTTATTTATGCACCTTCCGAACAAACTCCTCCACCTCGGGCACACCGCCTTGATAAACAAGATACCCATTATAAGGCTCTCTTGGGGTGATTTCGCTATTGACAGGCGTGAGCATGATGTTCTTCACCTCTTCCCTATCGTGCGTCTGACCCAAGGCCCAGCCTAACTTGATGTAGGCGGTCTCGGCGAGCATGTTCTGTGCGGGGATGATGCCACGGTTCATCAGGTCGCGGCCGGTGTCGTAGACGAACATGTGGGCGTAGCCCCAGATGGTCTGCACGGTCATGTATTGATGTACGCCCTTGTCGGTGGCGCGCTGGATGGCGTCGAACATGCCACGGTTGACGTGACCCAAGCCTGTGCCGTCCCAAACGATGCCCTTGTAGCCGTTATCAACCAGTGCGTCAAGCACATCGGGCTTCATGCCGGGATAGTAGTAGAGGATGGCCACGCGGTCGTCGAAGGTCGGGATGATCTTCACGTCGCGGTCGGTGCGGCGGTGGTTATAAACTTCCTTAATCGGCACCACACCACGTTTGCGGTCAACGGTAGCGACGGGCGTGTCGCCGATGGTGCGGAAGGTGCTGCGGTACGACGAGTGCATCTTGCGTACACGGGTACCACGATGCAAAAAGCCGTATTCGTCGGAGGTGGGACCGAACATGCAGACCATCACCTCGGCAATGTCGCCGTGACCGGCAGCAGTCATGGCGTGCATGAGGTTCAAGGCGGCATCCGAAGAAGGACGGTCGGACGAACGCTGCGAGCCAACCAAGACAATCGGCACAGGCAGGTTCTGGCACATGAAGGTCAAAGCGGCGGCGGTGTGGGCCAAAGTATCCGTGCCGTGGCCGATGACGATGCCGTCAATGCCGTTTTGGATTTCTTCGCCAATCTTCTTGGCCAAGGCGATGTATTCCTTGGGCGACATGTTCTCGGAGAACACGGCGAACACCTTCTCGGTGTCGAGATTGCAGATGTCGGCCAGTTCCGGCACGGCGCCATACAACTCACCCGGCGAGAAAGCGGGTATCACGGCACCCGTGCGGTAGTCCAAACGCGAGGCGATGGTGCCACCCGTGCCAAGAAGTTTCACATGCGGAAGTCCTTCAGTGTAAGGAAATTCCTTCTCCGGGATGTGGTAATTGGCTTTCTTGTAGTCGGTCTCGACCATGCTGGTGATGGTGCTAATATCGACACCGATGTTGTAGCCCGTATTGACCTTCATCACAATGTGTTGGTCATCTTGGAAAGCGGCGCGAGGCAGGATTGTGCCTTTGAAAAGTCCGCCAGTGGTTTGGCACTCGGCCTGACTCCACACGCGACAGTTGTATTTCTTGAGCACCTCAAGCGCGGCGCCCCAATATCCTTGGAAAAAATCTTCAGCCATAGTTTGCGGTTTAGTTTTGTGAATCGATAATAAATTAATGTGCAAATATAGGGTTATTTCCGATTGAAATCACAATGATGCGCATTTTTTTCGACCAATCCGATAAAGAAACGCCTCTCACTGGTACTGATGGCATGGTGAGAGGCATTTCCTTTGCGCAAATCTCATCTTCTAACTTACTCCAGCACGAGTTTCCTTGTGGCGACAGCCCCATTCTCGTCCGTAATGTGCAGCATATACACGCCTTGCGCCAGGCCTTTCAGGTTGATTTCGTTGGCGTTTCGGACGGTTTTAAGCAACTGGCCTATGGCGTTGTAAACCCTGACTTCAGCGGTGGTTGTGCCTCCGATGTGAACAATGCCGTTTGTTGGGTTAGGCAATACGGGTTTTCATGTTCTTCTACGACACCCGTTATGGTGGCCGTGGCGCAAACAGGTTCCGATTCTTCCTCGCCGTAAACTGCTGTGACACAATATTCAACGTCGATGCCTTTCGAGAACTCTGTATCGGTGTAATAGGTTTGGAAAGTACGAGGAATCTCAGCAATCAGTTCATCGTCGCGATAGACGCGATAACCGGTTAGAATCTCGCCGCTACGGTTCCCTGATTTCGCCTCGCTTACTTTAGGACTGGCCAAAGTAGCGGAAACGCAGACATTGTTCCATAGTCCAAGTTCAGACAAGCTAAACCAACTCATATCGTTTGTTCTCCATAAATCGCTTTTCCATGGCACCACATTCCCATTATTCACACCCAATATCAGGGAGGATGTAATGGCGTAACCACCAATCCAATATTCGGTTCCCTCATTGATAACAATACTATCTTCAACGCTATATGTATTCCATTGTTCAGTAACATATTCATAAGTGGGCTGATCATATATCAAGACGAGATCGTCCATATTGCCCGTATATATTTTAATCCCATAATGCGTTGTTTGATTTGAGGGTGTCCAAGGCACGAAAGAAATGTCTTTAATAGTCCATCCAACAAAAGGCTCCAAATCAGATGGTTCAAAACGATTTGCCCCAACTTGTTCAACCACTCCGCCAGGAGAAAAAAGCACATCATCAATGTCCTCGTTGCTCCACGATAATCTGGCCTCAGTTATGCCCACGGGCACATTCCATGACAACAAAACCGAATCATTTTCGCCGACTTGTATATTTAACTCTGAAACGGGGAATAGACTTTGTTTATTACCAGAACTTTTTTCCGACGGTAATAAGGAAAGGGCGTAATCGGTCTGTCTTTGTGCAAAGCCCAAGAACGACAAGGAAAGCATTCCCAAAAGGAGTAGTGCTTTTTTCATGGGATTATTATTTTTTGTTTTCGCTGCAAAAATAATCATTTTTTTCAAAGAAAGCAAGAATAGTAACTCTTTTTTGCCCTATGTCTTAAAAGGAAAGTATTATGATGAAAACCGCCGCACAAGACCGTAAAGACCTATGCGGCGGATTAAAAATTCATGGATTCAAAAAGGCTATTTGATATTATTAGCCAATTCTTTCATTTCGATGTTGCCCATCGCTTCCCGCATTTGACCCATAATCCAGTTCATGCGGTCGAGGTCGGTGCAGGACTTCTTCTTCGGTGCGAAGCCAGCGCAAAGGTTGTCGAGCTTGGTCAAAAGGTCGTCTTTCGCAAAACGCTTGAAACCAATCTTGTCCAAAACCTGCTCCATCGGCAGCGAAGCGTCTTCGACCAAAGCGGGTGCCATGTTCCAGGCCAAGCGGCTGTCCAAACCTTGCTCCTTCAGGAAAGCGAACATATTATATAAGGTGTTGTCGTTGAACTTCGAGGCGGGGTTCTTGCCCAGCAAATGCTTCAGCCTCATGCCGACAAAACGACCCACCGTGCGACCGTCAACGCCGAGTTTTTCGACGACTTCAGCCATCACGGGGAACCAGTTCTTTGCGAAGATGTAACGGAAGCAATCTTCCGGCACGTTCCACTCCTTGAGCTTGTAGTAACGCTCGATGATTTCGGTGGGCAATTCAGCGCGCAAAGCCTTGATGAAGGCCGGGTCGAGCGGAATGGGAGCCGAGTCGGTGTCGGGATACATACGGTCGGCACCGGGCAACACGCGCTCAAAGATGGTGATGCCGTTGCAGATGGCCTTACGGGTCTCTTTCGGTACGCCGTCGAAGGCCATGAGGCAACGCTCTTCGATGGTCTCGATGGCGGTGGGCATGTCGTTTTGCGGTCCCCAAACGAGGATGAGGGCGTCTTCGTCGGTGGCATGGATGCGCTTGGCTAATTTGTGCCACTGCGAATGGCTCAAAACGGGTTCAAACATCTCGTCGTGGAGCATGTTGGGACGCTCGAGGCAGGCGATGACCTTCAGGCGGTCGGCGATTTCGTCGGCAAACATCTTGCCGGGTTGGGTGAAATGCGACAAAACGCCACGGAACTTCGGCAACTTGACGAGTTTCAGTGCGCCGCCTTTGGCCTTGTTGTCCAAGATGGGCAGATAGTCGGTCGGGAACGACACGTCGGCCACTTCCACTTTCCAGCCTTCCTTGCCGATTTCGCGATTCAGCCTTTCTTGCAACTGAACTAACGACCACTGACGGAAGCACTCATTATGAGAGAGTTCGGGAATCCATTTGGCGTGTTGCACACCTTTCAATTCAATGCGGGTGCCGCCTGTGCAACTCACGTTCACATCTTGGCGGCCTGCACCCATACCCGTGCGAACCAAACCCGTCGAGCGACCAAGGAAACGGATGTATTCGCAAGTTTCCTTCAGTTCGTCAGGATTTTTGCAGTCGGGATAGGTGACGGTCTCAATCAACGGCACACCGAGGCGGTCGGTCTGATAAATGCGGCGATGGCCGATGTCGCTGATTTCGCGGCAAGCGTCCTCCTCGATGCTCAACTGTATCAAGCGGATGTCCTTTTTCGGCAGTTTCAGCAGGCCTTCAACGCCGATGATGGCGGTGCGCTGGAAGCCCGTCGGGATGGAGCCGTCAAGGTATTGTTTGCGGGTGATGTGTACTTCGCCCACGATGTTCAGGTTGGAACGCAGGGCGATGATGATGGCGTTGTGCAGTGCCTCGCGGTTGATGGGGAACGGCGGGGTGTCGTCCACATCGTAGGTGCAGGCGGTGCCGTTCTTGATGCGATAGACGATTTCCTTTTTCGTCTTGAACTCCATCAAGGCCGTGCCATCGTATTCGCCTAATTCCGAGAGGGTTGGGCGCATGTGGCGGATGAGTTCGGCATCGTAGTCGTCAAATTTGTTGAATTGTCCGGCGGGACAGTGGCAAAACAGTTTTTCTTTCGTCTTAATCTGTTGGTGCACTTCCAGTCCCGACATGAAGCCTATGCGGTCATAGTCTTCTTGAGTGGCTTTCTTGCGCTCGACGTAGCCGGCCTGTTGCTTGGTCAGCTCGTAGTTGGCGCGTGGGTCGAAGTTGGTGCTCATTATTGATTGTTTAATTAACTTACGTTGAATCTTCGATTTGTTGATCGTTGAATTGTTTAATTGTTTAATTGTTGTTCTTGCGGACTTGCAATCCGCGCTTCAAAAACAATCGGCTAAAATAGGAGTTTTTTGGATTGGTTTTGAAAAAATGGGAAAATGATTGAAAAAAAATCTCTAAGTCCGGCATTTTTCCCCTATCTCGTATGGGGCAAAAGGAAAAATGCTAATTTTGCAGCGGAAAAACTTCTTTCGCTATGCTACCCATGAGACTCTATACCGCCGGCATCGCCGATTTTGAAAGCGTCAGACAGGACGGACGCATCTATGTGGACAAGACCGGCCTTATCTATAAACTGACAAAAGAATCAAAATTCGTATTCCTCAGTCGTCCGCGAAGGTTCGGGAAGAGCCTGCTTTGCAGCACATTGAAATACTACTTCAGGGTTGGCCATCGCCGAATTGGAAAAGGACTGGAAACAGCACCCCGTGCTGCATTTCGACATCAGTGCCTGCAAGAACAAGTGGGAGATGAAGCAGATCGTTGACGAGTTGCATAGTCAGTTGGATATGCACGAGCGACGCTACAAATGGGAAAAAACCGAAGGCTCGCCCGGCGAGCGCCTCAAGAAACTAATCCAGCAAGTGCACGAGAAAACCGGCTTGAAGGCTGTTGTCATTCTCGACGAATACGACGCTCCCCTGCTTGATTATTTGCATAAACCCGAACAATTGACCGAGGTGCGACGCATCATGCAGGAGTTCTATCAGGTGGTGAAGATTTGCGATGCCGACGAGCAGTTCGTGTTCATCACGGGCATCACGAAGTTCAGCCAATTGAGCATCTTCTCCACTTTGAACAATTTGCGCAATATCTCAATGGAACCTTCCTATTCCGCCCTTTGCGGCATCACCAAGGACGAGTTGGTGACGGTGTTCGACGAGGACATCCAGCTTTTGGCCGACGAATACGGTTGTTCCAAGGAAGTGATGCTCGACATGCTGAAATTGCAATACGACGGCTACCATTTCGGGAAAAAGTCGGATGATGTTTTCAATCCTTTCAGCCTTATGTACGCCTTTACGAACAAGGATGTCAGCTACTACTGGTTCGGCAGCGGCACGCCCACTTTCCTTTTCGAGTCGATGAAACGTTTCAACACGAACTTGCTTGAATTGGAGCAACTCAAGGTGCCGTCCACGCAGTTCGATGTGCCCACCGAGGGCATGACCTCTGCCTTGCCCTTGCTCTATCAGGCTGGCTATCTCACCATCAAGGGCTACGACTTCAACCGCGACCTTTTCACATTGGATTTCCCCAACGCCGAGGTGAAGGTCGGTTTCATGGAAAACTTCATGAGCCGTATGATGAACCTCAACCAAGACGCGCGTGGATTTGCCGGCAATTTCTACGCATCGCTTCTTGAGCATGACATCGAGGCCGCATTGAAAGCCATGCAATCCTATTTCGCCTCCATCCCTTACCTCGACTTTGGCGGGAAGGAGTTGGACGACATCACAAGATACGAGGCCTACTACGAGGTGTTGACATACGTCGTTTTCTCCATTTTCAACTGCCGAACCTTTACGCAGGTGAAGGTGGCGCGTGGCCGCACGGATGTGGTCGTGTTTATGCGCGACGCGGTCTATGTGATGGAACTGAAGATGCGCGGCTCGGCGCAAGAGGCCATCGAACAAATCAACTCGAAAGACTACGCGATTCCTTACCAAGCAGAGGGCAAGCCTATAATTAAAATAGGTATCGCCTTCTCGCAAGAGACCAAGACCGTTTCCGATTGGATAATAGAACGCTGATGACATTATCATAAAAACTTCTTTCGCCATGCTATCTATGAGACTCTACACCGCCGGCATCGCCGATTTTGAACGCATCCGTCAAGACGGACGCATCTACATCGACAAGACAGACCTTATTTATAAACTGACCCACGAATCGCAATTCGTCTTCCTCAGCCGTCCGCGCAGGTTCGGCAAGTCAGGGTTGGCCATCGCCGAATTGGAAAAGGACTGGAAACAGCACCCCGTGCTGCATTTCGACATCAGTGCCTGCAAGAACAAGTGGGAGATGAAGCAGATTGTTGACGAGTTGCATAGTCAGTTGGATATGCACGAGCGGCGCAACAAATGGGAGAAGACGGAAGGCACACCTGGCGAACGCCTCAAGAAACTAATCCAGCAAGTACACGAGAAAACCGGCTTGAAGGCTGTTGTCATCTTGGACGAATACGATGCCCCCTTGCTCGACTATCTCCACAAGCCCGAACAACTGACCGAGGTGCGACGCATCATGCAGGAATTCTATCAGGTGGTGAAAGCCTGCGACGCCGATGAGCAGTTCGTCTTCATCACGGGCATCACCAAGTTCAGCCAACTGAGCATCTTCTCCACCCTGAACAACCTGACCAATATCTCGATGGATGGTGAATACACCGCCCTTTGCGGCATCACTAAGGACGAGATGCTGACCATCTTTGACCCTGACATCCAAATGCTTGCCGACCGTTACCATTGCTCCAAGGAGGAAATGATTGGTATGCTGAAGCAACAATATGACGGGTATCATTTCGGAGAGGATTCACAAGACATTTTCAATCCTTACAGCCTTGTCAATGCGTTCAAATCCAAGAGATTGGATTACTATTGGTTCGGCAGCGGAACGCCCACCTTCCTTTTCGAGTCGATGAAACGTTTCAACACGAACTTGCTTGAATTGGAGCAACTCAAGGTGCCGTCCACGCAGTTCGACGTGCCCACCGAGGGTATGACCTCTGCCTTGCCCTTGCTCTATCAGGCGGGTTATCTCACCATCAAGGGCTACGACTTCAACCGCGACCTTTTCACATTGGATTTCCCCAATGCCGAGGTGAAGGTCGGTTTCATGGAAAACTTCATGAGCCGTATGATGAACCTCAACCAAGACGCTCGTGGATTTGCCGGCAATTTCTACGCATCGCTTCTTGAGCATGACATCGAGGCCGCATTGAAAGCCATGCAATCCTATTTCGCTTCCATCCCTTACCTCGACTTTGGCGGGAAGGAATTGGACGACATCACAAAATACGAAGCCTATTACGAAGTGCTCACCTATGTCGTTTTCTCCATTTTCAACTGCCGAACCTTTACGCAGGTGAAGGTGGCGCGTGGCCGCACGGATGTGGTCGTGTTTATGCGCGACGCGGTATATGTGATGGAACTGAAGATGCGAGGCTCGGCGCAAGAGGCCATCGAACAAATCAACTCGAAGGATTATGCCATTCCTTACCAAGCAGAGGGCAAGCCTGTCGTCAAGATTGGCATCGCTTTCTCGAAAGAGACAAAGACGGTTTCCGACTGGATAATAGAAAAGGATTGAGCATACCCCACCACAAAATTCCTTGGATTTCGTCAAAAAACGACGAATGATTTCCTTGGATATGGATGACAGTACGCACAACCCCTTGCTGTTGCTTTGGGTGCTTCAAGTGGGAAAGATTTGAGAAGTCGGTTTTCAATCCTTCCCCTCTCCAACCGTCTTTGCAATCTTCTCAATGTTCAAACTCCGCGCCGAGGCGTCGATGATGTCCTTGTAGATGCCGCCTTTCTTATAGATTTCGTCGGGGTGGCCCGATTCTTCGACGTGACCTGTCTTGAGGGCGTAAACCATTTCGCTGTCAATAATTTGTGAAATGCTGTGCGATATGATGATGACGGTGCGGTCTTTCTTGATGGCGTCGAGGCTGTTCTTGATTTGCTCGGTGGCGATGGCGTCTAAGCTGGCGGTAGGCTCGTCGAGGAAGATGATGGGCGGGTTTTTGAGGAACATTCTCGCGATGGCGATGCGCTGCTGCTGGCCGCCCGAAAGGTCGCTGGCCTTGTTCTCGAACTGCTTCGGCAAAGCCATGATTTGGTCGTAAATGTATGACTTCTTGGCGGCTTCAACGACTTCCTCGTGCGTGGCGTTGGGGTTGCCGTAGAGGATGTTTTCCTCAATCGTGCCGTCGAAAATGTGGTTCTTTTGCAGCACGAGGCCGATGTTTTCGCGCAGGAATTGGGTGTCGTATTCGCGCAAGTCGATGCCGTCCAAAGTGATGGTACCCACTTGCGGCTCGTAGAACTTGTCCAACAGATTGACGATGGTGCTCTTGCCCGCGCCCGAAAGTCCAACCAAAGCCGTGATTTTGTTCGGCTCGATGGTCATGTTGATGTCGTAAAGGGCTTGATTTCCATTGGGATAGGTGAAATCCACGTTTTTCAGTTCAAACTTGCCGTGAATCTTTTCGGGACGATAATTCCCCGAAGGCTCGATGTCTTTTTCCGAATCCAAAATGCTGAAGAAACCTTCGGCGTAGATGAGCGCGTCGTTCACGTCGTCGAAGATGCGCTGTAGCTGCGTGATGGGCGCGATGACGTTGCTGAACAGCATGACGTGGTACATGATTTTACCGATGGTCATGCCGGGGTAGCCTATTAATACAAGGTAGGCCGTCAGGATGATGACCAACACCGTTCCGACTTGCTTCACGAAGCTCTTCACACCGTTGTAATAGAACGCCACGCGGCGTGTTTTCATCTGGTTTTCAGTCACTTGGTTTTGGATGTCAAGTTGCTTTTGGCCTTCGATTTGCTCGCGGTTGAAACTCTTGATGACATTGATGGAGTCGATGATGTTTTTGATGCCTTGGCTCTTGGTTTCCAAGTGGTTGCGCATCTCGCGGCGCCAGCCTTTCAGCCTTCGCGCTTGGCGGTAGGTTATCCAAAAGTAAATCGGGACGATGGCCAAGGCCACCAACCCGACATAGACGTTGGCCGCAAACATCAGAATGAGGGCCAAAAGTGCGCTTGTGAACAGCGGAAGCAGGTCAATGAAGAAGTTCTGCACTGTGCGCGATAACGAACTGACACCCTGGTCGATACGGGCTTGGAGCTTGCCAGTGGCGTTGTCGCCCGAATTGAAGAAAGCCATCTTGAAGGTCAACACCTTCTCGATGACGCTTTGGGCCAAGTCGCGGCTGACGAAAATGCGCATCCGCTCGCCATAGTAGTTTTGCGCGTAGGTGATGATGGCCGAAAGGATTTCCTTGCCGAGCAGCACCGACGAAATGAGGATGACGATGTGCGCCGCCCGCTGTCCCCACTTCTCCCCTGCCGCGACGAGGCCATTCACCTCATCGACGGTCCAATCGAGCACGATGGCGTTCACCTGTGCCATCAGCGAACCGATTAAGGTTAATATCAAAGTGATGAAAACCAGCCATTTGTAAGGCTTTACGAAAGGGCTGACGTTTTTGAAGAGTTGGAAGAGGTTCATAGGGTGTTTTATTAGTTTACAGTGGATACATACATCAAGCAATTCCGGCAATCAAACTCGAGGCGGAAAGTGTTCGCGCCGTTGCGGATGAACAGCGGCTCAGCCTTTTGGCCTGTTTCGCGGCTGCACATCCCGTTGGCGTAGCGGATGCAATGGTGGCAGGTCATCAGGCGGTTGGGGATTTCGTCGGGGTTGGGGGACGTTTGGCAAACGTCCATACGGGACGGGGTGTGGTCTTGGCGATGTTCGCGGTTATTGCGGTGGTTCTCAATCAATTCCTCCGTCAATTTCGCCACCAAATCGCGTTTCATCTCGCCGATGACAGAGGCCGGAATGAGGCGCGGCTTCGTGAATTTCAATTCCAGATTTATTGGGTTGAAGGGTGTGTCGCCCCATTGCAGGGCCTTTTTGCGGATGGCTTCGGTGGCCTTTTCGGGGTTGTTGGCGGTGATTTTGTCAGTTTTCAGTTGACAGTTGACAGTTGACAGTTTTTCTATAAGTTCATAGCCTTCATGGGTTTCTTTCAATAATAAATCAATGTCAATCTTGCGGTTGCCCGTTGAGGCATCCACCTGTTTTTGCCATTCGATGTCGTAATTGCGGTAGATTTTCGCGCCGCGATGGGCACCGTGCGGACGGTTGGTTGAAACCATTACATTGTCGGCAACTGCGTCCTCGCAATTGCCAGTCCGTTTGGGTTTCCCGACTGCGGGGACGCAGTCGGCGACAATGCGATCCGCACGCAATCCCACCAATTCATTGTCCTGATTCAAAAAACAAAGCCCGTCGCCGTTGTGCAATACCTTGTCAGTTTTGATTTCCATGCGGAGCGGATTGCACCATGCGACCTCGCCAATGTATTCGCCCATCGATTTGGGTGTGAAAGGCGAATCGATGCCCTTTTGCCTCCCGTTGATGAAGAAATCGGTGAAACCTCGGTTGAAGGATTTCTCGGGATTGATCTCGAATTTGTATTGGCAATGGCCTTGTGAGGCCTGTTTTAAATCTGTGCGACGAGCGAAGATTTCATCCATTTTCTGGCGATAAAACGCGGTCACATTCTTCACATAATCAGCGTCTTTCATGCGGCCTTCAATCTTGAAACTCGTGATGCCCGCGTCCATCAGTTCCTCCAAATGGGCACTGTTGTTGAGGTCTTTAAGGCAAAGCAAATGCCTATTTTTGATAAGCACTTTCCCGTTTGCGTCGAGCAAGTCCCAAGGCAGGCGGCAAGGCTGGGCACAAGCACCACGATTGGCACTACGGTTGCCGATAAATTGGCTGAGATAGCATTGCCCGCTGTGGCTGACGCACAACGCGCCATGGACGAAAAATTCCAACGGAACGGTAGTTTTTTCGCGAATTTCATGGATCTGCTTCAAACTCAACTCACGACCCAAAACGACTTGGCTAAATCCCAATTTTTCAAGCAGTTGCACTTTTTCCACGGTCAGGTTGTCGCATTGGGTGCTGGCGTGGAGGGGAATGGGGGGCAAGTCAAGTTCGAGGAGTTTCATGTCCTGAACAATGAGGGCATCCACGCCAGCGTTCCAGCAGTCGTGGGCTATCTTTCGGGCTCGTTCTAACTCATTGTCATACAGCAAAGTATTCAGCGTGACATACACTTTCGCATCGAACAAAGCCGCATGACGGCAAAGCTTTTCGATGTCCTGAATCATGTTCGAGGCCTTTTCGCGGGCACCAAAGTCGGGGCCTCCGATATAGACGGCATCCGCGCCGTGGTTGATGGCGGCCATGCCCACCTCACAATCCTTGGCGGGTGCAAGCAGTTCTATCTTCTTCGTTTCCATGCCGCAAAATTACGGTTTTTCAGGCCCATATCGGTTTTTTTTCTAATTTTGCGCGTTTTATTAATGATGAAAAACCTCACCAAAACCATATTGTTCGCGCTGACAGCCGTTTTGTTGTTCGCCTCCATGTCGCAAAAATGGTTCGGATGGCCGGCACTCAAGCCGTTGAAGGGCGTGGAAAATGAGCAGCCCAAGCCAGTCTTGAACTTCCAAAACTACGTCGAGGGCAGTTTCCAGCGGCAAACCGAAGCGCATCTGAAACAGCATCTCGGATTCCGCCCGACGTTGATTCGACTTTACAACCAATATCTTTGGGATTTCTACGGCAAAACGCCCGTCACCGAGGGGCAGGTCACCTTTGGCAAGGATGGCTGGATGTACGAGCCTTGGGTGGTGGCCGACCATTACCAGCGGCAGTTCCGCTATTTCGCCTCCGACTCCACACAGATGGCCTCATTGCTTACGGAAGAGGCGGAACGTTTGCTTCAGCTACAACAAACCCTTGAATCCTATGGCATCAAACTGTTCGTGTGCCTCGTGCCAGCCAAGGATTTGATTTGTCCCGAATATCTTCCTGAAAACCAAGACACACGGTTTGACAATGAGCCAAAAATCTCGGCGCGGTTCTTCAACGAGGAGATTTACACCCAACTCGGCATCAACCACCTCAATTTGGAGCAATGGTTCCTGCAAATCAAGGACACGGCGGACTTCATGCTGTTTCCGAAGACGGGCACGCATTGGTCGCGATACGCCGCCCTGCAAGGTGCCGACACGCTCATCCGATATATGGAACACCTCGGCGACATCAATATGAGGAATCTCGTCATCGGGCCAAGGGAACTCGACAACGCCCGCGACCCCGACGACGACCTTGAGAGCCTGCTTAACCTGATACGGCCACTACCCAAACCCAAATATTATTATGCCAATGCCACCACCGACGGCGACACAACGGCCATGAAGCCGAAAATCATCGTCATCGGCGACTCGTTCTGGTGGACCATCGCGGCGCAACTTCCCTTGGGCGAAATCTTTTCCGAATCGCCATATTGGTACTACAACAGCACCGTATATTACGACCCCCGCTACAACTCAGTGAACGAGCTCGACCTTACAGAAGAGTTGCTTTCCTCCAATTTCGTCGTGCTGTTTTATTGCGCCACGCAGCAATATCGCATGAACGACGGCTTCACCCAAAAGGCCTTGGATGCCCTCGTCAGCGTTCCCGATGAGATGGCCTTCGACTCGGCGGCCTACATCGAGCGCGAAATCCAAAAGACCATCGCCCGACTGTTGGCCGACCACAATTCAATGGACATGGTACGCGAAAAGGCGGAAACCAACGGCTTTTCCATCGAGAAACAGCTTCGCGCCGACGCCGAATGGATCATCAATTACCAAATCCTGCAAGGCACTTTCAACTGGCCTACAAGAAAGAAAGAAACGAACACAAAAACAGAAGACTATGGTATTCAGTAGCAATGTTTTCCTCCTATATTTCATGCCGATTTTCTTCCTCGTCTACTTCCTGACACCGAAGAAAGTCCGCAACTACGTCCTCCTGCTCGCCTCGTTGGTGTTCTACGCCTACGGTGCGCCGGATTTCATTATCCAACTCGTGGCCTCAACAGTGGCCAACTTCTTCTTGGTCAAGTGGATGTGCAAGACGGAGAAACGAGGGCTGAAGAAACTGCTCTGCGGCCTCTCCATCATCATCCCGATTGGGCTGCTGCTGTTCTACAAATACGGCAACTTCACGATGGAGAACCTGAATCTGATTTTGGGTCTGACGGGTCACGCGCCGCTCACTTGGAGGCGCATTTTGCTGCCCATCGGCATCTCGTTCTTCTCGTTCCAAAGCGTCACCTACACCTTGGACACCTATCGCGGCGTGAACAAGCCCATGGAGAAACTCACTGATTTTGTGTTGTATATCACCATGTTCCCGCAACTGATTGCAGGTCCCATCATCCGCTACTGCGACGTGGCCGACCAAATCCGCAGCCGCGAGTCGACGATGGCCGACCGTTTGCAAGGGTTCTACCGCTTCGTCATCGGTCTGTGCAAGAAAATCCTCATTGCCGACGTGATTGGCGCACAGGTGGATGCCATTCTCGGCCCAGCCAACTTCAGCCTTTTGGACGCAGGCCAAATCACCGACATCTTCACCCGCGTGGCGGCCTTGGACAGCACCACGGCGTGGATTGTGTCGTTGGCCTACACCTTCCAAATCTATTTCGACTTCGCCGGCTACAGCGACATGGCCATCGGCCTCGGGCGCATGATGGGATTCAAGTTCCCCGAAAACTTCGACAACCCTTACACTTCAGGCTCCATCACCGAGTTTTGGCGGCGTTGGCACATGACCCTGGGCGCGTTCATCATGAACTACCTCTACATCCCGCTCGGCGGCAACCGCAAGGGCAAAGGCCGTATGTATTTCAACCTGTGGGTCTGCTTCCTGCTGTCGGGATTGTGGCACGGCGCATCGTGGAACTTCCTCGTTTGGGGCGCGTTGCACGGTCTTTTCATTTGTCTCGACAAACTCTTCCTCGGCAAGGTGATGAAGAAAATCGGAAAGGTGCCAAGCGTCCTCCTCACCTTCCTCTTGGTGAACTTAATTTGGGTGTTCTTCCGCATCGAGGATTTCAGCTTGGCTTGGCTGCTCATCAAACGGATGTTCGCCTTCGAGTTCAAGCTGCTGCCATTCAGTGCTAACGCGCAACTTTACACCACGATGATTGTGGCAGCCCTCTTCTCCTTCCTCACATTGACCAAGTTCGGCCAAAAGGTGCAGGAGAAGGTATATTTCACCGAATATACTGACATCCAACATATTGCCGTGTGGATTGTGGCCGCTTTCGCCTTCGTTTTCTGCGTGGCCGCCTTGAATGCCACCGATTTCAGCCCGTTCATCTATTTCAGATTCTGAGCCATGAAAAAGAACAGTTTCATCAAGATTCTCCTTTTCGTGCTGACGATGGCGATGCTGTTCGTTTTCGCCATCCAGCAAAGGGCCAAAATCTGGACTTTCGAGCCGTTGAACGGTGTTTTTGAACCCACGCCACAGCCTGAACTGACCTTTGAAACCTATCGCACGGCAAAGTTCCAGTCGCAAGTGGAGCCTTATCTCAAGGAAAACATGGGCTTCCGTGAGCCGCTGATTCGTTTCTACAACCAGTTTTTGTACGACTTTTTCCGAAAGACTTACAGCGAAGAAGTTGTCATCGGCAAAGACCATTGGTTTTATTTCAAGCAGCATGTGAACGAATACTACGGCACGGAAATGTACCGCTGGCAAAGTACGCCCGAAGAAGCCCGCGAAACCTACGACCGCGAAGCAAGGCTGATGTGGAAACTGAGAAATGTGTTGAACGAATACGGCGTTGAATTTCTGATGTTTATGGCTCCCGACAAAGGTTTTCTCTATCCTGAGCATTTACCCGACCGAGTGCGTGATACCACCACCGTGAATGCCCGCGAATACTATTCAACCAAATTCGATGAATACGGATTTCCCTACATCGAAATGACCAAATGGTTTTTAGACCTGAAAGCCGCCGACACCCTTCCCTATTCGCTGTTCTCGCAGTCGGGGGCGCATTGGGGCTTTTCGGCGGTGCTTGCTGCCGATTCGGTGTTTCGCCTGATGGAGCAACTGAAAGGCTGCTCGTTGCCCAAGATGCAAATCGGGCCACTGCACGAAAGTTCGAAGCAAACCATAGCAGGCGACCACGATTTGGAAAAAACAATCAATCTGATACGCGGCGTTCCACATCGTTACGACAGACTCCTCGATGCCGAAGTAACCGTAGTGGCCGATTCAGCCGATTTAAGGCCCAATGTGCTTTTCGTCGGCAACTCGTTCCTTTGGAGAATGCATTACTACATCCCGTTTGACGACATGTTCAGCCATTCCGAGTATTGGTTCTACAATTCCACGGTGTATTCGGGCGACAATTATACGCATGTCCAAAACGTAGGCGACTTGGACCTTCTGGCGAAACTGTTGGATGCCGATTTTGTGGTGTGGTTTACTGACGGCAACCAAATGTACAAGGTAAGTTACGGATTTGTGGAGTCGGCCTTGATGAAACTCTGCCTTAGCGAGGAGCAAGTGAACGAGCGTCGACAGCATTTGATGGACAGCTTGGGCAACGACCCGGCGCCAATGAAGGAACTTGAGGAAGCCAATGCCGAGAAACTTCAAAGCAAACTTTGGTTGAAAGCCAACCTGCTCATGCAGAAAGACCCCGAAAAGCATTTCCCCGAAATAGCCGGCGACAGCATCCCGACATCGAGAAACCCCAGAATCAAAGAAGTCTTGGCCATCCGCGACATCGAGAAGGATTCGGTATGGATGTTTAACATGCGCTGCCAAACGGTCATACGAAACACCTCATTGGAAAACATCCTGAAAATGGAGGCACAAAACGTGCTGAACGGCAGGCCATTGCTGCGCGACGAACCCGAAGCCTCGTCGCGGGCCAACTATGTGGAAAGCCTTGTGAGAGACATGGTTGAACTCATCCGCACTGTCCCTGACATGATGGAACAAGTCAGAATAAAGGCCGAAACCAACGGCATGACCTTCGAGGAACAACTTCACGCCGATGCCGCTTGGATCATCAACAACCAGATTCAGAACGGCGAAATCACAATCCCATGAACTGGAAACGCAAGCGGAGATTGAAACTCAAAGTGAGATACGACTGGGTGCTGTTCGCCCTGCTCATGCTGTTTCTGTTTGCGTCCATCATCCAAAAGCAGACGGGACTCATCCGTTTCAGGCCTTTGGGCGGCGTGATTGTGGCCACACCCAAGCCCCAACTGAGTTTCGAGACCTACCGAAACAACTCATACCAGCAGCAGTTGGAAAAATACGCCAGCGAGAACTTCGGCCTGCGCGAACCCGTCATCCGCATCTACAACCAATACCTTTGGACAACCTTCAACAAAACCTATTGCAACTTCATTATGCCGGGCAAGAACGGTTGGCTTTACTACAATGCCGCCGTCAACGAGTATTACGGCCTCGATATCAAATTGCATCACCTGTCGAACGCTCAAGCGCTTTGGTGGGCCAACTCGGAATTGGATAGGATGGATAGTTTGCGCCGTATGCTCAACCGTCATGGCATCACTTTTTTGGCCTTCATCGCCCCCGACAAGCCTTGGGTCTATCCCGAAAACCTTCCCAACATGGAGGCCGACACCACCGCGTTCAAGTTTGCCGACCATTACGACCGCCGCATGACCGAAATGGGCTTCCCGCATATCAACATGACGAAATGGTTCATGGCCGCACGCGACACAGCCACGATTCCGCTCTTCTCCCCCACCGAATCGCATTGGGACTATTCGGCCATCTTCGGCTACGACTCGCTCTTCCGCTACATGAACACCCTCGGCGGACCCCGCTTCCCGAAAATGCACATCGGGCCGCCAATCGCCTACGAGTTGGACAAACCCGAAGGCGACGAGAGCACGTTGAACCTCCTGTTTCGCATCCGAAGCGCAAAGACGAGATACAAGGCCAAAATCACCGTGGAACCAACTGCGACGCGCAAGCCAAGGGTGCTTTTCGTAGGCGATTCCTTCATCTGGAGCATGGAAAGCCTGCTGCCCTGCAAGGAACTGATGGACGACAAGCAGGTTTGGTACTACAACAACACCGCTTTCGTGGGCCACGACAAAACCAAGTTCGACGTGAAGGAAATGAACCGCCTGCGCCATATCCTGAAAGCTGATTATGTGGTGTTTTACGCCGCCGGCCACCAATGGCGCGAGGGCACTTTCGGCTTTGTCGAGGATGCCTTGAAACAGTTTAGCCAAGCCACCGAAACCGACATTGCCAAGGCAAGGATGGCCAACGACATCGAGCGCGACAAGGATTGGCTCTTGGCCTTGAAAATATACGCCTCAACACACGACAAGCCTTTGGAGGAAACCCTGTTGCAAGAAGCAGAAAACATGCTGAACGACAGGACTTTGCTCCGCGAAGGCATAGTGTTGGACACCGCCGAAATCATCCGCATCAAGAAGGAGGAAATCATGCGCAACTTCCGCGCCAGTCCCGTCCACACGAAACTGATAGAGGAAAAGGCCGAGAAAAGAGGCATCACTTTTGAAGAAATGCTGGAAATCGATGCCCAATGGGTTGTGAAACAAAGGTTGGAAAAAGGAGAATTGTTTTAGTCATGGTATTCAGTAGCAACATATTCCTGCTTTATTTCCTGCCGGTGTTTCTTGCAGTCTACTTCCTGACACCGCGCAAGGCCCGCAACTACGTGCTATTGGCCGCCTCCCTCCTATTCTATGCTTACGGCGCACCCGAGTTCATCATCCAACTCATCGTGTCGAACATCGCCAACTTCTACATTGTCAGGTGGATGCACCGCACAGAAAAGCCAAAACTCAAGAAATTGCTCTGCGGCATTTCCATCACCATCAGCCTTGGGTTGCTGTTCTATTTCAAGTATGGCAACTTCACCATCGATAATATCAGCATCGTTTCCGGCTGGCTCGGACTCGAAAACCTCTCAACCCTAAACTCTAAACTCTCAACCATCCTACTGCCCATCGGCATTTCGTTCTTCTCCTTCCAAAGCGTCACCTACGCTTTGGACACCTACCGCAACGTGAACCGCCCAATGGATAGTTTGTGGGATTACATGCTGTATATCACCATGTTCCCGCAACTGATTGCCGGTCCCATCATCCGCTATTGCGACATCGCCGACCAAATCCGCAACCGCGAATCGTTTTACACTGACCGTTTGCACGGTTTTTACCGCTTCGTCATCGGTTTGTGCAAGAAAATCCTTATCGCCGATGTAATTGGTTTTCAAGTCGATGCGATACTTGGCCCATCGAACTACGACATATTGACCTCCGACCAACTGACCGACATTGCCACCCGCATCGCGGCCTTGGACAGCACCACCGCTTGGATTGCCATTTTCGCCTTCACTTTCCAAATCTACTTCGACTTCGCCGGCTACAGCGACATGGCCATTGGCCTGGGCCGCATGATGGGTTTCAAGTTCCCCGAAAACTTCGACAATCCTTACGTATCCACCACGATTTCAGAGTTTTGGAGGCGTTGGCACCAAACTTTCAGTGTGTTCATCAAAAACTACCTCTACTTCCCCTTGGGCGGCAGTCGGGTAAAGACTGAGGCGCGGAAATACTTCAACCTTTGGTTCTGCTTCCTCGTCAGCGGATTGTGGCACGGCGCGGCGTGGAACTTCGTGGTTTACGGTGCCTTGCAGGGCATTTTCATCTGTGCCGACAAGCTGTTTTTGAAGCGGTTCAATGAGCGTTTGGGAACGATTCCGAGCGTGTTTTTCACCTTCCTCATCATCGTCCTCACGCGCTGCTTCTTCCGCATTGAGCGCATCGATTTGTCGTGGCTCTTCATCAAGCGGCTGTTCGCCTTCGAGTTCGTACCCTTCCATTTCAGTGACAACCCGCATTTCTACACGACCATCCTTGTGGCGGCCTTCTTCTCGTTCTTCACGCTCTCAAAGTTCGGCTTGCGGGTGCAAAACAAGGTCTATTTCACCGAATATGGCCGTCGGCAGCATATCATTGCCTTCATAATCAGCATTTTCGCTTTCGTTTTCTGCCTTGGTGCCTTAAATGCAAGCGGCTTCAGTCCGTTCATCTATTTCAGGTTCTGAACGCTTCAATAACGAATGATTTTCTCGGTGTGGCTGCCCATTTTCAGCACATAAACGCCCGCCTGCAAATCGGGATTGAGGGTGATTTCATTAAAACCACTATCCCAAGTCACCGATTGGGCGAATACCTTCCTGCCTATCAGGTCATAGATGGCGATTTCACCTTTGCCAAAAGCCTCGCCGTCAAAGAAAAGATGGATTTCATTTGAGGAAGGATTTGGAAAACATTGGAAACCAGCAACCTGCGGCTCTTCAATGGTCAAAAAATCATTCAATTCTTCCAGAATTTCCACTGGCCGTTCCCTCAAAAACTGGTCGATGACTCCCATACAATAAAGCTCCCACTCCGCCATACTCGACGGTGGACTGCCAAAGCGTTCCATTTGATTCGGCACTTCAGGCTGAAGTTTCAATTTGATGTAATCGAAATAAGGTTTTGTGTTTTCGTAGGCAAAAACAGTGGAAACCAGTTCATTGAATCGTTGTTGAAAACGCAGCCTGAATTGCGCGTTCTCCAAAAGCCGCCGGAAAAACAAAGTGGCTATTCGATTAGAGGGATAGCCGTTATCGCCATCATAAACAGCATTGGCAAAGACATCAAAATCCATATACTCGAGGCACGCATCGCCATCGAAGAAAATCCACCTCCATTTTCCATTGCCTAACTGCCACATTCTGACGTTGTAAGCAGGCCAGTCGGCATTGTTGGCAAACAATTCAAGCACATAATAGTCGATGAAATTTGCAATGTCGATGTGCGCTTCGGCATAGGCATACTGCTCATCATCCGAAAGGTCGGCGGTTTCCAACCAAGTGTAGATGGAATAATACCCATTAAGAATGCCACATTCCAATTCGTACCAGATATTAATGATGCTTACCGCCTCAATATCAATCCCATAATGGTCCTCCAAAAACCTTTCGTCAGGTTTCTCGGAAATATAATAGACGCCCCAATACTCTCCATTGAGGAACAACACAAGCGGTCGCGATGCCAACGATTCCACATCCAAATGCTCGGCCATGCGTCCAGTGATGTAATCCTTGCAACCAGAGCCGTTCCATGAGCTCATATAAGGCTTCAGGCTCAAATGTTTGAAGTTGTCCAAAGGGATGGTTTCGAAAAACCTATGCCTCAATCGCTTATTGCCATATTCCTCCCGGGCAAAAATATTCATTCCCTTCTGGCTGCGCCATCTCGACTGCTTTCCGTGTGTCCGAAGCCCTACAAGTTGATTGATGCCCGTATTGTCGAACTCATAGAACTCAATGTTGCTCAGGCGTTCCCACTCACGGCCTTTCATAAAATAATTGCCTGAATAATAAGGATTTAACGAGTCGAAATTAATACCCGGCACCATGATACCACGCTCATAATCGAACAAATCCAAGGAATCGGCGCAGAGCGAAACCACAGGCAAGCCATGCGTATCGCAACCCAAAGCACGAATGATGTAACTATTGGTGGCCACGGGACTGATGCAACTGTCGTTATCGTCAAAAACGGCGGCGCGAATGACTATGCAATGCCGGACGCTATCAGGGAGGAAAAACTCTTGTTCAGGACAATTGACTATCGTGTAAATGTCTGATTTTGAATACAGACTTTCGTCCAAGACCAAAGGCTCAACGTATTGCCGCGACTGCGCCGTGGGTCGGTTGCCATTGGTTGTGTAGCGGATATGGCCTTGCGGGTAGGTGCTGAACATCTCCAGTTCAAAGGTTTCCTCATAAAAGCCGCCATTGGCCGAAAAGAGGACTTGCCATTGGGCCATTGCCGAAAGTGAAACGAGGCAAAAAACGAATAATATGAGCAACCGATACCTATTCATTCCTTAATTTACAGACTGCAAAAATACAAAAAAACGGCCAACCGTAAGGATTGACCGTTTTATACTGCCGCTACAATGCGACAGCTCTCCAAAACAATGAATTAGATTTCCTCTTCCTCCACGCGCAGCGGCTGAGGCTCGCTCTTGCGGATGTCGAGTTCGTCGATCAGGTTGGTGGCGCCGGCGTACTTGTCGATGATGAAGAGCACATAGCGCACATCCACATTGATGGTACGCTGAAGTTTCGGCTCAAAGTTGACGTCGCCGCTCATGGCTTCCCAGTTGCCATCGAAGGCGAGGCCGATGAGTTCGCCCTTGCCGTTCATGATGGGGCTGCCGGAGTTGCCGCCGGTGATATCGTTGGTCGAAAGGAAGCACACAACGAGTTCGCCGTTATCGTCGGCGTAGGCACCGAAGTCCTTTTTCTCGATGAGGTCGATGAGGCGCTTGGGAGCGTCAAACTCGTAGTCGCCGGGCACATACTTTTCAAGGATACCGTTGGCGGTGCAGATGTAGTCGTAATGCACGGCATCAGCGGGCATATAATCCTGAACAGAGCCATAGCTCATACGCATAGTCGAGTTGGCATCGGGATAGAGGCTCTTGCCGGGTTGGGTGGCGGCGTAATACTCACGCAGACCTTTCACGAAGATATGGTCATTCTCGCTCACGGCTTGCATGGCACCACGATAGTCGGCCATGTGGTTCATAATGACATCCATCATCGAAGTGTTCATAATGTAAGCGTAATCCTTACCGATTTTCTTCGGGTTGGGCTTGGCCAAGAAAGCCTTGATGCTTTCAGGCGTGGCGAAGATGGAGTTGGTATAGACATCTTCAGCAAAGGCATCAATGTCGCCCTTGAACTTCTTGTCAATGATGTTGTAGATTTCAGGGAGTTCCTCGCCCTTGAAGGCGTTCTTGTAGGTCTTCAGCATCTCGGCGAAGGTCTTCTTTTCCACTTGCGGGTCGGTTTCGGCAAAGAGCTCGTCAACATTCATGCCTTGGAGCAGCGTGAGGGCCATTTCTTGGGCTTCCTTGTCCTTGCTCTGGTAAGCCTCGTAATAGGAAGCAAACTGGGCAGCGATGCCAGCGGCACCCACATTGGAAACGAAGTTAGGATAGTAGATGTATTTGGCCACTTCGCCCATGCTCTGGTAAGCCTTTCTCAAGTTCGGGAGAGCCTCCTTGTATTCGGTCTTGTTGTTGGCGTTCACCCACTTGGTGAAGTCGCGCTCCAAACCAACCTTGGCTTCACTCACCTTGTTCTTGCGGAGCATCTTGCACTGGCCGATGAAGTTCTTCCAAGTGTTGGCGAGGCCGGCGTGGTTGTCGGCATACATCAGGTTGATGCGGTCGTCGGCCTGCATAAATTCATCCATCACTTCGAGTTGCTTGCCGAAGATGTCGATGATGGCGGGATAGAAAGTGTCCACATTGTAGTCGATGCCGTAGCTCGACATGTAACGCTCGGTGCTGCCCGGGAAGCCCCAAATCATGGTGAAGTCGTCCTTCTTCACACCGTCAAGGCTGATGGGAAGGTGGTGCTTGGGAGTCAGCGGCACATTATCCTTGCTGTAGGCGGCGGGGTTGCCGTTCTTGTCAGCATAGACACGGAAAATCGAGAAGTCGCCAGTGTGACGAGGCCACATCCAATTGTCGGTGTCGCCACCGAACTTGCCAATCGAAGAGTTGGCCACACCCACGAGACGCACATCCGGGAACACTTGATAGACAAACATGTAATACTCGTTGCCCTCAAAGAAGCCCTTGATGACGGGATTGTACTTGCCGTCTTCCGAAGCGGCAGTTTCCAATTCCTTGATTTTCTTGCGGATGGCAGCCTGTTGGTCTTGATAATCCATGTCGTCCTTCACCTCGGCAAGAATGACTTTCGTCACGTCTTCCATGCGGACGAGGAAGCTGGCGGTCATTTCGGGAGCGGGCAGTTCCTCGCCATAGTTCTTGGCCCAGAAACCGTCTTTCAGGTAGTCGTGTTCTGTTGAGCTGAGCTTTTGGATGGCACCATAGCCGCAGTGGTGGTTGGTGAACAGCAAGCCTTTGCTGCTCACGATTTCGCCGGTGCAGAAGAAGCCGCGCGGCATGGCATCGCTGCCGAGGCCCACGATAGCGTCTTTCAAGCTGCTGTGGTTGATGCTGTAAAGCTCTTCAGGGGTCAGTTGCAGCCCCATCTTCTGCATGTCAACATAGTTCAGGCGCTCGACGAACATCGGGAGCCACATGCCTTCATCGGCATACACGCGACCCACCGAAACCATGATGGCCATCGCGATAATTCCTAATACTTTTTTCATTGAATAGAGTTTAAATTATTGTAATTCAGATAATTGTTTCTAATCAAAACAGATTTGAGCCTGCAAATTTACAAAAATTTAGGATTGAAAAGAAAGAAGATGGTGTTTTTGTGCAAATGCATAATGGGATTGCCGCAGAAAAACACCCGAAATTTTCGCTTATTTCTCCCCGAAAGCACTTTTTACCCATTTCGGGGACAAATAAAGGGGTACTTATTTCTCCCCGAAACAACTTTTTTGTCGTTCAGGGAAAAATAAAGGGGTGTACATCTCACATTGATAACTACTTACGGCCTAACCTACAACGAATATTTCGGTCAAATCCAACAGTTGGTCACGATGGACGCGCTATTTGGATGACACAATTTGCCCTACGATTCAACAAGAAACCTTATCTTTGCCGAAAATTTCCCCAAATGGAAGACAATTACCAACTCATTACGAAAACCGCCGCCGGACTTGAAGACGTGCTGGCCCGCGAAATCAAGGCCTTGGGTGCCAAAAACGTGCGCTGTATGCACCGCGCCGTCATTTGCGAAGGCAACAAGGAACTGATGTACCGCATTAATTACGAGGTGCGCACCGCGCTGAAAGTTTTGAAGCCTTTCAAGAACTTCTTCGCCAAAAATCCCGACGACCTTTATAAACAAGTAAAAGAAATCAACTGGTGCGAACTGTTCCGCACCGACCAGACCTTCTGCGTCGATGCCGTGACGAGCGGGCGGTTTTTCACCCATTCGCAATATGCCGGCCTGACGGTGAAAGACGCCATCGTCGACCAGTTCCGCGATGTGTATGGTTTCCGACCCAATGTCAACACCTTGAATCCCGATTTGAGGATTAATTTGCATATCCGCGAGGACAAGGTGACCATCCTTTTCGACAGTTCGGGAGAATCGTTGCACCACCGTGGCTACCGCAAGCAGGTCGACAAGGCACCGATGAACGAGGTGCTGGCGGCAGGCCTCATCCAACTTTCGGGCTGGAAAGCCGACTGCAATTTCCTCGACTGCATGTGCGGCTCGGGCACCTTGCCCATCGAGGCGGCGATGTACGCAATGAAGATTCCGCCGGGCTACTACCGCAAACAATGGGGCTTCATGAAATGGGACGACTACGATGCTGAGCTTTGGCAACGCATCCGCACCGAAGCCGATGCCAACATCTGCGACTTCGACCACGAAATCTGGGCTTCCGACCATTCGCCGAAAGCCATCGCCATTGCCGAGGGCAACATTAATTATGCCCACTTGCAGCACGACATCCATCTGATGAAGAAGGACATGCACGACATCACCCCACCCGAAGGCGGCGGCATACTCATCATCAACCCGCCCTATGGCGACCGCCTCGAAGAAGACAACATCGACGAACTTTATGAGGAAATCGGCAGCACATTCAAGCACAACTTCCAAGGCTTCAAATGCTGGCTCATCACCGACGATGCCGTGGCTCTGCGCCATGTCGGCCTCAGACCCGATGCCAAAATCCCGATTTGGAACGGGCCTTTGGAGTGTCGCTTCGTGAGGTTCGATATTTTTGAAGGGTCATTGAAGGACAAGAAGGCTCGCGAGGCAGAGGAACAAGCATGATTAGGATTCGCTTTGCGTCACTGCGGGGCACAAAGCAGTCCAAAACAATTATTTTTGGCTATAGAGGCACTTTTTTGTGGCTTCATAGCCAAAAATAATTTCAAAACTTATCGCTTATTAAACTGATTCATCGTCCGATCCGGCCCTTGGGTGACGAAACTCTTGATGATTTCGACGGCTTCGTCGGCTTTTTGGCCAACGATGGGTTCTTCTGAAGGTTTCCATTTGCCCAAAACGAAATCAATTTGGCGGCCTCGCGGGAAGTCGTCGCCAAGGCCGAAGCGAAGGCGACAGAATACATTGGTGCCAAGTTTTTCGATGATGTCGGTCAGACCGTTGTGGCCGCCGTCGGCACCTTGTTTGCGGAGGCGCAACGTGCCCAAAGGCAAAGCAATATCGTCGTTGACGACTAACAAGTTCTCAATCGGAATTTTCTCATAATCAAGCCAATACTTCACCGCCCGACCGCTCGCGTTCATATAGGTTGTCGGCTTGATGACCACCAAGGTTTTGCCCTTGAACTTCATCTCTGCGACCTGCGCAAGGCGGCTTGTAGTGAATGTCGCCTCCAAGTCCTTCGCCAAGCGATCGGCAATCTTGAAGCCGATATTGTGGCGCGTTTCGTCGTATTCCGCACCAATGTTTCCCAAACATGCAATCAGGTATTTCATTTCGGTTACTGAGTTTATCGGAGTATCTTCAAGTTCGTTTTGCTTTTCCCTTCGGAAAAACCGCGCAAAAATACTACAAAATGATGACATTATTGGCTTTTTCTCGGCTGCCATGACAGGACAGCCCAACAACTATTAATTTCCAACTATTACCTCCTAACTAAAAAAAGCCGCCCGAAGACGGCTTTTTCCTTCGTATGTACCTTTAATATCAGGTTATTCAGCAGCTTCCTCCTCGGTGCTGACCGAAGCGCCACGCGCCATATTGACTGCAAAGATGACGGTATAGCCAGGGGTGACAGGCGTAACATTCTCAATGTTAAGGTCTTTCACCTTGATAGCCTCGTTGATGTTCACGTTGCTGATGTTCACCTTCACATAGTCCGGCAAATCCTTGATAAGGCCGCAAACCTTGACTTTCTTGATACCCAATTTGGGTTTGCCACCACGCATGACACCGGCAGCCGAGCCTTCGAGGGCGATGGGCAGCACCACTGTGATGGGCTTGTCTTCCTTCACGATGAGGAAGTCGGCGTGCAAGACCTTGTCGGTCACAGGATGATACTGGATGTCCTGAAGGATGGTCTTGTAAACCTTGCCATTGATGTCGAAATCAATGATGTAGGTCTCAGGAGTGAAAAGAATCTTGGTGAAACTTTTTTCGGATGTGGCAAAGTGAACTTGCTCCTCGCCGGAGCCGTACATGACACACGGAACCATCAAGGCCTTACGCAAAGCCTTAGTATCCTTTTTCCCTACGTTCTCGCGGAGAGAACCGCTCAATGATACAGTTTTCATTGTGTTGAATTGTTTAATTGTTTGTTGTTTAATTGTTTATTTGTTGGGGCGAACCAATGCCCGCCCTTTTCTTTCTTATTTGAATAGCGAACTGATGGACTCGTAAGATTCTATGCGATGGATGACGTCGGCAAACAATTCCGCCGTGCTCACCACATGGATTTTCTTTGATGCGTTGGCGGGCAACGGAATGGAATCCGTAACCACCACTTCGCTGAACACCGAATTGTCCAAGCGTTCCATCGCAGGTCCGCTGCACACGGCATGGGTGGCAAAGGCACGCACGCTCTTGGCGCCATTGTCCATCAGCACCTGACCAGCCTTTACGATGGTGCCAGCCGTATCGATGATGTCGTCGATGAGGATGACGTTCTTATCCTTCACATCGCCGATGAGGGTCATTGAGTCGACCACATTGGCGCGGGGACGATGCTTGTGGCAGATGGCCAAATCGCAGCCCAAACGCTTGGCGTATGCCGAAGCGCGTTTCGAGCCGCCCACGTCAGGCGAGGCAATCTGCAAGTCCTCAATTTGCAACTTTTGGATATAGTCGATAAAGAGGCTCGAAGCATAAAGGGCATCGACGGGGATGTCGAAGAAGCCCTGAATCTGGTCAGCATGAAGGTCGAGGGTGATGATGCGGTTGACTCCGGCGGCAGTCAAAAGGTTGGCCACCAACTTTGAGCCAATACTCACGCGAGGTTGGTCCTTGCGGTCTTGGCGCGCCCATCCGAAATAAGGAATCACAGCGATGATTTTGTGCGCCGAAGCACGTTTGGCCGCGTCAATCATAAGTAGCAATTCCATCAAGTTATGGGTAGGCGACATGGTTGACTGCACGATGTAAACGTGATGGCCACGGATGCTCTCATCGTATGAGGGTTGGAATTCACCATCGGAAAAAACAACCACTGAGGATTTGCCCAATTTGAAGTCTGGATTCTGCTCTTGGCGACCATAGGCTTCCGCAATTCTTGCACCCAAGTCTTGGGTGGCTTTTCCTGCGAAAATGGAAACGTATCTGGCTGACATTTGCGATATGATTTTGAAGCTGCAAAAGTAGGCATTTTCGGGGTAAGAAAAACAAAAAAGAAGATTTTTTTCAAAACCTGTTGACAGAAAAGAAAAAATCCGTATTTTTGCAGCCGCGTTTGATGCGATAGCCCCATGCCGAAGTGGCGGAATCGGTAGACGCGTCGGTCTCAAAAACCGATGAGGTAACACTCGTGCCGGTTCGATCCCGGCCTTCGGTACCAAGGAAAACCCCTTTTAATCGATTGATTATTAGGGTTTTTTATTTATTCCCCTTCAACCTGTTGTGATGTATGCAAAGCATTTGGCCGTTCTCCAATTTGGTAGCACCGCCTTTGCTCCATGCAGTCACATGGTCGGCCTCCATCTCTTTCTGATTCCAGATTTTGGCTTTGTTCACGCCGTTTTCCAACACGCAATCGGGGCAATTGCTCACACCCTTTTCTTTTGCTTCTTGCGTTTGGCGGTTATACATTTGGCGCTTTTGGGCTTCGTCAAAAACTCGGACATCAAGCAATCTCGTATCCATTTGCCCACCTAAGACATATTCGAAAATGTTTTTTCTACACCTTTCGTTAATATACGGGTCTTCCATCAGTTGGCAGACTTGTTTTCCAACTATGTTTTTATCGTAAGGCTGTGAATGGTAACGGTCATATAGTTTTCCCCACGGCAAGCCAGACATTTCTTTGTAAGGCGTTTCAAACACACTCTCAATCCAAAAAATGACATCGTTGAAATGGTCGCGCAATTGGTCAATGTTGTTGTCGTCGCGATGCTCCTTCATGTAGTCCGCGATGTTTCCTCGGCTTACCCAATCAAGGGCGCAAGCCAGAAAGTCTTGCCGTTTGACGTTGCCCGAAATGTAGGCACTCCATTTCTGCACATTCGAGTTGCGGCTGTTGCTGAACTCTGCCTTGGCCAAGGTGACGAATGGCCCTGAATATATGGCGTTGAGCCTTTCCTGCTGTTTCAGTTCTATGCCCGCGATGTTGATAATTTGGAACCATTCCTTGATTTCCAACTCGCTGCCTTCGCAAACATAGACCAACAATTCGGTATTCTCTATCTTCTCTTTCAGCTTCTCATCCTTGATGGAGCCAAAACTGTAAGGCCTGCCATTGATATGATACGAAAACTTGTTGGTGAGGAAACGCCCAAGGCTCGTGATGCGCTGTTGTCCGTCAAGCACCTCCAACTGCCCGTCCTTGCGTTTGTTGAAATAGAGCAACCCCAAAGGGTAGCCTTTGACAACCGAGTCGATGACGGCGATTTCTTTCCTGTTTTCCGCAATGGGACACCCGATTTTTAGATTTTGTGGCGGTAAGTGACTATGTCATACAGTTCCTGCTGCTCCTCATCCATGCGCAGAAGT
>CACZDU010000038.1:0-28051 GCA_902780055.1 uncultured Bacteroidia bacterium | reverse complement strand
ACCGGCTGCGGGTTCTCTGCCAAGTCTTTCGTCAAGTTCTTTCCCGCTTTGCGCTTCCCCCTCTGAGAGGGGGCCAGGGGGAGTAAAAAGGAAGCCAAGTGGGAATCCGAATACCCCGGCAGGCACAAAAAAAATCCAAGACAAAGCCCATTGGCCCTGCCTTGGATAGAGGATATGCAAAAGTTTGGAGCGGAGATTTACCCCCCCCCCAATTGCTTGATAATCAATATTTTACACAGATTATTCACCGATTTTTCGGTTTTGAGGCTGCAAAATTACAAAAATATCTTTTACCTATTTCATTTTTTACACGAATTTCCACCAATTGAACACACGAATTTCCACCAATTGAACACGAAATCGAAGATTAGCTACGCTGAATGCGGAGCATTTCGACGAAGTCAATTATCAAGAATTTCAATTTTTGGAACAATTAACTCCGTTGAATCTGCGATTTCACGGATAATTCATGGCCATTCGTGTTCATCAAAACTCCGAAGTAAAATGGAACTCAATGTCAGGATATTTCTCCATCGCCATTTGCAGGGCGTAGGGCGACTCGGCCAAAAACACGTCGCGGCCTTCCTTGTCCTCGGCAAGGTTCATCGACTTACGCATCTTAAAATCAGCCAATTGCGCCTCGTTGGTGCTGGTAATCCACGCGGTCTTGTAGAGCGAAATCGGCTGGTAGCGACAGGAGGCGTTGTATTCGTGCAACAGGCGGTATTGAATCACCTCAAACTGCAACTCGCCCACCGTGCCGATGATTTTGCGGCCTGTCATCTTGCCCGTAAACAATTGTGCCACACCCTCATCCGTCAGTTGCTCCAAGCCCTTGGCCAACTGTTTCGACTTCATCGGGTCGGCGTTTTCCACATAGCGGAACTGCTCGGGCGAGAAACTCGGAATGCCCTTGTAGTTCAGGATTTCGCCCTCGGTCAAGGTGTCGCCAATCTTGAAGTTGCCGGCATCGTAAAGGCCCACGATGTCGCCCGGGTAGGCCTCGTCAAGCACGGATTTCTTCTGCGCCATGAAAGCCGTGGGGTTCGAGAACTTCAGTTCGCGGCGTTGGCGCACGTGGAAGTAATTCTTGTTGCGCTCGAAGCGGCCCGAAACCACGCGCACGAAGGCGATGCGGTCGCGGTGGTTGGGGTCCATGTTGGCGTGAATCTTGAAGACAAAGCCCGTAAACTTCTCCTCCGTCGGCTCGATGCGGCGTTCCTCGGTGTCGCGGCCTATCGGCGTGGGCGCAATTTCGATGAAGCAGTCCAACAACTCCTTCACGCCGAAGTTGTTCAAGGCCGAGCCAAAGAACACTGGGCAAATGTCACCTTTCAGATAGGCCTCGCGACTGAATTCGTCGTAAACACCTTGCACCAATTCCGTTTCGTTGCGAAGCGTTTCGGCATCTTCGCCAATCATCTTGTCAAGGTCGGGATTGTTCAAGTCATCGAAAGCAATTCCTTCCGTAATGTGTTGTTTGTCAGAGTTGAAGAGATAGAGGCTTTTGTCGTAGATGCTGTAAACGCCCTTGAATTTGGGTCCGCTGTTGATGGGCCAGCTCAGCGGCGTGAGGCGGATGTGGAGTTTCTGCTCTATTTCGTCCAACAGTTCAAACGGGTCCATGCCGGGGCGGTCCATCTTGTTGATGAAGACAATAATAGGCGTGTTTCTCATGCGGCACACCTCGACCAGCTTCTCCGTTTGCGACTCCACGCCCTTGGCCGAGTCGATGACGACGATAACGCTGTCCACAGCCGTCAAGGTGCGGAAAGTGTCTTCGGCGAAGTCCTTGTGACCGGGAGTGTCCAAAATATTGATTTTGATGTTCTTATAGTCGAAACCCATTACTGAGGTGGCCACCGAGATGCCGCGTTGCCGCTCGATTTCCATCCAGTCGGAAGTGGCGGTTTTGCGGATTTTGTTCGACTTCACGGCACCGGCCACCTGAATGGCACCGCCGTAAAGCAGCAGTTTTTCGGTCAAAGTGGTCTTACCCGCGTCGGGGTGGCTGACGATGGCGAAAGTGCGTCGCCTGTTGATTTCATCAATGAATGACATAACGCTCTCGTTTTCAACAATCTGATTATAAAACAAAAGCGCAGGTCTTTTGGACTTGCGCTTTGAGCGGTCCGGACGAGACTCGAACTCGCGACCTCCTGCGTGACAGGCAGGCATTCTAACCAAGCTGAACTACCGGACCAACCTGAAAAAGAACTCTATTGCTTTGCTTTGCGGGTGCAAAAGTACAACCTTTTCTGAAACTGGCAATCTTTTTTCGACATTTTTTTGAACTTTTTTATCAAAAAAGTTTCAATATATTGGTTTTCAATATATTAATAATTATCGATTTTTTTCTCATTTTGACTCAAATCGCCAATCCTCAAAGGATCCAGCCCCAACATCATAGCAAGATACGCCCATTGCCAACGCCTGACTGGCCCACTTCTCGGCCAAATAACGAGGCACCGAACCATCGATGATGAGCAATTGTGCGGCAAATGCGTTGCCAACCGATTTCACATCCGGCGTTTGCCTGCCCGAAACCAGCAGATAATCCACGGGCAGACGGTAGGAAAGGCTATCGTCGGCGCGGCAATCATCGTTCCAAAGGGCCAACAACTTCCCGTCGAAGGAAACCAAATTCGACTTTTTGAAAAGGTAGCCATTATTGAAATCTTCCTCAAAACCAATGGTTTGCGGATGCAACGAAAGATGGCGTTTCGTCCAAGCACCTTTCAAACTATAGTCGACGGTTGACTCGTCGGCCATCAATGTCGAATCGGTCAAAAGCAGGTGTTCACCGCCCTTCACGAAATCGATGGCAGTATGGCTACGCAAACTGAAAACCGTCATTCCACTTTGACTGTCAGACTGATAGACCCTCACCGTCACCGAAACCATAAGCAGCAACAAGGCTGAAAGCATGGCGATAAGCATACGTCGCTTCCGCAAGGTGACCATCAGGAGCAGCAACAAGAAAGCCAACAAAAGCAAAGAAAACTCGAACTCGCTGATATGTACCCCTTTAACGATGGACAACGGCAAACTTTCAATCCACGCGACTACCCAATTCATCACATAAATCGCGCCCCAAACCAAATAACCAACCAGCGCATTGACATAAGGAATCCACGAAACCAAAAGCAGCACCATGCCACTGACAACGACGATGAACGAAATCGGCGTCATAAACAGGTTGGAAAGCCAGAAATAGGTCGTGAACTGGTTGAAATAGAACAAGGTGAACGGCATGGTCGCGATTTGCGCCGCAAGAGCCACCGCCGTAATGTCCCAAGCCTTGTCCAACACCCGGTTTTTCACGAAAAACAGGTGGTAAATCGGACTTTGCAGCACCACAATTCCGATGACGGCAGAATAAGAAAGCAAAAAGCCCATTTCAAGCAGATTGTACGGATTGATGCAAAGCAGAATGAACGCAGAAACCGCTATCGAATTAATAGCGAATCCTTTACGTTGAATCATTTCGCCAATGATGACGAAAGAAATCATTAGAGAAGATCGCAAAATGGAGGGCGAAAGTCCCGCGATGAAGGCATAAAACCAAACCAAGGCGAGCAAAAGCGTGTTTTTCAGCATTTTCTGCCACCTTTTGCGGTTGAGAAAACCCAAAAGGAAGGAGGCAAACAGATAGATGATGCCCACGTGCATCCCCGACACACAAAGGATGTGCATCGAGCCGGCGGCCACATACTTGTTGCGCATTTCGTTGGCGAGATACTCGTTGTAGCCCAACAAAACAGCGGCTGCCACGCCCAACTCGTCATTTGTCAGGCCGTTGTCTTGCAATGACTTGAGCAAAATGTCACGAAAACGATATGAAAACGAATACAGCGGATTGGCATTGTGTACCTGCAAGTCGATCCAATCCTCGTCCTTCAGATAAGTTTGCCCCGTAATGCCCTTCCGCGACAGGTAAACGCGATAGTCGAATTCGCCCGGATTCAGTGGTGGCGACACCTCGCGGATGGGCGCGGGAATGGCAATCAAATCGCCGTAGCGCAAGGCAAACGCCGATTCAGACTTGGGGAAATAAGCCATCACCTTGCCCTCTACATAGCGCGAAGGCAGGCTGTCGCCAAACTGGTACTCCAATTCAAGCACCGTGCGGATGGCATTGGTCCGCTCGGTCGGATAGTCGAACACCCGCGCCACATAGTAGCGGGCATCCAACTGATGATTCCTATAGTAATCTTTTTGGTTTTCAGCCTCTTGAACACTTGCCAACACATAACCAATCATAAAAAGATAACTGACCAGCACCGTCCCAACGACCCACTTGAAACGATAGGATTTCAGCACGAAAACGGTGACGACGCCCAAAGCGAAAAGCACGAGTGCAACCACGGCCAAGGCTGACAACGGCATCCTAAAGGCAGGCAGGAAAACGAAGCACCAAATGCCCAAAGCAAGCGGCAACAGCATCCTGACAAACGGGTATTTGCTCCAAATGGACATCGCTCATCGAGGTTTGTAAGGTTTCTGGTTGAAGAGGCAAGGGTCGTCGACAAGGCGGCGCAACGACCACAAAAAAGTGAGTCGAGCCTCGGCATTGTGCAGGTAACGCTTGCCGAGATGCTCATGCGCAATGTCGCCCCAACCTTGGAACTCGATTCCACCGTTTTCTCCCCCAATTTCGCTCTGGGAGAAACTGTTCATCGGGCTAAAGCCATAACCGAGGTCGAACTTCACGAAAAACCGCGTCCAGCCCAACCTCATTTGGCTGCAAAGGCCCACGCCCACCACCGCACTAAGGCAGTACGGCTTGACCACGGCCTTGCTCAACTCGGTTTCGTAGACCAAGGGAGGATAACTGCCGTCGTCGTAGGTGCGCTCCCACCTGACATGGCCGTTCAACCAAAGGTCAAAACGCGGAGCCACAAACAGATAAGGCCGCACATTCTCGCCCTTGCCCAAGTAAAAGGCAATGGGTACACGCATCTCAACACCATTAAGCGACATAGCATAATTGACACGGGCAAAAGTCGTTGAGGAAAAACTATTTTGAAACTCTGTTGCAAAAGACTTTTGAACGCCCCGCATGGCATAAGAAGCCTCCAGCCCAACCGAAACCTGATTGAACGTGCCCCATTCCATCACCAAGCCGAAAGTCGGGGCAAGGAACGGCTTAAAAGAAGACTTGCCCACCGCCGAATAAACCATGTCGTTGGCAGCGAAACTACCCGTCACACCAAGGCACAGCTGGTTCATGCTTCTGCTTTTTTTCTGATTGGTTTTCAATGGTTTGGCAAATTGCGCCTGCACCGAAGCCACCGAAAACAGAACCAACATCAAAAGTATCGCGAGTCTTTTCATGGCTTCAAGGGTTTTGAGGTACATTTGTTCCTTCCTGATACCAAAGGCAGGCCTCCGCAAGGCCATCGGCGTCCTTGAAAATGAAGATGGAATTGGCCGGATAGACCGACGGAGGAACGATGGAGTCGTTGTATTTCAATATCTTATAACCATATCTCAAATCCTTCACTCCGCCATTGACAACCGTTCCCGAAAACAGCACTGCGTGTTCGGGCGAGCCTGCCGTTTGGGGCGCTTCGTAGTAATACACAGTGAAGTCGTTGCCGCGTCCTGTCAGATAGACAGGCGAAACCAACTTGCTGGAGTTTTCCTCTGAACTCATGCTGATATAGTCGGCCTTTTGGAGGTACTGACGGCAAATTTTATGGTAATAAGTGATGGGCGACAAGTCACCGGGCTGCGGATGGTTGGGCAAACTCGTCGATAACGAAACAAACCTGTGCATCGACTTGAACTCCATATCGATCACGGGCGGCTGGTCGCCGAAATGCACATTTTCCTCGCCGAACATGCGCAACAAGTCCTCGGGCAAATAGTCCGTGATGAATGGAATGTCTTGCGGGTCGTTCAGCAGAATCGTCTTGTCGCCCTCCTTCAGGCACGACGACAAGGCCAGCACCAAGGCAGCCATCCAAACGAAGCGTTTCACCAGCGGCAGTTTCATAAGTTCTCTTTTATCGAACGAGCGCGACCTTCCGCGTCAGCACTCTTCCTTGGTTTCTCATCACAAAAAAATAAACACCATCTTGCAGATGCGATATATTATAAGTGATTTTCTTACAATCAGTTACATCAACCTCCACAACATCTGCCTTTTGGCCAAAGCCATTGTAGACCTCAATTTGCGCCCAACCTGTCAAATCGCCGAAACGCAGCGTCACACTGCCATTGGAAGGATTGGGAAACACATCAAAGCATTGGTTTTCAGCCTCCTCTCCCACTCCATGATAGGAAGTTTGGATGAAAAACTCTTCAATAATGGTATCGCAGGGATTGATGGCAGTGGCACGAAGCATGACCGGCTCAAGCAGGAAATTGTAGATGGTCAAAGTGCAGGTTTCGCCCTTGCCATGCGGTTCCAAAAGCCAAAGGGGATAATCCACCTGCCAAATCACCGTATCCACGCCCGCCTGCGGATTGTCAAGTTGGATGGAATACTCATTCGTGCTGATATGCGCCTCGCTGCCGCCAATGGGCCAATGGTTGCCGCAAATCTCAAAACTCGGCGACGCACCGGCAATGTTGACCGTCAGATACAACGAACTGTCGCAACCGAAGATGTTGATTCCATGAAATTCACGATGTATCGATTGGTGGAAAACTTCACCCTCGTAAACGATGGAGTCGCATCCGGAGAGGATCAACTCCGACACAAACGGCTCACCAACATGGATGGCGATGCTCAAAGTATCTTCAATCGTTTCCATCGTCATGGCATTGAAGCCTTTGACATAGGCCGAAGCCAGATAATCGCCAGCCTGCCCGTAATGATGCGAAGTTTCGATGCCTTGTGCCGTTTGGCCGTCATCAAAGTCCCAATCCACTTGGTCGATGGCGAAATTGGCCACCACCTGCAAATGTGCATCCCCTTCCTCGCAAAAATAAAGGCCGTCACGATACCAACCGCTCCACTTGCCGTTGACATACAATTTGCTATTGATACTCTGCACATAAGAACCCACACAATAGGCATAGCCACGCGCATCGCCGAAGCCATACACATGCGCATTCATGCCCGACTCGCACAACAGATGATGCGTGCCGTGGTCGATGCTTTTCCTGACAAAAAAGAAATCTTCCGACCCACGAACCTGTTGAAATTCAGCGGCATCAATCAGCACTCCGTCGAACCGCACCTTTGAAATATCCGCCCGACCGACCACAATGTTGACAAAATGGTCGGGGATGAAGCCAAAAGTATGATTATCATTGAAAGTGCAGAAAGTGACCTCCCTGATGCACTGCTCAATGGGAGGAATCCACACCATTGAAGGGTCGCCATACTGAGCTCCCGAAGGCATGTAAGGGTCTTGGCAACTCATTTGGTAAAGGTAAACAATACTGGGCTCCGAAGTTTCGATGAAGCATGAGCCGTCTTCGGCAAAAAGGTCAAACTCAAAAGAATCTCCGTTGCCGATGATGGCGATTTCCTCGCCGTCGCGGAAAATGACATTGTCGTCAGCCGACGAGGTGACTTTCACAACGTCGCGCACCCGACCTGACGAAGAAGTGACCACGAATCGCCTTCCCCACGAGTCAACAGGCAGGGCTTGCTCAAAAATGTGGTCACGGCCGTTTCTGGCTTCGCCCGGAATGCGGGTGATGGTGTTGCCATTGAAAACGGCAATCTTTTTCCCGTTGAGGGCACAGACCGTTGTGCCCGAAAAATCGCGCCAATCGGTGGTGTTGTTCGACCTGACGGAATAGGTCTGGCCCGCCGACAACGTCACCGTGTAAGGCACTCCCGCCCCATGGCCTTTCAGCGTGGTCACCGAGGGCATGATTTCCACTTCGGTGTCGTCCTCAATTGCGACAATCAAAAACGCACTGGTTTCTTTCAGTCGGCTGTTGAAATTGTCACTGATTGATTGTTGGTCTGTTTGTATAATATACTCAGAACCAAGACATTCTACGGGCAACACAAATGAAGCGTCGAAGGAATAGTTGGCCACATTGCTGATGAAAACCGATACTGTGTCGGTGGCCGTCAACACAATGGCCTTGCTGCCGACAATTTCCTCATTGCCTTCATTGTAGGCCCACGATTCAGGGATTTCGACTATGGCGATGCCGTTGTCTTCCACAGAAAAATTCAGCGTATCGTATGGCATCGAATTTCTCGCCTTTCTGATGGTGCCAGTGCAGGCCCGTTTCGCACTGACCATCACCGAGTTTTTCACCCAATCGGGAAACTGGCTGTCATAGTTCTTGTAGCCGTTTTGCATGAAGGAAATCCAAAACTCCTTGCCCTGCGTGGAGTTTTGCGCCAAGGCCGAAAGACCGATGACCAACCAAAACAACGAAAGTGCAAGTCGCTTTTTCATGTCGAATCAAGTTATAAGACACTGCAAATATAAGGAAAAATCCGATTTCAAAACGAAATGAGAAAAAAATTCGACAGAAAGGGATAAAAATCGATTGAAACAAATCATTTCCTCGCTTTCAAAGCCTCAAAAACGACTTCTGCCGCTTTTTCCGAAGCACCTGCATTGCCGAGGCGATCCTGCAAGTCCTCATAATCCTCAAGCATTTGGCGTTGGCGGTTGCCGTCGTGAAGCAGTTGGTTCAACTCCTTCACCAAATTATCCTCTGTCAAGTCCCCTTGAATCAATTCCTTGACCACTTCCTTGTCCATGATGAGGTTCACAAGCGATATGAATTTCACCTTGATCATCCACTTGGCGAGATGATAGGAGAAGCCCGTGGCCTTGTAGCACACCACCTCCGGCACGGAGAACAAAGCCGTTTCGAGCGTGGCCGTACCCGAAGTGACCAAAGCGGCACTCGAGTTTTGCAGCAACTCGTAAGTTTGGTTCTCCACCAAAAACACATCCGCCTTACCCATGATGCCTTTATACAAAGACTTTTCGAGCGACGAAACGCCCGCCACTACAAACTGATACTCAGGGAAATGCGATGCAACTTTCAGCATGACGGGCAACATGTGCTTCACCTCCTGCTTGCGACTTCCCGGCAACAAAGCGATGATTTCGCGCTTCTCGCCGAGGCTGTTGCAACGGAGGAACATGGAGCGGTTGCCATTGCCGAATTTGGCCAACTCGTCAAGCAAAGGATGGCCCACATAGGTCACATCCACGCCGTAACGCTTGTAGAATTCTTCCTCGAAAGGCAAGATAACCAACATTTTATCCACCGACTTCTGAATCTTACGCACACGGCGGCGTTTCCATGCCCACACCTGCGGCGAGATGTGATAGAACACCTTGAAACCCTTTTCGTGGGCGAAGTCGGCAATGCGAAGATTGAAACCAGGGTAATCCACCAAAATCACCACATCAGGCTGATAGTCAACAATATCCTTCTTGCATTGGGCAATATTGTCCAACACCTTCCGCAGGTTGACCGCCACTTCGACGAAGCCCATGTAGGCCATCGTGCGGTAATGCTTCAGCAAGTCAACGCCTTGCGCTTTCATCAAGTCGCCGCCACAGCCGCGAAACTCGGCTTTCTTGTCCTTTTTCTTGATTTCGGCCACAAGATTGGAGGCATGCATGTCGCCCGAAGCCTCACCTGCTATGATATAGTATTTCATTGGATTACAATTTATTAAACAAGAAAGAACACCAACAACATCCCCACAATTGTGACCGCCAGCACCCCGCGCCCCATCTTGTCGAGTTTCCATTTCACGAGCATCATCCTGAACAAGACGACCCCAGGAATGAAGGCCAACAGATAAGGCGCACGGTTGGAAAACGCGCCCAACGATTCCCAATTGACGAGGCTCAGCAGGAGGAAAAACAGCCCGAAAGAAGCCGCTCCTGCCAACAATCCCAACCAAAAGTTATCCTTGATTTTCATGGTTTTACATTTATAAGTTCGTAATTTTTCATCGGTTCGATGCAGCGGTGCGCCGTCCAGTCGAAGCAGGTGGGCACGAGCGAGGCATAGTTGTTTTGCAAAGCCCAAAGGTCGGTGTCGGGCGTGATGTCGTCGCTCTCGAAAGTGCCTTCGAGGTCGTAAAACTGTTCACCATTCTCGTCGTACTGCTCCTTGAAATACTCCACCCAGCGGCAGGCCGCCTGTCGGCACACTTTGATGCCCTTCATCGGCTCCTCGGCGCGTTTGGGGAAGTTCACATTGAGGCAAACGCCCTTGGGCAAACCCTCTTTCAGCACCCGTTTCGTGATTTCGAGGATGGCTGTGTCCAAATGGTCGAAATCCGCATCGGGATTGAGGCTGAAAAGACTGAAGCCGATGGCGTCCAATCCGTTCATGCAGGCCTCGATGACCGCGCCAATCGTGCCTGAATAGACCACCGTCGTGGCGGCGTTCATCCCATGATTGATGCCCGAAACCACCAAATCCGTACGCTCCATCAGTTTCTGGTAGCCCAACTTCACACAGTCGACGGGCGTGCCGTTGCAGCGGTACTCCTTGAAGCCCTTCTCCTCATGCACGAGACGCACATAAATACGCTCGCGTATGGTGCAGGAATGGCTTTTGGCTGACATCACCTCGTCCGTTGAGATGAGAACCACATCGCCGAGCGTCCGCATCAGCGAAACAAGTTTGCGCAAACCTTTGGCCGCGTGGCCGTCGTCGTTGGTAATCAATATTTGGGGGCGTTTTCCGTTCATTTTGCAACAATGTGCCGCAAAATTAGGAAAAAACTTAGAACGATTTCAAGCATTGATACAATTTTCGCGTAGGCAGGCCCATCACATTGTAGAACGAGCCTTCCAATCCGCTGATGCCCACATAGCCAATCCACTCTTGGATGCCGTAGGCGCCAGCCTTGTCGAAGGGTTTGCAATGCTCGATGTAATAATCGATTTCGTCTTGCTCCAAGTCCGCAAAAGTCACATTGGAGCGCACTGCAAACGACTCTGTCCTTTCCGCCGAGCGCACCGTGACGCCCGTCACCACATGATGCGTCTTGCCCGAAAGCATTTGCAACATACGGGCAGCGTCTTCCCTATCTTTAGGCTTGCCCAAAATCTCGCCTTCGCAAATGACGACCGTATCCGAGGTAATCAACAGATAATCAGCAGGTAACTCATTTTCAGCAAAGGCCAACGACTTTTGCAGGCTCAAGAATTTAGGCACTTCGTCCAAAGGCAAATCCGCCGGATAGTTTTCAGGCGTTTCCTTGGTCAGAATCTCGAAATTCACGCCCATGCCACGCAGCAATTCCTGCCGGCGAGGAGATTTGGAGGCGAGGATGATATGATATTTTTTTAAGTTGGAGAGCATAATTAATATAAGGTGTGAATTGAACGCGCAAAGATAATGCTTTTATCAGCAATTTACTATTTTTGCACCAATTACAACACTATTATGATGGACGACTCTTTTATCCCATACTCCTCACTAATAATCAAGAAGTTAGAAACATTCAAGGACAGAAAGGCCAAAAATGTTTTTCTTGAAAGCGTGATGGATGATAACAGAGCGGAATTGTTGAACGAGGTCAATGGCAACAAAACAACTCTGTTCGTGGGAAGCAAAGGCCCAAAGACAAGCACTTGGGAGCAAACGAAACAAATGGCTTTTGAACTGAACGAAGCAGGCATTGACGTTGCTTTCTTGCCTGAGCATGAGAGTCTGTCAAGCACTGACAGTCTGTTGAGAATCGGCAAAATATTCAAACTGGCCGACTTCAAATATTGTGTAACAGTAAAGCCAAACACTCTTGCCAAACAACTCGAACACGGATTTACGCAAGCAAACACCATTGTGCTCAAACTCACACAAATGGATACAGGCCAATTCGTGGAAGCGATTGATTATTTGGTGCGCAATGAGATTCACTATGGCAATCTCATTGTATTGAACAAATATGGGAAATCATTGACTATCAACTATAAATACATCAAAAACAAGGGATATGTCAGAAAAACAAAAGGGTTCCTTTAGCAGAAACCCCTTTATCAATCGCATCACATGGCATCTCAGCCACGACACTTGGGACACAGCGGCACAAAGCCCCTCAACTTTGGATTAAGTCCCCTGGTGGAATGAATTCCAACCGCAAAAATACAAAATTTTGGATTATCACATTGGAATTGAACGTTTTTTTCAAACTTTTTCCGAAACCACCCATAAAAAACGAATAGCGGAGACGCTTCGCCTCCACTATTCGTATTAATCTGAAATTCTGCCGAACTTACAGCAATTTCTTCTTGAGGGTCTCGATCATATCGACCGTCATCTTGTCGAGGTCGTACTTCGGGTTCCAGCCCCACTCGGCGCGGGCGCAGCTGTCGTCCATCTTGTTCGGCCAGCTGTCGGCGATGGCCTGACGAATCGGGTCGAACTTGTACTCCATCTCGAAGTTCGGATAATACTTCTTGATGGCGTTGTAGATGATTTCAGGGTCAAAGCTCATAGCCGTCACGTTGAATGAGTTGCGATGCACCAACTTGGTCGGGTCGGCCTCCATGATATCGACCATGGCATCCAAAGCGTCAGGCATGTACATCATGTCCATGTAGGTTCCTTTGCTGATGGGGCAGTAAAACTTCTCGCCCTTCACGGCAGCGTAATAGATCTCCACGGCATAGTCAGTGGTGCCACCGCCGGGCAAAGTCAGGTTGGAAATCAAGCCCGGGAAACGGACGCTACGAGTATCCACGCCAAAGCGGGTGAAGTAATAGTCGCTCAGCAATTCGCCCGTGACCTTGGTCACGCCGTAAATCGTGTTCGGGCGCTGGATGGTGTCTTGAGGCGTGTTGTCGTGCGGCGTGCTGGCACCGAAAGCACCGATGGATGAAGGCGTGAACACAGCGCAGTTGAAGATGCGAGCCGTCTCAAGGCAATTCACCAAAGAGCCGATGCCGACATTCCAACCCAACATAGGATTCTTTTCAGCCGTGGCCGAAAGGATGGCGGCGAGGTTATAAATCGTGTCGATGTTGTAGCGTTTCACCACGTCCACGATTTGCATGATTTGCGTCGAGTCGATTCTTTCAAAAGGACCGGTCTCGGCAATTTCACCGGTCAAAGGGCGAAGATCCGAGGCCACAATGTTTTCGTTTCCGTAAGTGGCACGGAGCTTCTTCACCAATTCTGTTCCGATCTGTCCGCCGGAACCAACTATCAATACTTTTTTCATTTCTATCTATTTTACTCAGAATCAAGGCTTGCCATCTCGCGTTAGCGACAATGGGGCATGCCCCATTGTTGGCAAAGCCTCCTACTATTATTTACTTCAAAATTCCCAGTTCTTTTCCAATCTTCACGAAGGCGGCGATGCACTTGTCGAGGTGCTCACGCTCGTGGGCAGCGCTCACCTGCACGCGGATACGGGCTTGTCCTTTCGGCACCACAGGATAGTAGAATCCCGTGACGAAGATGCCTTCTTCCTGCAACTTGGCGGCAAACTTCTGCGACAACGGGGCATCGTAAAGCATCACGGCACAAATGGCGGATTGCGAAGGCTTGCAGTCGAAGCCAGCCTCGGTCATCTTCTTGATGAAATATTCGGTGTTGGCGTGGAGCTTGTCTTGCAGCGTGTTGGTCTCGCTCATCATCTCGAACATACGGATGCCAGCGGCCACGAGGCCCGGAGCCATCGAGTTGGAGAACAGATACGGACGGCTGCGCTGGCGCAACATGTCGATGATTTCCTTGCGACCTGTGGTGAAACCACCCATGGCACCACCAAAGGCCTTGCCGAGGGTACCGGTCAGGATTTCAATCTGGCCACGGAGGTTGAAGTGCTCGGTCACGCCGCGACCAGTCTTGCCGACCACGCCAGCGGAGTGGCTTTCGTCCACCATCACCATGGCGTTGTATTTCTGGGCCAATTCGTAAATCTTGTCTAACGGGCAGACATTGCCGTCCATCGAGAACACACCGTCGGTGACGATGAGGCGGAAGCGGCAGCCTTGCGCGTCTTGCAGTTGCTTCTCAAGGTCGGCCATGTCGGCGTTGGCATAGCGGAAACGCTGGGCCTTGCAGAGGCGCACGCCGTCAATGATGGAAGCGTGGTTCAAAGCATCGGAGATGATGGCATCGTCGGGACCGAGCAGCGGCTCAAACACACCGCCGTTGGCATCGAAGCAAGCGGCGTAAAGGATGGTGTCTTCCGTGCCGAAAAACTCAGCAATCTTGGCTTCCAGTTTCTTGTGGAGGTCTTGGCAGCCGCAGATGAAGCGGACCGAAGCCATACCATAGCCACGGGCATCCATGCCGTCCTTGGCGGCCTGAATCAATTCGGGATTGTCGGCGAGGCCAAGGTAGTTGTTGGCGCAGAAGTTGAGGCACACCTTGCCGCCAACCATGATTTCAGCGCCTTGTGCGCTCTCGATGATGCGTTCACGTTTATAAAGGCCATCGGCTTCAATCTGAGCCAATTCCTTCTTCAGATACTCTTGAAAATTTGCGTACATGTGATAAATGTTTTAAAGTTGTTCTTTGGCTGCAAAGGTACAAAAAGGATTGATAGGTTGGAACGAAAAACTATGATTTTTGGCTACAACCATACTTTATACCAATGGTACAGATTTACGATTCAATCGTAAATCTGTACTAATAAACTATAAATTATTTATAGTCAAAACATTAAATTCGGACATTTTCATTTTTTGCTCGCCGCCATACACGATATTGCAATGCTCGGCATCGGCTGACGACAATCCAGCCCAATATTTCAAGGAATGGGCGTAATCCGTCGAATAGGTCTTCCCCGACTTGATTTCGTAGGCAAACTGCTTTCCTTCAATGCTTTCCAACAAATCGACTTCGTTTCCCTTGTTGTCGCGCCAAAACGACAATTGTGGCGTTTCGCCTTTATTGAACGCCTTTTTCAGGAACAAATTGATGACATAATTCTCAAACAAACCTCCTTTAAGATAATGGGATTCAAGCTGCCTCGCGTCCTTTATCTCCAACAGCGAGCAAGCCAATCCCGTATCGTAGAAATACAATTTCGGCGACTTGATCAACCGCTTCGAAAAGTTGTTGAAATCGGGACGCAGCAAATGCACGATGTAACTCGTTTCGAGCAACGAAAGCCACGATTGCGCCGTAGAGACGGCAATACCGCAATCGTTGGCCAACGAGGAATAATTCAGCAACTGCCCAATGCGCCCCGCGCACAACTTGATGAATTTCACGAACAAGCCCAAATCTCCGACATTCTTCAACTGCCTGACATCGCGCTCCACATAGGTCTTGATATAATAAGGATAATACTCCGTAGGCGGGATGCCTTTGTCGAACAAACGCGGATAGGCACCCATAAACATTTCATCCTCAACTGTTTGAGGAAGCATATTAGCGGTCTTCAGTTCCTCGCGGGAAAACGGCAACAACTCCAGAATGGCCACGCGCCCCGCCAAAGACTGCGAAATCTGCTGCATCAACTGGAAATTCTGCGAGCCTGAAAGGATATACATCCCTTCCTTGTTGGCCAAATCGACATGGGTTTGCAAATAGGAAAACAAGTTCGGGGCGTATTGCGCCTCATCGATAATGGTCTTGTCAGGATAGGTGCCCAAGAAACCGCGTGGGTCATCCAAAGCGAAAGCTCTGTTGTCCAAATCCTCCAACGAAACATATTGGTATTCAGCGAATTTCTCACGCAACAAAGTGGACTTTCCCGACTGTCTCGGCCCTGTCAGCAACACAACCGGATAAAGTGTTGTCATCCGACGTAATTTTGCGGTAATTGTTCTTTCTATCATCACAAATTCAATTGATTCCGCAAAGATAGTACAAATTTTCGATTCAATCGTAAATCTGTACGGAAAAGTTATCTCTTCACAAACTTCCGAACACCACAAACGCCTTCCTGCTCCGTCCGAATGACATAAACGCCCGACGGCCATTGCGACACATCAAAACGAACCTCCGTGGAAGAAACGGTTTCAGCAAAAGCCACCCTCCCCACCACATCCATAACGGTCACATTCAAAGGTTTACATTGTGCAACATCGCCAAAATGAATGGTCAACAAGTCGGTGGCGGGATTGGGATAAACCTGTATGCGTGGCTCATTCGATTCGGCAACGGAGGTTGGGAATTTCAGATGATTGAATAGGAAATCGCGGGTGATGTCGAAGCAAGCGTTGAATTTTTCCTCAATCAATTGGCCAACCCCGCTAAGATAAAAAGCGTGTCCCTCGCCCTCGAAAGGATGAAACTCGTAATCGCTGATGTCCAAGTCGTCCAAGCGTTGGGCCATTGCGTGCGAGCCGTACATAAAAGGCATCACATCTGGAAGCATCCCATTATAACAATACCCTGAATCGTAAGGCACGGTGGTGTCGTCGGTGCCGTGTATCATGCACAGCGGCACAAATTCCTCTTTGTCAATGACATCAAGGCCATTCACGCCACCCCAATGCGGAACGGCACCAGCCACCGCAGGCGAAACATCAGCGTATTCCGGATAGCCTGAACTGTGCATCGGGCCTAAATCAGGGCTTACATAAGTTTCAACTGGTCGCTCGTCCTCATCCAAGAAAATCTCGCTCAAAATGGCAATGGAGCCAGCCGAGTTTCCGAGCAGAAATATCTGTTCCGTGTCTATCTTGAATTGTTCTTGATGGTGTTTGAAAAACCTGACGGCAGAACTGACATCCTGAGACGCCATGTAGGCAGTGCGAATCAACGATGTGGCATTGATGTTCCAAAATGATAGCAATCGGTAGTCGATGGAGGCCGCCACGTAGCCATGCTTGGCCAAGCGGGTGCAATACTCTACCATATCGGCATAATCGCGACCTCCGGCAACGAAAGCACCGCCGAAAACGGTAATCACCAGCGGGCGCGCCGAAAGGGTGTCGCCCTGCGGTTCGTAGAAGTCAAGTAATAAGGTGGTGGGTGACGTTTCACCCTCCTTGACGGCACTGCTGAAAGGGATGGCCGTGGAAATGCTCACTTCGTCAAAGACGGGCTCGGCATAGCGCACACCTTGTGCCATTGCCATATTCGTGAACAAGCCACACAACAGGCCAATTACGGCTAAAAATCCGGTTGTCTTCATTCTATTCATTTGATTGATGTTTTGGAATTTTCGACAAAAGTAGGAAAAAAACAGAAACCCAAACTGTTTTTTTAGAACATCTGTTTTTTATGGGTACAAATTCTCGATTCAATCGTAAACCTGTACGGAAAAATATGGAACACCAAAAAAGTGATGCAACTAAACGAAAGACAAACAACAACTGCTATCTGCCAATATGTAAGTTTCTGTTTATCTTGTTCTTTCGTCTAATCCTATTTTGTTTCAACTAATGATTTTACCTTGTTTACATAATCTTCTACTTTTTCAAACAACGGCTCCACCTCTTCCTGATGCCACTCAATGAAATCATCATAATCGCCCGTCTTGCGCATGTTTTGAAGTCGAGCCAAAAGTTTAGCATCTTCTTTCGAAATAACGCCAGTAACAACAAACTTCTGTCCTATCATCCCGATCACGCCTTCATGTGACTTCGCAACAATCCCATTTTGAATCAACAGTGCCTTTGATGCATAATAGGCCGCATAATACAAACGATTGGCTGCCAAAGTCCAATGGTTATCATCAGCACAATCACGGGCTTCAACCACAGTTCCGTACGCTTTCTCAATGCGATATTTCACCAAGGCAGCTCTTTCATCTTTTGTCAGCATAACTCAATCCCTTCTTTCATTACATTCTTATAAAAAGGCGTAATCTGCCGCTGCTGCCACTCTCTGTAAGTGTAAACCACAGGATTGATTTCCACACCAAGCGACCAACCCAATGAAATGAACGGGAAAACCCATCTGTCGAAATCTCCATTGCTAACTTTCTCTCCATCAACAAGTAACAGCAAGTCCCAATCCGAGTCTGGTTGTGCATCATCTCTCGCTTGTGAGCCGAAAAGCAGCAATTTGGAATGCTCGGGTAGTATCTCCTTGCCGAGTTTCCTTATCAATTCTTCTATTTCAAGCTGCTGGGCAGACATTTTTTGTTCGTTTTTCAGCCGCAAATATAAACATTTTCCCTTAATGCAAGGATTTTGTTGCCCTATCGCTTTATTTTGTACTTTTGCAACCAAATCAAACCATCACATTAAAATGAACAACGCCCTATACATTTATAACAGCCTCTCGCGCTGCAAGCAACCTTTCAAGCCATTGAACGCCCCACATGTGGGTATGTATGTCTGCGGTCCCACCGTTTATGGCGATGCGCACCTCGGTCACGCGAGGCCAGCCATCACTTTCGACTTGGTTTTCAGGTATTTGCAACATCTTGGCTACAAAGTACGTTATGTGCGCAACATCACCGACGTGGGCCATTTGGAGCACGATGCCGACGAAGGCGAGGACAAAATCGCAAAGAAAGCCCGCCTCGAACACCTTGAGCCGATGGAGGTGGCACAATATTACACCAACCGATACCACGCCGCGATGGACAAACTGAACGTGTTGCGTCCATCAATTGAACCGCACGCTTCGGGACACATCATCGAGCAGATCGCGATGGTGCAGAAAATCCTCGACCACGGCTATGCCTACGTGGAGAACGGCTCGGTGTATTTCGACATCGAGAAATATAACAAGGAGCACCCTTACGGCATCCTTTCGGGACGCAACTTTGAGGAAATGCTCAACACCACGCGCGAGCTGAGCGGTCAAGAGGAGAAACACAACCCCGTCGATTTCGCCCTTTGGAAAAAGGCTGAGCCCAAACACATTATGCGCTGGCCTTCGCCATGGAGCGACGGCTTCCCGGGCTGGCACATGGAATGCTCGGCGATGGGTTGCAAGTACCTCGGCGAGACCTTCGACATCCACGGCGGCGGCATGGATTTGATGTTCCCGCACCACGAATCGGAGATTGCGCAGAGCATGGCGGCCAACGGCAAACAGCCCGTCGTGTATTGGATGCACAACAACATGATTACCATCGGCGGACAGAAGATGGGCAAGTCGTTGGGCAACTTCATTACGCTTGATGAGTTCTTCAACGGCAGCCACCTCAACGCCAAGGGCGAGGAGATGATTGCGCAGCCTTACAGCCCCATGACCATCCGTTTCTTCATCCTACAAGCCCATTACCGCAGCACTTTGGACTTCTCGAACGAAGCCCTGCAAGCCGCCGAAAAGGGCTACAACCGCCTGATGGAAGCCGTAAAATCCGCCAAGAGCCTGAAAGCCACGGATGGCGCACAACCGATTGACATCCAAAAGATTGTGGATGCATGCTATGATGCCATGAACGATGACTTCAACAGTCCCATCGTCATCGCGAACCTGTTTGAGGCCGTGCGCATCGTGAACACTGTCAAGGATGGCAAGGCGCAAATCAACGCCGAGGAACTGGCTTTGCTCAACAAACTGTTCCAAGATTTCGTCTTCGACATTTTGGGCTTGGTGGAAAGCAATGCCTCCGACGGCAGCGGTGCCTTGGTAGATGGCCTGATGCAAACCATCATCGACATCCGCAAGCAGGCCCGCGCCAACAAGGACTGGGCCACTTCAGACAAGATTCGTGACGAATTAGCCAAGCTTCACATCACTCTGAAGGATGGCAAGGAAGGCACGAGTTGGGTTGTGGATTAAGATACTTAACCCCAAAAAATCAATAATATGGCATACAAATTCAAAAATCTCGTCTTCGAGGGTGGCGGCGTGAAAGGCATTGCCTACGTGGGCGCCCTCGAAGTCCTTGAAAGAGAAAAAATCCTGAAGAACATCCAGCGCGTGGCTGGCACATCAGCAGGCGCGATGGTTGCCGTTCTCGTCGGATTGGGCTACAACACCGAAGACCTGAGAAACATCCTTTGGAACCTCGATTTCAAGGAATTCATGGATAGTTCTTGGGGCTTCATCCGCAACACCAGTCGCTTGCTCAACGATTTCGGCTGGTACAAAGGCGACTTTTTCCGCAAGTTGATGGGAAACTATATCAAAGAAAAGACCGGCAACAGCGAATCCACGTTTGAGGACATCTACAAACTCAAGAAAGAAGGTTATCCATTCAGGGATATTTTCCTGATTGGCAGCAACTTGTCAACAGGTTTTTCCGAAATTTTCTCCCGCGAACACACGCCAAACCTTTGCGTGGCCGATGCCGCTCGAATCTCCATGTCCATCCCTCTGTTTTTCGCTGCCGTGCGCGGTATGCGTGGCGATGTTTATGTGGACGGCGGTCTGTTAGACAACTACTCCATCAAGGTTTTCGACCGTCTGAAATATGTGAAAACCAATCATGTACGCACAGAGTATTACGAAGAAATCAACGAAACGCTCAAGGACAAGCCCCGCAAAATTTCCGATTATGTCTACAACAAGGAAACGTTAGGATTCCGTTTGGACTCCGAAGCCGAAATTGCCATGTTCCGCGACAATGCAGAACCTCCCATCCGGGAAATCGAGGATTTCTTTGACTACACAAAGGCTTTGCTGAATACCCTCATCGACTTCCAAAACAATGTGCATTTGCACAACGACGACTGGCAGCGCACGATTTATATCGACTCCTTGGGGGTCAGCTCCATCGACTTCAACATTAAAGATGAAAAGAAGGAGGAACTTGTGCAATCAGGCATCAAGCACACGGAAAAATATCTGGATTGGTTCAACGATGAATCGGAGAAGGCCAACAAATGAGCCTCATTCGCCGAAATCCACTTCCTTCAGGAGGTTGCCCTGCTCGTCGTAGAATTTCCACTTGCCGCAGTGCTTGCCTTCCTTGTAGAAACCTTCTTGGTACAGGTTGCCGTTTTCTTGCCAAACCGTAGCCTCGCCCGTGCGCAGTCCATTGCTGAAAAAGCCGATGCTTTGCACGCGCCCGTCAGGAAAATAGGCCTTCCATTTCCCCTCCATCTTACCGTCTTTCATGCCGCCTTCCATCTTCACCTGCCCCGACTCGTAATACTCGCTTTCTTTCACGCAGTTGTTGTGCTTATCGAAATAGCGAACCACTTGCGGTTGTCCGTTGGGATACGAAACCATCACTTTTTCAGTCAATTGCGCCGTGCAAGAGGCCAAAAACAACATCGTGCAAAAAACAAGGAATATCTTTCTCATTTTCAGTTGGTTTTATCTGTTAAACACCAGTCTTTCTCCCCAAATTTCATCGTGGAACTCACCGTTTTCATACACCAAATTGCCGTTCACGAAGGTGTGCGAAACGCGGGAACGAATCCACATGCGCTTGTAGGGCGTCCAATGGCACTTGGTGAACTCGTTGGCGGTCGAAATCACATGTCGGTCGTTCAAATCCACGAGCGCCAAATCTGCGTGATAGCCTTCGCGGATGAAGCCCCTGCGGTCGATTTGATACAAAATGGCCGGATTGTGGCACAACCACTGCACCACTTGCGGGAATGTCAGCATACCGTCAAGAACCCATTCGAGCATCACTTCCAACGAATGTTGGATGGACGCAAATCCAGACTTGCTCGTGAAATAGTTGCCCGTGTATTTCTCGTTGCGGCGATGCGGCGCGTGGTCAGAGGCGATGGTGTCAATCAGTCCGATTTGTAAGGCTTCCATCAGCGCAGCCTTGTTCTTTTCCGACTTGATGGCCGGATTGCACTTGATGCTGAATTTCATTTTCCTGTAGTCATCGTCGCAAAAACGCAAGTAGTGCGGGCAAGTTTCCGCCGTTATCTTTTTGTCTTTCAACGGAATGTCATTCCTAAACAATTCCAATTCCTTTGCCGTGGAAACATGTAGGATATGGAGTTTGGCATCCGTTTTCAAAGCCAAATCGACGGCCTTTGAGGATGACAAGTAGCAAGCCATTTCGGTGCGAACCTTGGGATGCAAAGGGGCTTTTGGCTCCACGATGTCCCTTTCCACCATCTCTGCATACAACTCCGTATTGTGCTGGATAAGTTCCTCGTCCTCGCAATGCGCGGCAATCAAGCAAGGCGATTCCTTGAAAATGGCTTCCAAAACCTCATCCTTATCAACAAGCATATTGCCCGTGCTGCTGCCCATAAAAACCTTGATGCCACAGACCTTCTTCGGGTCGGTTTTCACGATTTCCGAAAGGTTGTCATTAGTCGCGCCGAGATAGAAAGAATAGTTGGCCAACGACTTTTCGGCGGCAAGGTCAAACTTCTGTTGCAGAAGCTCTTGCGTGGTGGTTTGAGGGTCGGTGTTGGGCATGTCCATAAACGAAGTCACGCCACCGGCCACGGCTGCATGGCTTTCGGTGTAGATGTCCCCCTTGTAGGTCAAACCCGGCTCGCGGAAATGCACATGCTCGTCGATGATGCCCGGAATGAGGTATTTGCCTGTGGCGTCAATCTCATGCGCCAGTTCCATGTCAAACCCTGTAATCTCGTCCGTCGAGGGGTTGTCCCCTTCCCTAATAATCTTGGCAATCTTGCCGTCAGAAACAAAAACACTTGCCACGAAGGTTTGGCCTTCGTTGACAAGTGTCGCATTTTTAATAAAATAGTTCATTTTCTCGGTTTTATCTTTCCTGTCAAACCCCTCCAACGCAGATTGATGACCCCAAAAACGGCTTCTTTGAAGATACCTTTACTCATCTTCGACTGACCCTCGCGGCGGTCGGTGAAGATGATGGGCACTTCCTCAATCTTGAAGCCAAGTTTCCAAGCGGTGTATTTCATCTCGATTTGGAAGGCATAGCCCACGAACTTGATTCTATCCAAGTCGATGGTTTCGAGTACTTTGCGTGTGTAACACACGAAGCCTGCCGTAGTGTCGCGCACCTGCATCCGTGTGACGAAACGGACGTATGCCGAAGCGTAATACGACATCAAGACGCGACCCATCGGCCAATTGACCACATTGACACCCGTCTTATAGCGCGACCCAACAGCCAAATCAGCACCATTTGCGCAAGCATCGTGCAGCCTTTCCAAGTCATCAGGATTGTGGGAGAAGTCGGCATCCATCTCGAAAACATACTGATATTCACGCTCCAAGGCCCACTTGAAGCCCGTGATGTAAGCCGTTCCAAGACCCAACTTGCCCGCCCTTTGAATCATAAACAGGCGGTCGCCGAACTCCGTCATCAGCGTTTTCACGATGTCGGCGGTGCCGTCGGGGCTGTTGTCGTCGATAATCAAAATATCGAACGCCATAGGCAGGTTGAAGACATAGCGGATAATCTTCTCGATGTTTTCCTTCTCTTTATAAGTCGGGATAATGACCAAATTCTCTGACATAAACCAAGTTCGTTTTTCTATCAACGCGCAAAGATAAAAGAAAATTGCGCACGAAACGACAGGAAACTGAAATTTGGTTTTGCCGTCATCGAGAAACACCCTTATACTTGCTCCAAATCTCCGATTTTTTCATAGATTTGGAGCAAGTATAGGCTATAGTTGCTCCAAATCTTGCAAATTTTGTATGATTTGGAGCAAGTATAAGCACCTTATGGCAACTTGAACAGGTCGTCCATCATGACTTCGCTTTGCGCCATGCCCCAATATTTGTTGTGCGTTAGCCCAAAGGTAGTGATGAAGGTCAAGTGAAGCGCAGCCTTGGTTTTTGTGTGGTGACGAAAGACTGACATCTTGGTTCTCAGGCGTTTGCTGTAGTCGTCGGTGATGGTGTAGGAATGTTTACTGTATTTCATCTCGCAAATGTTAATCACATCGTCGGCGCGGCTCAAAAGCAGGTCGATTTGTGCGCCTTCCCACTCCGTTTCGTCCTCGTCCACCATAGGTTTCGTACTCCATCCGTAGGCATTAGTTAAAACGCCAGAAATCCCTAACTTCTTCTTAATCTGCGGAATATGATGCAAGCAAACCCGCTCGAAGGCATAGCCTGCCCAAGCGTCGTGGGTATGTTCGTCAAGGTTGCTCCAATATTGGCCGTCTTGCCCTGAATGTTTGGCCACGAAGCGAAGATGGAACAAGGTGAACAAGTCGGTGAGTTGATACAACATGCCCTTCGACTTCCTCCCCATCGAGGAATAGGAGCGGATGAAATCGCAGAGTTGCAAGTCTTTCAAGGTCTTGGTCAATGCGCCGCCCGAAGGCAGTTTGAGTGCTTCCTTCAACTCTTGTTGCGTCATGCCTTTCCCGTTGCCGACCAATTCCTCAACCACCTGACGGGCCATCGTGGAGTCCTTGAACAGCGAGCGGAACAGGAAATTGTATTCCGTGTGCAGCGGTGCGCCATCGGCGAAAAAGAGCCTGTCGATGTTTTGGGCGAAGGTGAGGTTTTTGTCGAGCATGTCTATATAATAAGGTATGCCGCCGAAAATCATATAGGCCTCGGTGATTTGGTAGCGCGTCCAAACGATGCCTTTCTGCTCCAACTGCGCCTCCATCTCGCCCAAGGTGAACGGCGCAAGGTAGATGGTGCGCGAACAGCGGTTGTAAAGTCCGCCCTTGTCGCCAATGACCTTGTTCATCATCCACGAGGTGGAACTGCCGCAGATGAAGAGTTTCAGCCCGTCGCGGGTCGAGGCCCATGAGTTCCAAAAATAGCTGAAGGCCGTCAGGAACTTGGACTTGGGCGTGTCCATCCAAGGCAACTCGTCGAAAAACACGACGATGCGCTCTTTTCTGAGGCTGCCCAAATAGGCTTGAAGCTGCTCGAAAGCCTCAAACCAGTTGGTGGGCCGTCGCAAGTCTTGCCCCGACCGCTTTTGCAACTCCCTCTGAAACAGCGACAACTGCACCGCCATTGGGGTTTCGTAACTGCCTGTGAACATGAAGTCGAACTCGTTGTGGAAAAACTCCCTGACGAGGAAGGTCTTCCCCACCCTGCGGCGGCCATACACCGCCACCATTCGTGCCTCGCGCTGTTCGCAAACCGATTCAAGCAGTTGCTGCTCATACTTTCGTCCTATGATTCTGTTGTCGTTCATGGCTTTATCTCCTTGGTTCACGCCGCAAAGATAAATCTTTTTTCAGAACGACACCCTTATACTTGCTCCAAATCTCCGATTTTTTCATAGATTTGGAGCAAGTATAGGCTATACTCGCTCCAAATCTTTTAGTTTTTTGTAGTTTTCGACATCTCAGACTTTATAAATGTGGGATTTTGGTTCATGAATCACAGCCTCTGCCGTTCTTCATCTCCCGCCAAACTTCCACGATACTTGCTGGTCTTGGCCTTCAGGCGGTAGCGCAAAGTCAGGTAGATTTCGCGGGAATCGTAGGTACCGTCTTTGGTGATGCGAAGCCTCGAATAATAACTCTCAAAGCAGTATTTCGACTGGTTGAACAAGTCATTAACGCCCAAGGTCACCGTCAGGGCTTTGTTCAAGAAAGCCTTTTGGACAGAGAGATTGCACACCCACGAATCCTTGAAGCAGTAAGTGATGCCGGTATGTCCCTTTCCTGTGTAGGTCAAGTCGGCATTGATGGTCCAGTCATTGGGCAAAGCGAAAACATTGGTGAAAGTACCAAATGGCATCATCTTGTCGAAATGAACCGTTTCGCCCTGACTTTCAACGGAGAACCATTGCTTGCTGAAACCGACCGACAAATTTGGATTCCAAACACCAATCGTCGGACTGGCCGACACCATCGCCCACATTTGCGGGATGCGGTCGAAGTTTCGGGGCTTCAGCAGCGACACATACGACGAGCCTTCGACAGGCTCGGCCCATTCCATAATGGCATTGCGGGCATCCTGAAAACCTGCGGAAAATTGCACAAACTTCCATGAGGCCGTGAGCGAAAAGTCATGGATCAGCCAAGGCTCCAACAGCGGATTGCCCGTCTGCAACGTGAAACGGTTGATGTATTCCACGGCGTTGCGCAGGTCGCGGTAAGACGGACGGCTGGTCTTCGCGGAATAACTCGCCATAAGTTGCACCTTGTCAATTTGCATTGAAAACGAGGCACTTGGGAAAATATGATTGAACTTGCGGCTTTGGCCGTCGATAATCTGGTCTTGCTCGAAATAGTCGTAGGCGGCGTGTTCGTAGCGGCAACCCACACTGAACATGCCCATCAATGTCTCGCTGAAAGGCACCATGCGGCTGTATTCCACAAAGGCGGCAAGATTTCTGTCCTTGATTTGTGTGAAAGAAGTCACGGCATACTCCGAATGACTGATGTAATCGTCGCGGCGCGAGGTGAACGAAGCCTGACCGCCATACGAAATCTCACCCCCGAAAAGAGGTGTGCTGAAAGTCAGTTTGCCAGCCAAAAGCCTGTTCTTGACCGGGTTTTCCGATTGGATGATACGGTCGTCCCACTCGCTGCTATGCTCAATGCCATTATTATAAACGGTGTGCCCATTGCTGAGAAAATCGGTGTTGAAGTCGATGGATGTGTTTCCCAACTTGCCGAGATAAAAAGCATTGACACGATGCCCCATATCGTAATCGTACTTCAGCAGTTGGCGGCTTTCCAACTGGTCGTAATAGGCTCCGTCCATCTTGACCGCACTGTTGATGAAAGCGGAATCGTTCATCACCGCCCAGAAAGTAGGGCTATAGCGCACGCCAACGATGTGGTCGGGATTGAAGGAATAGTTGGCCTCAAACACGCTGGAAAGTCGGGCGTCCCGCGTGTCTTCCTTCAAGGTGTTTTGCTGGAGCCAGTCGTTTTCCACCTTGTTCTCTTGGATGATGCTGGACTGCTGCAAAGATTTCATATCGCGGTAGTCGACGGTGGCCAACAGTTGCCAGCCATTCTTGCGGTAGTTGAGGCTCACGATGTCGCGCAAATCGGTGTTGGCCGCCGATTGATAGACCGATGAGCGCACATCCACGCCCAAGCCCTCATTGGGGTTTTTCTTGGTGACGATACGCACCACTGCCCCGACCGTGGCATCATACTTCGCCCCCGGATTGGTGACCAACTCCACGCGCTGGATGTCCTTGGCGTTGAGTTGCTCCAATTCGCTGAAGTCGCGCACCTGCCGCCCGTTGATGTAAACCAACGGCTCGCCTTTCCCGAACACCGTAAGTTTGTCGTCGTTTTTGGCAATGCCCGGAATCTTGCCCAACACATCGTCAGCCGCGCCCACCTCGGCAAGGATGCTGTTCTCGACCGTGGTCACTTGCGCGTCACCTTTAATGTAAACATCGGGCAGACCTGCACTGACCGTCACTTCATTGAGGCTGACGGCATCCATTTCAAGTTGGATGGTGCCCAAGTTGGTTTGCGTTCCCGAAAGCGGAAGCCATTTGTCCCTGTAGCCGATGAATGACACCTTCAGCAAGGCCGCGTTTTGCGCCTTCTCCATTTTAAAGGTTCCGTTTTCATCAGTGACGCAGCCAGTAATAAAAGCCGAGTCTTGGCTCATCTGCACCACATTGGCGTAAGGAACGGATTGGTTGGTTTCGTCAACGACCTTGCCGTTGAAATTCTGTGCCTGAATACCCCAAACGAAGGACATACAACAGGCGAAAGTGAAAAATCTTTTCATAACGCTATAGTTTTAATGTTTGACATTTGCTCTATAATATTTTAGTGCATTAGTTAATTAGAACACTGCAAAAGTACAACAAAATTAAATACTGTCAAGAGAAAAAGTGATTTTTTTCACTCAATCCTGCAACACCTTTAGTTTGACGGACTTATGCCGAAAAAGTTACAGTTTGCTCCAGAATTTTTTCGGTAAAACCATGCCATTCCGCAATGCGACCCATCATCTGCCGCAATGCAAAACAAAAAAAAGCCCACCCGAAGGCAGGCTTTTCAATATCAAAACTCACGGAGTCTTATTCCCCTTTTCCCGCATTGCAAATGCTGATGCTCGCGACTCCCGAATTGCAAATTCGGGAAAACGGGGGAAATTCGGGTCTTACAAATCAGGCATATCCTTCATGTCTCTATTATATCCTAAATCTTTACCACAAATGACATCCATTACACGACATGGAGGATAAACTCCACCCGCTTCACATCTGTATCCAGGCAATTCCTTCACGATTTTTTCATTACCGTTAACCGTCCATATTCTCCAGTTTGCATCTTGGTTTTTAAACACGTACAACTTAGCAGCCATATCAACATCCGTAAAGAAAACCACATTAGAAATGTCTGGCACAGGACCATTGCCGACTTTCACCCATCCGTACTGCTTTACTCCAATGGAGATGATTGTATGGAGATAGAATTCGACATCAGTCATGGTATCGTCCTTA
>CACZDU010000037.1:0-28232 GCA_902780055.1 uncultured Bacteroidia bacterium | reverse complement strand
GTCACCTTGTTTCAGGATGATGTGCGTGGGAATGTCCTCCACCATGCCGTAGCGATAATTGTTGGTTTCCCACTTGAGGCTGGCCAATTCCTGACTTTCCTTGATGCGCACACCGACAACAGATTTGCTGTGCAGCAGGCTCATAATGGAAGCATAATGGCGGCTCACATCGGTCACCACGCCCACGATGCCGTCGGACGAAATGACGCTCATGTCGCGCTTGATGCCGTCAATCGCACCTTTATTAATAATGATGTAGTTGTTGGCTTGTGTGGTGCTGTTGTTGACGACCTGCGCGGGGATGTATTCATAGAGGGTGTCGCCCATATTGATGTCGTAAATGTGGGCTGCGGTGTCGTAAACAATGGAAAGTTGCTTCCACCGCGTCGTTGGTGGTGGTCACCATGCGGTTGCGGTGGAAGTTCTGGCTACGGGCAAGCAGCAAGACGGATATCACTTCGAGCAAAATAAAGAGGATGACGAAGTGATGCTTGAGGATGAAACGCCGCAGGTTATACATGTTTTTTATTGGGCTATAGGCCCTTCGACGGGCTCAGGGACCTTTTGGCAACGGAAAAGGTTAAGGTCGTTGAGCCTGTCGAAACGCCGACACGTGTCTTTATTTAATCAAGAATGTGAAGCGGTCGAAGTTCTTCAGGGCGATGCCGGTGCCACGGGCGACGGCGCGAAGCGGGTCTTCAGCCACATGGATGGGCAGTTTGGTCTTGGCGTTGAGGCGCTTGTCCAAGCCACGCAGCAAGGCGCCACCACCGGTGAGGTAGATGCCCGTGCGGTAAATATCGGCGGACAACTCGGGCGGTGTTTGCTCCAAAGCGTTCAACACGGCGGTCTCAATCTTCATGATGCTCTTGTCCAAGCAATGCGCGATTTCGGCATAGTTGACGCGGATTTCCTTCGGGATACCCGTCAGCATGTCGCGGCCTTGCACGGCGTAGTCGTCGGGCGGGTTGTCCAATTGCGGGATGGCCGCGCCCACTTCAATCTTGATGCGCTCGGCGGTGCGCTCGCCCACGATGATGTTGTGCTGCTTGCGCATGTATTCCTCGATGTCGGCGGTGAAGTCGTCACCGGCGATGCGGATGGACTTGTTGTTGACGATGCCGCCCAAAGCGATAACCGCGATTTCGGAAGTACCGCCACCGATGTCGATAATCATGTTGCCAGTAGGCTCAAGCACGTCGATGCCGATACCGATGGCGGCGGCCATAGGTTCGTGAATCAGACGCACTTCCTTGGCGCCGGCCTGTTCAGCCGAGTCCTTCACGGCGCGTTCCTCCACCTCGGTAATGCCCGAAGGGATGCAAATGACCATCTTCAGGCTGGGCGGAAACAGGGTGTTCTTGAAATTAATCATCTTGATCATCTCGCGCATCATGTATTCGGCGGCCTGGAAGTCGGCGATGACACCGTCGCGCAACGGGCGGATGGTCTTGATGTTTTCGTGGGTTTTGCCGTGCATCATCATGGCGCGCTTGCCCACGGCGATGATTTTCTTCGTGTCGCGCTGCAAAGCCACAATCGAAGGCTCGTCAACGACGACCTTGTCGTTGTATATGATAATCGTGTTGGCCGTACCAAGGTCAATGGCGATTTCTTTGTTGAGGAATGAAAATGCTCCCATTTCTATGTTGTTATTTGTTGGTTGTTGAATCGTTTAATTGTTGGTTGGGCCTTCGACTGGCTCAGGCACTTTGGCGGTCGTTGAGCCTGTCGAAACGCCGTTTCTTAATGTCTAAAATGCCTGTATCCCGTGAATACCATACTGATTCCGTGTTCGTTGCAGCAGTCGATGGATTCTTGGTCGCGAACGGAGCCGCCGGGCTGCACGATGCCCGTAATGCCCGCTTCGTGGGCCAATTCGACGCAATCCTTGAAAGGGAAGAAAGCATCGGAGGCCAAAACTGCACCGTTCAAATCGAAATCGAAAGACTTGGCCTTCTCAATGGCTTGGCGCAAGGCATCCACACGCGAGGTTTGCCCAATGCCAGAGGCATAGAGTTGCTTGCCCTTGGCCAAAACAATGGCGTTGCTGCGGCTGTGCTTCACAATCTTGTTAGCGAAAACCATATCTTCCACTTCGTTAGCGGTCGGGGCTTTCGTGGTGATGACCTTGAAATCGGCAGCCGTTTCGGTGTGGAGGTCGCGGTCTTGCAAGAGGTAGCCGTTCAAAGCGGTTTTCACGGTGAAAGGATTGTATTGGTCGGCCTTCAGGCGCAACACGACGCGGTTCTTTTTCGAGAAGAGCAAGTCAAGCACACCGTCCTGATATTCAGGTGCTACGATGACTTCGATAAACAGTTTGTTGATTTCCTCGGCAGCGGCCAAATCGATGGGGCGGTTGCAGACCAACACGCCACCAAAAGCCGAAACTGGGTCGCCGGCCAAAGCGTCAACGTAGGCTTCCTTGACGGTCGGGCGGCAGGCCAAACCACAAGGATTGTTGTGCTTCAGGATGGCGAAAGTCGGCTCATCGAACTCACGGATGAGGTTGAGTCCAGCGTCAAGGTCGAGCAAGTTGTTGTACGACAGTTCCTTGCCGTGCAGTTTCTCGAACATCGCATCCAAATTGCCGTAGAAAGTGCCTTTCTGATGCGGGTTTTCGCCGTATCGCAAGGGTGTGCCCACTTCTTCGCAAATCCTAAGCGGCTGTTTTTCACCGTTTTTCGTGAACCAATTCATAATCGCGCCGTCGTAGTGCGAACTCACGCCGAAGGCATAAGCAGCAAAACGGCGGCGGTCGTCAAGCGAAGTCTCACCATTTTGGTTTTCAAACAGTTGAATCAGTTCGCCATAATATTTCTGCGAAGGCACAATCAGCACATCGTTGAAGTTTTTCGCGCCTGCGCGGATGAGCGAGATGCCGCCAATGTCTATCTTTTCGATGATTTGCGAAGCGTCCTCGGTCTTGGCCACGGTTTCCTCGAAGGGATAGAGGTCAACAATGACTAAATCGAAGGGCGGAATGTCGTATTCCTGCATTTCGCGCTGGTCGGATTCGAGGTTGGTGCGACCCAAAATGCCGCCGAATACTTTAGGATGCAAGGTCTTCACGCGACCGCCCAAGATGGACGGATAGCCCGTGAGCGACTCGACGGTCTTCACCGTGGGGTCCAAAGGCTTGATGAAGTCGTAGGTTCCTCCAGTGGAGTAAATTTGCACTCCATTTTGCTTCAACAAGCCGACGATGGTGTCGATACCCGTCTTATAAAATACTGATATTAAAGCAGTTCTAATTTTTTTCAAGGGTGTAAAATTTTGCTAATTTAAGACTGCAAGATTACGGAAAAAATGAAAGCGGCGCAAGAGTTGGGCGACAATTTTTTGAGGCCTCAAAATACACCTTTTTGAGTTTTTTGGCTTTTGTCATCGTTTTGCTGCGAGTTTCAACAATTGAAGTTTCTAATCCGCTGAAAGTAAACACAATACGACTAATACAATTTTTATTTTCATTTTTCCCTTGTCGCATTGGAAATTTCCTTATCTTTACCGATTCAAAATTGCGCGGATGGAAACGAAGTGGATTTTAAACCAAACTGTTGACAAACAGAAAGTTGAAGAAATTGTCAAGGTGCTCAATATCGACGAGAACCTTGCCACTTTGCTTGTCCAACGCGGAATTACCAACTACGAAGAGGCCAAAACTTTCTTCCGTCCATCGCTTTCGCAACTGCACGACCCCTTCCTGATGAAGGATATGGACAAGGCCGTTGACCGCGTGTTGCGTGCCATCAACAACGGCGAAAAAGTGCTGGTTTACGGCGACTATGACGTGGACGGCACGACTGCCGTGGCAGTGGTCTATTCTTACCTGAAGCCTTTCTTCAAGAAGAAAAAAATCGAGTTCTACATCCCCGACCGCTACGAGGAAGGTTATGGCATTTCCTACAAAGGCATTGATTATGCGGCAGATAACGGCTTCAAACTTGTAATTGCCCTCGACTGCGGCATCAAGGCGGTGGAGCGTGTCGACTATGCCAACAGCAAGGGTGTCGACTTCATCATTTGCGACCATCACCGTGCCGGCGAGGTCATTCCCAATGCTGTGGCTGTGCTCGATGCCAAGCGCCCCGACTGCAATTATCCTTACGACGAACTTTCGGGCTGCGGCGTGGGCTTCAAGTTGGTTACTGCCTTATCAATGAAGGGTTTAGGCACCATCGAAGAGGTGTTTGATTTGCTTGATTTTTTGGCCGTGAGCATTGCCGCCGACATTGTACCCATCACGGGCGAAAACCGTGTGTTGGCCTATTTCGGCTTGAAGCAATTGAACAAGAAACCGCGTCCGGGCATCGAGGCCATTTTGCAACACGCCAACATCTATCGTCGCGACGAAGACCAACTTGACGAAGACGAGAACGTGTTGACTCGGGAATTGACCATCAGCGATTTGGTGTTCCTCATCGGGCCGCGCATCAATGCGGCCGGACGTATCGCAAAAGCCTCCGACTCGGTGCGACTGCTCATCGCCGAGAAGAAAGACCACGCCGAAAAATTGGCCGCTTCCATCAACGACCTTAACGATGAGCGCCGCGAGTTCGACAACCGCATCACGGAAGAAGCCCTCGGTATGATTGATGCCGACGCTGAACTTCGCGATGCCAAAAGCACTGTGGTTTTCAACGAGCGTTGGCACCGTGGCGTTATCGGTATCGTGGCTTCGCGCCTCACCGATTATTATTACCGCCCGACTATCGTCCTGACCCGCGCCAATGGTTTGGTCACTGGTTCGGCGCGTTCCATCAAGAGTTTCGACATTTACGACGCCATCGACCATTGCTCCGACTTGCTGGAACACTTTGGCGGCCACAAATACGCTGCCGGCCTGTCGATGAAGCCTGAAAACCTGCCTGAATTCCGCCGCCGCTTTGAGGCATACGTCAGCGAACACCTTGTGGATGAGGACTTTGTTCCCGAACTTGAGGTGGACTTGAAAATCAATTTCTCCGACATCACCTCCAAGTTTATGCGCATCCTCAACCAGTTTGCGCCTTTCGGTCCGGGCAATATGGCACCCGTGTTTTGGACGGACAATGTCGTTGACGCTGGCGGCTCGCGTCCCGTGGGCGGCCACCGTCACCTGAAACTCACCGTTTCGCAGATTGGCGACGCCGAGCAAGGCATAGCCCCGCTGTCGGGCATCGCTTTCCAGAAAGGCGACCTCTACGACCGCATCCATAGCGGCGAGCCTTTCAGCATCTGCTACCACTTGGAATACAACACCTGGCAGGGCAAAACCAATTTGCAGCTTAATGTGAAGGATATTAAGTTTGCGGAGGAGTTGTAGACATTATTTCCAAAACTGCCACCATTTCTTTTGTCGGCCTTCCACCACACGGGCGTATCGGTTGCTTGATTTTCTCATTTTTGAGAAACTGGTCACCGTGCCTGCCGAAGGGCCTCTCAAGGTGGTGATGGACGACCGCGAGGCTACAAAACCGTTCTCGTCGGTGTCCATGTCGCCGTATTTGTTCTTTTTCGCCGCGAAAATGATGACATTGTCGATATACCAACTGTTGACATAGGCTCCGTGCCCCGTGAAATAGAGGCAAAATTGCGGCTCTTTGCTCGGCCATTCTTCCATATCGAAGGTGAGCAGATATTGGCTTTGCTCGATGCTTCCCCTCACTGTGTCCTCCCAAATGCTCTCCCAATCCTCGCCGTTTGGCGAAATGCCAATGCCGATTCTGACATCCAATTCGCCTTGGGTGGCTTCAAGGGCGTGGTTGAACTGGAAATTGATGAAGTCGTATTTGCCTAACTCCACGATGGGCGTAACGAGTCGTGTGGTGCCGTTGAAGTTGAAGTCGGGATACATCTGTATCTCACGCGGTTTGGCGCCGGCGAAGGTCGTGTTGGAGATGTACCATACCACCCAATCGTCGCCTTTTGCGTCCCAGCCTTCCTCGAGCCACGGGTTGAAGAAACCCTCGCACAACACCACGTCGCCCTGCTGCGCAAAGAGGGGAGAGGTGAGCAATATGACGAGGAATGTGAGTAACCGATGCTTCATCCAAAGTGCTGATTTGGCGACAAAAATATTAAAAAATTGGGAATTATGGTGCGTTTGTGGCTTTTTATTATTTTTGCACCAACGAATTGATTAAAAAGGCCGCTGGTAAGGACAATGGGTCATAATCCATTGTAGGCAAAGCCCGGCCATTAGGAGAATAATAGTATGGCAAAAGAAAAAACCGCCTTTTTCTGCAAGGAATGTGGCAACGAATCGCCGAAATGGTTCGGGAAATGCCCTGCCTGCGGCGCGTGGAACACCTGCACGGAGCAAACCGTCGTCACGGGAAAGGATACCCAATCGGTAAGGAAAAACATTGGTACTGAGATGGATAAAGGCTTCCCCGTGCCCATCAAGGAAATCGGCAACGCCAAGGAACAACGCATCATCTTGCCCTACGAGGAACTTAATAGGGTTTTGGGCGGCGGCTTGGTGCTTGGCTCTTTGACCCTCGTGGGCGGCGAACCCGGCATCGGCAAATCGACTTTGCTCTTGCAGACAGCCTTGCAATTGGCTGGCCGTAAGGTGCTTTATATCTCTGGCGAGGAAAGCCAGACCCAAATCAAGATGCGGGCCGAGCGCATCGGCATTCACAACACCGACTGCCTCGTGCTCACTGAGACCAACACCCAAGAAATCCTGAAACATTTCAAGAACGTGCAGCCCGACATCGTGGTGGTCGATTCCATCCAAACGCTTGAATCGCCTTACATTGACGCCACCGCAGGTAGTATTTCACAAATCCGAGAGACCGCTGCCGAGATGAACAAGATGGCCAAGGCCTATCAGGTGCCAGTGTTCCTCATCGGCCATATCACCAAGGACGGCAGCATCGCCGGCCCGAAGATTTTGGAGCATATCGTCGATACGGTCTTGCAGTTTGAGGGCGACCGCCACTATGGTTTCCGCATCCTGCGCACCATCAAGAACCGCTTTGGGTCGGCTTCCGAGTTGGGCATTTTCGAGATGAACGCCACGGGCCTCCGCGAGGTGACCAATCCCAGCGAAATCCTCCTTTCGCAACGCGACGAGGAAGTGAGCGGCATCGCCATTGCCGCCACGATGGAAGGCCAACGCCCGATGCTCATCGAGACGCAGGCTTTGGTGAGCAGCGCGGCCTACGGCACCCCGCAACGCTCCGCCACGGGCTTCGACCTCCGCCGAATGAATATGCTCTTGGCCGTGCTTGAAAAACGCGCAGGCTTCAAACTTTCCATAAAAGACGTATTCCTCAACATCGCGGGCGGCCTCCGCGTCGATGAACCCGCCATCGATTTGGCTGTCATCGCCGCCATATTATCCTCTAATGCCGACATTCCCATTCCTTCACGTTATGCCTTTGCCGCCGAGGTAGGTCTTTCGGGCGAAATCCGCGCCGTCACCCGCATCGAAGCCCGCATCGCCGAGGCAGATAAACTTGGTTTCGAGAAGATTTTTGTCTCGAAATACAATGCCAAAGGCTTGGATACGAAGCGGTTTAAGATTCAAATTGTGCCTGTGGCTTCGGTTTATGAGTTGGGTGGGGAGTTGTTTGGGTAGATTGCAATAACAATAAGAAAATCGCCCAAATGTGGTATAAAAATACAAGATTTGGGCGTTTTTCTATAGGATTTCGCCCAAATGTATTGTTTTATGGGTACATTTGGGCGTTTTCCTAATCAGAAAACAATTCCTTGGCGGTAATTTCGCTATGCAACAAGCCTTATTGCTTGCCCTTGGCAACACCGAATGGCGTTATCATTGTGTGAACCAATTTGAGCGGGGTCTTGGTCTCGTTGCGGAAAATCATCATCCTTTCGTTGAGTTTTTCCTTGTAGTCATTGCTGATGACGTAGGGCTTAGAGGCAAATTTCATCTCACACAAATGCACCATCTTATCAATGCGCGAAATGATGAGGTCGATTTGTGCGCCTTTGTGTTCCACTTGCCCGTTTTCGTCTTTTTTTGGCCCAACGCGCCACGAAGATACCGTGGTGGCAATGCCCGAAATGCCCAATCCTTTCTTGATGGCGTTGAGGTGTTTGAGGCAAACCATCTCGAAAGTAAAACCTTCCCAAGTCTCGACGCTGCGGGTCATAAAGTTGTGCATCCAAAAATCAGGGTCTTTGTCGTCGTTGCTTTCGATGAATCGGAAATAAAACAATGTATAAAAGTCAGATATTCTGTAAATTGTATTCTTTTTCTTGCAGCCGAATTGGGCAAATTTCACGATGAAGTCGCAACGTTGCAGGTTTTTCAGGACACGGGTCAGGTTGCCGCCCGAAAGACCCGAAGCGGTTTCTAATTCAGCCCGAGTCAAGCCTTCGCGCTTGGACGACAAAGCCTTGACGACCGAGACATAACGGTCGGCTTTCGAGAAGAGCGAGTTGTAGAGTTCGTCAAACTCATCGCTGAGCCTTCCGCCGATGGCGAAAAATAGGGCATCAATATTCTGCGGCAAGCTCAGATTAGGTTCGAGAAGGCTCAGATAATAAGGTACGCCCCCAAGTACCATATAGCACTGGATAATCTGGTAATAGTCCCACCCAAAGCCCTTGTTGTCAAGGTATTGCTTACATTCGTTGAGTGTAAAAGGCGCAACATAGATTTGCCTTGTGATGCGGTTGTGGAGCCCGCCTTGGTTGGAAATCAGTTTATCGACCATCCAAGAAGTGGCACTGCCGCAAGCTACGAGAACGATGTCGTCGCGGGTGGCCACCCAACTGTTCCAGAAATATTCAAGTGCCTCCACAAAATCGCTGCTTTTGTTGTCAATCCAAGGCATCTCGTCGATGAAAACCACCTTTTTCTTATGCTTGCTTTGTTCCAATAAAACAGACAGGGCGTCAAAAGCCTCGCTCCAAGAGTTCAGTTTGGGCTGCTCGGCGAAACTTCCATATTTGGACAACGCTTTCGCGAAATTCTCCAATTGTTTCTTTTGGGTGCTTTTGTGTGCGCCCACATAATAAAAGGTGTAGTTGTCGTGGAAGAAATTGCGCACGAGGAAGGTTTTCCCGACGCGCCGTCTGCCATAGATGACGACGAACTCCGAATGATTGGAATTCATGCATCGTTCCAGTTCTTCCATTTCGCGTTTCCGTCCGATGAGTGTATCCATAGTTGATTGTCATTTTGTGGCAAAAATACACAATAATATGTTTGGTATGCAAGAAAATCGCCCAAATGTGGTATAAAAACAAAAGATTTGGGCGTTTTTCTATAGAATTTCGCCCAAATGTATGAATTTAGGGGTACATTTGGGCGATTTTCTAAGGCTTCGGTGTATGACTTGGGCGCGGAGTTGTTTGGGTGAAAAATTTCATTTTTTGCAGGTCTTTTATGGAAAATGTGTATTTTTGCGCCAAAAGTCGGGTGGAAAATGTGTGTAGAACGCACAAAACTCGGCGTGAAAATGTGTTTTTATGTATAAGCGCAAGATTGAAAACATACTCCAATCGTGGTTGGATGATGCCTCCCACAAACCCCTTGTGGTGAAAGGTGTGCGTCAGTGCGGCAAGACCAGCAGTGTGATGGACTTCGCCCAAAAACATTTCAAAAATGTAATCTATCTCGATTTCCATGAGCATTCGGAATACAAGAAGTTCTTCACTCCGAACCTTGAGGTTGATGCCATTGTCATGCGTATCACCGCTGCCATGCCTGATGCCGAGATAGAAGCGGGCAAGACTTGCTTTGTCTTCGACGAAATACAGGATTGTCCGAGAGCAAGAGGCTCGCTGAAATACTTTCATTTGGACGGCCGCTATGAAGTGATTTGTACGGGGTCTTTGCTTGGTGTGAACGGATACAAGACTCCAGACGAAAAGGCAGAGGAAGAAGCTGCCTCTATCCCTGTCGGCTTTGAGGATATTGTCAATATGTACCCGATGGATTTCGAGGAATGGCTGTGGGCCAATGGCATCAAGGACATGCATTTCGACTACCTGAAAAAGCATCTGAACAACGAAACGCCCGTTGAGGATGCCCTGCACGACCGTTTCCGCGAGCTGCTTCTGCAATACACCATTGTTGGAGGAATGCCGGAGGTCGTTACGACTTTCATGGAAACGAAGCAAATCGGGAAAGTGCTCTCTGTGCAGCGGCGCATCATCGATGACTACAAAGCGGATATGGTGAAGTATGCCGCTACTGCCGACAAGTCGCGGATACGCGAATGTTTTGAGTCGATACCAGCCCAACTTGCCCGTGAATACAAGAAGTTTTCCTATACCGCAGTACGTCATGGAGGCCGTGGGCGCGACTATGCTGGGAGTCTGCAATGGATTGAGGATGCGGGCATTATACGCCGGTGCTACAATACATCAACAACCGAACTGCCGCTTGACGGAAACCGAATCCAAAGCGAGTTCAAAGTCTATATGGCGGACATTGGCTTGCTCGTTGCCATGTTGGAAGAAGGGACGCAGTCAAGCATATTGGAAGGCGATCTGCTCAGTTATAAAGGTGCCATCGCCGAGAACCTTGTTGCCGACATCTTTGGCAAGATGAGACGCAAGTTGTATTACTACCACAAAGACGGCGGCGTGGAACTTGACTTCCTTGTGCGTTACAAAGGGCAATGTACTCCTGTGGAATGTAAAGCCGCCACGGGCAACGCCAAGTCGATGCGCACCGTTCTGAAGCACCCTGAAAAATACCATGTTACAAGTGCCATAAAATTAGGCGACTACAACATTGGCAAAAGCAATGAGCTGTTGACCCTGCCAATGTACATGGCGTTTCTTCTGACGGAGGTATAAGGTTTCAGTTTATGACTTTGAGGGGTGTTGTTTTGATAACGAAAAAATGATTATTTTTGCAGAAAATCTGAATTTCTATGCCAGAGATTAGCAGTTTTTACGGAATCGTCATCTATATGTATTATAAAGAGCATCAGCCGCCACATTTTCACGTGTGGTACAATGAATACCAGTGCGAAATAACCATTAAGGACGGGATTATTACAGGTCAATTGCCGCGTCGTGCTGCCCGTTTGGTGTTCGAATGGCTTGATTTGCATTACGATGAACTGATGGAAAACTGGAACCGTTCGGAGCGGAAAGAGGCTTTGCTGAAAATCGAACCTTTGAAATAATAATGTTATGGAAGAAAAGATTTTATTCATAAAAGTTACCAAAGCCGAATATGTCAAAGACTATATTCTTCGTCTTACTTTCAATGACGGAGTGGTCAAATTGTGTGATTTTCTTCCGCTTGCCCAAGAAGGTGTTTTTCAAAAACTGAAAGATTTGGCATATTTCAAAAACTTCACCCTTGATCCTTGGACAGTCGATTGGAACAATGAAATCGGTTTTGCCCCCGAATATCTGTATGAGATTGGAATAGCAGCATAATTCTTCAATGGCCTCAAATATCAATACAGAAAAAATCATATTAGGCATCGACCCGGGCACCATGGTGATGGGCTACGGCGTCATCCGCGAGCAGGGCAAGCAGTTGGAACTACTCACAATGGGGGTCATCAACTTGAAGAAACTGGAAAACCAGGCACTCAAGCTGAAGAGGATCTTCGAACGTGTGCTGGAAATCATCAATGAGTACCATCCTGACGAGTTGGCCATCGAAGCGCCGTTTTTCGGGAAGAACGTGCAGTCGATGCTGAAGCTGGGCCGCGCCCAAGGGGTGGCCATGGCCGCTGCGCTCTATCGCGACATTCCCATTTTCGAATACTCGCCCAAGACCATCAAACAGACCATCACGGGCAACGGCAACGCCTCGAAGGAGCAGGTGGCCAAAATGGTGCATTTCATCCTGAAAACCGAGGAAGACCCCGAGTTTTTCGATGCCACCGATGCCGTGGCCGCCGCCGTTTGCCATTCCATCTCGAAAGGTAAGGATGTGAACTATACCAAACACACCACCGAAAAGGCCAAGGCACACCGAAAGGCCGACTGGAGCCAGTTCATCGCCGAAAATCCTGACAGAGTGAAGACTTGATCGGGGTTGGAACGAAATTTGATGCGCGTCAAAAGATTGAATACATAAAACAATAAAACTCAAAAACATGATTGTCACTATCATTTGTATCACCATTTTGGCATACGCCATTGGAGGCAAGGACATCAACAAACACTTGGAAAAACTGAAGGATGTCAATTGGAAATCAAAGTCGGAGGACATTTTCAGAAAAATCGGGCATTATGCTAAAAAGGCAGGCCGCATGGCCACGAAGCCCCTGTTGCAACTCTATTATGTGCTGACTATGGGCGAAACGACCACTTTGGAGAAAGCCCTCATCGTGGGTGCCATCCTTTACACTGTCATGCCGTTCAGCCTGATTTCCGCCAAGGCGCACAAGATTCTCGGCAGGTTGGACGAAGGCCTTGCCGTGCTTTATGTCATCAAAAAGGTGCAAAACAAGATTACGCCCGAAATCAGTGCCAAAGTGGAAGAAACCTTGAACGCTTGGTTTGACGCACAAACATTTGCACAAACTGCTCAGTAATAAGACTTTACAATTCCGAAATGAGATGATGTTTCCCGCTGCCGAAGATCTTGGTTTCATGGCCTTTGGCGGTGGGAATTTGTATTTCCGCCGTAGTGTTGGCTGGAATGGTGAAATCCCATTCAAAACGATTGCCTTCTCGTCTCCAGTTGCTTTCGATGCGGCCTGAAACGGAGTTGTAGGCACAATTCACAAAGTCTAGACCCTCGATGGGATAGGGCTTCAAAAGTATTTTGCTGTAGCCGGGTTCCATGGCGCGGATGCCGCCAAGGTATTCATATTCCCAAAGGATGAGGTCGCCGAGGAGCATCACATGGTTGCCTGAGTTCATGGCGGGGTCGGCGGTGTTGCCGTTCCAGAGTTCCCAGATGGTGGTCGCTCCATTGCGCACCATGTAGCCCCAACTCGGATAGGTGTCGTTGGAGGCAATTTTGAGAGCTAAGTCGCCGCGTCCGTATTCCGTCAGGCAACGCATTAGTTGTTGTATGCCGACTACGCCCGTCGAGACATGGCCGCCACATTCGTTCATGGTCTTGTCGACGATGCTCTCCAAAACCTTGTTTTCCAATCCTTTGGGTACCATTCCAAACCACAAGGGCAAGATGTTGGCCGTGACGGTGTTGTTGGCATAAACGCCCGTCATGCGGTTGAAATACTTGTCGTTGAAGGCCACGGTGGAGGTGGTGATTTCCTTGTTGAAGAAATCCACATCTTCGGATTTGCCCAACAGTTCGGCGAATTTGGCCATCTTGCCGCAGAGGTAGCAATAGAAAGGCGTAGAAATGACCGTTGATTCAGTGATACGAGTTGGGTCGTTGGAGTGAATCATCTCCAATGACTCGGGTGGCATACACCAGTCGCCGTAGGTGTCGCGGGGCATGAGGCCGCCTCTCATGTAGTCATTTTTCATGTGCAACATCCACTTTTTCAGGGCGTTGTAATGATGTCGAATGGGTTCAAGGTCGCCGAAACGTGTGTAGAGCATGTCGGCCACGGTGACGACACATCCAGGCCAGGTCATATTGTCAGTATAGCCGCGCCAATAGGGAGGAATGACATTGGGCAGTGAGCCATTGTCCCATTGGCTGTCCTCGGCATCAGTGAGCCATTTGGAGTAAAGTTGGTGATTTCCAAAGATATACGACTCGCCGTAGTTGCCTGTGGTGCGGTCGCCGGTCCAGCCCATGCGCTCGTCGCGTTGCGGGCAGTCGGTGGGCATGGAGCGGTAGTTGCCACGGATGCCCCAAAAAGCGTTGTGATACACCGCGTTAATAATTTCATTTGAGGTTTCAAACGAGCCTGTGATGGGCATTTCGTCGTAAATCACCCAGCCCTCAAAATCATCCAAATTGGGCATTTCGCGCAGGCCGGAAATCTCAACATAGCGGAAGCCGTGGTAGACGAACATGGGATGCCATTGTAGTTGAGAGTTGAGAGTTGAGAGTTGAGAGTTGTTGGCGACGATGTAGCGGTCGGTACATTCCGCGCCGCGTAGGTTGGCGGTGTAGAGCAGGCTGTCAGGTGTGAGGAGTTCAGCAAAACGTAGGGTGATGACGTCGCCTTGTTGCTGTCCCCGCACCTTTATATTAATGAATCCGACCATGTTTTGGCCCATGTCCAAATACCATTTGTCGCCTTTTTGGAACAGGCTAATAGGTTTCAGTTTTTCCATTACGGTGATGTTCGGGTTGGGTTGGGCACTGAGTTGGCCTTCGGGAGCTTCGACTAATTCGGCTTGGAGCCAAACGGAATCATCGTAACCTGCTTTATTCCAGTTGCCAAGTTCAAAATTCTCGTCGTAAGTTTCGCCGTCATATTCATTGGCGGTGCGAATGGGGCCTTGGTTGGTGATTTTCCATGTTTCATCGCTGACAATCAGTTCTTTGCGACCATCCTTGTAGGTCACTTCCAACTGAAGGATGAGGCGTGGCGTACCGAAATGCGGCACATGCTCAGACCCGTCCCAGCCGTTGGGACTATTGAGGTCGTGGCGGATGGCCGAGTAGCGACCGCCAACGAGAATGATTCCGATGGCGTTTTCACTTTCTTTGAGCATCTCTTTGACATTAAAAGTGTTGAAATACACGCGCTTAGGAAACCAAGAAAGGGTGGGTTTTAGCAGCTCTTCGGGCGCGATTTCGGTGCCATTCAGATAGGCACTATATTGCCCCATACCGCTGACGTACAGCCTTGCCTCGGCAACTTCGCCTTGCAGTGCAAACTCCTTGCGAAGATAACGCGCTGCAATTCGTGTATGCCCCACCAAAACATCATCCTCAAAATCATGTCCAATCCATTTGGCCTGCCAATCCTCTTGATTCAAAATGCTGATTTCAAACGACTTGACTTCGCTTTCAACCTTGGCTTTCTTTCCACCTTTGGCCGTTACCGTTGTGATGACTTTCCAAAAAGCCTTGTCGCGGCTTTTCAGTTCCCTGCCCGCGTAAGGGATGTAAAGCATTTGGCTTGAAGGAACCACGCCTGAATCCCAGAGGTCGCCGATGCCTTTTTGGGCGTTTTCGGCAGTAGTGGCCACGATGATTCGGTAGTTTTGTTGAACCACCTCGCTTTCAGTAGTTTCATACTTCCAGCTGAAACGCGGCTGAGCCGTAGCCAATGCCTGCTCGTGGAATTGTTGCTCTACATTGGGGTTGGTGATGGTGATGTTCAGACTATTATTGCAAGAAGCAAAGGCGATAAAAGCCAGTAAGAATAATGCAAGGTTTTTCATTATAAAGATCTCGGATTAGTTGGCGTTCAAAACACCAGCACCATTCCGCCGCCTTTGGCGAGATGCACTTTTACCTTGTTGCCCCAAACTTGGGCTTGTTCCGACACATAGTCGCGGGCGGCGCGGTTGGCATTGGGGCCGTCGCGGAAGATGTGGCCTGATTTGGCACTGAAGTTGGGCAACACAGAGAGGTCGATTTCAATGTCGCGCTCTTCCCAATTCGTTATCGCGCCCACATACCATCGGAAATCCTTGCGGCGGGCAATGACGAGATATTCACCCACTTTGCCGTCAAGGACAATAGTCTCATCCCAAGTGGTCGGCACATTGGCAATGAATTGGGTGCATTCATCCTCTTTAAGATAGTTGCTCGGGCTGTCGCAAAGCATGTTGAACGGCGACTCAAAAATCACGTATTCAGCCAATTGCCGGCAGCGTGTGCCTTGGCTCATCGGTTCGGTGTAGATGGCGGCAAAATTGTTCTTTTGAGCGTTCTTCATTGCGCCTTGGGTGTAGTCCATCGGGCCGGCCACCATGCGGATGAAAGGTATGGTGACTTCGTTGGTGACAAGGTCGCTTTGGTTATCCCACTTGGCTTGTTCGAGGCCGTAAACGCCTTCGTGGTTCAGCACATTGGGATAGGTGCGGTGCAGTCCCGTGGGCTTGTAGGCGCCGTGGAAGTCCACAAACAGATGATGCTTGGCGGCGGTTTCGGCCATGCGGTAATAGAAATCCACAATCATTTGGTCGTCGCCGTCCATGAAATCGACCTTGAAGCCTTTCACGCCCAAGTCGGAATAGTGTTGGCAAACGTGTTCCATGTCCTTGTCGATGGCGGCATAACCCACCCAAAGCACGATGCCCACGTTGCGCTCGGTGCCATAGTCCACCAACTCCTTGATGTCGATTTCGGGCACCACTTGGAAGAGGTCGGCTTGTTTGTTGACGGCCCAGCCTTCGTCCAAGATGACGTATTCGATGCCGTATTGTGAGGCGAAGTCGATATAATATTTATAGGTGTCGTTGTTGATGCCCGCCTCAAAGTCCACACCATAGATGTTCCAAGCGTTCCACCAGTCCCAAGCCACCTTGCCGGGCTGAATCCATGAGACATCCTCCACACGGCTCGGCGCGGCCAAAAGATAAACCAAGTCGCTGTCGGCCAGTTCCTTGTCGCTTTCGGAAATAACGATGCAACGCCACGGGAACGAGCGTTTTCCTTCTACTTTGGCGATATAGTTTTCGCGTTCTTTTACAATCCATTGCAGGTTGTTGTGACCGCTTTGCTCGCGTGTTTTGGGATAGCCGGCATGGACAGCAAACAGGCCATTGCCAACATTTTGCTTGCGAAGATAAAGACCCGGATAATCCTCCAAATCAGCTTCGGTGATGACGGCTTTCTTGCCATCCTTGAGTTCGACCAACAAGGGCAGGAAGGCCAGTTTTTGGGTGTCCATCTGGCTCAACGCCGTGTGCGTGTAGGTGTTCTCAAATGAGTTGTAGAACTGCTGGTTGATAAGGTCGCCTTCTTGTCCGGCGCGTCTGAGAACATACGGCACAAGCGCTTGATAATCATCATCGAAATTGAATTGGGCAGTTTCGCGTCTCACTTCGAAAGGTTTTTTGAAATCGGTCTGAAAACGATAGGCAACACCTTCATTATAAGCGCGGAAAACCACTTTGTAATTGCCTTTGAAATTGAGTACCAACTCGTTATATTGGTCACGAATCTCGGCTCTCTTGTAAAAAGGTGCCTTGACGGTTTGATTCACGGATTTGGTCTTGGCAGTAGTGATGGATGGCTTGGAGGAAACGCCAAGCATTCTGCCGTTATCGATATGCATGGCTATTTCAGACTTGTCCAAGACAACGGTTTCTTCGTGTTTTACGGAGTAGCATAAGCGGTACTCCTGGAATTCATAACTCCGTTTATCGGGATTTGGCGAATTCATTAGTCCCACCACAACATGCTCGTCTTCTGAGACAGTCACGGTGATTTTTCCGTCGGGAGATTGCAGGGTGTATTGCTTTTGGGCAAAGGCGCTCACTGTAAGCAATAGGAGCGCAGAGAGAAGGAGTTTTTTCATGCTGGTAAGGTTTTATGAAGGCAAAAATAAAGATTTTTGTCGAACTTCAGCAAAAATACTGAAAAATAGTGGTTCAATTCCGCCAAAAACTCCGCGAGAGCAAGGTGATTAATGAGAACAACTCCAACCTGCCGAGGAGCATTAGGAGCATGAGAATCCATTTGATGGCAAGGGGAAAAGCGACATAGGACCCCCCTGGCCCCACTTGCCCGATGCCCGTGCCGACATTGCTCAAAGAGGCCACCGAAGCACCCATCGAGGTCTCGAAGTCGATGCCCGTGGCGAGCATTAAGACCGCCCCGATGAGGAAGAAGAGGAAATAGACGAAAACGAAAGTGATGTGCTTGTAAATACCATTATTGGAGATGGCCTTGCCGTTGACTTTCACAGGCAACACGGCGTTGGGATGGATGATGCGCTTCAGCTCAAGCACCGAGTTTTTGACGAAAATCAGATGCCTGAAAATCTTGATGCCACCCGAAGTGGAGCCTGAACAACCACCGATGAACATCAACAGGAAAAGGATAACCCACAAAAAGACAGGCCAAACCTTGTAGTCGCTGACGAAAAAGCCCGTTGTGGTGAAGGCCGAAATGACGCTGAAGAACGACTCGCGAAAGGCCGTGCCTAAACTTCTATTGCCGCCGAACAGCAACACTATTCCGATACCGATACCCAAAATCAGAGTGTATAGAAGGAAAGTCCTGAATTCTTGGTTTCTCAAAATGGTGAACGATTTCCAACTCAACGAGAGCAGGAGCAGGGAGAAATTGCAGCCCGAAAGCAGCATGAAAACACCTACCACGACTTGCGAATAATTGGAAAACGCCCCGATGCTCTCCGTCCGTGTGGAGAAGCCGCCTGAGCTGATGGTGCTCATCGAATGGCAGAGGGCTTCGTAGAAGTCCATGTCGCCGTAATAGAGCAAAAGGGTTTCCAACAATGTGAAAAACAGATAGATGAACCAAATGCGCTTCACGGTGTGCATGATGCGCGGGTGCAGTTTGTCGTAGGTAAGCCCGTTGATTTCGGCGACGAAGAGTTGCATTCCGCTCATGCCGAGATAGGGCAGAATGGCCAAAGAGAACACGATGATGGCCAAGCCGCCAATCCACTGCGTCATGCTGCGCCAAAAAAGAATGTCTTTCGGGACGGTTTCGAGGCGGGTGAGAACGGTGGCTCCCGTGGTGGTGAACCCTGACAGGGCCTCGAAGAAGCCGTCAGTGAAATTGGGCACGCTTTTGCTGAGCAGGAAAGGCATAGCCCCGAATAGCGACAGCACAAGCCACGAGATGCAGACGATGAAAACACCGTCGTGCGATTTGATGGTATCGCCTCGGTGTTGTCGGGTGGCGATGATGAGGATGAGACCTGTGAGCAAAGTGATGAGGGCGGAGAAAGGCATACTGAAAGCATACAGCCCGCGATAAATATAGGTCACGGGAAGGGTTGCCAGCATGAAAAGGCCTTCGATGAGCAGCAGAAAGCCTTCAATCCTGAACACCAACGGGAGGTTTATTTTGCTCTTAAACTCCATCATTTTTTCTCACAAAACAAACAGAACCTAATGGAATAAGCGTTCAACAGCAGGGATGCCGGCAGGCAAGGCCAACACCACCACTTGGTCGTCGGTCTCGATTTGGAAATCGTCGGTGGCAATGTAACTTTCGCCGTCGCGGGTGATGCCGCAGATGATGGCGTCGGTGGGCATGGGCAGTTGTCCGATGGGCTTGCGCGTGACCGCCGAGCCAGCCCTCACCTCAAACTCAACGATGTCGGCGTCGATGCCGCTCAAACTTTTCAGCGTGGAAACCTTCGCGCCGAGGGTGTATTTCACCATGTAACTGGCTGCGATGAGTTTCTTGTTGATGATGGAGTCGATGCCTATGTTCTGCGAAATATCGATGTAGTCGATGTTTTCGACGAGGGCGATGGTCTTTTTCACGCCAAACGACTTGGCCTGCAAGCATGTCAGGATGTTGGTTTCGGTGTTGTCGCTCACGGCGATGAAGGCATCCATGTCCTTGATACCCTCGTCCTCAAGCAGGTCGAGATTGCGGGCATCGGCGTTGACCACCAAGGCCTCAGAGAGGTAGTTGGTGAGGTCCATGCAACGCTCCTTGTCGATTTCCAAAATCTTGATGTTCAGGTCTTTCTCAAGGCGTTTGGCGGTGATGCGGCCAACACGGCCACCGCCCACAATCATCACATTGTGGACGTTGATTTGCTTCTTTCCGCTCAGTTTGATGATGTCCTTGATGGCGTGCGGCTTGGTGACCACATACACCATGTCGGCCACTTGAAACACCTCGTCGCCTTGTGGCACAAAGGTATTCTGGCGGCGGTGGATGGCGGCCACGCGGAACTCGATATGCTCGTATTGGTCGATGACCTCGTCAACTGTCTTGCCGAGGATTTCGGCTTCCGGCTCCAACTTCACCATGAAGAGTTGCAGGTTGCCGCCCGCAAAATCGTAAGTTTCGGAAGAGGCATTCTTCTTCAGCAATGAGATAATCTCTTGTGCCGCAATATCTTCGGGCGAGAGCAGTCCGTCGATGCCCAAGTCTTGGTACATGCGCCACACCTCGGGACTCAGGTTTTCCATTGTATTGACACGGGCAATGACTTTCTTCGCCCCGAGTTTCTTTGCGATGATGCCCGTCAGCAGGTTGATGTGTTCGTCGTGCAGCACGGCAATCATCAGGTCGGCCTTTTTCACGTTGGCGCGTTGCAGCACGGCGGTCGAGGTGGAGTCGCCCGTGATGGTCATCAAGTCGCTGTGCGATTCCATCATTTTCAGCAATTCCTCGTGCGGGTCCACGATGGTGATGTTGTGGTTGCTGCGCACCAAGGCCTCCGCAAGGTGCATCCCTACTTCTCCGTCTCCGGCTATTATAATGTTCATATTTTATGCAGTTTGAATACCAGGATGTAGTTCTATTGTAATTCAGCCAGATAATCCACTATTTGTGGTCTTAAAAGATGCAAATCTTCCTCGATTACTTTCCAAACAATGTCTTTTTCCACTTGATGGTAGCCATGAATGAGGAAGTTTCTCATTCCCGTAATTTGCCTCCATGGGGTAAGTGGATGGCTTTCGCGAAACTCAAGAGTGAGCATATTAGCGGCTTCCCCTATAATCATAATATTGTAAACCACAGCATGATAGCGCATGTGATCGGCAACAAATGATGCCATATCGTCATCTCCAACATATTGGAAAATGTTGTCGATGGCTTCCAAAATGTCGGAAAGCCTTTTCGGATCTTTACGCGGTTCTCTCATAAATCAATATTTTGTCACGGTCGGCACTTTCGCGGGCGAAAGGCAAAAGGCCACCGTCAGTAATCAAATCAACCTCACATCCTAACAGGTCTTTCAGGTCTTCATACATGCCTCCCAAAGTGAACAGGCTGAAATGCTGCGATTTGTCGGGAACAAAAAGGATGTCGATGTCGCTATCAGGAGTTTGTTCACCTCTGGCATACGAGCCGAACAGCCATGCTTTCAAAACAGGCTGGGTAGCGAAATAATTGGCAATGGCTTGTTGAAGTTGCTTGGTGTCCATTTTTTGATTTGTTTTTCAGAAGGCAAAAATACATTTTTTTCACTTATTCGGATTGTTTTTCTGGTATTTCACCACACATCCGACCAAGTGACCGAAATCACGTGGTTGGTCGACTTCTCGCTGTCCTTGAAGACATTGGCCATTCCGAAGGTGTAGCGCACTTCGATGAACCAATAACTTAATGCCGCCGTGAGGCCATAGTCGATGCGGTTGAAAGTGCCTGGTTTCCAAGGGGTGATGAATTGCTGTTTTTTGTTGATTTTCACTTCCTTTACCTCGTTGCCTCCAACGCAGAAACCGATTTGAGGCCCGATGCGCAGTCGTGGAATCATCGATTCGTCCTCGTCGTCCTCAGTCCACTTGCGGAGATAGATGTTGAGCAGCAGCGGCACATTAATATAATGCGACTTTTCCAAGTAGCGGATGGTGTTGTTGTTTTCGCTAACCCACTTTTTCGAGCTTGTGCCTTGCCGCGAATAAATGACGTCGATTTCGGCTCCGAAGATGGAATGTTCGGGGATGAGGGCGATGCGCACGCCGCCAGTGAGGTCAGGGCGAAATTGTGTGCTATCGTTCCCGCTGATTTTCATGGTGGAAAACGCAGGGCCAATCATCAGGCCGCCGCCGATGCGCTGGGCAAACACCTGATACGCTCCGAAAAGCATGATTATGAGCAAGATAAGATGTGTTTTGTTTTTCATATCCAGTTGTTTTTTCGTTCAATTGTTATTTGATTCTTTCCCGAAGTTGGACAAAAGGCTTTTCGACAAGAATGTGCAACAGGTAGGAAACCGCCAGCACCACAATCCAATAGACACCGTATGCCAAAACGCCATGATGGTGCATGAATTGGGGACAAACCGTGTCCATCGTCAAGATAACCAATGAGTTGGTGAGGAACATGGCATACGACAAGATACTGATGCGCGAGATGAATCCGCCCACGGCAGTCTTGTATGATTTCCATCGCGTCAGAAGCGGAACCCACAGCCCGACCGACAAGGCGGAAATCGTGAGATACACGGCATTGTGATAGAACGAACCGAGGTTGCGCGGGATGATGCGCGTGGCGGCAAACAGAGCTATGCCGAGGATGAAACAAAGGATGCCGTAGCGTTTCCATTGCTTTGGAAAATAGTGCATTAGCCATGCGGCAAGCACGCCTATATAAATGTTCTCAATGCGCGAAGCCACCGTTTTTCGCATCCACACGTCATAACTGAAGCGGTTGGTCACATGGTCGGCCATGGAAAGGCGGAAAGTGATGGAAAAAACGACGAAAAAAAGGCAGAGCCAAGGGATGTACTTCTTGGGTTGCGCGAAGCGGCTCAAAAGAACCAAAAACAACGGGAAAAAGATATAGAACCACCATTGCACAGGCAGCGACCACGACTCCCAATAGAAGTCCCAAAACGGAGTGAAAAGGTTTTGGGTGAAAGTGGCGAAACGCCAAATGGGGAAGGCTTTCGTGTTGCCCACAATGACTTGGAAATGCACCAAAAGATAGTTGACGAGCAAGATAAAGAGGTAGTTGGGCAAGATGCGCAATGCAGTTCGGGCATAGAAAGTCAGGATTTTTTGGCGACCAAGGCGGTTGTTGTGACTTTCAAGGTAGGAAATGAAAGATTTTCCGATAAGAAAACCACTCATAATGAAGAAGATGTCGACGCCATGAGGCACGGGAAGGTCGGTGAAGCGGTCGAGGGCGGTGTCGTAGAGCAGACGCTCACCATGCCCCTGCACCACGCAAAAAATGGCGAAAGCCCTCAGCAAGTCCAAACCGAAGACGCGCTTGCGGTCCACCTCGATGCTCAGGAAGTTTTTCATCCCGCCGCAAAGCCTTTCACCGTGTCCTCCGTCATCCGCTGCACCGTCCATTCGTCCATTGGCACGGCTCCAATGCTGCGATAGAAGGCCAACGAAGGCGCGTTCCAATCGAGGCAAATCCATTCCATGCGGCCACAGTTGCGCTCAACGGCAATGTTGGCCAAGTATTTCAAAATGGCCTTGCCGTAGCCCAAGCCGCGCTTTTCGGGGATGATGAACAAGTCTTCGAGATACAGCCCTTTTCGCCCCACAAAGGTCGAGAAATTGTGGAAAAACAAGGCAAAACCGATAACCACGCCATCCTCTTCTGCAAAAACGACTTCAGCGGCCTTTTCCACAAAAATGGAGTTGTAAATCGTGGCTTCGTCGGCAACCACTTCATCGGAGCATTTTTCGTAAGCAGCCAGCTTCTTGATGAATTCGAGAATCAGGCCGGCTTCGGTTTCTTTTGCGGGGCGGATGTTAAAACTGGGCATAGTTAGTTCAGGGTTTTGAGCCATTTCCAATGGAAAATCAACATATAGAACACGCCAATAGTGATGGCCGAGTCAGCGAAATTGAAGATGGGGCGGAAGAAAATGAAATGCCCATCGGGGCCGAAAAAGAAATCGGGCAGCCACGAGGCGTTTTCCTTCGCCACATCAATGAGGGGGAAATAAAGCATGTCGACCACGCGCCCATGCAGCCAATTGGCATAGCCGCCGCCATCGGGGAAGAGGGTCGCGACTTGTGTATAGGTGCTTTCGCTGAAAATGCGCCCGTAAAAAATGCAATCGATGATGTTGCCAATGGCTCCTGCAGTGATGAGCGCAATGCCGAACAACACGCCGAACTTGGTGTTTTTCCTCGACAAGCGAACCAAAATCCAAAACAGGGCGACAATGGCCACAATCCTGAAAATGCTCAAGGCCAATTTCAGGAAACCGCCGCCGCCAAACCAGCCGAAAGCCATGCCGTTGTTCTCGATGAACAGCAAATTGAACCAACTCCCGATGACAGGGATTTCCTGCCCGAGGGTCATACTCGTCTTGACCCAAATCTTGAGGATTTGGTCGAAGAGCAAAACGAGAAAAATCACCACAAACGACCAGATGAGGCCGTGGTTGCCTTGCTTTTTCACTTCCTTTTCAGTTTAGCGTCCAAGCAGCGTGTGGTGATGGGCACGCAACGCAGTCTTTCCTTTGGGATGAGTTTGCCGGTTTCGCAGCACACGCCGTAGGTCTTGTTTTCGATGCGCATCAGGGCAAGTTCAAGGTTGTGGATGTACTTCTCCTGACGGGCCACGAGGCGGGCGTTTTCTTCTTTTTCGGCCACGGCGTAACCTTCTTCCAAAATCTTGAAGGTCGGAGCCGTGTCGTCGGTGCTGTGCTCGCCGCCTGAGAGGTTGGCTTTCAGGTTTTCCAAACTGGCGTTGGCTTGTTCGAGTTTTTCGAGTATCAAGGTCTTGAATTCCTCAAGATCCTCGTCAGAATATCTCACTTGAGGGGCTTGTTTGTTTTCCATAGTTGTATAGTTATTTAGTTGTTAAGTTGGCTTATGGTTTTTGACTATCAGCCTTATTTTTTCTGTATTTTCAGTTTTACATTAATTCCTTCAACAAGTTCCTCGGCCTCAACGCCTTCCAAGGTGTCCACTTTCGTGATGGTGGCCAAGGTTTCGTTGCAGATGTAGTCGTTGAATTGCTCAACGGCGGCATCGGTCTTTTCGTTCTTTTCGATGATGAGTTCGATGCGGTCGGTGACCTCGAAGCCGCCGGTCTTGCGGAGGTTTTGTACGCGGTTCACGATTTCGCGGGCCAAACCTTCTTGCATCAGCTCGTCGGTGATGGTCATGTCTAAAGCCACAGTGAGGTCGTCTTGTGAAGTGACGGCCCAGCCGGGGATGTCTTGAGTCGAAATCAGGGCATCTTCGAGGGTCAGTTCAACGTCAACGCCGTCAATGTTCAAGTGGGTGCCGTTGTTCTTCTCAAAAGTGTGGATTTCGTCTTGGCCCATGTTGGTAAAGTAAGCCTGAATCTGCTTCATCTGCTTGCCGTACTTCTTGCCCAAAGTCTTGAAATTAGGCTTCACGTTCTTCACCAAAATGTTGTTGTCGGGCGACAAGAACTCGATTTCCTTGATGTTGACTTCACTCATGATGAGGTGCGACACCTTCTCGATTTGCGTCTTCATCTCCTCGTTCGCGACAGGAATCATAATCTTCGACAAAGGTTGACGCACGCGGATATTGGCTTTCTTGCGCAGCGAAAGCACCAACGAAGAGATGAGTTGAGCAGCTTCCATGCGTTCCTCCAAAGCCTTGTCGATGAACGACTTGTCGGCGATGGGGAAATCGGTCAGATGGACGGATTCGGCCTTGTTTCGGCCCGTGACGTTGTTCAGGTCGCGGTAGATTTGCTCGCTGAAGAACGGCGCAATGGGCGAACTGAGGCGGGCCACGGTTTCAAGGCAGGTGTAGAGGGTCTGGTAGGCCGAGAGTTTGTCTTGATTGTCCTCGCTCTTCCAGAAACGGCGGCGCGAGAGACGCACAAACCAGTTGCTCAAATGCGCATCCACAAACTCGGCGATGGCGCGACCTGCACGGGTAGGTTCATAACTTCCGTAAGCCTCGTCAACATTGAGAATCAACGAATTAAGTTCAGAAAGAATCCAGCGGTCGATTTCGGGACGTTCCTTGATGTCAATGTCCTTTTCCTTATAGTCGAACTTGTCGATGTTGGCGTAAAGGGCGAAGAAAGCATAGGTGTTGTAAAGCGTTCCGAAGAACTTGCGGCGCACTTCATCAACTCCGGCCTCGTCAAATTTCAGGTTGTCCCAAGGCTGCGAGTTGGTGAGCATGTACCAGCGCACGGCATCGGCACCAAATTTCTCAATGGCACCAAACGGGTCGACGGCATTGCCCAAACGTTTCGACATCTTGTTACCGTTCTTGTCGAGCACCAAACCGTTGGAAATCACATTCTTGTAAGCAACGCTATCGAAGCACATTGTGGCGATGGCGTGAAGCGTGAAGAACCAGCCACGGGTTTGGTCAACGCCCTCGGCGATGAAATCTGCCGGGAAGGGGAGCGCCTGTCCTTCAGTCCTAAGTCTTCCGTCCTCTGTCTTTTCACCCATATAGTGATATTGCGCGTAAGGCATGGCACCGGAATCAAACCAAACATCAATCAAATCAGGCTCGCGGAACATCTTCTTGCCGCTTGCAGAGCAAAGAACCACGCCGTCAATATAAGGTCTATGTAAGTCAAATTTGGTGTAATCGCTTGAAGCGTATGGATTTTCGGTCATAAATCCCGCCTTGATGGACTTCTCGATTTCGTTCCGAAGTTCCTCAACGCTGCCAATGCAGATTTCTTCCTTGCCGTCTTCGGTGCGCCAAATCGGGAGCGGTGTGCCCCAATAGCGCGAGCGCGAGAGGTTCCAATCGACCAAATTTTCAAGCCAGTTGCCGAAACGTCCGCTTCCGGTGGCTTCGGGCTTCCAGTTGATGGTCTTGTTGAGTTCTATCATCCTGTCTTTCAAGGCTGTAGTCTTGATAAACCAGCTGTCCAAAGGATAATACAACACGGGCTTGTCGGTGCGCCAACAGTGCGGGTAGTTGTGCGTATGTTTCTCGCTCTTGAAGAGTTTGCCTTCTTCCTTCAGCATGACCACGATGTCCACATCCAAACTCTTGTCTTTTTCGGTCTTGGTGGGGTCGTAGGCGTTTTTCACGAATTGGCCGGCGTAGGGGCGATAGGCCTCCACGTTCATGCAGTTTTTCACGAACTCTGGGTCAAGGTCTTCTATGCGCCAGAATTTGCCGGTGCGGTCTACCATCGGCTGGGCTTTGCCGTCCTTGTCGATCATCTGCAAGGGCGGGATGCCAGCAGCGGCGGCCACACGCTTGTCATCGGCACCAAATGTCGGGGCGATGTGGACGATGCCCGTACCGTCCTCAGTGGTCACATAGTCGCCGGGAATGATGCGGAACGCGCCCTCGCCCGGATTGACCCACGGGATAAGTTGCTCATACTCAATGCCAACAAGGTCAGTACCTTTCACGGTGCCTAAAACTTCGTAGGGCAGTTTCTTGTCGCCGACTTTCCAATCCTCGAAAGCAGGTTTCTCTTCTTCGGCGGGGAAGAAAGAGGACATCAGCGGTTTGCCGAGAATGAGGTAAGTCTGCTCGCCCGACACAGGATTGACCGAGCGGACGAGGTTATATTCAATGTTCGGGCCAACGCAAAGTGCGGTATTGCTCGGCAAAGTCCAAGGTGTGGTGGTCCAAGCGATTGCGTAAGTTGAGAGTTGAGGGTTGAGCGTTGAGAGTTGGCCGCCAAAGATAACTTTCAACTTTTCACTATCAACTATCAACTTGAACAACGCAACGCAGGTCAAATCCTTCACGTCGCGGTAGCAGCCAGGCATGTTCAATTCGTGCGAACTGAGTCCTGTGCCGGCAGCAGGCGAGTAGGGCTGGATGGTGTAGCCTTTGTAAAGCAAACCCTTGTTATACAAGTCTTTCAACAGGAACCACAAGGTTTCGATGTAATCGTTGGTGAAGGTGATGTAAGGGTCGTCGAGGTTCACCCAATAGCCCATCTTGAGGGTAAGGTCGTCCCACATGTCCTTGTATTTCATCACCTCCTCGCGGCAGGCGCGGTTGTAGTCGTCCACCGAAATCTTCTTGCCGATGTCCTCCTTGGTGATGCCGAGTTTTTTCTCTACACCCAACTCAACAGGCAGGCCGTGGGTGTCCCAACCGGCCTTGCGCACCACATGCTTGCCTTTCAGTGTCTGGTAGCGGCAAACTACGTCCTTAATCGAGCGGGCCATCACATGGTGAATGCCCGGGGTGCCGTTGGCGCTCGGCGGACCCTCGTAAAATACAAAAGCGTTGTCCTTGTCGCGGTTGTCAAGGCTCTTTTGGAAGGTGTTGTCTTCTTCCCAAAACTTGCGAATCTCGTTGGCTGTCTCCGTGAGATTCAACTGTTTATATTCCTTGTAGTTGTTTTTCATAATACTATGAATCCTAAATTGAAGCGCAAAAATACAGAAATTTGGTGAATGGGTGGCAAAGTCATAAAAAAAACCAATAATCGCCCCTTCAGGGTTTGGCGAAACGCAACCCCAAAGGAGCGATTTACTATTGTCGGATGCCGAAACTTCGTATCGCGATAGCGAGGTATCGCGGTAGCGACAGCGGGTCATGATCCGCTGTTAGAATTCCACCACGATTTTCTGTGTCCGAACCATGTCGCCGTCAACCAAACGCAACACATACACACCCGGGACAAAGTTGGAAGTTGAGAGTTGGGAGTTGAGAGTTGAAAGTTCTTTTCTCTCTAATTCTTTGCCGAGAATGTCAATGATTTGGAGGGTTCCCGTGCCGTTGATGACAATGTTCCCGTTGCTGATGTAGGCAAACGGCGGTTCGCAGGCGTCCTCGCCTGCATCGCCAGCGGAAAACACCAAGCGGAAACGGCTGGCGTAGTCGGTGGTTTTGGCGGTGAAGGTGTAGTTAAATCCCCCTTGCCCCCTTTGCAAAGGGGGAACGCCTGC
>CACZDU010000036.1:0-36427 GCA_902780055.1 uncultured Bacteroidia bacterium | reverse complement strand
ACCGCCCGAGTCGGTGAGAATCAACTGGGCGTGTTTCTCCAGTTGGATCATCTCCAAAAACGAGACGGGCTCGATGACAATGACGTTGTCGGCATGGAAGTCTCCTGCTTTCTTGCGCGTGCGGGGATGCATGGGCAACACTATGGTGATTTCTTTGGAGAGTTCCTTGAAAGCTTCCAAAATGGCGTTCAAGCGCTCGGATTGGTCAGTGTTGCTGTCGCGGTGCAAAGTGGCCAGCACGTAGGGCTTACCTTCCAAGCAAAGTTGTTTCAAGACTTGTGCTTTCTGATCGGCGACCTTGGAGAAGTGCAAACTGTTGTCGTACATGATGTCGCCGCAATGATACACCTTGGGATGGTCGATGTCATAAGGACCGTCGTTATCTACGGGAAAACCTTCGCGTACCAGATTGTCCAGTCCTGCATGGGTAGGGGTGAAGAGCAGGGTGGAGCAGTGGTCGCACACGATGCGGTTGATTTCCTCGGGCATGGCCTTGTTGAACGAGCGCAGACCCGCCTCGATGTGGACGATGGGCACGTGGATTTTGGCGGCGGCCACGGCTCCGGCAAGGGTCGAGTTGGTGTCGCCGTATAGCACGATGAAGTCGGGCTGCTCCTTTATTAATATGTCCTCGATGCCTTCGGTCATGCGGGCGGTTTGAACGCCGTGCGAGGCCGAGCCGACATGCAAATTATAATCGGGACGCGGAATTTGGAGTTCGTCGAAAAACACCTGCGACATGTTGTCATCGTAGTGCTGTCCCGTGTGGACGATGATTTCCTGTATTTGGTCTTTGTAATGGTTCCTGATGGCGCGGCTCAACGCAGCGGCCTTGATGATTTGGGGACGCGCCCCGATGATGGTGACGAGTTTCATGGTTTGTCTTGTTGTTAGAAGGTCATTTCTCCGTAGTCGCGGAAACTGTGGTAGCGTTCGATGCCGATGATGATGTGGTCGACGACTGTGATGTCCAACAATTTGCCGGCGGCGACGAATTTTTTGGTCAACAGGCGGTCGTCCTCGCTGGGGCGTGTGTTGCCCGAAGGGTGGTTGTGCCCCAAAACGATGCAAGATGCCCCGATGTTCAGGGCACTCTTGAAGATGATTCTCGGGTCGGCGATGACGTTGGAAGTGCCGCCGTTGCTGACACATTCCACCTTGAGCACATGGTGGCTTTGGTCGAGGTACATGACCAAGAAATGCTCTTGTCGCGGGTCGTCAATGAAAGGCAGGAAACGCTCGAAAGTGTCCTTTGAGTCTTTCACCTCGGCGGGCAGGTTGGCTTCTGCGGCGCGGCGGCGTTTGCCGAGTTCGAGGGCGGCCATGATGGTGATGGCCTTGGCCTCGCCGATGCCTTTGTGGCGCATTAGGTCACTCAAAGTGAGGTTGGAGAGGCTGATGAGGTTGTTGTCGACGCTGTCAAGGATGCGGCGCGACAGTTCCACCGCCGACAGTTCGCTGTTGCCCGATCCGATGAGGATGGCGATGAGTTCGGCATTGCTCAATGCGGCCTTGCCTTTGGCCATCATTTTCTCGCGTGGGCGGTCGTCGGCAGCCCATTCCTTGATGGATTTTTTCTCGTTCATGTCATCTCAACCAAAAAAGCCCCTTCCACATTGTAGAAGAGGCACCAACATGTATGAATAAAACTTCCAATTATGCCAATTTTGCCGTGAACTTCGAGAGTTTCGACTTCAGGTTGGCGGCTTTGTTCTTGTGGATGATGCCGCGCTTGGCCACCTTGTCGATGATGGAATACAACTTCGAAAGTTGACCCTCGGCCTCCGACTTGTTAGTTAAAGCCCTGAATTTCTTGACCTCGTTACGCATGTTCTTGGCGTAATAGCGATTGTGCAAACGTCTTTTTTCTGACTGACGGACTCTCTTTAATGCATCTTTGTGATTTGCCATATCTCTTATTCCTTTTTTCTTATATAATTCTTCTTGAATCGGGCTGCAAAATTACAACTTTTCTGCGAATTGAAATCCAAAAACTTGAAAAATTTTCTTTTCAAGTAGTAAACTGATGAAAATCAATATATTGTGCCTCAAATACTCCTACCTCATAGTTCCTACCTCATAATTCCTACCTCCAAGAAATGCCATTTTTTCCTCGTTTTCGCGATGAACGATTTCGCCGAGCCTTATATTAATGAAGGTGTTCTTTTCGGCGGACGCATCCTTCAGCAAAACAGGAACGTAATTCTCTCCATAGCCTCGCGCAATGCCTTTGCTGTCAATGCGTTCGATGAGCATCCGTTGGCTGTGGCTTTGCATCATTTCAAAGTATTTGGTCTTGTTTTCCAACGAAATCTGTCGCATCACCTCGCTTCGTTCCGATTTCACTTTTTCAGGCACTTGGTTGGGCATGGAGGCAGCTTTTGTTCCCGTGCGCACCGAATATTTGAAGGTGTGAATGTGGCTAAAGCCGATTTCGAGGGCGAAGTCGCAGCTTTCCTTGAAGGTTTGCTCCGTTTCGCCGGGGAAGCCCACGATGATGTCGGTGGTGAGGTTGAAGTCGGGGCTGAAGGTTTTGATGCGTTGGCACATGTCGCGGAATTGGTTGGCGGTGTAATGTCGGTTCATGCGTTTCAGGGTGTCATCGGAACCGCTTTGCAGGCAGATGTGCATGTGAGGCGCGAGTTTTTCATGTTGGAACAAAGCCAAAAAACGGTCGCTGAACTGGTCCGGCTCAATGGACGAAACGCGCACGCGGAAGTCGCCGTTGATGTCCAAGATGCTTTCCACAAGTTGCTCAAAATTAGTGCCTTCGTGTTGGTAACGCCCCATGTTTACGCCCGTCAGCACGATTTCCTTGAAGCCGTGGCTGACCACCTCGCGCACATTATTATAGATGTCTTCGGCGGGACGGCTCGTTGCCCTGCCGCGCACCATCGGGATGATGCAATAGGAGCAGAAATTGTTGCAACCGTCGTGTATCTTGATGAGGCTGCGGGTGTGGAAGGTGTCGAAGGCGGGGCGGTAGCTGAACAGGTCGCGGTCGTAGCCTTCGGGGTCGCTGTGACCGTTGCGGAAATGCTCGTCCACGATGTCGAACAGGGCGGATTTGCGCTCGTTGTCGATGACATAATCCGCCATGCCAGAGTTCAATAGTTCCTCTTTCCTATGGTTCACCATGCAGCCCGTGACGGCAATCAGAGCCTCGGGATGCTTCCGCCTGATTTGGTGGATGGCTTGTCGGCATTTTTGGTCGCTCGTGTTGGTGACGGTGCAGGTGTTCACGACGAAGACGTCAATTTCGTCGTCGTCGTTTTCCGCGATTTCATATCCCGCCGCCTTGAACCGCGAAGCCAAGGCATCGGTTTCATACAGGTTGACGCGGCAACCGAGGGTTTTGAAGGAGATTCTGGCCTTGCTCATCCGCTCTTTTTGTTTTATGGCGCAAAATTACGATTTTTTCAAAATGCTTCGTTTCGCAAGGCTTGCAAATCGCTTTCGTTATCGAAATATTTTTTGTTTTGTTTGGGAATTGTTTTTTTGTTGGCAGGGGTTGCATTGCATTTCACCCCTGCCTAATATCCATCGTCACTCCGTGACTTTGTGTTGGCGCATGGGAACCCCCAAAGGGGTGACAGCACATTAGGCAGGCGGTGTCAACCCCTGCCAAAAACGAAACAAAAACACCGATGAGCCCAATAGGGGCGGGAGAAACATCACAGTTCCCTCTCAATCGACAAGGGCGAAGCCGAAGTCACCTTCATGTTCACTATCTGATTCAAACATGGTTTTCTTTCAGCATTTTAATGAGTAATCTTTTCCTAAATCGGGCAAAAACTTCTGTTTTTTGCAAGTTTTTGCCCGATTTTGGTTTTTGTTTTGAAAAGATTTGTACCTTTGTGGTCGGATTTAACAACAAGAAAATCAAATGGAAAAGATTATCGGAAGAGAAACGGAATTAGAAAAGTTGAACGATTATTTTGAGTCGGGGAGGAGCGAGTTTGTCGCGCTTTATGGCCGCCGTCGTGTAGGCAAGACATTCCTCGTCAGAAGTTTCTTCAAAGACAAGTTCGATTTCTATGCTACTGGGGTTATCGACGGGTCGCGCGAAACCGAAATGGAGGCTTTCCACAATGCCCTTGTGCGATATGGATATAAGGGCGAGCGGGCAAAGACTTGGATTCAGGCCTTTACCCAACTTGCGGATTTGCTGGAACGCAAAAACCGCAATCGGACACGACGTTTGACTGTATTTCTCGATGAATTGCCTTGCTTCGACACGCCTCGTTCAGGCTTTTTGCCGGCGTTGGACTTGTTCTGGAACAGCCGAGCTTCTTGGATGGACAACATCTATTTCGTGGTGTGCGGTTCGGCAACTTCGTGGATGATGCGAAACATTGTCAACAACAAGGCGGGGTTGCATAAACGCACGACCCACACCATGCATTTGCGCCCATTCACTTTGGGACAGACCGAGGAATATCTCAAGAGCAGGAAGTTCCGATGGCCGAGGATTGCGGTTTTGCAGGCCTATATGGTGCTTGGCGGCGTGCCGTATTATTTGAGTCTGCTCGACCCGAAACTAAATGTCCCTGACAACATTGACGCACTGTTTTTCTCTGCCGAACCGGAACTTGAAAACGAGTATCAGCGGCTTTTCAACTCGTTGTTTAAGAATGCCGAAGGCTATATGGAAATCATTCGGTTGCTCAGTTCTCATCGCGACGGCTATACGAGAGCGGAAATCGCGCGGGAACTGAAGATCGCGGATAACGGACACTTGTGTGAGATGATGGATGACCTGGAACATTGCGACTTCGTCCGAAGATACAATAACGGCACGCTGCAAAAAAACGGCATTTACCAGTTGATAGACTTTTTCTCGTTGTTCCATTATAAGTTTGGCACGAACCGCGTCACCGATGAACACTTTTGGCGCAATGCCTTGGGTACTCCTGAGCAGAACAATTGGTATGGGTTAACCTTTGAGCGGGTTTGCCTATGGCATGTGAGACAGATAGTTAGAGGTTTGCGCTTGGATGCCATCAGGCATGATTATTATGCATGGCGTAGCCAAAATAGCAAACCAGCCGTCCAGATTGATTTGGTCATTGACCGCGCTGACGGCATGGCGACGATATGCGAGATGAAATATTCCAAAGATGACTACACGCTGACAGAAGGAGAATACAAAAAAATCGTACATCGCATGGAAACATTCCAAAAAGAAACGGGTTATAAAGGCGGTGTTCAGGCAAGCATAGTCACCACTTTTTCTCTTCAAAATAATATGTATTCTGAGATTTCTCCAATCCCGATAACCATGAATGAACTATTTGTGGATTAGATACTTATATGCTTTTTTGGGACTTTGTCTAAGGTTTTAATCGGGCAAAAACTTCTGTTTTTTGCAAGTTTTTGCCCGATTATGATGCGTATGAAGATTATCCAATCATTTCACCCTCAATCGACAGCGGCGAAGCCGAAGTCACCTTCACCTTCACAATCTGCCCGATGAGGCTCGTGTCTTTCGAGGCGAAGCGGATGACAATCTTGCCTTCGGTGTGGCCAGTGAGGTAGCCGTTTTTGCGGTCGTGGCTTTCCACAAGCATCTTCACGGTCTTTCCGATGAGGCTTTGGTTATAGACGAGGCTGTGTTTCATCAGTTCCTCGGTGAGGCGATGGTAACGCTGGCGTTTCACTTCCTTGGGCACGTCGTCGTCCCATTCCGAGGCCACGGCACCCGGGCGCACGCTGTATTGCGCGATGAACGCCATGTTGTACTTGAACTCCTCCATGGCCTTGCGCGTGTTCTCGAATTCCTCCTCGGTCTCGTGCGTGAAGCCCACGATGATGTCTGTGAAGATGGTGGCGGTGGGGAGTTTCTCGCGGATGGTCTGGATGATGTGGCGGTAGGTGGCCAAGTCGTGGTGGCGGTTCATGCGTTGCAGCATGTTCTCGTCGCCACTTTGGATGGGGATGTGGATTTGCTTGCCGAGGCAGTCGTATTGCGCCATCACCTCAATCACGTCGTCCTTCATGTCGCGGGGATGCGGCGCGGTATAATACACCCAAAACTCCTTGCCGCTGGCCTTGCCAAACTCGCCCACGCGGCGCAGAAGTTCCGCAAAGTCAATCTCTTCGCCTTTCTTGTCGAGGCCGTAGGAATTGACGTTTTGTCCCAACAAAGTGATGCTCTTGTAGCCCTTTTCGACCAACTCCTTCAGTTCGGCCAAAATCTCTTCCGAGGGGCGCGACACCTCGCGGCCACGGGTGTAGGGCACGGCGCAATAGGTGCAGAACTTGTTGCAGCCGTTCTGAATCGGGATGAAGGCCTCGAAATTGGAGGTTTGCGTCGGCATAATCGACCAAAACTTGTCCATGTTGGCCGAGGGGTTGATTTTGTCGTTTTTGTGGAATAATGGCGCAATGGGCTTGACAACAGGCTGAAATCCAATCTCTTCTCCGAACCTTAACGAGGCTGGCGTGACGATGCCGTATTGCCTGATCATGTCGGGCAGTTTGGGTAAGTCATTCATTGGAAATACCAAGTCGAAGAGCTTGAGGAAACGCTCTCGGTCGGCGGGCAGCACGCATCCCGACACGAAAGTGATGACGCTTTGGCGGTGCTTCAAGGCGTTCCATTTCTCGATGCGGCCATACACCTTGTCGATGCCTTTTTGGCGCACCGAGCAGGCGATGATGCCGAGGATGGTGGCCTTGTCTTCGTTTTCGGTTTGCACGAAGCCCATGCCATTGAGCACCGTGCGCACGCGCTCCGAGTCGCTGAGGTTCATCTGGCAGCCTAAAGGGAGGAGGTAATATTTCATTCAGTTGATAGTTATCAGTTGATAGTTTAAAGTTGGAGGGCTGTCACAATGTGGCAGTCGAACTGGTTGTACAATTGGCCTGCAAAGGTAAGAAAAATGTTGGTTCACCTGAAATACACCCTTGTTATCCCCGTTCCGCCTGTTTCAAGCGATGCGTCGCAGAAACGTTCCACCTCGTGCATGTGGCTGAGTTTCTCGCGGATGAGTTTGCGTAGGATGCCGTTGCCCTTACCGTGAAGAATACTCACTTCCTTGATGCTGAGGAGTTTGGCTTCGTCCAAATACTTGTCGACGATGTCCAAGGCTTCCTCGGCGCGTTTGCCACGCACGTCCAAAGTGAGGTCGAAATGCTCGGCCTTTTCGCTGAGGTCTTCGGCGATGCCCGACTGCCAGCGGCGTTGGGTTTTGCGGGCTTCGGCGCGACTCACCTTGCGGAGTTTGTCGGGCGAGGTGCGTAGGCGAATGCTGTCGAACAAGATGGTGGCGTCGGTGTCGCTGATGGCAAGGATTTCGCCCACCACTTGCATTTCCTCTATGCAAACTGTGTCGCCCACCTTCAGCACGACTTCTGTTTCCTCTTTTTTCTTGGCTTCGGCCACTTCCTTGGCTTTTTGCGCGATTTCTTCCTTGGTCTTTTCAAGGTTCTGGCGGATTTCCTTGGTCTTGGTTTTCTCCGCCTGAGCCTCCTTTATTTCCTTGATGGTGCGCTCGATTTGGCTGTTGGCTTTCGCGATAAGCTCCTGAGCCTCAGCCGCTGCGTCGCGGAGATATTGTTTTTTCTTGCCCTCAAGTTCAGCCAAAAGTTTTTTGTATTTCTCCACCACTTCGGTCAGAAGTTGGTCGGCGATGCGCAGGTCTTGTTCCTTCTTGCGAATGGCCTTTTTGTCGACTTCTAACTGTTGCAGCTGCTTCTCGAATTTCAGATGCTGGTCGCCAGTGATGTTGGCCGCGTCGTCGAGGATTTGTTTCGGAAAGCCGATTTTCTTGGCAATCTCGAAAGCGAAAGAGGAACCGGGCTTGCCTGTGAGCATAATGTACATCGGCTGCATAAAGCGCGTGTCGAAAAGCATTGCCCCGTTGATGATGCCTTCGTGGTTGTCGGCCAAAAGTTTCAGGTTGGCATAGTGTGTCGTGACCATACCGAAAGCCTGTTTCTTGTTGAGTTCCAACAAAATGGCCTCGGCGATGGCTCCACCTAATTGCGGCTCGGTGCCCGTGCCAAACTCATCAATGAGGAACAGCGTTTTTCCGTCGGCGTTTTCCAACAGGGCCTTCATATTAATAAGGTGTGAACTGTAGGTGGAAAGGTCGTCCAAAATGGACTGCTCGTCGCCGATGTCGATGAAGAGGCTGTCGAAAAGGCCGCACTGAGAGTCAATGCGCATTGGAGGCATAAGGCCGCATTGCAGCATATATTGCAGCAGGCCAGTGGTTTTCAGGCAAACGGACTTGCCGCCAGCGTTGGGTCCGCTGATAACCAAAATGCGGTCGGTTTCATTGAGTTGCAAGTCCAACGGAACAACTTGTTTGCCTTGCTTTTTCAGTTTTTGCTCCAAAAGCGGGTGCCGCGCCTGAATCCAATTAATATAAGGTGTGTCTTTGATTTCGGGCTTGATGCCCCCGATTTCATTGGCCAACAATGCCTTGGCGCGAATGAAATCGAGTTCGCCGAGCATATTCCAAGCCTTGCGCAATTCGGAGAGGTAAGGCCGCAGCAATCGTGTGAAAGCCATCAAAATACGATGGATTTCTCGTCGCTCGGCATATTCCAACTCCTTGATTTCGTTGGAAGTGTCAAAAATTTCGGCAGGTTCGATGTAAACGGTTTGCCCTGTCGCCGACTCGTCGTGGATGAAACCTCGGATGGCGCGTTTGTCGCTCGCCTTCACTGGGATGACCAAACGCCCGTCGCGGATGGTGATTTCCGATTTCTGGTCGACCCAGCCCGCAGTCTTGGCATCGCCCATAATTTGGCGGATGCGCTTCTCAATGCCACCTTGCTTGCGGCGGATGCTTTGGCGGATTTCCAACAATTCGGTGGAGGCGTTGTCGGGGATTTCGCCCTTATCATCAACGAGGCGATTGACCTCGGTAAAGATACTGCGTTCAATGAAAATGTTCTCAATCAGCGATTTGAGTTGAGGGAAATTGACCGCGCCTTCCGAATGGCCGAAACGCAAAATGGCTTCCAAAACATTCAGCGAAGGTTTCAAAGCGAACAAATCCTCCACGCTGAGGCAGGTTCCCTCGATTTGGATTTGATGGAAAGCCTCGCGCAAGTCGTGGAAGTCGCGCACGGGGAAAGGCACGCCCGTTTGCAGCAAGCGGATGAACTCGTCAGTTTGCTCCAAACTCTTGAGGATAAGGGCTTTGTCGGTCGAAAATGCCATTTCGTCCACTTTCTCCAATCCCATCTGACTGATGCAGTGGCTGGAAACCATTTGTCGGATGCTGACGAAGCCGATTTTCTGTTCAAAATAGGTCGGGTAAATCACTGGTCGTTTTTTTAGGTCGCAAAGGTACACAAAAAAGCCCGAATGTAAGCATCCGGGCTTGATTTATGGAGGAATAACCCCTTACAAACTCAGTTCATACATATAGCCGTGGTATTGCAACTCGCCATCGAGGATGGGGAAGAAGAACTCGCTTTCGTGTTCCACATTCTTGAGTTTGAGGTTCTCCATTGTGACGGTCTTGGTGCCGTCTTCGTTGGTGACGACCTTCAATGTGCCTTCCTTTGCAATGTAACCCGTTTGCGGCTGGAAGGTCCAGAAATCGCCGTCAAGGGCAACGTGTACACAAGGGAATTTGGGCAGATAAGGTGTGCCGAGATACCCGAGGCTATACTCACCATCGACGACCTGACCACCCAAGTAACTGACGATGAAGAAACGTTTGCGGTCAGCCGACATAAAGAGCATCGACTTGACATCGAGGCCAAGCGCACTCAGACCGTTGAGCGCAGTGATGCCCGCCAGTCCGACAGGGCTTTCGGTGTTGCCGATTTTGAACTTGTTCTCCGTGTCGAAGGTGTAGGTGGGCAGTGTGCCGTTGAAGTTCAAGGCCAGATGGACATTGGAGCCGTTGGCGTTGGTGCCCATACATTGTGACAAAATGACGGTGTAGGTGCCATTGTTTTCGGTGACGGAAAGTTCGCCGTTCATCCAAAAATAGGTGTCGCCATAATACAAAGTGTCGGCGCCCATAATGAAGGGCAGTTCGCCGAGGTTGAACTCGTGGAAGCCGACCACGGTGGGCACGGGATCTTTCGAGTTGTTGCCCATTCTGTAAGTGCCGGGGACGATGTTGCCGTTGAAGACGATGGCGATGCCTTCGTTTTCGGCTGCGGTCATCTCCTTGGATGCGAGGACGATGGCGTTCTTTTGGCCATAGTTGACGGCCTTGGCTGTAACGATGTTAGCCGTGTTGTTGCCGACGGCCACCTCACCGCTTTGCACTTCGGGAGTGACATTGCCATTGTTGTTTCCATTGTTGTTGTCTTTGCAACTGGTGCCCATCAGTGCGAGGCCGCAGAGAAGCACCAAACTAAAAAATGCTTTCTTCATAATGATGATTTTTGATGTATTTGTTGTTTAAAATATGGAAAAAACATTACAAAAATCGTGCCGAATTAATGCACAGGAAAAACTTTTGTAAACCAAATTCTTCTTTGAATGGATTGGGCATACCCTGTCAGTTCTTTACGAAGTTCAGGTTGCAACGAAGTGTATCGGATGCAGGCGGCAAGCCAATCAAGAATGATTTGACGATAGGCTTCACCTTTGTACTCGATGAGTATGGGAGTTCTAGTTCGTTGGTCGTTGAGGGTTAAACCAAGCCGATTGCGTCTATGCTCAACGATAATGCTTCTGCCCTGTTTGTCAATAATCATCAAGTCGGAACTTACTTTGGCGGATTCACAATCGAACGGGAATGGCCTTTTCTGCCTTATCACTTCATTGAGAAAGGCGTACATAAAGACACGCCCCATGCCGTGCTCGTCCTCGTGACTGAGCAGGCGGGCGATAGTGGCCGTGTCAATGGTTTTGCTGTGCTTCATTCCTAAACTCAACTTTGATTTCATAGTAAAATTCACGGCAATAGATGAAGTCAGTGATGGCAAAATCAGTGTGGTCGAACAGGTTGTGGAAGGCTTGTGTCAGGTGCAGGTCTTTGGTCAGTTCCTGGTCGAGGCCTTCGTTCCAGTTGGGCGGTGGACAATTCATCCCGATGAAATCGTCAAAGTCGTTGGAATCAGGATCGTCGTTCCCTTTCAATTGGAGAGGAAAGGACACGCCGTATTCATACAGCAGGTTCCATCCAGAATCCTGCAAAGCATTCCAAAGCTCTTGGCGGTTCTCACCTTGCACGGGGTGCAATGCCGGATAGTCATTGCTAAGATAGCAGCAAGCCTCGACCTCCACATCTTCACCGAAGCCTTTGTTGGCTTCATACACGGCGTGGGCTTTGTCGAACATTTCGCGCAAGGCCTCCCGCATCGCGTCGTTGAAGGCTATGATGTCGGGCAGCAGCAAATCCTGATGTTGCAACACACGATGGTTGATGATGGTTTTCCTGACTTCGATAAGACTACGCTCGTCGGTGTAGTCGTGGTCTTTGCTCCAAAGCCCTTCAAACGACATGATGATTTGGTCTTCAAGTGCCTTTAAGGCATCGTCTTGTAACAAGTCTTTGATGTTCATGGTGTTTTGTTTTGAATTACGCTGCAAAGAAAACAAAAGCCTGTGCTGGATTGAAGCACAGGCTTATAGAAAAACAATAACAAACGGATTAATAAACAAACATCTTCAAAAAGTTTTCATAGATGTTTACCGTGCGTGCAATAATAGCTTTCGCATGGACTATAACATAATCTGCATTATACTCCTTAATGTGTTTATGGGATGCATCCAACAATTTCCAGTACTTTAGGTCGTTTTCGTGGATAAAATAATCCGAGTTAGGGGCATCAAACCGTTCGGCAGGAGAAAGACTATCGTTTTCACTTCTATTGTCAGTCAATGACATGGCACGAAAATTGCCAATTCGCCACTCCCAAAGTCTTGTTCTTGGGTCAATCTGCCATTGGCGGTAAACCCAACTAGCAGGATAAATGTGGTCCCAATCCCATGGCGTATTTGTGTCTTCCAAATCATCTATTTGATTGAATTCAGCAAATGAATTGTTAATGTATTCGCGTTGTGCCAGCAAAATCAACGATTTATCCCTTGAACTCAATAATTTCCATAAGAAGTGTTTCCATGCCCCTAGAATCCTATTATGAAAATCTTCGTCCGAAATGTTTTCTGGTCGTGGAAGGGATTTTTCCCATAGTTGCCAGATTAAGGTGCATTCGGGTTTGTCAGGGCTTATGTCATGGTTCTCTGCGGGGCTTTCTAGTCTGTACTCCAAAAACGACAACAACAATTCTGGCTGAATTAAAGGATACTGCCTTATCCAGCCTTCGTTTTCAAAATACTTTTCACTCCAAAAGTCTGGTTGTGAAACTTCATTCCAGTTCTTTTTGACATAGTAGTCGAAATCGTTGCCAAACCAATGGTTTCTATACAGCCGTGAAGCGATTTTTTTCTTTATAGAGTCGTTAATCTGCACATCTTCATTTTCAAATAGCCAGTGCAACAATAGCAAGAATCCATTGGGAGATTCGCGGATATACCTTTTGACTACAACATCAGGCACATGGCCATACCTTAATATTTCGATGGCTTTGCCTATCTTTTCTTTGATTGGACTATTCGTTTCGATTCCGATAATGTGCTTCATCTTGGCAATAAAATCCTCATTTTGAACATGCTTCCTAAATTGGGCCAAAGACAATCCCGCTACATAATTCGTCTTTGAAAGCACCAACCTTGTTGTTAATGTTATTGCTTTCGATGGAGGTATTATGTTCATACCGAGACATTCAACCAACTCCTTTGTCTGAGGACAGGCTGATTTGAACATAGAATACATCAATTCTTCACCTTCAATTTTTGTCCCTTGTGAATTGAGACGAACAAACAAAGTGGAGTCGTCCGAAGAAGTGTCTTTCGGGTCAATGAGCAATTCCCCTGGCAAAACAATAGCTGGTATCAATGTTGTCAAGACCATTTCTTTTACAACATTTAACAACTGGCCAAAGTCAATAGATTCGAGCAGAGAGTAATAATTCTCTTCTTCTAACATTTCAGCGGTACGGTATCCTTCATGAATGTGTTGCTTACATTTGTCAACAAGCCATTTTGCATCATGATGAACGGCCTCCAGCAAAAAACAAAGAGGGATGGGACATCTGCAGTCGTAAGGAAGACGTTGTGTCGGCAGAAGTTTGGTATAAATAGGTTGGTCGAACAATTCTCGATACATATCTGAAGCATCCCTCCTCCAAGAAACGGGCAAAACAGAGTCGTTGTTTTGCATTTGATAGCCCCAAGGGTGCGAACGGGTAACTACACGAAAAGCATACTCTTGTGTGTCTGTTTTCTTTCGTGGATTGACATCTATCCACACAACAGGAAGATTGTTAGCATTTCCGATACGATTCTTTTCTTCTTCCCAAGGATTGTAGAAACCCAAAGCAATTGAAGTGGCTCGTTGTTGTCCATCTAGCAGCATTAATTTATCTCCAACTTGTGATAACATCATCGCGCCTATTGGATATCCCCTAAAAATAGAATCCCAAAGACGCTCAATTTGTGACACTTTCCACACGAAGCCGCGTTGTATCACAGGCAATTGTACTTCGCTTTCTGGAACCAACCAATTTGCAACTTCGAAAATCGAATACTGTTTGTAGTCTGTTCTCATAACATATTATTTATTGCAAAAATACTCTTTTTTACGTTTGCAAACATCCATTTGCATTAATCCAGCGCCACAAAATCAAAATCTGTCTGATAGCAGTTGGCTTTCTTGTAGTCGAACTGATAGATGCGCATGTAGGTTTCCTTGATTTCCTTGGCACCATTGCTGAAGGGATTGGAGACATGCATTGGGATGGACACGATGATGACCATTTCGGGTGTAAGCACTGTGCCGTTCACTCTTTTGACCCGCTTGGGCCATACTTTGAATACTTTGCTCATGGTTGTTAGTTTTATGGGTTAAACGATGCCGCAAAGAAAACAAAAGCCTGTGCCAAATCGCAGCACAAGCAATAAAAACTTCAAAAAATCAAATCTCAAACCATTCCAGGCCCTTCAATCAACTTGGCGTGAGTATATTTCCCTTCGTTGAAGGTTCCCTTAATGGTCGTTCCGTCAAGGACATAGTACTCGTCATAGTCCGCTCGGTAAACCATGTATCTCGCATAGTCAAACAGTTCCTTGACCGTTTCCTCGGTGAGTTTCACCCATTGGATTCTGGGGTTTTTGTCGGCATACAAGCCTCCCGCAATGAAGGCGTTCACGATGTCGTCCCATTCGTATTCGGTGTGCTCAAAGATGTACCAATTATCGACCTTGCAGGCGTGAAAGAATTCGTTGTTCCGTGACATGAGACTCAAATTTGTCTATTAACGTACAAAATACTCACGTTATCTTCAACGGTGAAAGTAATATGCACAATTTGCATAATACACTCTTAACACGCAAAAAATGCGTGTTGTTCTCTTTTGACTAATGTTTGATTTAAATATTCAATTTCAGCTGTATCTCCTCCACCTGTCGTTTCAGATCCTGGACGGTTTGCAGAAGTTGTTCCTCGCGGAAGCGGTTTTCGCGCTGCTCGGGCATTTCCGCGCTAATGTAATGCACAAATTTCCACACCTCTTTAATATCGGAGGCGGCCAAATCGTAAGGCTGATACAAAGGGTTGAGCGAACTGAGCGTGAGTTTGCTCTCGTGCTCGATTTTGTTGTCCACGATTTTGAAGACGATGCCGTCGTCTTGCGTGAGCACGATGTACGGTTGGCCGCTGCGGATGTAGGTCCAGTCGAGAACGTATTCGCCCGTGACGAAGGAGCCGTCGGGGATGGGCAGCATCGAGTCGCCGCTGATTTGGAAGGTGCGGTATTTGCGGTCGCGCGAGAGGAAGGGCATCGTGAACGTCGGCAGCACCTTGATATATTCGGGGTCGGCGAAGCCCGTGGCATAGCCCGCCTTGGCTTTTTCGCTCACGAGTTCGATGTTCTCGTTGTTGTCGTTATTGACCGTGGTGGCTAATACGCGCAAATTGCTGCCTTTCAGGTGAACGTCGTAGCCGCGCTCCAATTGCGAAAGTTGGCTCGGGCTGATGCCGCTCAAATCGACTTTCACTAAAGTATCAATGGCAATGCCGAAATATTTCGAGAAGGCGACCAAGGCCTCAAGGTTAGGTTCGGAAACGCCGTTTTCATAGCCGCTCAATGTGGAGCGTTTCATATTCAGGGCAAAAGCGATGTCGTCTTGTGTGCGGTGGCGGTGCTTGCGGAGGAATTTGATGTTGCTGTTGAAGTACATAAAATTGATTTTTTAACTACGGATTAAACGGATTTTACTGATGAGGTTGAGAAGTGAGATGAGTTACTCCAGTAATTTTATGGAGCGATGCTCGTTAAGGACTTGCAATTGATTGATAGCCATTTGGTTTAATCGGGCGGCTCTTTCTGCTTGCGAGAGTCCAGACTTGATTAGTTCTGCGTTCATGCTTTCCAAATTTACAAGTACAATCAACTGGTGCAAAGAAGCGTGGTCACGAATATTGCCTTCACAATCGGGATTCTGTTCTCGCCACATTTTTGCGGTCATGCCAAATAAAGCCACATTAAGGACATCCGCCTCGTCAGCATAAATGAAAGAACGTGCCTTTGTCGAAATATTTTCGGGTATAAGATGCTCCTTGATGGCATCAGTATGAATGTGATAATTGATTTTTGTCAGTTCTCTGTTCAAATTCCAGCCAAGAGAAAGCCGCCCGTTTTCATCGGATTTCAGCCTTTGGTAGTCTTTGATGATGTAAAGTTTGAATTCGGGAGAAATCCAAGACGCGAACTCGAAAGCAATATCTTGATGGGCTAAAGTCGATGCATAACGTCCTTGTTTTGAGACTATTCCGATAGCTTGGGTTGCTTCTATCCATCGTTTTGGAGTCAGCACAAAACTATTCATCCCGGCTTCGTTTTCAATTGCCTCGAATTCGAGGCAATTGAAAACCGGATTGTGAAACTGTTCCCAAAGGCCAAGGAAACGAACCGTATTCCTGTTTCGCATCCAGTTTTGGATGACATACCCTGGATTTTCCGAGGTCTTGTAGCGGGCAATATCGGTTAATGAAACGAAATCGCCATTTTTCCCTCCAAATCTGACTTCTATTTCGTAACCTTCAGCATTGATAGTCGTTCTTTTCATAGTGTCTTATTTTTAAGTGATTGATATACACACATATTTTGGGTTGAGATAAAAATAATTCTGTTCTTTTTGTTTCGTCTTGCGATAAATGATTAAATTTACGGCGAAATTTCTGATTAAAAACTCGTCAAAAGTACAACTTTTTTGGAACATACAAGCATTTTGGGCAAAAAAAGAAGAAAAAATAAAGGTTATTGAGTTTATCGAAGTATGGAAAGGACGATTTTGCACTTGGATTTGGACACTTTTTTCGTGTCGGTGGAGCGGTTGGTGAACCCATCGTTGGAGGGCAAGCCCGTCATCGTGGGCGGTATGTCCGACCGTGGCGTGGTCTCCACTTGCAGTTACGAGGCACGGCGTTTCGGCGTACATTCGGCTATGCCGATGCGGATGGCGCGGCAACTTTGCGGGCAGGCCGTTTTCATCCGTGGCGATATGGAACTCTACAGCCGCTATTCCCGCCTCGTGACCGACATCATCGCCGACAGTGCGCCCGTCTATGAGAAAATGTCCATTGACGAGCATTATTTAGACCTCACGGGTATGGACCGCTTCCACGACTGCCAACTGTGGTCGCACGAACTGCGGCAAAAAATCATCCACGAAACGGGGCTTCCGATTTCGTTTGGCCTCTCTGAAAACAAGACGGTTGCGAAAATCGCGACGGGACAGGCCAAGCCCAACGGCGAACTCGAAGTGCCCACACCTTATATTAATACATTTCTCGACCCGCTCTCGGTGCAGAAAATCCCGATGGTGGGCGAAAAGACCTACCATTTGCTCCGCTCGATGGGCGTGGAGAAAATCGGCACCCTGCGCCGACTGCCACCTTTGGCGATGGAACGCGCTATGGGCAAGCACGGCCTTGACATTTGGAAGAAAGCCAACGGGCAAGACAGCACGCCCGTGTGTCCCTATCAGGAGCGGAAGTCCATCAGCAAGGAAAGGACGTTTGAGCAAGATACCATTGACGTGGCTGCCATCCGGCAATGCCTGGCGCGGATGGTGGAAAGCCTCGGCTTCGACCTGCGCTCGCAAGGCAAACTGGCGGGTTGCGTGACGGTGAAAATCCGCTACTCCAACTTCGACACGCACGATATGCAGCAGCGCATCCCTTACACTGCCTTCGACCACGTTTTGCGCGAAACGGTGAACAGCATCTTCGACCGCCTCTACAACCGCCGGATGATGATTCGGCTCGTGGGTGTGCGCTTCAGCGAATTGGTAAGCGGTGCGCCGCAACTCGCTTTGTTTGACGACAACGCTGAACTGACGAACCTCTATTCCGCGATGGACAGAATCAAAATGCGCTTCGGGGAGGAGATTATCCATCGGGCGGCGGGGTGATTCGGTTTTTTTGTATATATTTGCGCCATTAAAACGCCACCGCTATGAAAACAAGCAAATATCCCGTTGGTATTCAGACCTTTTCGGAAATCAGGAAAGGAGGATATGTTTATGTTGACAAGACCGACCTCGTTTGGGAATTGGCTAACGAAGCCAAATACATCTTCTTCAGCCGTCCGCGCAGATTCGGCAAAAGCCTGCTATCCACCACTTTAGCTTCCTATTTCGAAGGTCGCAAAGACCTTTTCGAAGGCTTGAAAATTATGGAGTTGGAGAAGGAATGGGAGCGTTATCCTGTCATCCACGTGGATGTGAGCGCAGCCAAGGGCAGGGAAACGGCAATGGAGTTGAGGCGTGCGCTGCTGTTGCTGCTTGACCCATTGACGGGCATCTATGGAAGCAATGACAAGGAACTCACCCCGGGCGAACTGCTTTTCGGCCTGATTCGTCGCGCCTACGAGAAAACCGGCAAGCAAGTGGCCGTCATCATTGATGAATACGATGCGCCCATCTTGGATGTGCTTCACGATGAGGCGAAGTTGCCGGAATACCGCCGCGTGATGCAGGAGTTTTACCAGCCCTTGAAAGCCAGCGAGGCGATGATCAAGTTTTGCTTCCTCACTGGCATCACCCGCCTTAGCCAGATGAACATCTTTTCGACATTGAACAATATGACGAATATGTCGCTAAACCCAAAATATACAGCGATTTGCGGGATAACGGAGGAGGAACTTGAGATTTGTATGTCGGCGGACATTGAGATGCTTGCCGAGGAACTTGGCTACTCGAAAGAAGAAACCATAGCACGCCTCAGACTCAAGTACGACGGCTATTTGTTCGCCGACCGTGGAGAAAAAGTCTATAACCCCTATAGCCTGATGCAAGCCTTTGTGAATAAGGCACTTGGAAACTATTGGTTTGAGAGCGGCACCCCGACTTTCCTTTTCCAGCAGATGAAAAAATACCGCACTGACATCACGGAGTTGGATTGCGTGGAAGCCTCGGAGTATTCCTTTTACAGCCCGACAGAGGATATGGAAACCGCCTTGCCTTTGCTCTATCAAACTGGTTACCTGACCATTAAGTCATACGACAGGGAATCGTTTATCTACACGTTAGGCATTCCCAACCAAGAAGTCCGTGTCGGGTTGGCCGACGGCCTGTTGCCCATATATGTCGGATTGCGGAGAGACGATGTCCGTGCCGGCTTTGCCCTGAAATTCTGGCAAGCCCTGAAGAAGCACGACCTCGACTTGGCCTTGCGCGAGATGCAGACCTTCTTTGCGGGGCTGCCCTACGTGGAAGGCTTCAAGAAGAAATTGGAGGACGTTTCCAATGTGGAAGGCTTCTACGAGTGGTCGATGATGCTGATTTTCAATATGCTGAATGTGTATGTGCAGACCCAAGTGCGCTGTGCTGGAGGTCGTGCCGACTTGGTGGTGAGGATGCCCGACACCATCTATGTCATCGAGCTGAAGGTGAACGGCACGGCGCAGGAAGCCTTGGACCAGATAGAGCAGAAAGGCTATGCCACCCCCTACCTAACCGATGGCCGCAAAGTGGTGAAAGTGGGCGTGAAATTCTCGACAGAGAGCAAGACCATTGAGAACTGGATTGTGAGATGATGTGGGGTTGCTCCTGTTAGTGGTGCAGCATCAAAACATTCCACGAGATACAATTAAGTCCCCCGCCTCGTCTGACGGCTTCCAACGAAGGAATCCCGACCACTTCACAATCAGGCAGAACTTTGCTGATTTGTTCCAAAGCCTGTTCGTCCTCTTCAAGCCCTAATTGCGGGACGAGAACCAACTTGCCAATCTGCAAGAAATTGATGTAAGCCCAACTGCGAGCGTGTCGTCTTTTGGTTGCATACTTCAACAGGATAACCTCAAAGTGTTTTTCTAACGCTTTTCGGAAACGACGGTAATAATAAATCGAACTGTCATCATAGTTCGTCAAAAGGATTTTGCCGTCACCCGCATAATGGACAATGCCATCGCTGTGGCCGAAGGTTTCTTTTCGGTCCCACGGCAGAAACAGAATGTCGCAACGGAATGCATCTTTCAGAATCTTTTCCACTTCGGTACGTGTTTTGTCCTTGTTCTCGGCAAACACTTTTTCCGTCATTACAATGGTGTCGCCGCATTTCACCACATTGCCGCCATCTATAACAAGGTCAATCGTGATGGCATTTCGCGTTACTTGTTCCAGACGATTCTGTGGTGCTTGAAACACTTTTTCAGGGTTGGTCTGAATACGGCGATAGTAGGGGCTTTGCAAATAGTCGGGAGTGTATTTGTAGAACACAAAACGGTCTTCTTCTATTTGGATTGGCATAAAGTCGCGGCACCAAATGTCCTTGGTTTCAGAAAGATAGACATAGCGAATCTTGTTCGTTTCCAATGCTTCAACAATGTGCTGGTTCAAGATTGGACATTTCTTTGGTAGAAGGTCAGAGAAATAGACGGTGTTGGTGAGGTTGTCGGTGGTCATAGCGAAGCGATTTTGTTATACTTGCTCTATTCTCGTAAAACTCCAGTTTCGATTGCATTTAACTTTGTTTCTTTCAGAATCAAATTGATAAACATTCTGACGCTTCTTCTCCATAGTGGATGATGATTGTTTTCTTGGTGCATCAATCCATTTGACATTATTGCTGTTCCCAAGAGAAAACCCATTTATCAAAGCATAAAGATATGTGGATTGAGTGTTATATCCATATTCCGTGGTTTCTTCGAACATACTTTTTTCTTTATTCCAAACCAAATACTTTCCATCCTTATCTTTCACTTCATAAGTTCGTATCAAAGCCGATGCTCTATACTGTTCTGCTTCACTTTCAAAGGTAATATCAAAACCTGAAGAATGTGCGTGTAAAGTCATTAGAGGAAAGTATGGGACATTTACAAAATCTTTTCCATTGCGATGATATACGATTGGGTCGTGTATCCCATTTTCTTTTTCGCTGTGGAAATAGAACTCTACGGTTCGAATAAACACCCTGTATTCGTCGTGTACCTGGATATAGCCGCCATAAAGGAATGCTGGTGCGAGCTCTTTAAAGATGCTCTGAAGTTCTGTTTCATTAGAAACAGTGTTGGCCTTTTCTTCGAATTGTTTTAGACTTTCAATTAACGTTTCCATATCATTTGTGTTTAGAATTTGCCGCAAAAGTAGAAAGAAAGTTTAGATGGATTGCAAGAAAATCGGTTAAAAATTGTTAAAATTTTCTCAATAGTTATTTACAACAAAAATAACAAATTGCAGTTGTTTTGTGTATGAAATAAATTCAATTTTAAAACTTTGATTAAATTCAAGGCGACAAACATTACAACAACAAAGTATGTGTTCGGTTAAATCTCTCCCGACCACAACATTTTGAAGAAATCGAGAACATAGACACATTCAATGTCACCAATTCGGCGGTTGAACTTGTCGAGCGAAACCACTATGCGACGACTGTCAGGATGTTCTTCTCCAAACGCTTTCAATCCTTTGGTGTGTCGCGGCTGTATCTCTTCGGTCGATTTGATTTCAATGGCCACTCGTGCGTCTCCAATCACAGCGTCCACCTCAATTCCCGTATAAGTGCGCCAATACGACAAGGTTTCTTCCGAATGGGTGTAATGTAGCCACGCATAAATCTCTTGAATGACCAAGTGCTCGAAAGCGTGTCCGTAATCGACACTGCCTCTGCTCATTTCCTTGCGGTGCAATAAATGATTGGCCACGCCGATGTCGTATCGTTGTTTTTTATGTATATCCAATATTTTCATTGAAAATCGAGGATGCTATCCAATATTTTCAATCAAAATCGTGCACAAAGATAGATTGTTTTTCTGAATTGGCAAAATAAATCGGAAAAAGAGACTTTCGATGGCACCAATTCCAATTCATCTCAAAAACTTTGATTAAATTTACGGCGAAAATTTTCATTGTGTACCACAAATTGGGGCGAAAACTTTAATCTATTACGTTTCTCTGCTATTCCAACACTGGAGGGCTCTCGGGGTCATTTTGTCAAGCAATCAATAAGCCAATAGGGAAAAAGTAGTAACTTTGCAGCATAAAACTCAAGCAATGAAACTCCCCATCAACATAGAGGAACTGCTCTGCGGTCGCGCCGTGGAAGGCGAGCGGATAGAATACAAGTCGGGTTGGAATCCCGATGCCATTTATCGCACCATTTGCGCTTTCGCCAACGACTTCGACGAGACGGGCGGAGGCTACATCGTGGTTGGCGTGAAGGAAGAGAATGGTCGTGCTTTGCGCCCGGTGGTGGGCATCGACACCAACAAAATTGAACCTATCGAGAAGGAAATGGTGGGCTACAACAACCTGATGCGCCCTTACTACCAGCCGCGCCTCTATATTGAGGAAGCCGACGGCAAGACCATCCTTGTCATCAAGGTTTCGGCGGGCGAGCGTCGGCCTTACAAGGTGCCAGACTTCGTTACCGCCAAGCAAAAGACCTACAACTACTATATTCGCTATAATAGTAGCAGCATCGTGCCAAAAGCGGAATACGAACGTGAGTTGTTGGACTTGGCCAACCGCACGCCCTTCGACGACCGAGGCAACGACCAGATTACGCTGAACGACATCTCGCCTTTGCTTTTGCACGACTATTTGGTGAAGGTGAAGAGCAGCCTGGCCGAAATGCCGCTAACGGACAATATGGAGTCGGTGCTGGAGCAGATGGACTTGTTGGAGCCTGTGCCCGAAGGCTGGCGCATCAAGAACGTGGCGGCGATGATGTTCTGTGAACGCCCTGACCGTTTCTTCAAGCAAGCACAGGTGGACATTGTGCTGTTCCCCGAAGGACGCGAGAAGAACCCGAACAACCTGATTGAGGTCGAACCCATTAAAGGAAGTGTGCCGATGATGATAGAGAAGACTTTGAGTTACCTGCGCACCAATGTCGTCAAGAAGCAGATTCGGAAGCCCAAGGACGACGAACATTCCGACAAGTTTTTCAACTATCCCTTTCAAGCCTTGGAGGAAGCGGTGGTGAACAGCCTCTATCATCGCGACTGGACCATCAGGGAGCCTGTGGAGATTACGATTGAGCCAGATAGAATTTCCATTTTAAGTTTCTCTGGGCCAGACCACACTATTCCGATGGAAGCTGTGCGTAAGGGCAAGTCGCTGCGCTCACGCCGCTACCGCAACCGGCGCTTGGGCGAATTCCTGAAGGAACTTGACCTTACCGAAGGCCGAGCCACGGGCATTCCAACCATACAAGACGAACTACAAGCCAATGGTTCTCCACAAGCGACTGTTGAAACGGATGAAGAAAGGACTTACTTTTTGATTGATATTCCTTGCCATCCGGAATTTGGGAGCGAAACGCTCTCATTGGAACAAATTGGCGTAAAAGATGGCGTAAAAGATGGCGTAAAAGAACTAACTGATATTCAAAAAATTATCCTGTTTGAAATCCGAATGAATCCGTCTATTACGACAAGCGAATTGGCGCAAAAGACAGGTGCCAAATTCCGAACTTTACAAAGATATATCTCTCAATTACAAGAAATGGGGATTCTCACCCGCGAAGGTAGCCGCAAGGATGGCCATTGGGTGATTGTTATGCAATAAAACATTCTTGGGCTTGGCGTAAAAAATGTCACCAAAGATGTCACTAAAGAACTAACTGAAATACAGTTTGTTATCAGGAAATATGCTTCGGTGACAGCACCTGAAATGTCACAAAAGATGTCACAAAAGAAACCTTAATGTCACAAAAGGTTTATTTTGCTCCTGAATTGAGTATCATCTCAAAAACTTTGATTAAATTTACGGCGAAATTTTTAACGAAAAACTAATCAAAAGTATTGTGCTGATCGCCGTACATTCATATAACAGCCTGTGCTACGGGACGTTGCCGATTGCGGAATTGGTCACGAAGGCCGCCGCGCTGGGCTATTCCGTCCTGCCTTTGACCGACATCAACACGACGATGGGCGTGGCCGATTTCGTGGTGGAATGTCGGCGGAAGGGCGTGCGGCCCGTTGTGGGCGTGGAGGTGCGCAACGGCAACGAACTGCTGTATGTGGCCTTGGCCAAAAACAACACGGGCTTCGCCGAACTGAACCGTTTCCTGACGCAACACAACCTCACAAAACAGCCTTTTCCCGAAATCGCGCCCGACTGGGAACAGGTTTTCGTGATTTACCCCTTCGGGAAACGGAAACCTAATGCGCTGAAAGAGAACGAATTTCTCGGTGTGCGTTTCTCCCAACTGACCAAAATGTACAACTGCGAAACTTTTGAAAAGTTGGTCGCGATGCAGCCCGTCACCTTCGCCGAGGCCGACGATTTCCAACTGCATCAAAGCCTGCGCGCCATCGACGAAAACGTGCTGATTTCGCGCCTCGAACCATCCGCTTGTGCCGCTCCCGACGAAATTCTCTTGCCCGCCGAAAGGCTGAAAACGACCTTTGCGCTCTATCCGCAACTCATTGAAAATGCGGAGCGTATCTTGGACGAGTGCGAGATCGACCTGGACAACAGCGTGAAAAACAAGCGCACTTTCACGGGCAATGTCTATGACGACCGCGAACTGTTGCGCAAGTTGGCTTTTGACGGGATGGCGTACCGCTACGGCCTGCACGACAAAACCGCCTACCGCCGCATAGAGAAGGAGTTGGACATCATTGAGCGGATGGGATTTTGCGCCTATTTTCTCATCGCTTGGGACATTGTGCGCTTCGCAATGTCGCAGGGATTTTACCACGTCGGGCGGGGCAGCGGGGCCAATAGCGTGGTGGCTTATTGCTTGAAAATCACCGATGTGGACCCGATTGAGTTGGACTTGTATTTCGAGCGTTTCCTCAACCCCAAGCGGAGCAGTCCGCCCGACTTCGACCTCGATTTCTCGTGGCGCGAGCGCGACAAGGTCATCGAACACATCTTTGAGAAATACGGTCGGGAGCACGTGGCTTTGCTCGGCGCGACGGTCACTTTCCAAAGCAATTCGCTGTGTCGCGAGTTGGGCAAGGTGTTCGGCCTGCCCAAGGGCGAAATTGACCAGATGGAGCGCAATCCCGAGGCTTTCGCCCGACAGAGCGAAATCGGGCGGCAGATTCTGGCCATTTCGGAACGCTTAAAGGATTTCCCGCGCCAGCGTTCCATCCACGCGGGTGGCGTGCTGATTACGGAAGAACCCATCACCAATTTTGCCGCCCTCGACCTGCCGCCCAAAGGCTTCCCGACCACGCAATACGATATGTATTCCGCCGAGAAATTGGGCTTTGAAAAAATCGACATTTTGAGCCAGCGGGGCATTGCCCATATCCGTGACGCAGTGGAAATGGTGGAGCAAAGTCGCGGCTTGCGCATTGACATTCACCAGATTAACGCGCTGAAACAAGACGAACTGATTCGCCGCCAACTGCTCAAGGCCGAGACTTGCGGCTGTTTCTACATCGAAAGTCCGGCGATGCGCGGGCTGTTGCGCAAGTTGCGTTGCAGCGACTACAAAACCTTGGTCGCGGCCAGTTCCATCATCCGTCCGGGCGTGGCAAAGTCGGGGATGATGCGCGAATACATCAACCGCTTCCATCATCCTGATACTGTGGATTATAAGCACCCCGTTTTGAAGGAACTTTTGGCCGAAACCTACGGCGTGATGATTTATCAGGAGGATGTGCTGAAAGTTGGGCATTATTTTGCGGGTTTGGATTTGGCCGAAGCCGATGTGCTGCGCCGAATGATGGGCCACAAGATGCGCGACAAGACTGAATTTGAGGAAGTTAAAAACAGATTTTTAGGCAATTGCAAGGCCAAAGGCTATCCTGATGCCTTGGTGAGCGAACTTTGGCGGCAGATTGAGTCGTTTTCGGGCTATTCCTTCTCGAAGGCACATTCGGCTTCGTATGCCGTTGAAAGTTACCAAAGCCTCTACCTGAAAAGCCACTATCCGCTTGAGTTTCAAGTGGCTGTGATCAACAATTTCGGCGGATTTTACCAGACTTGGTTCTATTTCAACGAGGCGCGGCGTATGGGCGCGAAAATCCATCTGCCTTGCGTCAATCGCAGCGATTACCTTACCACTTTGAACGGTCGGACGGTTTTTATGGGTTTTGTGCATTTGCAAGGCATTGAACAACAGTTTGTTGATCGTTTCATCGCCGAGCGCAAGGCTCACGGGTCATTCGCCGATTTGGACGACTTCGTTTCGAGGGTGCCGTTTTCGTTGGAGCAACTCGTTTTGCTCATTCGTGGCGGCGTGTTCGACTTCACGCGAAAGCCCAAGGCCGAACTGCTGTGGCAGGCGCATCTCCACAAAAGCGACGGAAAAAAGGAGCAGCCCGAAACGCTTTTTCACCTTGAAAACCAGCATTTTGAGTTCCCCGATTTCACGGCCAACGCCTTGCAAAACGCCTACGACGAGATTGAACTTTACGGCTTCCCCGTCTCTATGACTTGGTTCGATATGCTGAAAACCAAGTTCCGTGGCGAGTTGATGGCTTCGCAGATGCTGAATTTCGTTGGAAGTCGCTATCGGATGTTGGGCAAGTTGGTGACAATCAAATATGTGCGCACCTGCAAAGGCGAAACGATGGCTCTTTCCACCTTCGTTGATGCCACGGGTGAGGCCTTTGACACGGTTCATTTCCCGCAAACCTTGAAGCAATGGCCGTTCCAAGGCGACGGCGTATATCTGCTTTTGGGCAAAGTGACGGAAGAATTCGGGCAGGCTTCTTTGCAGGTGGAGAAGATGGAGAGGATGGGGTATAGGTTTTGAAATTATTTCTAAATTTGCAGGTAAAAGTTTTGATTATGGCAAACGAAGTGGAACAAATTCAACAAATGATTTATGAAATCCGTGGCCAAAAAGTGATGATTGACAGCGATTTGGCAGCAATGTATGGCGTAGAGACAAAACGGTTGAAAGAGGCAGTTAGGCGAAACATCAAACGATTTGAAGGTGACGACTTTATGTTTACTTTGACCAAAGACGAAGCAGAACAAATTCGTTCAAGGTCGCAAATTGCGACCTTGAACAAGGGACAGGAAAATCTTTCTGGGTCTCAGACAGTTGTGTTAAATACGGGCAGAGGCTCAAACCTGAAGTATCTTCCGTTTGCATTTACTGAATTAGGTGTGGCTATGTTAAGCAGCGTGTTACATTCAGAAACGGCCATTGACATCAACAGAAAGATTATGAGGGCTTTCGTGGAATTGCGTCGATTTGTGGGTATGGTGAGCACGGATTATGTAGAGTTGAAAAAGGAAATTATGGAAGTGAGGAATTACATTGAGGAGATTCTTGCCGACCAAAACGACATAAACGAGGAACATAGTGCCCAACTTGAAGCCATTAGTTTGGCTTTGGTTGAATTGCAGAGCAATCATCCACAGAAAGAACGGCGGCGTATTGGATTCAGGCTGTCTGATGGTACGGACCAATAAAAGGGTTCATTTTCAATCACAAAAACTTCATTTAAGTTTGTATGTATGGAATTAATAACTATTTTTGCACCAAAATCAAGTTAATGTAATTATAAAATGAATAAATTAGTTCTGAAACCAAAACGCAAGCATTTCATTATCAATGTTTTTTGCTTGGTCATTGGCATCACTTCCGCTACCTTGCTGTTCCAGTGGGTGCTACACGAGTTTTCCTACGACCGTTTTATTGAGGACGGCGACCGGATTTATCGCTTGGTTTCGGTGGATAAGGCCACTGGCACAAGATACACCGGTGGAGTCTGCCAGTTGCGCTATGACTTGCCTGATGCCGTGCCGCAGGTGGAGGAATGTGTGAGCGTGATTTCACACTATACCAACCAGAATCCCAACACGGTCAGGGATATGGAACGCAACGAATCCTTTGAGGTGACGGCTTTGACGACCAGCGACAATTTCTTCAACGTGTTCACCTATCCCGTTGTGGAAGGCGAACCGCATCACATTCTCCAGCCCAACGAAGCGGCCATTTCCAAAGAGATGGCACAAAAACTTTTTGACGGCTCGGCCATAGGGCAGCCTTTGGTCTGTTCCTATATGCACATAGAAACCGTTTACACCGTTGCCTTGGTGGTGGATGTGCCAACGAACACGCATCTGCCTTTCGATGTGGTGATGCCGATGGATAGCCGTCAACTCAATCTTTACCGCAACATCACTGAAAACCAGACGATTTACGTCAAATTGAGGGAAAATGCGCTGTTCAGCAAGGCAGAGATGAAACGCTTAGCCAACATCCAAACGGAGAAGTACGATAAGCAGCAATGGTTGGAATTCCAGCCTTTGCGCGACATCCACCTGCACACCGATTACAACGATTCAGAAAGTGTGGGTAACGGCAATGCATCGTATGTATTGATTATCATCTTTGGCATCCTGCTCATCGTGGCGGTCACCATCGTGAATTGCACCACACTCGATGTGTCGTATTCGGTGCAGCAAACCAAAAACAGGGTCGTCAAGCGGGTGTTTGGGTGCAGCGAGTTCAGGATTTTTTCGGGCAACATATTGGAGACCTTGCTCATTACCCTTGTGGCGATGGGGCTTTCCTTATTGGCGGTGTGGGGGTTGCTGCCCGCGTTCCAGTCGTGGATAGGCGTGCCCGTGCAATTGCGTTTCGACAAATGGCTGCTCTTTTTCTGCCTTGCGCTTTTGGCGCTGTTGCCCTTGGCATCAAGCCTTTTCGGGCAATATTGCTTGCGCAGCGTGGCCTTCGCCGATGTGCTGAAAGGAAAGATGCGCCACTTGAAAGGCATCCGCATCAGCAATGCGAGTTCGATGCTTCAGGTGGGTCTCTCTTCGTTAGCGGCGGTATTTACTGTGGTCACCTTATTACAACTCTCGTTTATGCGCCATTCCGACAAAGGTATCGATACTTCCAACATCGTGTCGCTCAACAGTTTGGTAACGCCCTGCTACAAAGTGGGCCCCATTCGTGACGAACTGATGAAGAACCCCGACATCTACAGTGTGGGACTTTGTTGTGGCGACTTTTCCCAACCTAATGGCTTCATCAGCGAGGTGGATTATACTGATGGCTATTTCCAAGAGATGGTTGGGATGGAGTTGTTGGCTGGCGATTATTTGAGCAAGGACTTGAATTTGGATGATTATTTTGAGGGCAAGTACGAAGGGAATGGGCAATATGTGGTCAATGAGGCGGCGGTCAAGGCGATGGGCTGGAGCGTAGAGGATGCCATTGGCAAGGACTTGACACTGACCGTGACTTCAGGGAGAATCGTCGGGGTGGTGAAGGACTTCCATTTTTCCGATATGCGCAACGCCGTTTCACCGCTTATTATGGAATATGCACCAGAGGCACAGCCGAATATCGTGGTGAAAATCGCTCCCGAAAACCGGCAACAGACTTTGGCATACATTCAAGAAGTGGTGCGTCCGTTCAATTTTACTGATGTGATTTCCTGTTCGTTTTTGGGCGAGAAAGAACTTTACCGCGAGGAGCGTCAGGTCGGGCATTTGTCGCTGTTGTATTTCCTTGCCGCGATGCTGCTTGCATTGTTCGGCTTCTTTGGTGTGGTTTCCTATCATCTTCATCAAGAGGAAACCAATATGGCGGTGCGCAAGGTGTATGGCGCCACCAACCGCGAAGTGATGGGGCATTACCTGAAAACCAAGTTGAGATTGTATGTCTTGCCGATTCTTGTGGCCACTGCCGTTTCGGTGTATTTCTCGCTGAATTGGCTGCAAAACTTCGCTTATCACGTGTCTGTTCCCCTTGTCTTGACGGTGGCTTTGGTGTCCGTTTTTGCTGCATTCCTATTGCTTTCCTTGATCACTTCGGGCGTGGTGCAGGCGGTTTGCAGCCGGAAGATTACGGATGTTTTGCAGAAATAAGTGTTGAACGGGTCGGCACAAAGCGCGAATACAAAAATAATGGAATATTGTTCCGTTTTTCCGAACTTTTTTCTTATTTTTGCAGCGTAAAAGCAAAAAGGTATGAGAATCATCGCCAAGAAGACCTTGACCCAATATGCTGAGAAGCACCCGCAAGCCGCGAGTGGACTTGAAGACTGGTTTGACAAGACAAGCGAGGCACAATGGAACAACCTCGCCGACATCCGCCAGACGTTCAACAACGTTGACTATGTGGGCAACCAGCGTTATGTGTTCAATATCAACGGGAACAACTTCCGCCTTGTTGTGATGATACTTATGACTGCAAAATCGGTGTATATCCGTTTCATCGGAACACACGCCGAATACGACAAGATAACGGACATCAAAAACATTTGAGATATGGCACAATTGAAGAACGAAGAGGCATACAACGCCGCGATGCAGCGCATCGAAGAACTTTTGAAGGTTGTGACGGACGAGACTCCCGTTTCCGACCCTAACTATCAGGAACTTGACATCCTGTCCGATATGGTAGCGGAGTACGAAAACATCCACTACACCTTCACCAAACCCAAGTTGACAGATGTAATCAAACTTCGAATGTACGAGCGTAGCCTCACCCAAGCGGCTGTGGCGCAACTTCTTGGCATCAGCCCTTCGAGGATGAGCGAGTTGATGCATGGCAAGATGGAGCCGTCATACCAACTTTCACGCGACCTTTGCCTCAAACTCAACATTGAGCCTTCAATTGTTCTTGGTGTGTAAAAACTAAAAACTATGGAAAACAAGACAGAAAAACGCCTCTTCACTGCGAGTGAATACATGAAAGAGGAATATTGCGCCAAAATCGTGCGCATTGGCGAGATGAAACCCATCGAAGGATCGGATTTCCTCGTGCAGACCTTTGTGGACGGATTCAGCATCGTGGTCTCGAAAGGACAGTTCACGGTGGGCGAGCCTGTGATTTATTGCATGAACGAAACCGCGCTCAACAAGGAGTTTTTGGCCGCCAACAACCAGTTTGAACTCGGCCTTGCCGAACTCAACGCCAACGCTGCGGAAGTGCTCAAACTGAAAGAGGAAGGCAACATTGACGAGGCCAAGAAACTCGTGGGCTTCTTCAACAAGCACGGGCGCGTCAAGCTCATCAAACTGCGCGGCTGCCCGTCGTACGGCTGTATATTTAAGAAGGAGTCGTTGGTGCGCTGGAAGAAGAAATTGGCCGACGAAGACCTCGAAAGCTATTTCACCACCGACGAGAACGGCATCGAGCACCCGTTTTCGTTCGACACGATTGGGGGCGAACTGTTCGCGGAGGCCTACGTGCCGCCCATCCAGTTCCCGAAAACCAAACGCGAACTGCGTCGCGACCGTGGCATCAAGCGCTTCAAGCGCATCATTCCGGGCGAGTTTTTGCTGCACTACGACACCGCGCAACTGCAAAGCAGCCTTTGGCGTTTCGAACCGTCGACGAAAGTCACCATCAGCGTCAAGATGCACGGAACCAGCGTAATCATCGGCAACGTTCTTACGCGAATCCCCAAGCCGATGACTTCAGCCGAACAATGGTTCAACAAGAAGGTGAAGAAGGAAATCAAGCATTTGGGCAAGCAGAAAGTGAACCCTTATTGGGGCAAAACGAAACAAGAAAAGCAAAATAAGTCGTTGAACGACAGAAAAATAGCCGATTTTAGAATTGACTACGGCCCAGTGTTTTCGTCGCGCACGGTCATCAAGAACCAGTACGACTCGAAATACGGCGGGCTGACGGCGGGCTTTTATGGCCAAGACATTTGGACGGAGTACGGCAACCTGATTTTCAAGTATTTGGACAAGGGTATGACGCTCTATGGCGAGATTTGCGGCTACCTCACCCAGTCGGACAGCATGATTCAGGGCGGCTACGACTACCGCTGCGACCACGGCCAAAACTTCCTCATGCCTTACCGCATCACCGTGAAGCCCGAAAACGGCAAGAAGGAGGAGTGGAACGTGCAGCAGGTCCATGACTGGACGGTGAAACTGATGAACGAGCATCCCGAAATCGCCAACCGCCTGAAACCCATTCCGATACTCTATCACGGCACGGTGGCCGAACTCTATCCCGATTTGCCCGAAGGCAGCGAATGGGGTATGGCTTTCCTTGAACATCTGCAAAACGACACGGAGCATTTTGGTATGGAGAAAAACGAGCCGTTCTGCAAGAACAAGGTGCCGCGCGAGGGCGTTTGCATCCGCATCGACGACGACCCCGTGGCCGAATGTTTCAAGTTGAAGACCTTCGCCTTCCTGAAGAAGGAACAGGGCGAAATCGACGCGGGCACGGTCAATATCGAGATGCAGGATGCTTACGCGAACATCACGGACGACGCAAATTGAGTTTTTGTTCGAGTTGCTTGAAAATCCAAGCGACGAAACCTAATGTTTTGTATTTTTGCACAAATTTTTTCACGATGCAAAAAAGACTGTTATTATCTTTTGTTTGCCTTTTAGGGCTGATAACCAATGTTTTAGCCCAAAGTAAAGGTGTGATTTCGGGAACGGTTCGCGACGAGGATTCAGGCGAAACCTTGATTGGCGTTTCCATTTATGAGGAGAAACTGCAATTGGGCACCACGACCGACGAGAAAGGTCGCTACGAACTGGAATTGCCTTTCGGCGAACATACGCTGCGCGTTTCATACGTCGGCTATAGCACCATCAACAAGAGGGTGAATATCGGGAACAAACCGGTTACGCTCAACTTGAAGTTGGAGTCGGAACAGAAAAAACTTTCCGAAGTGGAGGTGACCAGCGAGCGCAAGGACCGCAATGTGACCGCAATGGCGATGAGCGTGCAAACCTTGGACATGATTACCATCAAGAAAATCCCTGCGCTGATGGGCGAGGTGGACGTCATCAAGTCGATACAATTGCTGCCGGGTGTGCAGTCGGCCTCGGAAGGCTCGTCGGGATTTAGCGTGCGCGGCGGTGCCACCGACCAAAATCTTATCCTTTTGGACGGTGCCCCCATTTACAACGCCTCGCATTTCCTCGGATTCTTCTCCGTGTTCAACAACGATGTGGTGAAAGATGCCACGCTTTACAAGGGCGACATTCCCGCCTATTTCGGTGGCCGTCTTTCGTCGGTCCTCGATGTGACGGTGAAAGACGAGATGCCCAAACGGTTTGGTTTGCAAGGTGGTATCGGGTTGATAACGAGCCGTTTGATGCTTGAGACCCCGCTGTTCGACCACAAGACATCGGTCTTGCTGGCTGGTCGCAGAACCTATGCTGGACTGTTGCTTCCGTTTATGGGCGAGAACCTGAACAAGTCGAGAATCAACTTCTACGATGTGAACGCCAAGGTGACCCAGTCGTTGGGCAAAAATGACCGCTTGTTCCTTTCGTTCTACAACGGCCATGATGAGTTCAACATGCAGCAAATGATTGGCTTGGGTTACGGCAACACCAGCGCGACCCTACGTTGGAGTCACATCTTCTCCGACAGACTGACCTCCAACCTCGCCTTGATTGGTTCGCGATACCGCTATAGTATCGACATCAACTACAGTCCTTACAACTTCGGCATCAAGGCGGGCACAGATGCGGCCGTACTCAACTACGACTTTGCCATGCACTGGAGCGACAAGAATATCTCGAAGTTCGGCCTGTCGACGGGCTATCAGTCCTACTTGCAAGGCGAGATTGACGACAGGGGAGGAGCGCTTTCGCAATACCTTCAGATTGACCAGTCAAAAGCAGTGACGCGCAAGGGCTTGGAACATGCCTTGTATTTCACCCATGACTTCATGCCCACGCCACGCTTCACCTTCCGCGCCGGTTTGAGGCTGTCGTGTTTCCAAAACATCGGCGAGGAGGATTTCTTTGTTTTTACTGAGGCTCTCCACATCGTCAAAGATACATTGCACTACGGCAAGGGTGAAATCTTCAACACGGTCATCAACCCTGAGCCTCGCGTGGCGGCCATGTACCAGTTGGACGAACATTCGTCGGTGAAGGCCTCCTATTCGCGCACGGTGCAGTACGCCCAAGTGGCCTCATCGTCTACGGGCGGCCTGCCTTTCGACGTGTGGTTCCCGACCAGTCCCAATGTGAAGCCCCAGAAGTGCGACCAATTCGCGCTCGGCTATTTCCGCAATTTCGCCAACGACGCCATCGAAACCTCCGTGGAGGTGTATTACAAGAACATGCAGAATGTCATCGACTTCAAGGACAACGCCATCACCTATGGCTATCTTCTGATTGACGGCGAGTTGCGCGTAGGCAAGGGGCGTTCATACGGGGCGGAGTTCCTCGTGAGGAAGAATGTGGGCAAGTTCACGGGCTGGATTTCCTATACCTATTCGCACACCTACCGCACCATCGAGGAAATCAGCCATGGGAAGGAGTATCGCTCGCCTTACGACCGCCCGCACAACATCGTCATCGTGGGCAGTTACGAACTCAATCCGCGCATCACCTTCGCGGCCAACTGGATTTACAACACGGGCCAGCCGGTGACGTTCCCCTACGGGCAATACACCATCAACGGGCAGACTTACGCCGTGTATAACGGCTACCGCAACCAAAGCCGCTATCCCGACTATCATCGCCTCGACCTCTCGTTCACCTGCAAGTTGGGCAAGTTGGACAACCGGCGTTGGCAGCACGAACTCAACGTTTCGGTCTACAATGCCTACGCCCGCCACAACACTTGGGCCATCACCTTCGACCAAGGTCCCAACGGCAGCATCGTCACCAAAAACATGTACCTGTTCTCGGCAGTGCCTTCCATTTCCTACAACTTCAAATACTGACGAGCATGAACGATTTGCGTAAACTGTTGGTACTGATTGGTTTCGCTTGCCTCACCTCATGCACCGAGGACATCGTGATTGACGTGCAGAAAGGCGAACCGATGATTGGCGTTGAGGCTTCGCTCACCGACGAATTGAAGCGCCACGAGGCCATTTTGAGTTATTCTGCCGACTTCTACAACGAGGACGACATTCAAATGGTGAGCGGCGCAACGGTGTATGTCACCGACGGCATCGACACCTTATATTATTATGAAGACGCCGAGCGCAAAGGGCATTATTTCAGCGACCTCGTTGCGGGACGGAAAAACACCCTCTACCGCTTTTGCGCCGATGTGCCCAGAGCGGATGGCGAGACAGTTCACGTCTTTGCCGAGAGTTTGATGCCCAACAATGTGGAGTGCATCGACAGCATCGTCATCAAGCCTTACAACGGAGCGAACGACACGATGCCTTCGGTCTTTTTCAACGACACAATCGAATGGGTCTATCCCTATTTCATGAGCCTTCCCGACCCCAACATCATCTATATCCCGCTGGTGGCGAAAAACGACACCATCCTCAACGACACCTTGACCGATCAGATGATGGTGCCCGTGGGCGGCTATGCGGGATTCTACATCAACGGGCCTGAAATGCAGCTGGCCAACAAGGAAATCCCCGTCCACATGTTCCGCAAAAGCCAACTGAAGCGCGGCGACCGCATCCGTGTCGATCTCCACAGCATCCCGACCGACTACATGACCTTTTTCTACAGCATCATGATTTCGACGGGCAGCAATCCCCTGCTGGGCGCTCCGGCCAATGTGGGCACCAACATTCAGCCCAGCGGCAGCAGCGTGGGCTGGTTCTTGACGGCCTCGGTCGTCAGTGCAGAAACTGTTTTTGAGGACTAATATTGACTTGCAGCATGAAAAGGAAAAGAATAAGAATCTGGCATTTGGCTTGCTTGTGTTTGCTGTCGGCATGGTCGTGTACCGAGGAAATCACGATGGACCCGCCCGAAGGCCGCAAAGTGCCCGTGGTGGAAGGCACCTTCTCAAACGAGTTGAAGCGTCACGAGGTCATACTCAGTTATTCGTCGGAACTGTATTCCGAAGACCGCGAGATGATTTCGGGCGCAACGGTGTATGTGACGGTGGGCGACGACACCATCCATTATTATGAGCAGGCCAACAAGCCGGGCCACTACCTTTCCGATTCGGCCACGGGAGGCAAAAACCGCTGGTATCATTTGGAGGTGAGGGTGGAGGAAAACACCCTGTTCTCGAGGCCCATACGAATGTACGCCGACGTGAAAATGCCGAACAATGCCACCACCATCGACTCGGTTGGCCTGTTGCCCTTGCTCAACTCGGAAGGGATTCCCTTCGTCGACGAGAAAGCGGCGGTGTGCGTTTGCCCCTATTTCCAGACGCTTTCCGATGAGAACATCGTCTACAACGTGGAACTCTACCTGAACGGCAGCCGCTTCAGGAACAGGCCCTCCAAGCTGTTCAACCTGTTCTCGATGCGCGGCTATGCAGGCTATTACTTCAACGGCGAGGAAATGTTGAAGAACAATATCCCGGTGCCGGTGGGCATTATGAACAAGTCGTATATGGACGAAGGCGATGTGGTGGGGGTGAAACTCTACAGCATCTCGAAAGATTACATGTATTTCCTCGTGTCGCAGAAACTGGCCATCGGGTCCAATCCCGTCATGGGCGCCTTCCCCGCCATGTTCACCAACATTTTCTCCGACTGCGGTGCCATAGGTTGGTTTTCGGCCACCTCGGTCATCTATGGCGAAGGGGTTTACCACGAGGACATTTTTGAGGAATAGGAGGCGTTTGCACGAATGGCCATTGAATTATGAATGGTTCCAAAAATTGAAATTCTTGATAATTGACTTCGTCGAAATGCTCCGCATTCAGCGTAGCTAATCTTAAATTGAAATTCTTGATAATTGACTTCGTCGAAATGCTCCGCATTCAGCGTAGCTAATCTTCGATTTCGTGTTCAATTGGTGGAAATTCGTGTAAAAAAATGAAATAGGTAAAAGATTTTTCCGTAATTTTGCACCCTCAAAAAGAAAACCAGTGGAATTACTATGTAAAACATTGATTATCAAGCAATTGGTGGGGGGGGGGTAAATCTCCGCTCCACACTTTTGCATATCCTCTATCCAAGGCAGGGCCAATGGGCTTTGTCTTGGATTTTTTTTGTGCCTGCCGGGATATTGGGATTCCCTCTTGGCTTCCTTTTTACTCCCCCTGGCCCCCTCTCAGAGGGGGAAGCGCAAAGCGGGAAAGAACTTGACGAAAGACTTGGCAGAGAACCCGCAGCCGGT
>CACZDU010000035.1:0-28953 GCA_902780055.1 uncultured Bacteroidia bacterium | reverse complement strand
GAAGCAGGTGACGAACCGTGAGACCGCGTCTCTCGACAAGTACCTGCAAGAGATTGGTAAGGTTGAGCTGATTTCGGCTGAAGAAGAGGTTGAATTGGCGCAACGTATCAAACAAGGCGACAAGATCGCATTGGAAAAACTCACCAAGGCCAACTTGCGCTTTGTAGTCTCCGTAGCAAAACAGTATCAGAACCAAGGCCTCAGTCTTCCCGACTTAATCAACGAAGGCAACTTGGGACTGATAAAAGCCGCACAACGTTTCGACGAAACCAGAGGTTTCAAGTTCATCTCCTACGCCGTGTGGTGGATTCGCCAATCCATCCTTCAGGCTTTGGCCGAACAATCGCGCATTGTCCGTCTCCCTCTCAACAAAATCGGTTCCATCAACAAAATCAACAAGACTTACGCCAAGTTAGAGCAAGAATTTGAGCGCGAACCCAATGCAGAGGAGATTGCCGAAGTTTTAGAAATCACGGAGCAAGAGGTGAAGGAGTCGATGAAGAACGCCGGACGCCACATCAGCATGGACGCGCCCCTCATCCAAGACGAGGACAACACCATGTATGACGTGCTGAAGAGCGAGGAAGCCCCGACGCCTGAGACTGAACTTCTTTATGAGTCGTTGCGCAAAGAAATCGACCGAGCCATCTCCACCTTGACACAGCGGGAGCAGGATGTCGTCCGAATGTACTTTGGGCTAAGCGGCAGCCACCCGATGACGTTGGAAGAAATTGGAGAGAAATTCGACCTGACGCGCGAGCGCGTGCGCCAAATCAAGGAAAAGGCCATACGCCGGTTGAAACACACCAGCCGAAGCAAGATCCTGAAGAGTTATCTCGGTTAAGGAAATGGAAAAAGCCTCTCAAAAATTTGGGAGGCTTTTTCGTTTTACAAAAAGGGCGTAAAATACACTGGCATACAGATTGTTGAGTCATCCATTTGGTAGTCTTTCGTATATAGCAAAATACGTTCCCCAATACGCGAAGGAAATTTCTCACAGAAAGAATCCAGCGACTTGTGGGTCTTATATCCCGATGATTTCACTTCTATGGGAACCAATTTCTGGCCCCTTGAGAGCAAAAAATCAACCTCATAGTTTTTGTTTCCCTTGCCCGTAGGAAATGTGTAATAATACAACTCATTGCCAGCGGCAGATAGCATTTGTGCCACAAGGTTCTCATAAACATATCCCAAATTGGCATTCAACTTGTCTGCCCATATTTTTTGGTAGATGATGTTATCGGTAAATGACTTGTCCCAAAATGCCAAGGTGACAAAAAGCCCCGTGTCGGCAAGGTACATTTTGTAGGCATAAAGACTTTTGTGCAACCCCATCCCCACATTGGGGTCAGTAGTATGATGCGCCACGCTTATGACCATACTCTCTTTCATTTCCGAAACAATGGTTTCCAAATATTCGGAACGTTTCTCATCGAGGGCAGTCTCCATCATATAACGCGATGCATTGCCCGACAACTGTGCGGGAATGTTCTTGAAGATACGCGAAGCACGGCCTGATGGATCCAATTTCATGAAATCGTTGTCGTACAACTGAATGATTTTTCGTTTCACAGAATCCACTTCTTGAAGGTTGTTACGGGTCAAGTAGGCATCCACTGCCTGCGGCATTCCACCCACAAGCATATAGAGTCGCAAGTCGCGAATGGTCTTGCGATGCGCACTCCCTAAAGGCAAGCGCTTCTCAAAAAAAGTGCGCAGCAATGTTGTACCTATCTCAACGCCCGAAGCCCAAAGAAATTCTTCAAAGTCAAGCGGATGAAGGGTCATTTCCATCTCTTCGCTGGGAATCAGTATGTCTTGCACGTTCTTTCTGATAGAAATTAGCGACCCCGTTTCCAAATAATCGTAACGGCCGTCTTTGACAAGGTGCTTGATGGCCTGACGTGCTGGGGGGAAGTCTTGCACTTCGTCAAAAACGACAACACTGTCGCGTCGGTGCAACACAACGCCAGTTTCTTGCTGTAGCCTCAAGAAGAAGAAATCAAGGTCTGACATATCGTCAAACAACGACGTGATTCTCTTTTGCTTTCGCGAAAAGTCGATAAGGATGAATGATTTGTACTCTCGTTTGGCAAATTCCTCAACCAAGGTGGACTTGCCTACGCGACGTGCGCCTTTTATCAGCAGGGCATATTGCCCACCCCATTGCTGTTTCCACTCCAGCATTTTGTCGTAAAGTTTTCTCTTAAAAATCATTTCGCCTATTTTGTTGATTTCAAGGCTGCAAAATTATGGTTTTTCTACAAATCCACAATTTTTTTCAAAGAAAAAACAGACAAATCCACAAATTTTTTCAATCAAAAAACTGATAAATCCACAAATTTTCAAATCCTTGCAATAGATTCTGTTTTTTTGATACCTCAAAGTTCAGTAAGTCAAGCCGAAATGCCAAAACGGAATGACATCAAATATCAAGTCTTTCTTTCAACTGAGTAGGTGTCACTGCAAACGGACAATCGGGGAAATGCTTCATATTGCCAGTCACCAAACAGATGCCCATATCTTCATATATAGTTGCCGCTTCATAAAAACAAACATCCTTTTGGTCGGGCAATTCTTTCCCAGTCTTTTCAGGATTGACCCAAACACCTTGTGCTTTTATCTCCACTAAAATTGTTTTCACCAGTTCCTTATTGAAGCCAAATTTGGCTCTATTCAACACAGAAACATACTCCGCCATGATATCCTTGGAAAGCACAGGGGTAATCTTTCCCAAAAAGACCGCTTCGAGTATGGCAAAAGGCACAGAACGCCGACGGTCTTGGGCCAACAATGCCGAGACAATGACATTGGTGTCAATTACTACATAACGCATGGCGGTCAATTGTTATTAGTGTGAACTGCTGCGATTTCTGCTTCAATTTCTTCTTCCGTCATTCCCGCTTTGCCATTCCCTACAGCCTCATCGTTGAGTGAATATAGAGCCTTCAGCCCACTTGCGGAAACACGAGGTTTCTCCTTAATCTCAAAAGGAACGCCATTCTCCGAAACCGACTTCTTCAGAAAGATTCGGATAGCAGTTGGAAGGTCAAGCCCAAGACGATCAAACAAGGCCGTCGCTTGCTCTTTAAGGTTGTTTTCGACACGAATTTGTAATGTTGCTGTAGACATTTTATATAGATTTGTATATGATTATGACTGCAAAAATACACAATTTCTGAAACACCGCCACTTTTTCCCGAAAATACCGCATCTTCCAGATTTGCATTTGAAGGATTACAAATCCTAATACTCGGCTACGGATGGATTGCAAATCCGTCCGAACGGGGGAGGTGAAGAAACTGTTGTAGCTTGCTCCATTATTCTAATAATGCTCATTCTCTATTAAATAAAGGGCATCATCATCAAAGTACAGCGTTGTGATAGTACTTATTGTAAAATTATAAACCCATATTTCACTAATTCCATCCGCTGTAGTTGCTTTATAACGATTTGAAGGAAAGCCAACAGCTTCAAAGCACATCTCTTTAGTCATGCCAATAGCCACTTTACCGTTAGCGATGAGATTGCCAAAGCTTTCACCATATTTTGCTATCAATTCTTTACGACGTTTTTCTAGCAACAATTCCTTTTCACGTTTCTGCTTCTGAGCGAGGGTCTCCTTGTGAGCTTTCTCCAATTGAATTGCATCTTCAATTTGTTGTTCGTAGCTTGCGGGATAAATCCAACCAAAACAGGGTGCTTTGTAACCAGGAACAGTTGTCCCCATATCACCAACTACCACTCCTTTATATCCTATAAAACCAGAACCCAACCTATCAAATCTGTAACGTCCGTAACCTTCTATTTTTATAGTAAACTCACCCTCTTCATTGGCAAATACACCCACCAAGTTTCCATCACGCAAGAAGATGTCTTTGCAGAAAAAACTTTTTCCAATACTTCGGTTTAAAATCTTTTTGGTCAAATAATCCCTACAGGGAAAATCTTCAAATATTACATCTTTATTCAATAGTAGTTCTGTGATTGCATTATAGCATCTAACAGACACATATTTGTCACGACATTCAGTATCTGAAAGGTCATAACCGCCACTTCTATCATGATAGTCATAATAAAGATTGCCTTCTTCGTCTTCGATAATATGTATACTATATTTTCTCCCACGTCTATCCTTAAAATTCAGTTCTTCACCCACGTAGTGCTTGTCTAAATTCCTCAACTCTTTTTGACGATAATACTCTTCGACCCACTTATCAGCTTTATCTGGAGGATATTTATAATTGGGAAAATCATTATCATCTAACATGCAAAGTGCCCATATTTTGTTTTCATCTGTGTCAAATGTGTATTCGTCAAACAGATTACGATGAGCTAACACAGCCTCAGTGCTGAGTTCCTTATTTCTTTCACACCCTCCAAAGATTCCTACAACCGTGTAATATCCTTGTGGTATGGGTTTTACCGTCGCAGTCTTATCTTTTGTGTTAAGAAACAGCCTTTTGGGATAGTTGGAGGGGATAAAAATAGACTCACCCACGGGATTAACACGATCACACCAATCATTCCTCTTAAGGTTCAGAAACGCTTTTTTCTTTAATTCGCTTGCCAATTCGCTTGACTTTGAGGATGGTTCTTCTTCCATACACTCCTCAAATAATTCGCTATAAGAAGGCAAAGATGGTTCAATCTTTACTTCCTTCAATTTATTCAAATTTGGGGTATACGAACCGTCATCAATCTTGATTTGTCCGAACCCATTCGATTGTATCAACGTTGTTAAAAGCAACAACGACAAAAACACTTTCACGATTTTCATGTTTTATAGTTTTTCTATTAATTTGACAATTGACTCAGCGGTAATTCTGTGAATGTCGGCTTCCCAGAGTAATTTCTCATTATCTGCAAAAAGATTGCTAAACCAAATGATTTCGTACCCCTTTTTAGCAATCTCATTGACATAGGTTTTAGTTTTGCCTTTTTCTCGCGAAGCACATAAAATGATGTCGGCATTTTCATCAACGGCTCGTTGAAGACCTTTTTCTTGATAGCCATCAGGATCTCCTTGCGTATTTACGACAACTTTCTTTCCTTTCAAATCGAAGACAACATATTTATCCTCACCATGAATTTGGTCTTCGACACACAAAGTAGCTTTTTCTTTCATCTGTTTTATCACCTCCAGTAAGGTTTTTGTTTTACCCCAGTTGCTTTTAGCGAAATCGCATATAATGTATTTCATCGCTTTTCCCTCGTTTTGGCTTCCAGCCCCCAAAAGCACAGGAGAATCCTTTGTTCCCCAATTGATTGATACACATGAAGCGTGGAACTGACTATGTTAGTTCTCAGTCGGAGGTTGTAGGAAAGACCTTTTTCAGAGCCATAATATAGTGTCCACGCTATATGCGTAGTCACTATGCTTTGACCCTGAAAAGTCTTGAACTTCCTACATTCCCGACTTTGAGATAAGCATAACGCTTCAATATAAAGGACTTGGCGCACCAAATCCGTTGGCAAAAATAGGAATAATATGAACATGAAACGAGTTTCTCACAAAATATTTCCGATGTTGCGTTTCAAAAAACGTGGAAAAGTGATATGAAAAGGTTAGATAATCTCGTCATTCCATAACGCCTTGAAAAAGTCTATCACATAATACAAATCGACTTCTCCGCTGAGGCGGCTGACACGGTCGCGAGACACAAGAATCTGTTTCACATTGGCATGTTCCTTGGCAAATTCGACAAGACCTTTTTTGTGGTGAGTTTGAACCGTGTCTGTCGATTTGATTTCGATTGCCACACGAGCATCACCTATGACAGCATCCACCTCAATGTCGTCGTAAGTGTGCCAATACGTCAACTTTTCTTCACTGTTTTTATAGCCAAGATAAGCCACAATCTCTTGCATCACAAGATGCTCGAAGGCATGTCCGAATTCGGGTGTCTTAGTGGCAAGATGGTGACGCCCAGTCAGATAGTTGGCAATACCCACGTCGAAAAAATAGAATCGAGAAGCCTTTGTGAGCTTTCGTTTGATGACTTTCTTGTAAGCCGGCACCTCAAAACCCAACAACGTGTCGCAAAGTATCCTGTAATAAGCCTTGACCGTATTAGCAGAAACACCGCAATCGGTGGCCACATTTTCATAGTTGAGCATTTCGCCGTCCGAGATGGCGGCCACTTCCAAAAAACGGATAAAGTCGTCCACCTTTTGCACGGCAGCTCCCTCTATGATTTCTTCCTTGAGATAGAGTTCAATGTAGGATTTAAGTCGGTTGCGGGCATTTGCGACCATATAATGCCGTGGAATCATGCCGTTCTGTATGGCACGTTCAAGGTCAAAATCCGGAATCTCTGCGCTGACTAAAGGGAACAGTGTTTCAGGTATGGCTCGACCTCCGAGATTGTTGGCTCCACTCTTTTTCAACTTGCGTGCGCTGGAGCCGCTGAGGATAAAGAAAAGACCCTTGTTTACCATCAACCAGTGGACTTCGTCCAACAAGTCGGGCACTTTCTGGATTTCGTCCACAATGACCAGCGTTTCTGGCGGAAAACGGAGCAAACTCTCCCGAAATGTTTCGGGATGCTGTTGGAAACGATTTCTCAATTCAGAGTTCAAAAGGTCGATGTAAACAGCCTTGGGGAAGCGTTCTTTCAATAGTGTGGACTTGCCCACCTGACGGCCACCAAACAAGAACATGGCTTCGTCCAAGCGGTTCTCTATGTCAAATATTCTATGGTACATAACGAAGTAAAATTTCCTCAAAGTGATTGCGGATATTCCCATAAAATCCGCAACGTAACTGCGGATATTCTCAAAAAATTCGCAGCGATGCTGCAAAAATAGTAAAGTTTATTTGAACACCAACCTCTGGCAGAAAAATTTCTGAAATTTTTGCGCCATTCCACAAAGAATAAATATCTTTGCACCCAACAATGGCTGCCCAATCCCCCTGCCCCTTTTGGCAAGGGGAATTGTGACAGCTCTACAATTGACAACTGAACAACTATGAACCTAATAGCCCCTTCCCTACTCTCCGCCGACTTCCTGCACTTGGAACGCGACATCGAGATGGTCAACCGCAGTGAGGCCGACTGGTTCCACTGTGACGTGATGGACGGCCGCTTCGTGCCCAATATCTCCTTCGGAATCCCTGTCGTTCAGGCGATTAAGAAGAAAGCGCAAAAGCCTCTCGATGTCCACCTGATGATTGTGGAGCCTGAAAAGTATTTCGAGGCTTTCGCCAAGGCGGGTGCCGACATCATCACCTTCCATTACGAGGCTTGCAACCACATCCACCGTGCCGTGCAGCAAATCAAGGCATTGGGCATCCATGCTGGCGTGGTGCTTAACCCGCATACGCCCGTGGCCGTTTTGGAAGACATCCTCGCCGACTTGGATTTGGTGCTGCTTATGTCGGTCAACCCTGGCTTCGGCGGACAACAATTCATTGAGCACACATACGAAAAAATCCGCAAGTTGCGTTGGATGATTGAAGAACAACACGCCTCCGCACTCATCGAAGTGGACGGCGGCGTGAACACGCAGAACGCCAAGGCTTTGTTTGAGGCTGGGGCGGATGTTTTGGTGGCGGGCAATGCAGTGTTCAAGTCAGAGAATCCGATGGAGACGATTAGGGAGTTGAAAAATAGTATTTGAAAATACGGTATTTTAGAATACTATTATAAAATTTGAATCTTAAATCTTTAAATATCAAATCTTTAAATCAACAAATTATGAGCAACGAAATCCTGAAATTAAAGCCGGAAGGCATTTGGAAAGAGTTCAACGGCATCCTCGGCGTGCCGCGTCCGTCAAAGAAGGAAGCACAAATGGTGGCTTACCTCGAAAAATGGGCGAAAGACCATAAAGTGGAGTACATCAAGGAAGAGTGCGGCAACATCATCATGAGCGTGCCGGCCACCAAAGGCATGGAAGACCGCCAGACCGTCATCCTGCAAGCCCACATGGACATGGTGTGCGAGAAGAACAACGACAAGAAGCACGACTTTGAGAAAGACCCCATCGAGCCTGTCATCAAAGGCGAGTGGCTACATGCCAACGGCACGACCCTCGGTGCTGACGACGGCATCGGCGTGGCTGCTGCCTTGGCCATCATCGCCGACCCGAAAGTGGAACATGGTCCGCTTGAGTGCATCTTCACCGTTGACGAAGAAACCGGCCTCACCGGTGCCATGAAACTCGACCCGAAGGACTTCACCGGCCGCATCCTCCTCAACTTAGACAGCGAGGACGAAGGCGAAATCTTCATCGGCTGCGCCGGCGGAATGGACACGATTATTAAGGTGTGGTACGAACTGGAGCCTGCTCCAGAAGAGGCCACGGCTTACCGCATCACCGTGAGCGGCCTGAAAGGCGGCCACAGCGGCGACGACATCAACAAGAACTTGGCCAACGCCAACAAATTGCTGACTCGCATCCTTTGGCAGGCCACCACTTGGTTCGACCTCCAACTTTATGATTTCCAAGGCGGCAACCTCCGCAACGCCATCGCCCGCGAAGCCACGGCCGTGGCCTTCATCCCGAACGATTGCGTGAAGGATTTTGAGCATTATGTGAAGGACATGGAGAAGCACTTCAAGCAAGAATACCAAGTGACCGAGCCTTCGCTGAAAGTCACGATGGAAGTGGCTGAAGTGCAGCCTGATGTGGTCATTGACGAGATGTCGCAATTCAACCTGCTGAACGGCCTCTATGCCTGCCCGCACGGTGTCATCGCCATGTCGCAGACCATCCCGAACTTCGTGGAGACCTCCACCAACCTCGCCTCGTGCAAGAAGAAGGAAGGCTATTTCTTCATCCAAACCTCGCAGCGCAGCAGCATCGAGTCGTCGAAACAGGACATCGCCAATATGGTGGAAGCCGTGTGGAGCCTCGCCGATGCCGACGTGGAACACACCGACGGCTATCCGGGCTGGGCACCCAACCCCAACAGCGCCATTTTGGACATCGCCGTAAAATGCTACAAGGAACGCTTCAATAAAGACCCGAAAGTCAGAGCCATCCACGCTGGTTTGGAATGTGGACTCATCGGTGACAAGATTCCGGGAATGGATATGATCAGCTTCGGCCCAACCCTGCGCGGCGTTCACTCGCCCGATGAGCGTTGCGAAATCGGGACCGTCCAGATGTTCTGGGACTTTATGTGCGACATTTTGAAGAATGTGCCGAAGGCTGAGAAGTAACGGCGAATTAGACGATTTTAGCGAATTTGAAAAGAGGATGTGTCAAAATAACAAGACACATCCTCTTCTTATAATTCTTATCGTCCCTTTTACTTCGTCTTATCCGGCCAAGCGGGAATCTCTGGAATTTCGGGATAATCCTTCATCTGTTTGAGGATGACCTCGATGGCTTTGTTCAGCTGGTCGTCGATGCCCTCAAACTCGTGGGCGGGGTCATTATCGATGACAATGTCAGGGTCGACGCCATAGCCTTCAATGACCCAATTGCCTTTCTCATCAAATGGTGCAAACTCGGGACGAGTCAAAGAGCCTCCATCGATAAAGGGCAGGCTGCCACGGATGCCAACCACACCACCCCAAGAGCGCATACCGATGGTCGTGCCAATCTTGTGCTTCTTGAACTGATAGGGGAACAGGTCGCCGTCGGAAGCGGAATACTTGTTGAACAGCAGCACTTTGGGACCGAGCATCATCTTCGTAGGCTTGGTTTCAGGCTCGCCGTTGCGCATCACGTCGTACATCGACAATTCGCGGCGCAATCGTTCCACAATCATCGGACTGACATTGCCGCCACCGTTGCCACGGTCGTCGATGATGAGGGCTTTCTTGTCGAGTTGGGGATAGAAATACTTGGCAAACTCATTCAGGCCATCCACGCCCATATCGGGGATGTGGATGTAGCCCACCTGCCCGTTGGTGGCCTTGCTCACCTTCTCCACATTGCCTTGCACCCAATTGTAATAGTACAAGCCTGTTTCGTCGGCAATCGGTTTCACCACCACATCGCGGGAACCACTTTCTGAAGCCTTATTATTTAAGGTGAGCAGCACGGCTTTGTCGGCCTTGCCAATGAGGGCCGCATACATATCCTTCATCCCCTTGGTGCTCTGTCCGTCAATGGCGATGATGTAGTCGCCTTCCTTGGCGTTCACCCCGACTTCGGTCAGCGGTGAGCGCGTCTTTTCGTTCCAGTTTTCGCCCTTCAAAATCTTGTCAATCTGATAGTAACCCGACTTGTCGCGATGGATTCGGCAGCCCAGCATACCCATCGGGATGCGCTCGGGCTTCGCACGGTCGCCGTCGCCAACGTATGCGTGACCAATATTGATTTCGCCAATCAGTTCGCCGATGAGGTAGTTCACATCGTTGCGGTCAGCGCAATAGGGCAACAGCTTTCCATATTTCTCCTTCATTGCGGGCCAGTCCACGCCGTGCATATTGGGAGCATAGAAGAAATCGCGCATCTGGCGCCAAGCCTCGTTGTAGATCTGTGTCCACTCGGTACGCAACTCCACCCATTTTTTCATATTTGAGAGGTCGATAGTTTCGTCGCCTTCACCAGATTTTCCTCCACCGGGCATCGGGGCTTTCGGAGCGTTAACCACCTTGTAACCACGACCTTCGCGCATCAACATCTTGGTTCCATCGGCAGAGAGTTCGTAGCCCATACCGCTACCGATATTCGTGACTTTCTTGGACTTGGCATCAAAGAAATTGAGACCTCCACCGTTGCGACCACCAGCCACAAAATACAAACCATCCTCGACCCCCGTCAGGTTCCAATATCTACCCGCATTGACTGGCAACACCACTACCCTGCTGCTAATGCCGTCAAAATCGATTTTTACTTCCTTGGCTTCTTTCTTTTCTTCAGGCTTCGAGCTGTCTTTCTTGCCTTTTTTGGCTGAGGTCGCTGAGCCAGCCGAAGGGCCTTCTTTCTGCTCATCTTTCGATTCTTCAGTTTTCACCTCATCGTTTTCAGTCAAGAAAGGCGATGGCGTATCTTTCTGCAAAGTAAGCAGATAGACCTTCGACATATCCGTATAGACGTGGTTCCATTCCAACCAGCCGTAAGTCGGGCGAAAATCGCGCTCGGAAGTGAAATACAGGTACTTGCCGTTCTTGTCGAAGGCAGGTGAAGAGGCATTGTACCAGCCATCGGTAACAATTTCGTCCTTGCCCGAAGCGACATTATAAATATGTATCTGGCTGACACTGAAAGTGCTCGGCATAGCGTATGCAATCCAGCGGCTGTCGGGCGACCAACAGAATTCGTCCAACTCGCCAGCCAAACTATGCGCCACCTCCGTGACTTTCTTAGTGGCCACATCAACCATATTGATGCGGTTCATCTTGTCATCCCACAATATCTTCTTGCTGTCGGGAGACCAAGCAAGACTGTATTTGTAAGTATCTGAATTCGAGGTCAGTTGAATGGCTTCCTCCTTGCCGTCTTGGGCTTGGATATAAATCTCGTCCTCGCCAGTGCGGTCGCTGATGTAGGCGATATATTTGCCATCGGGCGACCAGGCCACATTGCGGTCGTGGGCGTTGTCGCTTTGGGTCAAATTCCTCGTGATACCCGACTTGACTGGCACCGTCCACACGTCGCCACGGGCACCAAAAGCCACGCGCTTGCCATCGGAAGAAATCGCGCTCGAATTGATGAACTTGCTGGCATCCACATACTTGGTGCGGGTTGTCTTGTTGTCGTTGGCCATCTGCACGGGGATGGGATAAATTTTTCCGTCAGCAAGGTTGTAGCGGAACAGTTGGCCGCCGTTTTCATAAACGATGTCCTTGTCGCCGAGCGAAGGCCACTTGATGTCGTAATTGGTGTAGTCCGTCACCTTTGTGGTCTGCTTGGTGCTGCGGTCATAGCAAAACAGGTTCATCGTGCGGTCGCGGTCGGAGCAGAAATACACCTTGTTTCCGACCCACATCGGGAAAATGTCCTGCGCGTTATTGTTGGTAATGTTTTCAATCTTCTTCGACTTGAAATCATAAATCCACACATCGTCAGCCATACCGCCGCGATAGTATTTCCATGTGCGGAACTCACGCATCACACGGTTGTATGCAATCTGCTTGCCATCGGGTGAATACGAAATCCAGCCGCCTTCGGGCAGGGGCAGTTGCTCAGCCAAGCCACCGTTGATGTTGGCGATGAAAAGCTGGCCAACGAAGTCATCCCAACTCTCCTTGCGCGAGCGGAAAACGATGGTTTCGTTGTCCTTCCACGCCATGACGATGTTGTTAGGCCCCATGCGGTCGCTGATGTCGTCACGGCCCAAAGTAGGCGTGTAAGTCAGGCGTGTAGGTGTACCACATCCGGGATAAGGCATGACGTAAACCTCTGTGTTTCCGTCATATTGCGCGGTGAAAGCCAGATGTTTGCCGTCGGGCGAGAAACGTGCGAACATTTCATAGCCGTTGGCGTCGTTGGTGATTTTGTGGGCAATGCCGCCCTTGATGTTGACGGAGTACAAGTCTCCGCCATAACTGAACACCACGTCGTTGCCGTGGATAGTCGGGAAGCGCAACATCTTGGCTTCCTCTTGGGCGATTAGGCTGACTGAGCCTAACAGCAAAATTGATAGAAATAAATGTTTGATTTTCATAGGATTATAACTTTATGATTGTGTTTGCAATGTTTTCAAAAGTTCCTTGCCTTTTTCGGTGAGATAATACTTTTGCTTGGGATGGCGCGGCTTGTCGGGGTAGAGCATAGCGACAAAGCCTTGTTCTATGGCAGGAGCAAGATACTGTTTTTCCAAAACTTCTCTTGACTTATGTTTTAACTTGCCTAAATCAAGCATTTCTTGCTTGCCTAATTTTGAATCTTTAATAATGATTATCAAATCTTTAACTTGCCTAACAACTTGATAACTAACTTGGTCGGTTACTTTATCAGTTACTTGGGCATTAATTTGCACAACTTCCTGATAATCTATTATATTAGTATCAATGGCAACTTTATCAGTAACTTTGTCACTAACTATGTCAGTAACTATGTCAGTAACTTGCCCAGAAACTCGTGTTACAATTTGGGTAGAATCTTTTGTAACACCCTGATTATCTTTTGTATTAACTTGCCTAATTACTTGTCTTATCTCTTCAGGCAACCGATAAAAATTCACCCGAATCCCCGCCTCCATATCAATGTATTCCGGCTCAGGCAAACCATAACTTTTCACCATTTCAATTACCCTCGGAATACCGCTACCGAAATGCTCAAACAGACGCATATACAAGAAAACATTCGCCAAAGCCTCATTCCGGACGATGGAATAGCCAGCCTTCATACGCTCCACCGTCAAGCCGGACGGCAACCCTCCAGGTGAAGTGATTTCCACCCTATCATCAAACACTATCACTTGAATATGAGACGGTTGCAAATAGCTTCTATGCACAATGGCATTGACCAAAGTTTCACGAATGGCTTGCTCTGGAAGTTCGTAAACATCCTCGCGATACAAACCTTCAATCCTTGCGCCCAAGTTGATTTTGGCCAACACATACTTGTAGGCCTCGTCCAACTGCTCATAAACCGGGCCTTCAAACTCCCGACGGTCCACAAAAATGGTTCGAGTATTTCCCTTAAAGACAGCACATTGCACTTTTGTCGGCAAGGCATTATTCCCGGTAAGCAAGGCGAAAGCGTTGGTAGGCAGCAACTTCCCATCCCTTTCCTCCAAAACGCCCCACGAAACCAACATATTTTTGGTAACTGGCCTGATTCTTTGCCGCTCTTCATCAGTTCGGCAATGTTCCAATGCATTGTTCCTTAACTTGTTACACAAGTTTTCGATATCCTTTTCAGTCACTTCCAAGCCTGTGCAAACGGTCTGGTCGAAACTGCGGTTTGCGCCTTCAAACATCAGTTCGCGGACAATATATGAGTCGGCAGGGCGCGTCGTTCCCGAAACACGGACGAAAACGCCCTTCTCCAAACCCAACGACTTCACATAATAAGGCCGATTGCGTTGTGCGTCCACCTCGACAATGATAACTGTTTTTCCGTCAATGGTTTTCAATGCCACGCTGGGCATAATGGCTGGCTCGCAACTGTCGGCAATAGCCGTTGTGATGGCATCCACCGTCTGAAAGATATGCTCAGTATCCATACCAACCACTTCCTTCGTCTCGTCATCGATGCCAAAAACAATGCGTCCACCTTTGCCATTGGCAAATGCGACCACGCTTTTCACATACTTGATGCTTTTCTCCGGCACCTCACGCTTGTACTCGATATTGACATTCTCGCCGCTTAACAATTCATCGTCTATCATACACTTCTCCTATTTTTAACCTTGCAAATGTACGATTTTTCTTGAAAAACAAAACTCACCGTTGTTTTCGTCTCGTTTTCAGAAAAGATAGGCATCGCCTGCTTAATATCCTTTCACACTTCCAAGTTGAAGTTAAAATGCTTCCGTTTCAAAAACCAATCAAGCAATCACCCAACCTGTCAAAGTCTTGGTTTCCGATGAGAAATTCAGCCCTGCTTTCACCACTTGTCGGCCTTCGGTCTGGTAGGCGATGGCATACCCCTTATTGTCAATCTGTTCCAAAGCGCTTTTTGCCGTCCCGTCCACCTTCAACTCCATAACATACACCGTATCAGGCATATAAACCACCATATCAATACGACCACCTGCGCATTTCACTTGAGTCTTGACATAAATGTTTAACATTGTGAAAATCAAATAGAACGACCATTCATAGAAACCCTCGGCGTTGGAAACATCCTCCAATTTCTTCTTAAAGCCCTCAATGTAAGGCAGGCTGGCCAAGTAGGACTGCATCTCTCTCAAAGCGAGGTCAAGGTCTTTCGCTTTCAAAGCCCTCCAAAACTTCAGGGCAAATCCCGTCTGCACCTCAAAGCCCTCCAATCCTATATAGGTGGGCAGCAGTCCATCGGCAAAGCCCACACGCACCTCTTGGTTCGGGATGGAGAGTTTATAGAGTTGCGATTCGCGCTCATAGTCCTTAATGGTCAGATAACCACTTTGATAGAGCAGCGGCAATGCGGTTGTCATAGCCTCGGTAGGCCTGTCGAAAGCCGTAGAAGGCACCTCAATGTCGTCCATTGCAGTAATGTCGGTGCGGAAATGCTGCATCTGCTTAATCAAAAATGACGGTGTGCCACTCTCAAACCAAAACGAGCCTAAATCACGCTGCTGAAAGGACTTCAACAAACTAAATGGATTGTAAACGCCTTCTGAATCACGCGAAAAATGATAACCATCGTACTGCAATTTCAACTTTCTGTGCATTTCGTCCTCAGAACACCCGTATGCCTCAGCCATACGCCGAATGTCATCGGCCATAATGGAGTCCAATTCGTTTTCCGTGATGCCACAAATGGTGGAAAATACAGGATCCATCGACACATTCGCCAAATTGTTGATGGTGGAGAAGATGCTCAACTGACTGAACTTGGTGATGCCCGTGATGAAACAGAACTTGATCATCGACTCGTTGGCCTTCAGTTGGACGTAAAACTCCTGCATCACATCACGCAATGCGTCAAGCAATTCCTTGTCGTGCAGCCTGTCGAGCAACGGGGCATCGTATTCATCAATGACCACCGCCACCTGCTTGCCTGTCTGCTCGTAGGCGCGACGAATCAGCCCGTCAAGCCTGCCTCCGGGCGAAGTTTCGTATGCTCCCCTGCCATATTTATCGCAATACGGCTCCAAAATGCGAAACAGCACATTCCTCAATTCCTCGGCAGAAGGCTGTCTTTTGGCACGACTCAAATCCAAATGAATAACGGGATATGCCACCCAGTCTTTTTCCAATTGCGTGATTTTCAATCCCTCGAACAATTCTTTCTCACCAGCGAAATAAGAATGTAAAGTCGACGACAGCAACGATTTCCCGAATCTTCGGGGACGGCTGAGGAACACAAATTTCGCGTATTGTTGCAGTTTCCACACCAAATCGGTCTTGTCCACATAAACATAACCGCCCTTGATGATTTCCGAAAATGTTTGAATACCAATCGGATAGCGTCTTTCTAAAAAGGTATTGTCTACCATAGCCTTTGACTTTGGCTGCAAAGATAAAAAGATTTGGCTGAAACCGAACCGATTATAATGATTTTTTTGCATCAATCCTCACCCGCCGCAAATCCAACAAATTAGTAGGATTGCTGCCCATATTTTGCACCCTTTTGTTCACGAAACGAAGCACCTCGTCATAGAACAAAACCACCACGGGCGCATCCTGCATCATCAAGCTGTCCATTTCGGTGTAATAACGGGCGCGTTCCTGCAAGTCGTTGCAAAGCAAGGCTTTGTCGTAGAGTTTATCGTATTTTGGATTGGTGTAATGTGTATAATTTGGTCCCGCTGGAGCGAAGTTGGAAGTTGTGAACAACGAAAGATAGTTCTCCGCGTCGGGATAGTCGGCCACCCAAGAAGAGCGGAAAAACTGCAAACTTCCGTTGCTTCTCATACTGCGCATTGTGGCGGGCGGCATCACCTCCATCTTGCATTGCAGCCCGATTTGCTCCACTTGACTTTGCACAAACTTCCCGATGTCGGCATAATCGGCAACGGTGGAGAGTTGCAGCAGATAGCCTTCCAAATGGTTTTCAGCCACCAAACGTTGGGCACGCTTCAGGTCGTAACCATAGCCGATGGTCGGGCTGTAACCGGGCAAACCAGCGGGAATCATACCACCCGTGCCGGGTTCGCCGATGCCGTTGCGCAAGTAACGCAACATCTTCTCGCGGTCGATGCAAAGACTGACAGCCTGACGCAAAGCACGAGCGCGGTCGGGACCAAGCGGGTCGTTGGGGTCGATGAAGAAGGAGAAATATTCGGTGTTCAGATACGGCTCGGTTATCAGCTCGATTTTGTCCTCGTACTTTTGGCGCAGTTGGCCGTCGTAGGTCAAAAGTTCGTCCTTGTAACGCGCATCTATGCCCGACATAAAGTCGAACTTGCCTTTGATGAACTCCAAAAAGGCTACTTGCTTGTCTATCAGGAAGCTGACGGAAACAGCATCGATGTAAGGTAGCCTCTCCCCAGCCGTGTCGCGCTCGAAATAGTTGGGATTCTTGCGGAAAACCAACTTCACGCCTTCCTTCCAATATTGGAACTTAAAAGGCCCAGTTCCTACGGGATGGCTGCGGAAGTTATCTCCGTAATACTCAACGGCTTCCTTCGGCACGACAGAAGCGTAAGTCATAGACAAAATGCCCAAAAATGGCGGAAACGGCTTCGACAATTCGATTTGGAAAGTCGAGTCGTCCAAAGCCGTGAAAGCATATTGGCCTTCTTCTTGTTTGACGGACGAAAAAATCCACATTCCGGGCGAACTCAACTGCTTGTCCACCACGCGGTTGAAGGAATAGACAAAGTCCTGTGCGGTCACGAAACGAGACTTGGCGGTCGGCCCTTCGACAAGCTCAGGGACCTCTGTTTTTGAAGGTCGTTGAGCCTGTCGAAACGCCGATTTGTCAATAAAACATTCATCCTCGTGGAATTGCACATCATTCCGCAGATGAAAAGTGTAAACCAATCCATCCTCGCTGATGTCCCACGACTTGGCTACCATCGGGACGAGGTTCATCTTGTCGTCGAAGGCTACAAGGCTGTTAAACACTTGGTTACAAGCCCAAATATGCGGCAAGTCTTTGGCATAAATCGGGTCGAGGGTCAAAACACCCGCACTTTCATTATACTTGAAAATGGACAATCCATCCTCTGAATCTTGACGTTTGCCGCAAGATGCCATCAACAACACGGATAATATGCCGATTAACAACTTTCGCATAATACTTTTACTACGGATTTCACAGATGAAACGGATTGGGTTACATCATACAGCAAACAATCTGTAAAATCCGTGCAATCCGTAGTTTATAATCACTTGACTTTGAATCCGATAACTTCAGGATGCAAATTATTCAAATACTTGTTGTAGTCGAGGTCGTTCTTGTCTTGTTCCTTCTCCAAGGCGAGGTCAAGCACCTGCATCATGTTCTCCACATAATGGAAGTTCAGTCCGCTGATGTAATCCTCCTTGATGTCCTTGATATCGTGTTCGTTATCAATGGAAAGGATGAGATCGGTCACGCCGTTTCGCTTGGCGGCCAGAATCTTTTCCTTCACACCGCCCACGGGCAAAACGCGACCGCGCAACGTGATTTCGCCCGTCATAGCCAACTGGCCTTTCACCTTGCGTTGGGTGAAGGCGGAAGTCAAAGCGGTGAGCATAGTGATACCCGCAGAGGGGCCATCCTTGGGTGTTGCTCCTTCGGGAATGTGGACGTGGACATTCCAAGCATCGAACACATCGGGATTGATGTTCAGCTGCGAAGCGTGTGCCTTAATGAACTCGTAGGCGATGGTTGCACTTTCTTTCATCACCTCGCCGAGGTTGCCAGTCAGCGAAAGATGCCCGCCGCCGCGACTTAGGCTGACTTCGATGGACAGGATTTCGCCGCCCACTTGCGTCCAAGCCAAACCCGTGGCCACGCCGGGTATGGTGTGTTTCACCTCGTCCTCGTCGTGGTGCATTGGAACGCCCAGCACCTTCCTGAGTTCTTCCTTGGTAATTTTCTTGTCAAATTCCTCACCTACAACGACTTGCTTGGCACGATAACGCATCAAGTCACCGATACGGCGTTCCAAATTACGCACACCTGCCTCGCGGGTGTAGTCCTCAATAATGTGCATCACAATCTCCTTTGAAATAGCGATTTGCTTGCTGTCGAGGCCGTGTTCCTTCATCTGCTTGGGAATCAGATGGCGTTTGGCGATTTCGTATTTTTCCTCGCGCAAGTAGCCGCTCAAGTCGATGATTTCCATACGGTCGCGCAGGGCGGGATGGATGGTTGCAAGGTTGTTGGCCGTGGCGATGAAAAGGATTTTCGAGAGGTCGTAATCCAGCTCGATGAAGTTGTCGTAGAAGGTATTATTCTGCTCAGGGTCAAGGATTTCTAAAAGCGCGGCCTGCGGGTCGCCGCTGATGTTGTTGCCGCTCACCTTGTCGATTTCATCAAGAACAAAAACTGGATTTCCCGACTTCACCTTGCGCAAATTCTGGATAATACGGCCTGGCATAGCACCGATATAAGTTTTTCTGTGGCCGCGCAGTTCCGACTCGTCGCGCACGCCACCGAGTGACATTCTGACATATTTTCGGTTCAAAGCCCTCGCGATGGACTTGCCCAATGAGGTTTTGCCCACACCGGGAGGCCCGACGAGACACAAAATCGGGGCTTTCATATCCTGTCGTAATTTCAGCACGGCCAAATGCTCAATGATACGGTCTTTCACCTTGTCCAAACCGAAATGGTCGGCATCGAGGATGCGCTGGGCGTGTTTCAGGTCGAAATTGTCTTTCGTGAACTCCTCCCAAGGCAGGTCAACCAAATACTGCAAATAGTTCAACTGAATGCCATACTCCGACGATTGCGGATGGGTGCGTTCCAACTTTTTCAGTTCCCGATCGAAGACTTCAGCCACTTCTTTCGACCACTTTTTCTTCTCAGCCTTTTCTTTCAACTCCTTGACATCCTGTTCGTTGGGATTGCCACCCAATTCCTCTTGAATGGTCCTCAGTTGCTGGTTGAGGTAATATTCGCGTTGCTGCTTGTCCATATCGTCGCGCACCTTGCTCTGGATTTGCTGCTTCAGTTCAAGCATCTGTTTGGCCTCGGTCAGCACCGAAAGAAGCCCTTTGGCCATCTCGTTGAGGTTGCGCGACTCCAAAATCCCTTGACGCACAGGAAGTTCAGCCTCGATGTTGCTGGCCACGAAATTGAGCAAAAACACAGGGTCATCAATGCTCTTGATGGCGAAGCCTGCCTCTTGCGACAAATTGCGCGAGCGAGGAATGACCTGAATGGCCAAGTCCCTGACCGACTGCAACAAAGCATCAAACTTGCGCGATGCAGGCACGTCCTCCGAAGCCGCGTAAGGTATCACGGCAGCCTTCATATAAGGCTCATTTTGAATGGGTTCCACCACCTCAAAACGTCGGATTCCTTGAATAATGACCGTCACGCTACCATCGGGCATCTCAAACGACTTGAGGATTTGGGCCGACACGCCGACCTTGTACAAATCGTCGAGAACAGGCTCGTCGACATTCGACTCCTTTTGCGCGATAACGCCGATGGGCTTGCGTTTGCGGTTGTATTCCTTCACCAACTGGATTGATTTTTCGCGCCCCACGGTGATGGGAATGACCGTGCCCGGATAAAGCACCGAATTGCGCAAGGGCATAATGGGCAATTCTTCTGGAACGGATTCATTATGACCGAGTTGGCCCTGCTCGATGGTCAGGACGGGAATAAACTCGGCATCCGTGTCAATCATATCTGAAAACAATACGGGTTCAACTTTATAACTCATAAAACACTTTCGTTTATGGCGACAAATTGTCAGTCTGCCGCCGTTTCACACCTTATTATATATGTGGCGCAAAGATACGACAATAATAATGCCAAGGCACAAAAAAAGCCCTCGCGATTGGCAAGGGCTTCCCTTTTTCGGTTGCGTCCAACTTACTTGGCTTCCTTCTTCTCGAAGAATTTCTTGTACTTGTTGTTGAACTTATCCACACGACCGGCGCTGTCGACGAGTTTCATCTTGCCGGTGTAGAAGGGATGTGACGCGCTGGAGATTTCCAATTTCACCAACGGATATTCGTTGCCGTCTTCCCACTTGATGGTTTCCTTGGTGTTGATGGTCGAGCGCGACAAGAAGGTCACGTCGTTTGACATATCTTTGAAAACAACCAGTCTGTAATTCTTAGGGTGAATGTCTTTTTTCATCGCTTACTTTCCTTTTGATTTTGAGCCGCAAAAGTACGACATTTTCTTGGAATGGCAATCGGTTTCGGGAAAATTTTTTACACAATAAATTAAAAATTTGAAATTCAACAATTTAAACGACTTATCACTTTTCTTTATGAGTTCTTGGGGTGCAAGTAATTGGTTAGGATTTCACGCCTTGTGTCGTAATCCATCTCTACGGCGAGCACTTTTTCGGGGTCGACACCAAAATCGGCAAGTGTGCGCGTTACCAATGCCTTGAAACTGCTGTCCAAACCAGCTATAAAAAATGGCCAAATTTACCAATGAAATCCGTCCAAATTTACCAATAAAAATCGTCCAAATTTACCAATTTGATTTTTTTTTGTATTTTTGCAGCCGATAAACAACTGATTTCAAATGAATTATAAAACAAACCTTCATCAAGTCACGAAGATGCCTTCCCTGATGGTAATGATCGGCTTAGGAGATTCCCCCTACCGACGCAATGACGGCGTTTTTGTAGTGCCTATCGGGTGCTTGAGGGCGTAACAAGGCTTCGTCCTAACGCGAAGCACGCACCGGGCGAACAGCGTAGCCAGCGCACCTGCTGAAGTCGTCGTAGATGTCGCAGTCATCATAATCGATAATAAACTGGAAGCCCTTCGCATAGATAGGCATGCCCTTGTTGAGCGAACTCGACCAATAATTGCCCTTATTGTCCTCGATACTCGACTTGTCGTTCCCGATTCTACCCCTGACGGGCAGGAAGATACTGTTGCCATTCCGAGCGGTGAAAAGACAACCATTCACCCCGTTTCTTTTAGTAAAAGTATAGCTGCACTTTGTCACCAGTTCAATCCATTCATTAATAGTCGGAGTGCGCCAGCCATCACCCCAGTTGACTGTGGCGGCATCATCGCTCGGCTGTAGGGTCTTCAAGTTGTCGGTGAAGCCATTGTAGCCAAACTCAGGTTTTGTGCAATACTTTGTGAAATCATCATAACCACCGAGGCTGTAAACATAGTTGCTGTCGGTGTAGACGGCTTTGGGCTGGGTCTCACCCCAAGCGAAGTAATCGCCGTGGTCTTCGGGGGTGTCGGCTCCCACGTTGCAAGTCGCCCACAACGTGCCGCTCGGCAGGCCCAGGTCGACGTAATCGTGGCCTTTGTATGCACCGTTGCCGCCATTGTGTTTTGTACAGCCTGCTGCTACAAAGCACACCATTACTGCTAACATAATAGTCATTATGGACTTAGAGAATCTTTTCATATAGATTTAGGTTTTGTAGATTAAGATTTTGAGAATTTCAAGCTGCAAAAATAAATAATTGTTTCTAATTATTCCGATATTGATTTGGGTTGACGTTAGAATTGTGGAGGCATCAGGTTTTTGGGGCACGTCGGGTGCGTCTCTACTTGTTTTCAGGTGATTGAAGTCATTTACAAATACTCCGCCCAGCGTGCCTGGAGTTTCTCTTCGGCCACCTCGATGCTGTCTTTCAAGTGTTTGCCGTAGGAACGGTAATACACCAGCCAAGCCGTGAAAGCATAGAATGCAGTCTGTATCCAAAGACCGATCAGTTCGGGACGCACATCGCGAAGCAAGGCACCCGTGTTGTTGATTTTCACGAAGCCGTTGATACCGAAGGTCGAGGGGAAAAGCCAGGAGACTACTTTCCAGAAATGTGGAATGGAGCACGAAGGCCACGAAATGCCAGAGATGAACAACAGTGGCACCGAGACGAAAACAAACATAATGATGAACACCTCGCGGTTGTGCGCGATACCCGAGAGCGTCAGGCTGAAGAAGATGCAAGCCAGCAGATACGGGAACAGGAAAGCCACCATATCTTGCCACTGCCCAATCTGAATCAGATGGAACAGGCGTGGCACAACGCAGAACACGTAGGCTGCCACCACCAGATAGATGGCCAGATAGGCCGCACCCTTGCCCATCAGCATCTCCCAAGGCTTTTTACCGAGTACATGCGGCTCAAGGATGCCACGGCGTTTCTTCTCGCGCTCCTCGCCCGCCATCATGCCAACACCCAACACCATCGTCTGCTGAATCAGCAGCACCAAAACAGCGGGAATCAGGAAGGTGGCGAAGCCACTCTGCGTGTTGAACATCGGAACATACTCGTATTCAATGGGATGGTTGAAGGTCGAAGCCTGCTTGTCGGTCGCGCCCACCAACCTCTGCGTCTTGATGTCTTTGTTCATCGCCAAGGAAACCTCGGTGCACGACGACAGCAGTGCTTTATAATAGAGCAAACTTCCCATGTCGGAATATAACTCAACGACGGCCTGCTTGCCATCCATCAAGGCGTAGTCGAACTCAGCAGGGATATAAATCAGGCAATAAGCCTTGTGCTTGTGAATCAAGTCGACAGCTTCTTGCATATCGGCGCAATGCCCAATGATGTTGACATCAGCAGTGGCATCCACCTTGCGCAGAAACTCGCGGCTGGTAGCGGAATTGGCATTGTCGACCGCCACCGTCGCCACTTCGCGAACCGTCTCATTGCTATACAGATAAGCGTAAAGCAAAGGATAAAGCAAGGGCACGATGAAGAAAAACACGACGACGCCTTCATCAAAAATCGAGTTGTGGAGTTCCTCGCGGAAAACCTCCAATATGTTATGCAACCATTTCATCATCTTGTATATTGATATTCCAACAAACACTTTTTCAATCGGTTAGGCAGCAACATCGGCAAGGCCAAGAAAGCCAGCAACGCCGCGAAGTTGGCCCATGAGTAACACAGCGGCAGGCCATTCAATGCCTGGTCCACATAGGTCAGGTAATAATACCTGAGCGGGTAAAGATACGAAAGCGCCCTCAACGGTGCCGGAAACGCAATCTGCGGGAAAGAGAAGCCCGAAATCGGGAAGGACAGCACGCCCCACAAGGTGGCGATACTCAAGGCCCAACGCAACGACGGCAACAGTTCGCACAGGAACACACCGAAGGCTTGTGAGACCAAAATGAGCAGCAGGGCAGCCAAAGCCATTGGCCAAATTCCGCTCTTCAGTGGGAAGTCCCAATAGGCATAGAGAATGACCAGATACACAGCACCCATCACCATCCAGACAGCCAACTGGGGCAGCAACTTGCCGGCCAAAGCCTTGTAAATATTGCCGTCAACCAATTCCATCCAATGTTTTGAGACACCTTCCTTGACTTCGCTGAGGATGGAGTAGATAGTCACTTGAAAGATGAGCAGCATCAGCATGGCGGGCAGCAGGATATTCGACAGATAAATCGAATAGTTCAGTCCCGGGTTGCCGATGGCGTGCATCTCCATCTTGATGGGTTGCAGGATGCCCATCACCTGCTCGTCGGTATAGCCTTCGGCATACAAAGTCTCACGTGCTATGGCACCTGAAGCCAGTTCCGCCATCATCTTCATGTCGCGGTATTCCAAGGAAGCCGCCACCAGATAGGACGGATTGGTATAGAACGACACTTTGGGCTGTTTGCTCGACAGGGCCTGTTCGGTAGTGCCTTTCGGGATGTAATAGAAGGCGTAAATCTTGCCCTGCTGCATCGCCTCGCGGGCCTCGCCGAAGCTGGCGTATTGCTCCACAATCTCCGACTGCTGGAAAGCGTCCAAGTTGCGCAGCACCTGTCTTGTGACGGCCGTATTGTCCTCATCGACCACCCCGACAGGAATGTCGGCAGGAAGTCCCTGCCCCATCAGCGTCGTGAAGAAGATGTAGCCAATCAGCGGCGCGACGACCATGCAGAAGATGTAGACAGGTTGCGAAAGCATCCTGAGCACTTCACGTCGCATCACGCGCATCAGACCACTTTTGTTTTCATTGTTCATCTTCTATGCTCCTTCTTCACTACTACGCTCATTCCTGGACGCAAGTCACTTGACACCTGAAGCGGTGTGGCGCGTACTTCAAAGGTCTTGAGGTCGTATTGTCCCGTTTCCTTGGTGGCTTTCCAAGCTGCATAGTCGCCAAGGTCTTTCATGTAACTGACTTTCAGCCTGATGGTGCTGTCGATAGCAGGGACATACGCATCAAACTCTGTATCAACGGGATAGTCTTTCAAGCAGTCCTCACGCATGTTGAAAGTCACCCATAAGTCATCCATTTGGGCGATATTCATGATCGGAGCACCTGTGCCCACCAATTCACCCACATGCGGAAAGATTTCACTCACCTCGCCATCGGCGTATGCAGTAAGCACCGTCTCATGGATGTATGAGTTGACCTCAGCCAACGCGCCTCGCGCCTGCATCACTTGGGCAGCGGCCATTTGCTTGTCCTCAGATCGGGCACCTTCGAGAGCAAGGTCATACTGCGACTTGGCTGCTTTCTCGGTAGCCAATGCTGCGTCGTATTGAGCCTTCGCCTCATCATATTTCTGCTCGCTCACCACGCCGTCTGCGTAAAGGTTGCTGACACGGTTGAACGACTTTTGGGCGATTTCAACGCCCACGATGGCTTTCTGCCACATTTCGTAAGCGCCTTCAATTTGGGCCTTCTGTGCACCATGCTGAGCTTTGGCACTTTGTGCTCTGGCCGCTCTTTCCACAGCCTCAGCCTGTGCTTTTTTGGCCTCTACTTCGGGTGCCTCAAGGATGGCAAGGGTGTCTCCCTTCCTCACCATCTGTCCCTCATGGACCTTGTACTCCAAGATACGTCCCGGCACCTTGCTCGAGACACGATACTCCGTTACTTCAGCCTGTCCTTGCAGGTATTCCGTTTCTTTGTGGAAGGTGAGAATGCCAATGATGCAAACCACCGCAATCACACACGCCAGCACTCCCAGCGCCAAGTACGTGTTTACTCTTTGTTCTTTTACTGTTGTTGACATGATATTTGGTTATTTAAAATTCAAAATTTAAAATTCAAAGATTTAGGATTATTGAAGGACACCTGCTGCTTTGCGCAAATTCACATCCGCCATGATGCAATCAATTTTGGCATCAATATATTCGGAATGTGCCTGAAGCCATGCGGTTTGAGCCAAATTGAGCACCGACGATTCCACAACACCCTCGCGGAAACCTGCATTGGCCATACGAAGGTTCTCGTCAGCGTCGTTGAGTTTCTCTTGCGACTGTTTCAGACGGGAGTCGGCCTCGTTGAGGCGTGTCTCACACTGGCGCACCTGAAGCATGATCATCTCCTTGGTGTCTTCATAGTTATATTGCTGTATCTTGGCTTCAGCTTTGGCCATACGGGTCTTGTTGTAGCCTTCACCCCAATGGAAAACCGGAATTTTGGCCATCACTCCGAAGCTCCATAATCCAGTGAACTCGTTTTGGAATCCGTTGAAGCACGAAGGATTACTGAGGGTATAGTTGCCGAAAGCCCCGATGGTGGGCAGGTAATCGGCTCGGGTGACCCACACCTTTTTGGCGTAGATGTCGTTGGCCAGGCTGAGGCATCTCAGTTCAGGACGGTTGGTCTCTATTTCGCTCTCCGAATAACAAGGCTTCTGATGGGTGAGCAGCACATCGTCGAGTTTCTCGTCGGCCAAGACGATATCCGAATCAAGCGGCAGACCGCAGATCTGGCATAGCAACATCTTTGAGAGCGCCAGTCCATTCTGCGCCTTCAGCAAGGCTGTCTCTGCTTCGTTCAGCTTGACCTTCACTGCCAATTGTTCGGAGTTAGTGGACACGCCTTCCGCGACCATCTTCTCAACATCCGCGTTAAGGGTGCGTAGCGATTCGGCATAGCTCTCGGCCAGTTTCAGCTTGTTGGCGATACTGACAATCTGCCAATAGGCTTGGTCAGTAGTCACCACCACTTCCTGCTGCTGCAAATCCAACTTCGACTCGGCCAACCCCTTCAAGTCTTTGGTAATCTGGTTGTAAGCCACAATCTTGCCTCCTGCGAAAATCGGTTGCTGCACCGTAACGATGCCCGAGTAAATATTCTTCGTGTCGACATTGAAGGCGTCCGTAACTTGCTCGCCGATTTGGTTCAAGGCGTCTTCAACGTTAAGGCTCATGAAATCGGCAACCAGCTTGCTGACGATAGGGTCATTCTGAAGCATCGCCAACGAAATCACAGCCGAAGGGTCGCTCATATAAATGGCCAGCAACTCTTGTCGGTAAGCATCAATCTGAGCCTGGGTCATAGTGCCGATGTTGTTGAGTGCGGCAATGTTCTCGTCACTCAGCAGTTGGACGCTCTTGTTGTTGTGCGTGTAAGTGGCGGTTGCCGACACCTTGGGAAGGTAATTGGCGTATGAGGAGTACATCTCATAACGGGCCTTGTTCACCTCCTCCTCCGACACTTTCAGTTTCTTGTTGTTTTTCAGTGCCAACTGGTGGCATTCATCCAACGTCAGCACTCTTTGTGCACCAGCCGTCAGCGTCATGCAGCATAACGCCAGCAGCAACATCATGTTTTTCAATCTTTTAGTCATATTGATTTCCTTTCTTGTTGATGCTGCAAAGAAACGACATCATTTTCGACTAAAAGGCATCCTTTCGGAATCAAAAACTATCTAAAAGTAGAAATTCTCACGATTTTTTATACATAATTCAATAATATTATATACTTTTGCTGAAAATTTCAACAAATGGAGACAACGACACTCAATAGTTTCAGCATCGCCAAGGTCAAAGAGTTGTTTTTGACGGATGACATTATTAATATAGGAGAGGATTTCATCATGGCGCAGCGCACCAACGAGGCCAATTACAACCTGTTGCGTTATCCGTGCCGTATCGATGGCTATCTGGTCGCTTTCTGCAAGAAAGGCAGTTTCAAGGGCAGCGTCAACCTGAAAGAATACGAAATCCACGAGGGCATGATGGTGCTCAACCTGCCGCAAAACATCATCCGCATCGAGCCCAGCAGCGCCGAAGAGGCCCCCGAGTTGACCATCATCGCGGTCACTTCACAGTTTCTCTCCCATTTCCGCTCCGACATCACGAAGATGCTGAACGAGGCCATGCAAATACTGGACAACCCTTGCATCACCTTGAAACCCGACGAACTCTCCATCGTGCAGCAACACATCCAACTCATCAACACGGCCATCCACTCCGATTACGCCTACGCACGCGAGAGCATCAGCCATCTCATCTCCTCGGTGTTTTTCATCTTCGGGAGTTTCATCAACGAGCGTATGGCAAAACAAAGCGAGGTGGAGCAACCTGTCTCCACCCGTCACAAAATTGTATTTGAGAGATTCATCGACCTGGTCAGCAAGTACCACAACACGGAACGCAATGTGGGTTTTTATGCCGACAAGCTCTGCATCACGCCAAAATACCTTTCCAAAATCGTGAAAGACACCAGCGGTCAGTCGGCGCCCCAATGGATCGACCAATATGTCATCCTCGAAGCCAAGCAGTTGCTGAAACACAGCGACCGCTGCATCAAGGAGATCTCAGACGAATTGAATTTTCCCAATCCCTCATTTTTCTTCAAATACTTCAAGAAACACACGGGATTGACACCGAATCAGTATAGGAATAGTTAAAACATTGGCATATTAAAAAATTTAGGTGTTTCTTTTATTATTACATTTTGAGACATCAAAATGACCTATTTCCGATGCCCAAAAACCTACTTAATCCATAGAAAAACCTAAATATTTCAAAAAAAGCGTGGCACATGGTTTTATTTCTTATCTTTGCAGCAAAATAAACGAGTAAAACTTAATCAACAAATTATAAATCAAAACATTAAATCATTATTTGAAATGAAGCAAGCTTTTAATTTCAACGCAGGTCCCTGCGTACTGCCCAAACAGGCTATCGAAAGCACCGTCAAGGCGCTCTATGATTTCGACAACACCGGCATCGGTATCGCCGAGATTTCTCACCGCACTCCGGGTTGGGAGCGCATCATGGCTGAAACCCGTCAGCTGTGGCGCGACCTCCTCAACATCCCTGAGGAGTACGAAGTCCTCTTCCTCGGTGGTGGCGCCAGCACCCAATTCTTCACCGTGCCCGCCAACCTGATGAAGACCAAGGCCGCCTACCTCCAGACCGGCGTCTGGGCCAAGAAGGCCGCCAAGGAAGCCAAACTGTTCGGTAAAGTCGACATCGTCGCCTCTTCCGAAGAGAAGACCTATACCTACATCCCGAAGGGCTACACCATCCCGCTGGATGCCGACTACTTCCACATCACAACTAACAACACCATCTACGGTACTGAGATCAAGTACGACATGGACTGCCCCATCATGCTCGTCGCTGACATGAGCTCCGACATCATGAGCCGTCCCGTCGAC
>CACZDU010000034.1:0-30934 GCA_902780055.1 uncultured Bacteroidia bacterium | reverse complement strand
CCTGTTCAACAACCGTATCTACGGTATGACCAAGGGTCAGTTCTCGCCCTGCACCTTCCGTGGCACGAAGACCAAGACTTCGCCGCAAGGTACTTACGAAGACCCGTTCAATCCTGGCGAACTCGCCATCGGTGCCAAGGCTACTTTCTTTGCCCGTGGCGTGGATATCAACCCCAAGGAGCTGAGCGAAATCTTCTGGGAGTCGTACAAGCACGACGGCATCGCCGTGACCGAGGTCCTGCAAAACTGCATGATCTTCTCCAACGGCGTGCACGAAAACATCACCGGCAAGGATGTCCGCGACGACATGCAGGTGAAGTGCGTCCACGGCCAACCGCTCATCTTCGGTAAGAACCGCGACAAGGGTATCCGCCTCAATGGCAACCAACTTGAAGTGGTGAAGATTGGCGAGAACGGCATCACAGAGAAGGACATTCTCGTCCACGACAAGACCACCGAGGACACGGGTATCCACATGATGCTGGCACACATGATGCCGCCTCATTTCCCCGTCGCCATCGGCGTCATCCGCGGGTATCCGCCTGAACGGCAACCAACTTGAAGTGGTGAAGATTGGCGAGAACGGCATTACAGAGAAGGACATTCTCGTCCACGACAAGACCACCGAAGACACGGGTGTCCACATGATGCTGGCACACATGATGCCGCCTCATTTCCCCGTCGCCATCGGCGTCATCCGCGACGTGAAAGCCCCGACCTTCAACGACAGCCTCGTGCAAGTCATTGAAAACGAAAAGGCCAACTCGAAGATCAAGTGCATGGACGACCTGCTGAACAGCGGTTCGACATGGACCATCGACTAAACTAAGGTCCCTGAGCCCGTCGAAAGGCCGACTGATAGAAATATCAAGCCTTGACAAGCAAACCTTAAAAACTGAAAAATCCCGCTCGTTTGGGCGGGATTTTTTTATGTTACGTCCATCGTTGACCAATGTCCCAATGATGGGCAGTTTTCACTTCGTGTTTTGTGTCTTTCAGATTGAATTCTTCTTCGATTAAGGCTACGGCTTGCGGATACTGTTCAATCCACGAACCAACGGCAATGGTAAACTCTTTATTTTCAGGATTATAAAAGATGCGTCCGCGAGGAACCATTTCGTAAGCACCAGTAAAAGGTCCTATGCCGCCGTTCTTGTATTTTTGGCGATGGAATTCCTTTTTCCAGACATCTTCGTGCATTTCTGAACACGATATGCTTCCAAATTCCGAACGGGAATTGGCCTTTACATAATCAGAAACACGATGCGATCGCACACCAAAAAGGTCATTTTTGCGAGGGTCGTACCAAAAAATACCAACTTTCGGCTCATCGTCCTTGCCTCGGTTCGATTCCATCAAACGCCTCGCCTCGTCCCATTCTTCTTCCGAGAATTGTTTTACTTCAACTTTTTCCTCTGTTGTTGAAGGTGAGGATGATTCTGTTTGTTCGTCAGAACCGTGAATCTCGTTCAAGGCGACCTTAACAGCCCTTGCCACAATGCGCAGGAGTTCTTCTTCTGTAATTGTCATGGTATTCTTGTTTTAGCTTGCAAAAGTACAAAAACGAACCATTCTCCGCAAGATGACAGAGAAAATCATTATTTTTGCAACCATAAAACAATCAGCCATGAGCGAAAAAGAAAAGAAAATCAATGACGAAGAAAAGACTATCCCGAGACCTGAAGGATATACGATTGTGAAGTATGCCTTTGGATGGGTGTTATTTATTTCTATGCTTTTTAGTTTGGTGATTTCTGCTGTTTTTATAGTGGCTTTTAATGATTATTTTAGTGAGACAGATGCTTGGTTGGTTTGGATTATGCTTTTAGTTATTTATGCATTGTTTTTTGTCATTGGTTTTAAAATCACAGTGGTGAAAGTAAATCTCAAAATTTCTGATGAGGGTTTAGAGCAGACAAGATTGTCAGGCTCAAGATTTTATCCTGAGCATCGGTTAATTAAATGGGAGGATATGAAATGTTTTCATCCTTATGGAAGGAGAAATAGATGTCAAAATTTTTACATAAGTGTTAGAAACAATATGAATTTCCGAATATCTGTCCCAGTGCTTGCTCTGTCTAAGTGGCGAAAGGACAATAGTGATATTTTTGAAGAGTTTCGAACTGTCTTTTGGGAAATGGCACCTGATCATAATGTGCATGTTGCCTTCTTTGCAATTACATAAATTAAACTATGAAAATCCCCTTCAAACCCGGAACATTGATTTATCCCTTGCCCGCCGTGATGGTCACCTGCGGCGACTGCGAGGAAAACTACAATATCATCACCATCGGCTGGACGGGCACGATTTGCTCCGACCCGCCCATGTGCTACATCTCCGTCCGCAAGGAACGCCACTCGCACGAACTCATCATGAAAAACAAGGAGTTCGTTATCAACCTGACGACGGAGGAACTGGCCGCTGCCACGGACTGGTGCGGCGTGCGCTCAGGACGCGACTACAACAAGTTCAAGCAAATGCATTTGCACACTGAGCCTGCCCAAATCGTGAAGGCCCCTTTGATTGCCGAGTCGCCATTGAGTATTGAATGCAAGGTGGTGGAGGTGAAGGAATTAGGCTCTCACGATATGTTCATTGCCGAGGTGGTGGCCCTCAATGCGGAGGAAAAACTCATCGACAAGGGCACGGGCACTTTCCAACTCAACCACGCCAAGCCTTTGGCTTATTCGCACGGCAAGTATTACGGACTTGGGGAGAAAATCGGCGGCTTTGGTTTTTCGGTGAAGAAAAAGAAGTGATTATGCTTGACCAATTCAAGGCATATATTAATAGGTGTAACTTGATTGCCGAAGGCGAAAAAATCGTTTTGGCCCTCAGCGGCGGCATCGATTCCATGGTTTTGGCGGATTTGTTGCTGAAAGCCAAAGTGGATTTTGTCGCGGCGCACTGCAATTTCCATTTGCGCGGCGAGGAATCGGATGGCGATGAAAGGTTTGTGCGTGAATATGTGGAAAAACATGACATTCAGTGCTTTGTAAAGCATTTTGATACTGAGAAGTACGCTGCTGAAAACGGCATTTCCATCGAAATGGCCGCACGAGACTTGCGCTATGCTTGGTTTGAAGAATTGCGGCAGCAGTTGGGCTACGACAAAATCGCTGTGGCGCACCATGCCGACGACCAAGCCGAGACTTTTTTCATCAACTTGTTGCGCGGTGCGGGCCTTCGAGGATTGAAAGGAATGTTGCCACAAAACGGCGTCATCATTCGGCCTTTGCTATGGGCTTCAAGGGAACAGATTCGTCAGTATGCCGTTGAAAACCAAGTTGTTTGGCGAGAAGACCACACCAATGCAGAAAGCGTTTATCTGCGCAACAAAATCCGCAACCAACTCTTGCCCGCTTTTGATGAACTGAAACCTGAAGCGAGGCAAGGATTATATAAATCTTTGGAGTATCTTGCTTCGGAAAACGAGCTTTATCGGGAATTGCTGAAAGAGAAGTTGGCGCAAATTGTTGAACAAGATGGAGATGTTCAAAGGTTTCCTTATTCTGCTTTTCTGGATTGCTTCGTTCCTCGCAATGACGCAAAGCGGCTGTCAGAAGCCAAGGCCCCTGAGCTTGTCGAAAGGCCGGGTTATTCATTTCAGTTGCTTTTTGAGTGGCTTAGGCAATATGGCTTCAATACTGATCAATGCCGTTTCATTTTTGAAACAATGAATACGGGAATAGGGAATAAGTATTTTTCCTCGACACACCAATTGATTATTGGCAGAGATGAATTGCAACTTTCTGAAATCAAGGCTGTTGAGAATGAAGAAGTCCAAATCGGAGTAGGGGAGGATGTAATAGTTTTGCCAATCCATCTTTGTTTTTCCAAGTTGGAGAAAACTCCCGATTTTGTCATTGACAAGTCGCCTGATGTGGCTCAATTGGACTTCGACAAATTGAAGTTCCCTTTGACCTTACGCCATTGGCGGTATGGCGACCGCTTCCATCCTTTGGGCATGAAAGGCTCCAAACTGTTGAGCGACTTCTTTGTGGATCAGAAGTTTACGGAATGGCAAAAACGTAAGGTATGGTTGCTGGTTTCGGCTGACGGTGACATTCTTTGGGTGGTTGGGCATCGCATTGATGATCGTTTTAAGATTAAGAAAGAGACCAAAACAATATTTGAGTGCAGGATGGTCAAATGAGGACTGACAATTTTGTCGGCAAAAAAAATCACTTTTTTCTCAAACATGTTGTAATTCTTATTATTTTTGCACCTTTATAAATATGTTTGCAAACAATAAATTTACCGATATGAAACGACTCTTTTTCTGCCTGCTGATGGCCTTTGTTGCCGTCATGCCTTTGAAGACGCAGGCGCAAATCATCGACCCTGTTCAATGGACTTTCGCCATTGAAGACCTCAACGACAACGAGTTTGATTTGGTCGCCACGGCCACCATCGACCCGCAGTATCACATTTATTCAACTAAAATGCCCGATTTGGCACCTTTGCCAACGGTGTTCGACATCACGACCTCTGAGTTTTTCGAGGCTGTGAGCGAGGCTCGCGACCTTACAGATGTGCCGCTTTATTACGACGACATCTTTGAAACAGAGTACAAGCAATTTGCTGGTTCTGCGGCGTTTGCACAGACTTTCCGCAAGCTGAAAGACGGCTCTTTCTCCATCACAGGCGAAATCACCTACCAAGCTTGCAAGGACGGCCAATGCGTTTCGTTAGCCGAGGATGTTAACATCACTTATGGCTCGGAACCTGCTGTGATTGAGGCCGCTGAGCCTGTAACCGCATCGGGAACAAAATCGAACATCTGGGCGATGATTCTCGAAGCCATCCTGTGGGGATTTGCGGCCATCCTAACGCCATGCGTATTCCCGATGATTCCCATGACCGTGTCGTTCTTCATGCACGGCGAAGGCGAAACCAAGGCACAAGGGCGATTCAAGGCGTTTATGTATTTCATTTTCATTGTGTTGCTTTATACCTTGCCCATTGCCATCATCATCATGGTGACTTGGCTTGTAGGCGGCAACAGCGTCACTGCCGACATCTTCAACTGGCTCGCCACGCACTGGTTGCCGAACATCATCTTCTTCCTTGTGTTCATGATTTTCGCCGCCTCGTTCTTCGGCGCGTTTGAAATCACATTAGGCAGCAATATGGTGAACAAGAGCGATAGCAAGCAAAGTACCAAGAGTTTAGGTGGTATCTTCTTCATGGCTTTGACCCTCGTTTTGGTGTCGTTTGCCTGCACAGGTCCCATCGTGGGTACGGTGCTCATCAAATCGACCTCTGGCGAGTTTTGGGCTCCTATCGTGACGATGTTTGCCTTTGCCGTGGCCTTTGCGCTTCCGTTTGCTTTGTTTGCCTTCTTCCCGAATTTGCTCCAAAACCTGCCCAAAAGTGGCGGTTGGCTCACCTCCGTGAAGGTCGTTTTGGGCTTTATCGAAGTCGCGTTGGGCTTCAAGTTCCTCAGCGTGGCCGACCAAACCTACCACTGGCACCTGCTCGACCGCGAGGTTTATCTCGGCATTTGGATTGTTTGTTTTGCTTTGCTTGGATTTTATCTCCTCGGCAAAATCCGCTTCAAGGGAGAGAAGGAAGTCAAGGAGTTGGGCGTGTTCCGTTTGGTGCTGATTATCATTGACTTCGTTTTTGTCATTTATATGATTCCTGGCATGTGGGGCGCTCCGTTGAAAGCCCTTTCTGGCTATCTCCCACCAAAGCAAACCCTCGATTTCGACCTCAATCGCATCATTGAGGAGAACAGCGAAAAGGTGATTGAATATGTGGATGCCAAGATGGCCAATATGGCGGTGGCTCCGCAAGGTCAAGTGCAAGCCGTTGCAGCAGTGGAGTTCACTGAAGAACCCAAGTATGCCGATTTGTTCCATTTGCCGCACAATTTGAAAGGCTATTTCGACTATGACCAAGCCTTGGCCGTCGCAAAAGCCACGAATCGTCCCATTTTTGTTGACTTCACAGGTCACGGTTGCGTGAACTGCCGTGAGATGGAGGCCAACGTTTGGAGCGACCCGCGTGTGAAGGATATGCTCCGCCATGATTTTGTGCTCTGCGCTTTATATGTCGATGATAAGACCTCGCTGCCTAAGGAGGAATGGTATACTTCGACCTACGACGGCAAGGAAAAGAAGACTATCGGCCGCAAGTATGCCGACTTCCAAATCTCGAAGTTCGGCACTAATGCCCAACCGTATTATTGCCTGATGGACCACAACGGCAACCTCCTGATGAAGCCTCGCGCTTACGATTTGGACAAGGATGCTTTTGTGGCTTTCCTGAAGGACGGTATCAATAATTTCAAGGAAGGTACTTATTATCAGCATGTTATAGACTAAATTGACTTGCCATGAAAAAGCGTTTGTTAGCACTTTTCCTGATGGCAGCCGTGATGACCGAGGTGCAACCTGTTTTGGCCTGCACCTCGGTCATTGTTTCTGGCCGTGTCACCAAGGACGGTCGTCCTTTGATATTTAAGAATCGCGATACCAGCACACTGCACAATTTGACCATTGTTGTGCAGGGAAGCCGCTATCGTTATATCGGTTTGGTGAACGCCGAAGACACTGCGCCTGTCAATGTTTGGGGTGGCCATAATGAGGCTGGTTTCGGCATCATCAATACGGCGGCTTATAACCTGAATGGCGACGGTGGTGACACCGACGGCGACGGCATCCTCATCCGCAAGGCCTTAGAACTTTGCGCCACCTTGGAGGATTTCGAGAGGCTTTTGGACACCGTCAAAAAGCCCCGCGAGGTCAATTCCAACTTTGCCGTCCTCGATGCCAAAGGCGGTTGCGCCTACTATGAGACAGGCAATTACGATTATGTGAAGTTCGACGTGAACGACCCGAATGTCGCCCCTGATGGTTACTTGATGCGCACCAATTTCGGTACAACAGGCAACCACAAACTCGACATGGGTGTGGAACGTTATTGCGCCATCACCGACTTCATGGCTGAGGCTTGCAAGGAAGGCAATTTGGAGCATGATTACCTCATCACCTCCATTTCAAGATACTTGAAACACGGCGTGACGAAACTTGATATGTATGATTTCATGCCTGAGAGCGAGAATGACACGCAGTATTTTCCCTTTGGTGATTACATTGCCCGTTATTCCACCTCTTCGGTGATTCTTGTTCAGGGAGTTCGTCCTGATGAATCGCCGCTGAACACCGTCAGTTGGACGATTATCGGCTGGCCGCTGACCACCGTGGCCATTCCGCTGGTGCTCACTCCTTCAGGGAAACTGCCCGCCATCGTCACCGACGACGGCACAGGGCATTCGTGGCTCAACGAGAAAGGTCTGGAACTGAAGAAGCGGATCTTCTCACTTGAAGCAGGAAACACTACCACTTACGGCGACCTTTCCAAACTTTTCAACAAGCAAGGCACGGGCATTTTGCAACAAATCCAACCCATTGAAAAAGAGGTGATGCGCCGTGGAGAGGAAGCCCTTGCCGGATTGCGTAAATCGAAGAGTTTCAAGACGATGGAGGCGTATTATGATTGGGTGGATGGGTTTCTTTCAGAACAATATAGGAGTTTGTTTGGGGTGGAATGAAATAGCATTGTTATGCAAATCATAAAATCCGATTTTCAGATTTACATAAATTGTGAGCATTTATCAAAATAGAATACTATGAACGAAATCCTACGCGTAGAGGGTCTGAGCAAGACATTTAAACTCTCGCGCAAGCAACAACAAATCGAAAGGACCGACCGCAAGGAGATTGTGGCGGTCGATAACCTTTCGTTTACCGCCAACAAAGGCGAGATTTTCGGTCTGCTTGGTCCCAATGGTGCCGGCAAGACCACGACCTTGCGCATGTTGGCCACCTTGATTGCCCCCGACAAAGGCGACGCTTTCATTGACGGTTGCTCCATCGTGAGCCAACCCGAACAGGTCAGGGCGAAAATCGGCTTCCTGACCTCCGAACTGAAATTGGAGGATTTCTTCACGCCGAATTACCTCTTCGACTTCTTCTCACAACTCTATGGAATCGACCCGGAAGTTGTTGCCAAGCGCAAGGCCAAACTCTTTGAGCGTTTTGGCATCGACCGTTTCGCCGAAGTGAAAGTCGCCAACCTTTCCACGGGCATGAAGCAGAAAACCTCGTTGGTGGTTTCGTTGGTGCATGACCCCGAATTTGTCATCTTTGACGAGCCTACCAACGGCTTGGACGTACTCACCGCCCGCACCGTTACCGACTACCTTTTAGAGTTACGCGAACAAGGCAAGACCATCATCCTCAGCACCCACATTTTCAGCCTTGTGGAACGCCTCTGCGACCGCGTGGGTATCATCATCGACGGGCAAATGACGCACTGCGACACCTTGCAGGGCATCTGCGGCGGACTGTCGCTTGAAGACCGCTTCTTCGACATTTACAAAACCAAGAAAGGAGGGCTGGAGTGATGAAAAACAACACTTGGACAATTATCAAAAAGGAGTGCGCCCGTTTTTTCGGCGACCGCACCATGCTGCTCACCACGGTCGTCATGCCGGGTTTGATGATTTACCTCATCTATTCCTTCATGGGCAGCAACTTTATGGAACCCAAGGACTTGGACCGTGCCACGCTTTATGTGGAGAACATGCCTGAAAGCCTGCACCCGATGTTGGAGGCTTTGCCTTTGGACATGGTGACCGAGGACGTTGATTTCGAGCAACTTCGCGGAAAACTCGCCTTGAAGGAAAGCAAGTTTGCCGTGCTCGCGTTTCCCGAAGGCTTCGATTCGCTGACTGCCCAATACGACCCGGCGAGCGGTTTGCCCGCGCCGAATGTGCAGCTGCTCTATAATTCGGCTTCGGAGTCGTCGCAGCAAGCCTATACGATGGTGAGTGCCGCCTTGAACGCTTACGAAAACATGTACTGCAACCGTTTCGACATCAACGCTTCGGACGACGAATCGGCTGTGTTCGACCTTGCTTCCAACGAGGATGTGGTGGGCAATCTCTTCAGCAAACTGATTCCGATGCTGCTGCTTATGGTGGCGTTCATGGGTTGCATGTCCATCGCGCCGCCGTCCATAGCGGGCGAGAAGGAACGCGGAACGATTGCCACTTTGTTGGTCACGCCGTTGAAACGCCGCGAGTTGGCCTTGGGCAAGGTGCTGAGCCTCTCGCTTTTCTCCATGTTGAGCGGCTTGTCGAGTTTCACGGGCATGATGCTCTCTTTGCCCAAACTGATTCGCGCCGATGAATTGGGCATGGATGCCAATATCTACCAAGCCTCTGATTATGTTGTGCTTTTATTGTTGATTTTCAGTACTATACTGATTTTGGTTTCGGTTGCGTCCATCGTTTCAGCCTACGCCAAATCGGTGAAGGCGGCTTCCACCATCATGGCACCTTTGATGATTGTGGTGATGTTGGTCGGGATGTTGCCGATGATGTCGGGCACAGAAGTGTCCAATCTCGCATATTTTGCCATTCCGGTTTACAACAGCGTGCTCTGCATGTCACAGGTCTTTGCCCACGAGGCGTCGATGGCGGCGGTCGTCGTCACCATTGTCGCCAACGTGCTCTACACGGCTTTGGGCATTTGGATTCTCACGCGGATGTTCGACAGCGAGAAGGTGATGTTCTCGAAATAAACGAAAAAGAGCGGTGTTTGCCGCTCTTTTTCAATTCTGTGTTTTTCAATTGTTTAAGCCAATTCCCCGCCCTTCGCAAAGTGCTGGTAGAAAGCGACAATCGTCTCAATGCCTTTGTAGAAATGGTCGACGCGATAGTTCTCGTTGGGCGAGTGGATGGCATCTTCGCCGAGGCCGAAGCCCATCAGGATGGACTTGATGCCGAGCACTTCCTCGAACCTCGCGATAATCGGGATCGAGCCGCCCGAGCGCATCGGGATGGGCTGCTTGCCGTAGGTGTCCATGTAGGCGGCTTCGGCGGCCTTGTAAGCCGGCAGGTCGATGGGGCAGCCGTAGGCCTGACCGCCATGCAGCGGCGTGACCTTCACCGTGACGTATTCGGGAGCGTTTTTCTCAAGATAGTCCTTCACCAAAGCGGCAATTTTCTCGTGGTTTTGGTTGGGCACCAAGCGGCACGACAGTTTGGCGTAGGCCTTCGAAGGCAGCACGGTCTTGGAGCCTTCGCCCGTGTAGCCGCCCCACATTCCGCAAAGGTCGAAGCTGGGACGCACACCCACGCGCTCAATCTTGGTGTAACCTTCCTCGCCGCGCAAAGCCTTCACACCGAGGCTGTTCTTGTAGTTTTCCTCATTGTATGGTGCCATATTGAGCAGTTCGCGCTCGCGGGCGGAACATTCAATCACGTCGTCGTAGAAATGCGGAATGGTGATGTGGTTGTTCTCGTCGGTGCATTTGGCAATCATCTCGCACAAGGTGTTGAGCGGGTTGGCCACACTGCCGCCGAAGAGGCCGGAGTGGAGGTCGGCGTTGGGGCCGGTGACCTCGATTTCCCAATAGGCCAAGCCGCGCAAGCCTGTGGTGATGCTCGGCACGTCGGTGGCAATCATTGAGGTGTCGGAAACGAGGATGACGTCGGCCTTCACGAGGTCTTTGTATTCCTCAATCCACTTCGAGAGGCTGCCCGAGCCGATTTCCTCTTCGCCTTCGAGCATAAACTTCACGTTGCAGGGCAAAGTGTTGGTTTTCACCATCGTTTCAAAGGCTTTGGCGTGCATGAACGACTGGCCTTTGTCGTCGTCGGCGCCGCGAGCCCAGATTTTTCCGTCTTTGACGACGGGTTCAAACGGGTCGGTGTGCCACAGGTCGATGGGATCGACGGGCATCACGTCGTAGTGGCCGTAAACCAGCACGGTAGGCAGTTTCGGGTCGATGGTTTTCTCGCCATAGACGATGGGATTGCCCTCGGTGGGCATCACCTCTGCCTTGTCGGCGCCGGCTTTCAAAAGATGGTCACGCCAGCACTCGGCACAGCGGATCATGTCGGGCTTGTGCGCCGATTCCGAGCTGATGGACGGGATTCTGATCAGGTCAAACAATTCCTCAAGGAAACGCTCCTTGTTGGCTTCGATGTAGTTGTTGGTGATTTGCATAATTATTGAATTTGGAATTTCAAGATTTGAAGATTTCAAGATTGTGGGCAAAGATACAAAAAAAACGAATGGTGAGATGTTTGGTTCGTGAGATTTTTTTGAAAGCAATTGTATATGTTAAGGATGGTTTTTGGAAAAAGTTTGTACTTTTGTGGTCATTTATGCAAAGTAAGGTTGATATGGCACTTGAAAAACAAATAGAAGACCAGTTTGTCCGATATTTAAGCGAAAACTTGAAATATGTCTATCGCCCCGACATCAACGACCGTGATTCATTGGAGCGCAATTTTCGCGAGAAGTTCCAATCTTTGAATCGTTGCCATTTGACTGACAACGAGTTTGCGCGTCTGTTGGAGGAAATCACGGAAGCGGATGTGTTTTCGGCTTCCAAAAAACTGCGTGAGCGTAACACGTTTATGCGCGAGGACGGCACACCGCTTCAGTATTCGTTGGTGAACATAAAAGATTGGTGCAAAAACGATTACGAGGTCATTCATCAATTGCGTATCAATACGCGGAATAGTTTCCAGCGTTACGATGTCATTTTGCTCATCAACGGCTTGCCCGTTGTGCAGATTGAGTTGAAGACTTTGGATGTCAGCCCGCGCCGTGCGATGCAGCAGATTGTTGATTACAAGAATGATGTCGGTAATGGCTATACCAATTCGTTGCTGTGCTTCATGCAGATGTTTATTGTCAGCAATCAGCACAACACTTACTATTTTGCCAATAACAACAAGGAACATTTCAATTTCAATGCAGAGGAAAAATATTTGCCTGTGTATCAGTGGGCTGACGAGAAGAACCAGAAAATCACGGGCTTGGAGGCCTTCTCGGATGTTTTCTTGCAAAAGTGTCGTTTGGGTGAGATGATCAGCCGCTATATGGTTTTGGTGGCTTCCGAAAGGAAAGTGCTGATGATGCGCCCCTATCAGATTTATGCGGTGAAGGCGATAGTCAGTTGCATCAACGAGAACCGAGGCAACGGCTATATCTGGCACACCACGGGTAGCGGAAAGACGCTCACATCGTTCAAGGCTTCAACGTTAATGAAAGACAATCCCGATGTGGAGAAATGCCTGTTTGTGGTGGACCGCAAAGACCTCGACAAGCAAACCCGAGAGGAGTTCAATAAATTTCAGGATGGGTGCGTGGAAGAAAATACCAACACCGATGCACTTGTCCGTCGTATGCTTTCCGAGGACTATACCGACAAGATTATCGTGACCACCATCCAGAAACTCGGCATCGCTCTCGACCCGAAAAACGGGCGCAACTATCAAGAAAGGTTGATGTCTTTGAGAGACAAAAAAGTTGTGTTCATCTTCGACGAATGTCACCGCTCGCAATTCGGCGACAACCACAAGGCCATCAAGGCGTTCTTCCCCAATGCGCAACTCTTTGGCTTCACGGGAACGCCCATTTTTGAGCAAAACGCCACTTACACCCAAATCACAGGCGAGGAGGCGCGATACAAGACGACAAAAGACGTGTTCCAAAAGGAACTGCACGCCTATACCATCACCAATGCCATCGAGGACAGGAACGTGCTGCGTTTCCACGTGGACTATTTCAAGCCCGACAAGGCGGATATGATGGGCGACACCGTGAAGAAATCCGCCATCGTGAAGGCTATCTTGGCGAAACACCGCGCCGCCACCAACGAAGGACGCTTCAACGCTTTGTTTGCCACAGGCTCCATCAACGAGGCCATTGAATATTATCATTTGTTCAAGGAGATGCAAGCCCAAAAGATGGAGTTTGACATCGATTACGAGCCGCTGAACATCGCCTGCGTGTTTTCGCCGCCCGCCGAAGGCAACCGCGACATCCAGCAGATTCAAGAGGACTTGCCACAGGAACAGCGCGACAACGAACAGGAACCCGACCAGAAGAAGGCCGCGTTGATGACCATCATTGCCGATTACAACAAGCAATTCGGCACCAACCATTCCGTGAGCGAGTTCGATGCCTATTATCAAGACGTGCAGCAACGCATCAAGAATCAGCAATACAGCAACAAGGATTACGCTCACGAGAACAAGATAGACATTACGATTGTGGTGGATATGCTGCTGACGGGCTTCGATTCCAAGTATCTGAATACATTGTATGTCGATAAGAATCTGAAATACCATGGTTTGGTACAAGCCTTTTCACGTACCAACCGCATTTTAAACGATAGCAAGCCCTACGGCAACATCCTCGATTTCCGCAGCCAGCAGGACAACGTGGATGCCGCCATCGCGCTGTTCTCGGGCGAAAAGAAGGGAGAAGCCCGCCAGATTTGGCTGGTTGAGCCTGCCGATGTCATCCAAAAGAAATATTGTGAGGCGGTGAACCATCTGCGCGACTTTATGACGCTTCACGATTTGGATTTCAAGGCAGAGGAAGTGCCCAACCTGAAAGGCGACGCCACCAAGGCCGACTTCATCAACCGTTTCAAGGAGGTGCAGAGGCTCAAGACCCAACTCGACCAATACACCGACCTCGTTGAGGTTGAGGATGAAAACGCCCCGACTTATGCAGCAGAGCAACAATCCCCGTATGGCTTTACGGACGACGACTTGAAAGCATTCCGAGGTGCCTATCTCGACCTCGCCCGCGACCTGAAAGGGAAGCGTGAGAAGTCGAACGGGAAGGTTTCCAACGAGGTGGAAGACCTCGATTTCGAGTTTGTCCTCTTTGCTTCCGCCTTGATCGACTACGACTATATTATGGAACTGATTTCGCGGTGTATGGGGCAGCCTGCCAAGTGGAAGATGACCAGGGAGGAACTCGTCAATTTGATTCGCTCAAGTGCCAACCTGCTCGACGACCGCGAGGACATCATCGCCTATATTGACAGCCTTGATGGAGTGAATGGCCGTACAGAAGAGCAAATCCGCGAGGGCTACGAAGTGTTCAAGACGGAGAAATACGCTAAGGAACTGAAAGCCATCGCCGAAAAGCACGGATTGGAGGCAACCGCAGTGCAATCTTTTGTGAACGGCATCGTGGAGCGCAAGTTCTTCGACGGCGAGCAGCTGAACACCCTTCTCGAACCCTTGGACTTAGGCTGGCGCGACCGCACCCGCAAGGAAACCGAACTGATGAACGACCTCGTCCCGCTGCTGAAACGCCTCGTGTCAGGGCAGGAAATTTCAGGGCTGAAAGCATATGAGGAATGAATCATTTGAATGTAGCGATATGAGAGAGTACACCAAACCACCATTGACATATCAACAGCAGGTCGAGTTGCTGAAATCGAGAGGATTGTTGATTCCTGATGAAGAAAGGGCGATTCGACATCTGTCAAATATCAGTTATTACCGATTGAGTGCTTATATGCTGCCTTGCAAAAAAATCAAGGACGGGCGTTACACCGACCATTTTATTGAAGGCAAGACTTGGGACGATGTGTACAATTTGTATTTGTTTGACAGGAAGTTAAGACTATTGGTTTTTGATTCCCAAATGATTGGAAGGAAGAGAAAATATGGAAAAACAAAAAAAGATAAGAAAAAAACAAAATAATGAAAAAAGATTTGCCACATATCGAAAAAAGCATTACTTCCGCAACCTCAAATGTTTATTTGAGGCAATCAATTGATAATAAGCCCTTCAGGCGCGCCTTCGGCAGCATACTTGAGGGGCGTTTCCCATTTTATATGGTCAAGTATATCGGTTTTTCTTTTCAAAATTCAATGTTATGACCACCAAACCAACATACACGCCAGCCATCCGCTTCCCCGACTTCCTCAACGACGGGGAATGGGAAGTGAAACGATTGGGAGAGATTGCGGAATTATATGCAGGTGCAACCCCTTCGACAACTAAATCAGAATACTGGAAAGGAGGAACGATTCCGTGGATGAGTTCTGGTGAAGTTCATAATGGTCAGATTTTCCAAACCGAAAAGAAGATAACAACATTGGGATATGATAATTGTAGTACAAAGTTGGTACCCCCAAACTCGGTTGTTGTTGCTTTAGCTGGACAGGGGAAAACTCGCGGTACTGTTGCAATAACACGAATTCAATTATGTACAAATCAATCATTGTGTTCAATTATTCCGAACTCTAATTATTGTAGTGATTATTTGTATTTTTATTTGGGGAGCCAATACGAAGTTTTGCGACAAATTTCTTCAGGAGATGGAACAAGAGGAGGTTTAAACTTACAGATGCTTAAAGACTTTTTAATTCCATTTCCCCCTCTCGCCGAGCAGCGTCGCATAGCGGCCTGCCTGTCGGCGTTAGATGAAATGCTTGCCGCCACTAACGGGAAACTCGAACAACTGAAAGCCTACAAGAAAGGCTTGATGCAGAAACTTTTCCCAGCAAAAGGCAAAAAACTGCCCAAACTGCGTTTCAAGGAATTTGAGAAGGATGGGGAATGGGAAGAAAAGAAACTGGCAACAATAGTTCACCAGATTACTACGGGAAAGTTGGATGCTAATGCGATGGTATCTAATGGAGAATACCGTTTTTACACTTGCGCTAAAGACTATGCATTCATTAATGAATATGCTTTTGATACCGAAGCATTGTTAATATCAGGTAATGGGGCTCATTTAGGTTACATCCACTACTATAAAGGAAAATTTAATGCTTATCAAAGAACTTATGTTTTGTCAGATTTTCAATGTGATATTTTTTATTTGAAATATTACTTGGAAAGTTTTCTTCCTGATAGAATAAACAAAGAGAAAAAGGAAGGAAATACACCGTATATTGTTTTGTCAACTTTAACAGAAATGGATATAAGTCTTCCGTCAAATTTTGAACAGCATAAAATCGCGGATTGTCTCACTTCAATTGACGAAATGATAAACCAATACACCAATAAAGTTACATTCTTGGGGCAATACAAAAAAGGATTGATGCAACGGATGTTTCCACAATAATAACTAACTGACTTGAAAAATGAGAAAGAGCATTGTCATCACTGATAAAGATTACAGGGATTGGGTAAAAGACCTGACCCTACGCTACCGTCAGAGCCAACTGAGAGCGGCCGTGAAGGTGAACACGGAAAAACTGCTCTTCAACTACTTGTTGGGGCGCGACATTGTAGAAATGCACGTGGAGGAGCGTTGGGGCGAAAGCGTAATTATGCAACTCAGCCAAGACCTGAAAACCGAAATGCCTGGCATCGAAGGCCTCTCGAAAAGCAACATATACTACTGCAAGAAGTTCTATCTGCTTTACCGTCAGCACTTTGAAATTTTCCAACAGGCTGTTGGAAAATTGGAAACCTCCGCTGTTTTCCGGATTCCGTGGCGGCACCACTGCCTGATTATGGACAAGGTGAAAAACGACACCGACAAAGCAATGTTCTTTGTCAACAAGTCGTTGGAAAACGGTTGGAGCAGCACGATGCTTCTCAATTGGATTGACACTGAACTTTACGAGCGCGAAGGCAAGGCCCTCACCAACTTCACTTCCACACTGCCTGCGCCCGACAGCGACCTTGCGCAAGAGGTGACAAAAGACCCTTACAATTTTGCATTTGCAGGAGTCAGGGGCAAGTACAACGAATCGCTTTTGAAACAAGCGCTTCTGGGCAACATCACGGATTTTCTCATCGAATTGGGGACGGGGTTCGCATACGTTGGCAGGGAATATAGGTTGCAAATCGGCGAAACAGAAAACTTCATCGACTTGCTTTTCTACCATCTCCAACTGCGTTGCTATGTGGTTGTCGAGGTCAAGACCGACAAGTTTTCCCCAAGAGACATCGGGCAATTGGGCACATACGTTGTGGCTTGCAACCATCTCATAAAACGCCCCGACGACAACCCCACAATAGGCCTTTTGATATGCAAATCGAAAGACAATACAATAGCACAATATGCCCTCGAAGGCAGCACACAGCCTATTGGCATTTCGGAATACGAACTCGAAAGGCTTTATCCCAAAAAGGTTGAAGGCACTATTCCGACAATAGAAGAAATTGAAAAAGGACTGCAAAACAAGATTGACAATCAATAACATAATGGCACAAAACATACAACAAGAATTGGGCAAGACCCTTTGGGCAATCGCCAACAACCTGCGCGGCGCGATGATGGCGGACGATTTTCGCGATTATATGCTGTCGTTCCTTTTCTGGAAATACCTGTCGGACAATTACATCAAATCCGCCAAAAAAGAATTGGGGTCGGAATATCCCGTAGAGACGCCATATTATGACGTCTCTACAGCGAATCCCAAAACGCAAAAAATCCCACTGCAAATCTGGTACGACAACAACCCTGACGATACATCTTTGTTCGAGAAACAGATGAAGCGCAAGATTCATTATGTGATCGAGCCGAAGTACCTTTGGGACAATATCGTCGAACTGGCCCGCACGCAAAGCGGCGACCTGCTCGAAACCTTGCAAGACGGTTTCAAATACATCGAGAACGAATCGTTTGAGAGTTCGTTCAAGGGGCTGTTTTCCGAAATCAACCTCAATTCGGAAAAGTTGGGCAAGAACTACACCGAGCGCAACGCACTTTTGGGCAAGGTCATCAAGACCATTGCCGACGGCTTGGCCGAAATTCCTTCGGATTCCGATGCCTTGGGCGATGCCTATGAATACCTTATCGGTCAGTTTGCGGCAGGTTCGGGCCAGAAAGCGGGCGAGTTCTATACGCCACAGATGATTTCCACTATCCTTTCGCACATCGTCACCCTCGACTGCCAAGACCCCACGTCGGGCAAGAAGAAAAAGATTGACAGCGTGCTCGACTTCGCCTGCGGTTCAGGCTCGTTGCTGCTCAATGTCAGGCGCGAGATGAAAGGCCATTCCATCGGGAAGATTTATGGTCAGGAGAAGAACATCACCACCTACAACCTCGCCCGAATGAATATGCTGCTGCACGGTGTGAAGGACGTGGAGTTTGAGATTCATCACGGCGATTCGTTGGCCAACGATTGGGACATCCTCAACGAGCAGAACCCCGCCAAAAAGATGCAATTCGATGCGGTGGTCGCCAATCTGCCTTTCAGTTTGCGCTGGGACCCGACGGAGGAAACCGCCAAGGACTTCCGTTTCAACCGTTATGGTGTTGCGCCCAAGTCCGCCGCCGATTTTGCATTCCTGCTGCACGGTTTCCACTTCTTGAGCGACGACGGCACGATGGCCATCATTCTGCCTCACGGCGTGCTATTTCGTGGCGGCAAGGAGGAAGCCATCCGCAAGAAACTGCTCGAAGACGACAACATCGATGCCGTCATCGGTCTGCCCGCCAACTTGTTCTATTCTACGGGTATTCCTGTATGTATCCTCGTGCTGAAGAAATGCCGCAAAAACGATAAGATCCTGTTTATCAATGCCAGCGGCGAGGAGCATTACGAGAAAGGCAAACGGCAAAATTACCTTCGCGACGAGGATGTGAAGAAAATCGTGGAGACCTACCAATTCCGAAAAGAGGAACCGCGTTTCTCGCGTTTAGTTTCATTGGCGGAAATCAAGGACAACGACTACAACCTCAATATCACTCGCTACGTCAACCTTTCGAAAGATGAAGAGCCGATTGACCTTAAAGCCGTTACCAAACAGTTGAAGGAGGCAGATGCGAAAATCGAGGAATCACGCGGCAAGCTCAATGTTTTCTTGAAAGAATTGGGGTTGGAGGAGATTTGATGGAAAGAATTATCAAGGATAACTTGACGAAATCTTACAAAAAATCAAAGATTCCGTCAAGTTATCCATTATATTTTGACGGAATCTCGCAAAATTTGGCACATTCCGTCAAGTTATAATGGGGTTTCGTTGGATGTAAATAGCTGTTCTAAAGTTACTTGCAATTGTGCTATATCGCTGTAAATGTTGCGTTTCACGCCGTAGGTTGTTATCATGGTGAGGTGCAAGGCTTTGCGGGTTTTGGAGTACAGGTGGTCGTATTCATCCCACAATGCGCCTTGTTTTTTCGGATATTGTTATTCGTGCATGTTCTGCGCGTGGCAGGCATCAACAACGGTTACTGTCTTACCATCGAAAGTGTAGGCGAAATACCACTTGTCAGTATTGGCCATATAATAGCCCTTCCAACGTGATAATGTGGGCTCGCGCCTAAGAAGGTTGTTTTCTATTCCATAGATGGAATCGAAAGCATCATTAACATTCTTCTCCATCAATGCCAAAGAGTAGGTGTGCTTATACTTTTTGGAGACATTTCGATAGAACGCAGTTATCTTCTGTGCACAACGTTTCCTGATAATGTAATTCATGGCCGAGCGTACTCCTCCCTAACTGCTGCTAAGGTCATTTCACGAGCCTCCTCGATACTCATGGTTTCAGTGTCTCCAAATTCCATTTGCTGGATGCGCAAATCTATCAATTCCTGTGCCCACCTGCGGATGGCAGCCATGTCGGAAAGGCTCGGATTCACTCCACGAAGTACTTCTTCATCAATTCTAACGGTTACGGTACACATAACAATCTTTTTATTTGTGCAAAAGTACGCATAAATTTTTTATCTCACGCTTTGCTGTCGTAAATTTGTAGTCTAATAGTAAATCCATCAAATACCGCATAACTGAAATCATAAATCCAGTTCCCCACGACGGTTGTCAAGGCGCGGTCGCCGCTCTTGTACTGAATGGGTTTGTGTTGGTGGCCAAAGACGAAGAAGTCAATGCTTGGGTCAAGTTGTGCTTGCTCTTGGGCGTATTGGAAGAGGCGCGTTTTTGGGATGTCGTCGTAATAGCCGCGTTCCACCTCGTTTTTTAGTTTCTTCAAACGATGGTTGTGCGACCATTTCAAAGCCAATCCTATGCCCAAGTCGGGATGTATCAGCCTGAACAAGAACTGGTTGAACTTGCACTCAAACACTTTTTTCAGGAACTTGTAGCCCTTGTCGCCTGGGCCTCTGCCGTCGCCGTGTACGAGGAAGAACTTCTTGCCTTTGATGGTCTTAACGATTGGCTCGCGGTGCAGTTCAATCCCGATTTCATCGCGCAGGTAACCAAAACTCCACAAATCGTGGTTGCCGATGAACAAATGCACGGGAATGTTGGCATCGGTAAATTCGGCCAGCTTGCCTTGCATTCGGACGAAACCCTTGGGAATCACGGTTTTGTACTCAAACCAAAAGTCGAACAAGTCGCCCATTAGGTAGAGTTCCTCGCAGTCGGGACGGATTTGCTCCAAAAAACGCAATAACTTGCGCTCGCGCTCGTGGCTGTCCTCAAGTGAGGGAATGCCCAAATGGAAATCGGTGACGAAATAAACGGCCATCAGAACTTGATTTCGGACGAGCGGCGGATGAGTTCGGTGATGAGGGTGATGAGTTTCGGCTCGACGGCGTTCACGGCCTTGATAACTTCCTCGTGCGTGATGGTGACGGGATGGTCCTCGCCGTAGATGTTGCCCATGTCGGAGATGATGGACAGGCCGAAAACGGGCAGTTTGCCTTGTCGCGCCACGATGACCTCTGGCGTGGTTGACATTCCGATGGCGTCAGTCCCGATGATGCGGAAGTAGCGGCACTCGGCGGGTGTTTCGTAGGTCGGGCCGGTGGTGGCGGTGTACACACCGTGCTGAACCTCAATGCCTTTCTCTTTTGCGATGGCATTGGCCAAGTGGATGAGACGCTTGTCGTAAGGCTCGCTCATGTCGGGGAAACGGTCGCCGAAACGGTCGTCGTGCGGCCCAATCAGCGGGTTGGGCATCATGTGGATTTGGTCGGTGATGATCATAATGTCGCCCACCTTGAAGTCGGGGTTGAGGCCGCCAGCGGCGTTGCTGAGGATGAGGAATTGTATGCCCAACTGCATCATCACGCGAATGGGGAAGGTGACGGTTTCTATCGGGTAGCCTTCATAGAAGTGGAAACGCCCTTGCATGGCCACTACACGCCGACCGGCAATGGTGCCAAAGAGCAGTTGCCCCTTATGGCCTTGCACGGTGGAAACGGGGAAGTTCGGTATGTCAGAATAGGGGATGGCGTGTTGCACGGTGATGCCGTTGGCCAGACCGCCCAAACCTGAACCTAAAACAATACCGATTTCAGGCTGGAAATTTCTCGTTTTCAGCTTGATATAATCAATTGTAGTGAGTATCTTCTCGTACATAGTTCAATATTTCTTCGTTAAACTTTTCTTCTTCGTGGAACCTCACGCCAACGGGCAAAGCGAACAGCGGCGCAGTTTCAAACTGACAAAAATAAGGAGAATTTGTCAATCGTGCAGCATCTTTTTCGGTGGTGACGATGATTTTTTGCTCGCCTTCGAGATGCCCAAATCGTTGCAGGATGGTTATCAAATCGTCTTCGGTGTAGGCGTGATGGTCTGCAAAAGTCAGATAATCAAATGTTTGGAATCGTTTGTAGAGTTCCTTGATGAGTGGTTTCGGATTTGCAATGCCGCAAAACAGCAGGGCGGAATCGGCTTTAGCAACCTCAAATTGTTTGGCCGCCTCGTTCAAAGGCTGCAAAGGAGCGTATTCCAAATAGGAGAAAAACACTTTTTGCCCGTTTGTTGGCTTTAACTTTCTGATAATCTGTTGTTTTTCTCTTTCATCCAAATCCTTCGGCGACTTGCTGACCACGATGATTTGTGCGCGTTTGGCGGCAGACTTGATGTCGCGCAAAGTGCCAGCAGGAAAGAGGAAATCGTCGCAATAAAGATGCTGATATTCAGTCAGTAGGATGTTCAATCCCGCTATGATGGGACGGTGCTGGAAGGCGTCGTCCAAGAGAACGACTTCAGCACGGTGAGGAAAGGAAAGTAGTTTGCCTGTGCCGTCCACACGGTCTTCGTCCACCGCGACCATAATCCCTTGAAACTTCCTGAAATATTGCAGCGGTTCGTCGCCAATGGTTTCGTAAGTGCTTTGATTGTCAGCCATTTGAAAACCTTTCGTCTTGCGCCCGTAGCCCCGACTCAACGTTGCCACTTTGTATTTGTCGCGCAATATATTAATAAGGTATTCCACCGTGGGCGTTTTGCCGCTTCCACCAAGGCAGAGGTTGCCCACGCAAATCACGGGCTTCTCGAATCGCGTCTTTTTCAAAATCCGCCAATCGTAAAGTTTGTGCCTGATTTTCAGCGCAATGTGATACAAAAGCGATATGGGCAATAGTAAAATTCTCATTATGGGGGTCAAAATTAGGCAAAAATTCCTAATTTTGAGCCAAATTTTGAAAATATGACCGTAAAAGACATTTTGGATTGCATTACCGAGATTGCACCGCTGCATTGGCAAGAAAGTTACGACAATGCAGGCCTGCAAGTCGGTGACATGAACGCAGAAGCATGTAAAGCATTGATTTGCTTGGATATAACCGAAGAAATCGTGGATGAGGCCATCGCCAAAAACTGTAATCTCATCATCAGCCATCACCCGCTGATTTTCAGGGGATTGAAGCATTTGACTCCCGAAACCTACATTGAGCGTGCTTTGATGAAGGCCGTCAAGAACGACATCACTATGATTTCCATGCACACTAATTTGGATAACAGTTACTTAGGTGTGAGTCGCGTTCTCGCGGAAAAGTTAGGCTTGAAGAATTTGCACATTCTTCAACCTTCTGAATGTTCACCTGAACTTTGTGGAGCAGGCATGGTGGGTGAGTTTGAAAAACCGATGGATGAACTTGAGTTTCTGAACCTTGTGGCCAAAACAATCGGCTCGCCTTGTTTGCGCCATTCTGCTTTGACAGGTCGTAAAATCCAGAAAGTTGCGCTTTGTGGTGGGGCAGGGGTTCCGTTTATGGCCGATGCGATGAAAAATCATGCCGATGCTTATCTTACTGCTGACATCAAATATCACGACTTTTTCGTTCCAGAGGGTAACATTTTGTTGGTCGACGGCGGGCATTTCGAGACCGAACAATTCACGAAAGAATTATTATGTGACTTGATTCGGAAAAAATTTCCTAAATTTGCAGCCGAAATCGCTGAAACGAGGACAAATGCGGTTCATTATTTTGTAAGAAATTAGAAATCAACAATATGGCTAAGAAAGTGAATAATGAAGAGGCTGAAGTGACTGAAGTCGCTGAGGCTAAAGAAGTTAAGGAAACCAAGAAGGTAACCAAAAAAACCGCCAAGGTTGAGGAAACCCCCGAAGTTGTGGATGCCGAAGTCAAGGAGGAAACCGCTGAGGAAAAACCCAAGAAGACTGCGAAAAAAACCACCAAGAAAGTGGTGGAAACTCCTGTGGTTGAAGAAGTTAAAGAGGAAGTGAAGGAAGAGGTTAAGGAGGAAATCAAGGAAGAAATCGCTGAGGTCAAGGAAGAAGTGAAGGAAGAGCCTGCGGAGGCTGCGACCGAATCCGAACCTGCTGGCGAAGTGCCGGTTGAAGTGAGCGTCGAGCAAAAATTGGTGGCCCTTTACACTTTGCAGCAAGTGGACTCCAAGATTGACGAAATCCGCGCCTATCGTGGCAATCTTCCCCTTGAAATTCAGGATATTGAGGACGAAATCGCTGGTTTGGAAACCCGTATCACCAACTTCAAGGCGGAAAGCAAGAAGTATCAATCGGACATCACCAACTATAAAATCAAGATCAAGGAAACTGAAGCCTTGATTAAGAAATATGAGGAGCAGCAGAACAATGTCCGCAACAACCGTGAGTATGATTCGCTGACAAAAGAGATTGAATATCAAACACTTGATAATCAACTTTCGGAGAAGCGCATCAAGGAAATCACGGCAAAGGACAATGATGTGGCCGCCAAGGTTGCTGAGGCTCAAATGCGCTTGAACGAGCTGAAATCGGCTCTGAAGGAGAAAAAAGTGGAACTCCATTCGTTAGTGGAAGGAACCGAAAAGGAAGAGGAACAACTGCTTGAGCGTTCAGCCGAAGCAGAGAAATTCGTTGAAGACCGTCTGCTTGTCGCCTACAAGCGCATCCGCAAGAACGCCCGCAACGGCCTTGCCGTGGTCGGCATTTTCGATGAGGCTTGCGGCGGTTGCTTCAACCGTATTCCTCCGCAACACCAATTAGACATCTGCACGCACAAGAAAATCATCGTGTGTGAATATTGTGGACGTATCTTGGTGGACAAAGACATCATTGCGCAATATAACGCATAACGTAAAAAATAGTGTTTTTTTGGTTTGGGGTCACATTCGTGTGGCCCTTTTTTTGTTCAGAACCTCACCTTGAGGGTGGTCAAAAGGAGGTGCTTGAATTGCCTTTGCGTGACAGGTTCGATGCCCAGATTGCCTGCATCGTAAAGGGTGATTTGGTTTTTGCCGTATGTGAGTTCGTAGGCAAAATCGAAAGTGACGGCTGTGCCAGCAGGCAGACTGATGCCGACTGAGGCTTTCTTGACGCTACCGTCAGATTTTCCTAAACCCAATGGACTGCCGTAATAGGCTGCGCCCAAACGAAGGTAGGAGCCGCCAAGGTCCCACTCGCTGCCGAGGCGGAAGTTGAGGGTGCGCCCGTAAGTGTTTCGGATGTTGAAATTGACGGTGTCATAGTTCCAGTCATTGGCGGTGAACTTGGCCGCACCATAATTCTGATATTCTGCGTCAAGGCTGATGATGCCACGGTTTTGGATGACAAAAGCCATGCTCCCAATCCACTTCAAAGGGCTGATGAATGTGTATTCGTAGTAGGATTGTGGGCTGATGTATTTCCTTGTAATCCAGTTGATTTCAGATTCTGTTTCGGTTTGCCACGATTCGGTGAAAGCATAGATGGTCGGGGAGTGGAAAGCACCGCCAAAACGGAACCACGAATTAGCATGGTAAATGAACCCGACCTTGACACTGCCGCCCCAGCCAGTAGAGCGGAGGTTCTCGGTGAAACTCCACTTGTTGAAACCGCTCCCGGGGTCTGCGCCGTCGGGATGCGATTCGCTGAAAACCTTCACGCCTTCGCGCTTGATGTGGGCCAAGTTCGCACTGATGCCGATAAAGAGTTTGTCGAAATAGTTGGCGCTTCCCGCAAAGGTCCATTCCTCGGAACGCCCCTTAAAATCACAATCCTGACCTTGCCAAATGTTGCCTTGAGGCACGGGACTGCTGTAATATTCTCCTTCTTCATCTTCATAAATGTCAATGAGATAGGTTTGCCATGCGGGATAGATGTCGTTGGGGAATAGGCTTTGAAAATCATCGGGATTGAGTCCGTTGATTTGCACGAGATAATTGTCAATCTTCGAACTTGTTGGATTGATGCCTCTGCTCAAGGTGTGCATGTTGAAGTCGTTGGTGCGCGTGAGTCCGATGCCAAACTGGGTGTATCGCAAGGCTCGGTAGTTGCTCCGCTCTTTGGTGCCGACAAAGCCCACATTGGGAATCGAAAGGCGGAAACGGTTGGCGTTTTGGGTCGAGCCGTAATAGTCGGAGGAATGGAAGTTGTCCATCAGGTTGAGCGAGGCCGTAAACTCATTGCTGCGATAAATGCCCAAGCCAGCCGGATTGATGCTGACGGCGGTCATGTCGCCACCCACTGCACCGAGAGCGTTGCCCATGCCCAAAGCCTTGGCAGTGCCTTGGTAATAGGTTTGTGAAAACCGGCAGGCATCGTCTTGGCCTTGCGCGAAGGTCGCCGAAATGCAGAAAAGAGCAAAAACTATAGTGATGATTCTCTTCATATTAACGAAAAAGACTACCTTTTGAATTGAACTGCAAAGGTAGTCTTTTATTGTCAAATCCGGCTATTTGGCTGAAATTTATCTTCTTCCGCCGCCCGAACTGCGTCCGCCGCCGCCACTTGAACCACGACTTCCGCCACCTGAACTGTGGCTGCCGGCCGAACTTGAGCTACGGCTTCCGCCGCTATAACTGCTGCCCGAACTGCGGCTTGAACTCGATGAGGAACTTCTCGAAGGCGAACTGCTTCTGTTGTAACTGCCGCTTGATGAACTGCTCCTGTTGCTTGACGAGCCACTTCTGTTGTAGCTGCCACTGCTTGAGTTGCTTCTGCTTGCGCTGGATGAGGATGAGCGCGAGGAGGACGAACCTTGCGGGCGCACATATTCGGAACTGGAGCGCGAAGGACGGCTGCTGCTCGGCGAGGTGTAGTTTTGGCGTTCACCGCTTTGGCTGCCCGTGCGGGCGGTGCTGCTGCTTGAAGGACGGCTGGCCGTGACGTTGCCCGTGCGTCCGCTGGTGCCTGCTGTCGGGCGGTTGCTGACGGTGGGTCTGCTGACGTTAGCATTGCCGGTGCGGCTCGAAGCACTGCCTGCCGTTGGGCGGCTTGAATTGCTGCCGCTGACTCTGGCATTGCTGCCACCAGCGCTGGCTGTGCCCGACATGCTGCCTCCCGTTGAGGGCCTGACGCGACCGTTGTTCATACTGTTGCTCATCGAGCCGGCGGTGCTGTTGCCGTGGCGCACGCTGGCCACATAGTTGCCGAGACTGTTGTTGCCGCCGCCATTATAGTTTCCGCCATGATGCCAGTCGTGGTGGTGATGGTGGTGATGATACGGGTGGTACCAATATGGGTTGTAGTAGGCCCAACTGTAAGACCAATAAGGATCCCAGCCCCAATAGCTGTAGTAGGGATAGCCCCAGTAATAGTCCCAGCCCCAGTAGGAGCGCCAGTAAGGACGATAGCCCCAACCGATGTAGAAACTCGGGGCGAAACTCCAATAGAAGGGGTCGTAGCTGCTGCCCACATAAACGTAGGTGTTGCCGCCGCTGCCGCCTGTGTAATAGTCGTCGTAATAGTCACGCGAGGAGGAGGCTTGTGTGCCGAAACGCTTGATGCGAGCCGCATAGTCGGCATCGTAGTAGGTTTCGGTGGTGGTGTAGACCACGCCGTTGGTGTCGGTCACCGTTTCCGTGGTTTGGTAAACGGGTTCGGCATTGCTGGTGTAGTTCTTGCTGTCGGAATAGTAGGCTTGGTAGTCGTATTCCGAGTTGCTGCTGATGCTTGGGCTCACGTAGGAGCCGTTGCCGGCGGCCATGCGACTGCCCGTATTGCCGTAGGGCGAATAGTAGGTGTCGTCTTTCGCCATTTGCTTGTTCGACGAGCAAGCGGCGAAGGCCATCAAGGCAATGAACGGAAGGATTCTGAACGCTTTCATTTTATTGTGTTTTTATTTGTTCTTGAAATTATTTTTCGCCGCAAAAATATGCAAAATTCGTACCAAAATCACGGTTTTTGAGGATTATTTTCGGCTTTATTCCAATTTTATGACTTGCCCTTCGCCGTCGCCATCAGTTGCGAGCCAAGGGTTGCCTTTATAGTACACATTTCCAATGCTATAGATACGCGCAGTGAGCATAGTTCTGGCCCAAACAAAAATGTTGTTGGTCGATTCGGACGACACGCTGGCGATGTTGGAATTCAAATGTTCGGCGTGGACGAGGCCATAGCTTCTCAGGTAATGCTCGGCATAGCCAACTTTGCCTCTGAGGGTCACTTCTGCCGTGCCATTGCTGAAGTCGTTTTTCAGGATGTTGCAGTTCACGGTGAGGTCGACATTTCCGCTGCCTTCTTTGATGTTGAGGAAAACACTTCGCGACCAAATGGTGTCGATGCCATAATTTGTGGTATCGATGTATTGTTGGCCGATGCCTTTGATGGAGTCGGCGCAGATGAGGTCGCCGATGGAGGCATAGTCGATGGTTTGGAGGCTGTCAAAATACACGGTCAGGTCGATGCTGTAGTCGAAACTGCGGAGCCAGTTGAAGTCGTTCTCGTTCTTGATGAAGAGTGTGTCGCCAATGATTTCTGTCGTCACTTTCCCGATGAGGTTTTTCGGGCAAGTCAGTTCCAAATGCTGGTGGTTGTCATGTACTAATTTGACATTCACGTTGTTGAACATCGAAATGGCATTGAACCTTTGGTCAAGGTTGCGTTGTTCGGTGACGGGTTCTCCGTTGTTGAAGAGCGCGTCCACTTTGCTGCACGAGGTCATCAAACTAACGAGGAAAAACAGGATTGCGATGCGATTTCTTTTCATGGCGTGGTAAGTAGTATTTGTGTTGGATATGGTAGCCGATGCCGACGCTGATGAAGTCGGCCTTGATGTCGTAGGTGGTGAAGGCGAGCGTGGCAAACAGGTTCTCGTTGAAATAATAGCGGACGGCCACCTTTTGGTAAAACAGCAGGCCGAAGGTCTTCGAGTTGAGTGGTACGTTGTTGCGCACCCCGGCATTGAACATGAAACTGACGCGGTCGAGCATCATTTCGTAGGCAAAAAGAAAGCCAGGCTTGAGGTAGATGCCCCAATTGGGCTTGGTGATTTTGTCGGAGTTGTCGTAAACCATTTCAAGACCAAGACCCAACCTGTCGCGCTCCGTGATCTGGAACATGAAGTTGGCTGCAATGTTGTGGACGAAAAAATACTGGTGTGTGCCGTATTGCTGGCTCATGTCCTTGAAGCCGAGGGTGTATTGGTAGTCGGTGACGAAATGCCGCTTGCCGTCGAACTCGAAGAGGTAGTTTTTTGGGCGTAACTTCTTGTCGATGCGCGTTTTGGGTGGTGCCAAGTACCACGAAAATCCCGTGGCCACGCTGAAAATGTTGATGCCCATGTTGGGGGTTCTTGTGGCTCCGTTCGAGAAGTGGGTGAGGCCGATGGAAGTCACCCAGTGCAGCCGCTCCACAATGCGCTGGCGGTATTCAAACGATAGGTTGATGGCAGCGTTCAGGTGGGAGCCTATGGCGTAGTTGTGGAAGTTTTCCGTCGGGTGGAACTTGTTGGTGAGCCACGACAGGCCCACGCCCAACTTGAAGGTAAGTCGGCTCGATTCGTTTGGCGTGAACGGGAAGTTGATGAAAGGGTAGAGGGCAAACACCTTGCCTAATTCCGCCGCGATGCTGTCGTTGCCGAAGCCCGAATAATAGAAGGTGAACCCGATGGAAGGGTAGTTGTGCAGCACTTCCCAGCGGTGTTGGCCGTAGGTGTTGCGGTGCAGCGACAGTTCGAAGGCCGGCGTGTGGCGGCTGTAACGGCCTAATGCCGAGTGGAATTCGTCGTTCTGGAAATACATGTAGCCATAGTGCATCCGCGCCTCGATTTCATAGTTCTTGTGGCTCGATTGGGCACACACTTGACCCACACCTATTACTAATAGGCAACAGAGCAGACAGAGGACTGTATGGAGCGTGTGGCTTTTCATTGAAGATGCAAAGGTACAAAAAACTCTCATAAGCATCCGAAAGGATGCGTTGAAAAGGAGCCGGTTCGCGACTTTTCAAGCCAAAATGTTTTGACTGTTTTGAAAGTTTTGTGATTAAAAAACCTATTTTTGCGCTCTCAAATAATGTTATCATGGACGAAAGACTAAAAGCCTTCAAGCATTTGCTGGATATTATGGACGCAGTGCGCGCCGGCTGCCCGTGGGACAGCACCCAAACCATACACAGCCTGCGCCACCTCACCATTGAAGAAACTTACGAACTCAGCCAAGCCATCCTCAACGACGACCTCAACGAAGTGAAAAAGGAACTCGGCGACCTCATGCTCCATCTTGTCTTCTATGCCAAGATAGGGCAGGAGCAGGGCGTATTCGACATCGCCGACGTGCTCAACGGCATCTGCGAGAAGATGATTGTGCGCCACCCGCATATCTTTGGCAACGAGCATGTTGAGAACGCCGAACAGGTGGAGCAAAATTGGGAGAAAATCAAGTTGGAGCGCGAGCACAACCGTAGCGTGTTGGGTGGTGTGCCTGAAGGCTTGCCCTCATTGCTTAAAGCCTATCGCATGGCCCAAAAGACCGCTGGCGTGGGCTTCCGTTGGCCCGATGCGGAGCAGGCATGGCAGAAGGTAGAGGAGGAGAAGGAAGAACTCATTGAGGCATTGCAAAAGCACGACGAAACTGCCCATTTAGAAGAGGAATACGGCGACCTACTTTTCGCTTTGGCGGCATACGGCAATTATATCGGCGTGAATCCCGACGATGCCCTCGAAAAGACCAACAAGAAGTTCCGCGAGCGTTTCGCCCACGTCGAGCAACGCGCCCGCGAGCAAGGCAAAGGCGTGCAGCACCTCACCCTCGACGAGATGATTGCCTACTGGAAAGAAGCCAAATCGCCTCACGCCGAACCCCAAGGCTCTTAGGAAGGGCCATTCGTTCTCCCGCTTTGCGCGTTCCCCCACAGAGATGGGGGCAGGGGGAGTCAAAGAAAACTTCCCCATCGTGCTTCATACTTCATTGTTTTTGTTTATTTTTGCAGCGATATAATAAATAATAACCATGACAGCAATCGAATTACAATCCGACACGATGCAGCTGCTTCAGCGTTTTGACAAGACAGATACTTCGCTTTGGCAGAAAGTGCTTAACGCTTTGGCTGCCATCTATCAGGAAGAGGAAATCGCTCGGGCAAGAAAACGTGCTGAGCAAAAGGCCAAAATCCATCAGATGATAGGTGCTTTTGAGAAAAGTGACACCGGAGACTGGAAGCAGGCTAAGGAAGATTATCTGACCGAGAAATATGATGGTTCGAGGCCATGAGAGTTTTTATCGACACCAATGTTTTCCTTGATTTGCTTTTTAGGCGTGAAGGTTTTCTTGCCGATTCGCTTCGGGTTTTTGACCTCGCTGTGGACGGCAAGTTGGAGATTTTGATTTCTGATCTTAGCATTGCCAATATCAAGTACATCACCAGAAAAGACTATTCTGTGGAAAGATTTTATGAGGTGATGGCGGCTTTTCGACCAGCGTTTACCATTGTTCCCGTCGGGGAAGATGCCGTGGATGAGGCATTTGCGTTGAAAGCCCGCGATTTTGAGGATGCTCTGCAATATTTTTCTGCTGCACATGCAATGGCCGATTGCCTTTTGACGAGAAACATCAAGGATTATGGTTTCGCCACAATGAAAGTGATGACCCCTTCAGATTTCCTTGCCAGTTACTTTTGACAGTCAATGGATTCAACTTCCTACTTCCTACTTCCTACTTCCCACCTCAAAAACCTCCTCTAAACCCTAAACTCTCAACTCTAAACTAAAAAAACCCCCCGTCCCCCTTGCAACAAACAAAAATTCATTATATTTGCAGCGCGTTTT
>CACZDU010000033.1:0-31427 GCA_902780055.1 uncultured Bacteroidia bacterium | reverse complement strand
CCCCTGGCGCGGCGCATGGCGGATTACCCGGCGTTTCCACCGGCTACCCGCCGGGACGGGGTGGGTTGCATACGCGTTACGCACCCGTCCGCCACTCTCACAGCCCCGAAGGACCGTTTACCGTCCGACTTGCATGTATTAGGCCTGCCGCTAGCGTTCATCCTGAGCCAGGATCAAACTCTTCGTTGTACTATTGTTGCTCTCATGTTCTATTCTGAATCTCGGGTCCCGCCTCGATGCTCTCTCTGTGTTCCTTGTTATAAGGTTCCTTGCCCCGCGCGGCTCACGCCGCGCCGGTATTGTGCTGGCCTCAGACTATCAAAGAACTCCACTCCCGAAATCCCCCCTGTCAACCCCTCTTCCCTTCGGAATTGGATTGCAAAAATACGACCTTTTTTGATACTGGCAATCAAAAAATTCAATTATTTTTGATAAAATATTATATTTGTTTGTTAATCAATTATATAAAAAAAATCAAAAACTTATAAAAATGTCAATCAAGAACAAAATCATCCTTTTCAGAGCGGTCGGAGTGCTATTATATTAATAAGGTATTGAAAAATTCAAGAATGCTGATAAGTCGAAAAAGGAGAAAAGAAGTAGTTGTTGGCTGAAAAACCGAAAATGGGGTAGAGGTCATTTTCAGACCATCTGAGCATGTTTACATTTGGGTTGGGAGTGGAGGTGTTTTAGGCGAGAAAAACGTAGAATTCGCAATGTTCAGTATTGAGAATCTTTCCAATGTTGATTATTTACACAAGTAAATAAATTTCATATAAATAACAGATAATCAAAACATTGTTTGATAAATTCATATTTGTAAAATTTACATAAATAAACAGTGTTGAATTGTGATGTTGTAAAATAAAGCATTATTATTCACAAAATCAAATTATTTTATTGATTATCAATAGTATAGTTGTTTTTATTTGAAGTAAAATATGAGATATTTGTATTTTTCTGTTGATGTTTTGATTATTGATTGAATTGTTTGTTAAATAGTTGAAAAATAACTATTTAAATAGTTTACTATGAAGTGAAATTCCAATATGTTAGTATTGAAATAGAAGTTTACAAAAATAAATTTCAAAGATTTGTGTTTTGTAACTCACAATTGTTTACTTTTGTCAATCGAAAACATGGAGAAAATTGAAAATTTGAGGAGTTTGCTATTATGAAAACTGAAGAAATGAAAGATCGGATTGCGCACATCATTCGCGCAAAAAACCTGACCGCAGCCGACTTTGCAATGAGTTTGGGTATTCAACCTTCAAACATCTCACATCTTTTGTCGGGTCGAAACAATCCGAGTTTGGATTTTGTGAAGAAACTCAAAGAAACGTTTCCCGAATACAATTTGGACTGGATTGTGTTTGGCACTGGAGCGATGACGGTGTCGGAGCCTTTTGAACCTGTTCCACAAGTTGAAATGCCGAAGGATGCTCCTATTGAGGGTACGCTTTTCACTTCTTTGGATACCCATGAATCTAAGGAAATATCGGCTTCATTGGCGAATCGTTCAAAGTTGAAACACCTTATTTTGGTCTATGATGACAATAGTTTTGAGGTTCTGTCGCCACGATGAGCCTTTTCTATTAATTAATTAGGTGTCGAATCGGAAAAAAGTGTAATTTTGCAAGTTTTTATTGAAGTTATGCCACAAGACGCTTTTTTTGAACGCTTTGATGCTGTAATTCAGTCACCTAAACGAATAGTTTTGGCTTGCCATGTCAATCCTGACGGCGATGCTATTGGTTCTGTATTGGCCATGTCGGAGTTCCTGAAAAGGAAGGGACATGAGACTAAAATGGTGGTAGCCAATGATTTCCCAGACTTTTTGCATTGGATGCCTGGCTCACAGGATTTTCTCATTTTCGAGAAGGATGGTGAAGCCTGCAAAGAAGCAATCGCTGAATCCGAAGTGATTATAATGTTGGATTTCAACAACTTGGCTCGTAGTGGAATTTTGCATAATGAAATTGGGAAGACGCGTTGTCCTCGTGTTTTGATTGACCATCATCGTGACGCTGACTTGAGCCAGTTTTATTGCGCCTATTCAGATTCCTGTGTTTCAAGTGCTTCCGAAATCGTTACGGAGATTATTCTGCACTATGGCAAGAGCCATTTCACTGAGAGCATTGCCACAAATTTGTTGGTGGGCATGATGACAGATACTGGCTCGTTTGCCCATTCCTTGTATCATTCGCGCACTTTCGAGTTGTGCGGCCTGCTGGTGGAGCGTTCCATTCCGTATAATCTTATCCATCAGTTGGTTTACGATACGATGTCGGAAAACCGCCTGCGTCTTTTGGGTTATTCCATCAGCAGCAGGATGGAGGTGCTTGAAGACTATTCAACAGCCATTATTGCGTTGAATAAGAGCGACTTGGAACAGTTTGACTACCATACGGGCGATACTGAAGGCGTGGTGAATTTCCCGCTGTCGATGAAGAAAATCAGGATGTCGGTGTTGGTGACTGAGCGACAGGATCAAATTCGGCTGTCGTTCCGATCGAAGAGCGATTTTTCGGTGCATGAGTTGGCACAAAAGCATTTCAAGGGTGGCGGACATACCAATGCTGCCGGAGGCACCTTGAATTGTTCGTTTGACGAAGCTGTCAAGCAATTGAAAGCGGTGTTGCCTGAATATCAAGAATTGTTAAACAAGAAGGAATGAAGTGTGTTTGTAAATATCTGATAATGTTATTGTTGCTCGCTTTTTTTTCCTGTGGTGGAAAACCTTCCGGGCAATCGGTAAACGTTTCAAAAAGCGAGATGAAAAGCAGCATGGAGAAGGCCAACCGCTATTTGCTAAACGAGGAAGAGGAAGATATTGAGAACTATATCAAAAGGCACGGCTTGTCCATGACCTCGACAGGAACAGGGCTGAGGTATCAGATTCTGGAACAAGGTTCCGGCCCATTGATTGAGAAGGGGCAGAGTGTCCGACTTGAATATGTGTTGCATAATATTGCTGGAGAATTGATTTATTCATCTGATAATGATGGTGTTAAAGATTTTGTTGTTGGGAATGGAAGCGTTGAGTCGGGTCTTGACGAAGCCATGACTTACTTGCATCGAGGAGATGTGGCCAAACTCATCATTCCGTTCCATTTGGGCTATGGCCTTCATGGCGACGATGATAGGATTCCCGAATACGCAACATTGGTTTATACGATTAAAGTAATAGATAATCAATAAGTTATGAAGAGAAAAAGTGTATTGTTTGTTTCTGCTTGCCTGATGGCGATGATGATGCTTTCGGCTTGCACCCAGAAGTTTCCGGGCTACAAGAAAACCCAGAGCGGCTTGTATTACAAGTTCCATAGCCACAATCAGGCGGCCATTCAGCCTCATTTGACTGATTTTATGAAGGTCGCGATGACGTGCTATTTGCATGATTCCTTGTTTTTTGACTGGCAAGGCTCTCAGCATGAGGTGTTTACACAATTGCGTGAACCATTTTTTGCCGGCGACCTTCAGGAAGCATATTCCATGATGCATGTGGGCGACTCGGCTTCGTTTTACGTGAAAGCGGATTCGATTGCGATACTTTATTACGAGCAAGACCCTCAAACGGTAGGATTAAAAGCCGAGGATTATTTCCGTTATGAGGTGAAACTCGTTGAGGTTCAGACTGAAGAGGGATTCCAGTCGAGCCTCGAGAAGATGAAAGAGTCGATGATGGAGGCTTCAAGGAAGGCTTTGGCAGAGTATGTTGCGGCAAACAATATAACGGTAACGCCTGAATCTTCAGGTATTTATATCATCACCAAAGAGCAAGGCAAGGGTCGCTGTCCGGTGAAGGGCGAAAAGGTTGAACTCGATTTTTCGGCCACTTTGCTAAACGGGCAGTCGGTGGGTTCCACATTTGACAGTCCCGAAAAGTTCTCTTTCGTCTTGGGCGAGGGCTTTACCATACAAGGTTGGGAAGAGATTGTTCCCAAGATGCACCTTGGCGAGCGCATTACGGCCATCATCCCGTTTGACATGGCTTATGGCGAACATTCCGTTGGTTCCATTCCCGCCTATGCCAACTTGGTTTATGACATCAAGTTGCTGAAAATCACGACGGAAAAGGAATTGCAGAAACAGGCTGAAGAAGCGATGAAAGCCTTGAAGGCTGATTCAGAAAAAGAGTTTTGGGAATATCTGAAAACCAATAACATAACAGATTACACAGCCTCGGGTCTTTTCTATTCCAAGTCGTTGACCACCGATGGCGCATCCCCAAAAGTCGGGCAAACGGCTCAAATCAGGTTTGTGGCAACCTACCTTAACGGTACGCCGTTGGGCGACTCTGACCAATTGGGCGGACGTTATGACGTGGAGTTTGGCAAAGGCATGGTGTTGAGAGGTTTGGAGGAAGGCATCGGCCTGATGCGAGTGGGCGAGAAGGCTCGCTTGGTCTTGCCTTATACTTTGGCATACGGCGAGAATCCCTATGGCAACATTCCTGCCTATTCCAACCTTGTCTTTGACGTTGAATTAATTGACATAATCGATAGTAAACAATAATCAATCAACAATTTAATTACACTAAAAATGAAAAAAAGCATCGTAACGATGGCCGCATTGGCCATGCTGATGGCAGGCACCATGAGTGCTTGCGGCGAGAAGAATCCGAATTCGGGATTCCAAAAGTCAAAAAACGGACTGTTTTATCAGTTCTTCAACAAGAATGAAGGCAATCTGCCCCAGTTGGGCGATTTGCTTGAATTGAGCATCGGTTGCAAGGTGAACGACACAACCGTCATCATTCCGGTCATGGAAAACATCATGCAATTGCAGGAATCGCAGTTTGCCGGCGACCTCTTCGAAGGTCTTGCCATGATGCACAAGGGCGATTCGGCCGCTTTCATCGTGGACATCGACTCCACGTTCAAGAAATTGATGGGTCAACCCCAGTTGCCCGAAGGGTTCTCATCTTCTGACGAGATGCGTTTCAATGTTCGCCTGGACGATTTCTATCCTGAAAGCGAGTATGCCAAGCGCATGGCCGTGAAAGCCAAGAAAGCCAGCGAAGAACGCATTGCCAAGATGAAGGAAGACCATCCTGAAGAAACCGCAAACGCCGCGCAGCAATTGACTGATTATCTGAATGATAATAAGATTGTTGTGGAGCCTACCGCTTCGGGTCTTTACTATGTGATGACCACCGAAGGCAATGGCGAGAAGCCTGTTGCCGGACAAATGGTGAAGGTGCATTACACGGGCAAGCTGCTCGACGGCACCGTATTCGACTCATCGGTTGAGAGAGGCGAGCCCATCAGCATCCCGATTGGCGTGGGTCAGGTTATCCCGGGCTGGGACGAAGGCATTCAGATGATGTCGAAGGGCGAAAAGGGTGTGCTTTACATACCTTATTATTTGGCCTACGGTGAAAGACAGGCTGGCGAAAAGATTGTCCCGTTCTCCAATCTGATATTTGAGGTTGAACTTGTTGATTTCGAATAAGATGAGAAGGGTTTTCATCCCGTTTTTCGCTCTTGTGCTGATGGTGACGGCAGTATCGTGCCGCAACGATTCGGTCTTTTCCGGATACCAGAAGATGGAGAGCGGAGCCTACATGAAGTTTTACAGCAAGGGCAACTCGGAGGTGATGCCTCGTCTTAACGACGAGGTCACCTTCGAGATGGCTCAGTATTTCAATGATACGCTGCTGTTTACCACTGCTGGCGAAGAACCCATGTGCCTCGTGCTGCAGAAAGCCGATTTCGTCGGCGATGTGGCCGATGCCCTTTTGATGATGCATGTGGGCGACTCGGCTCGACTTGTGGTGTTGGCCGACTCGGTGTTTACCGTCATGTTCCAGATGGAGGAGATTCCTGCCGAATACTCAGGCAAGCCCATCTATTACGACTTGAAACTTCTTGAAGTGAAACCATTTGAGGTGTTGGAAGTCGAGCGTAAAGCATTGATGGACAGTCTGAAAACCGTGGAAGACGCTTTCTTGGCCCCTTTGAGGGACGACCCCAAAAACACCTTGACGGAATCAGGACTTATCATCCTTGAAAAGACTGGCAAAGGCAAACCCGCCAAGATGGGTGAATATGTCGATTTCGATTTCACGATGTGCGACCCCAACGGTGATACCATCATGAACTCTTTCGGCGTGGAGCCTGTTGAGATGCAGTATGGCGAGGAGTTCATCGGAAAGGGGTTCACTGAAGCCTTGGGATTGGTGCCTAATGGCGGCTCGATGCGTTTCGTGATTCCTTCCGCTTTGGCTTTCGACAGCGTTGGTTTTGAGCAGTACATCCAGCCTTACACGCCTTTGGTCGTCGTGCTGAAGATGAACAGTGTGATGGATCAGGCAGCCTACGACAAGCATCAGGCCGCTTTGGAGGCTGAAAAAGAGGCCGAAAAGAACCGTATGTTGTCGTTGGAGAGCAAGTCGATTGAGGACTTCATCAAATCGAACAATATTACTGAAACTCCAACGGAATCAGGGCTTTACATTGTCCGTCAGGAAGAAGGCACTGGCAAATTGGCCCAATGGGGCGACGAAGTGGCGGTGCATTACATCTTGTGTACTTTGGACGGGAAAGAGGTGGAGTCGAGTTACGATTTTGACCAGCCCATCAGTTTCAAAATCGGGAACAACGAAATGATTTCCGCCATCGAGGAGGCACTGATGACCATGGCTCAGGGAGCGAAGGTCACTTTGGTTACGCCTTCGGAATTGGCCTTTGGCGAGTTTAGTATAGACGAGGATATACCTCCTTATTCGCCTTTGAAGATTGAGTTGGAACTGGTTGAGATTAAGTAACCCAATTTGTTTTTGATTAACACAAAACGCCGCCATTTTTTGACGGCGTTTTGTCGTTGTAGGGTTGTACGTTTCATCCGCTGTTTCGGTCGCGCAATTGCCAAAATATGAAAGGCAGGGGTTGAAACCGCCTGCCTCGTTTCTTGTCACCCCTTTGGGGTTCTCATTCCTTCACCACCTTGTCCGAAAACACCTTGCCGTCCTCCAACATGACGCGCATCGTATAAGTGCCTGCGGGCAGGCCAGCCATATTGAGGCTTTCCAGATTCTTGCTTTGTGTTTGCGCCAAGCGGCCTTGCAGGTCGTAGAGTTCGATTTGCTTGGGCTGCACATCGGGCGAGTATTGCAGGTGGAGTTCGTTTTGGGTGGGATTGGGGTAGAACATGTAGGGGCGGATGAAGGCTTCGGCCTCGGGAGTGCCGATGGTGCCGTCGTCGCGGACGATGACATAGAAAACCTCTGGGCAATCAATGTTGTTTCCCACAATCACCACACTATTGTCGTCAAGGATGGTCATAATGCCCCTCTCCCTGCCATAGCCAGTAGGCTCAAGGCAATACCGCTGCCAGATGATGTTCAAGTCTTGGTCCATCTTCACAACGGAGACCCGTCCGAAATACTTATTGTCATAAAGGAAAGGAGAATTGGTGATGTAGGCAAAATAGACATTCCCGTCATGGCTTTTCTCTAAACCTATGGGCATGTTGCCGTGAGTGCCTTCCAATAGCGGCTCGGAGAGGAACTTTACAACCTTCTTCACGTTTGAATCCTTGTCGAACTTGATGACGACAGCACCTTTGTCATTTTGATTTTGAGGCATGGCCTCATACCCTGCGGCAAGCAGAAAATCATCCTCGTCAAGTCCAAGAATCTGTTCTTTCCATGCGAAATGCAATGTTATATGTTGGTAGCCAGGAATAATGATAGTATTATCAATCCAATAAGTTTCAACAATGTTAAACACGGAATCCAACACAAAACAATTGAGTCCCACCAAGGATGGGTTCTCATAGTGCTTGCTCCAACAACAATATTGCAGGGGGCTTTCGCGGAAGACCTTCGGCCCATAGTACATTCTTCCAATATCCATAGGCATAAGTTGGCTGTCAAACGATTTCTGCTGTTTTACGGTTCCATCAATACCAACCGTCATAAAACTGGTGTTATCCAATCTGTCATAATAACTGATGACAAGGTCGCCATCAGGATTGACCAGTAATCCAGGTACAAAACCAGTAAGATAGTCGTCCGACAAAGGCACGGTAATCTCGTTGGGGAAGTCGAAGTTGAGGCTGTCATCGAAATGGCATATCTTCAAAGAACCATATCCTTTTGTGTCGTGGTTCCCCATTTTTGCGCAGATGTTGCCTTCTCCATGTGGATTTCTAGCGAACAAGTGCCACGGCAAGTATTCGTAATCGTCCAACATGATGGAATCGGTAATCTCCATGCCTTCTCTGGAAACCTTGTGCAACAGGAAACCTGTCGGAATCACAGTATTGCCATCGAAATCCGCAAGAGCGATGCCGCCAAGGATGTTGCCGTCTCGCAATTCCATAATGTTCTGCGGTTGTCCGGAATAAGCGTTTATTCCATGGTGTGGGATGGAGTCGCAGGTTTGGGCTCTTGCCAATAATGTAATGACTATGATTATTTGTGTTAATAATGCTTTTTTCATAACATCATAAGAAAAAGTTCGGATGGTTTGAGTCTTCTCACCATCCGAACGAAGCTTTTTGTCAGTAATTGATTTGGTTTTGTGCTACATTACATTTCCCATATATCACTTTCAAATTGTGATAAAATGAACAATAGTATTGTTGATTGAAAACTTGTTCATCATGAGTAACTACCCATTGGACAGGATACTCGTTATCGCCATTGGGATGTTCAACTATATACTGGTATCCCAAGCCAAGATAAGAATCAAAGTAATAACACATTTCGCTTTTAGGTATGTTGTATTCTGGATTGCCCGGTACTGCAAAAAGCCTTGAATTCCATGAATTCGGTGAGCCAAAAGGATCAGTATAATGTTGCGGGCAGAAAATGAAATCAGCATACCTAGTAAATATATAATATCTTCTATTTTGATTCAAATAAGGAGTGGGATAAACCCAATCATAGCTCTCGTAGCAGTTGAGTGCTCGTTGTAGTTCTGTTTCACCCAAAGCATTCCATTTGTAATTTACATTATCAGAAAAATAAACATCACAGATGGAATCGGCATAATCCAAATCGGGGAAGTGCCATAGCGTGTCTTCCATGTTATAGATGAGACCACCCATAGCATTGTAAATCAGAATATTCACATTTCCGAAACTCTGATTGAAATGAATGTAGATAGAGTTGTCGTTGGCTCCCGCAATAATGGGTCTGGGGCCATTCCCCATCATTAAATCACCCATCAAAATAATCTCTTCATATCCAGTAGGTAGGTTGTCCATCTCATTAATATTATAACGGATAGGAACCGTTTCAGGGGTCATGGCTTGTACTTCCCATGAGCAAAAGCGAAAGGCACAAATGCCGAAAAGAACAATCTGTTTGAATTTCATTTTGTTACTGTTTTTAGGTTAGACAATAATTAACCGACAAATGTCGTGAAACGTTTCAGGGACAAAAGTAGCTCAAGAAAAATAGCATCCAAACGTCATCCAAACTATTGCAACAAAAACAAAATACAAAACAATGAAAATCAGCTTCCTAAAAAGCAAGCCATCCAAACATTTGTGTTAGAAATCCAAAATTCTGATGCTGTTTTCCCCTGATTTGGGGCCGAAAAAGAGGCGCTTCTTCACTCGTTTTCCATCATTTTCCTCACTTTTCCGCGCACTTTGTCAAGCACACTCGTGCTGATGCCGAGAAGCGCGGCTTCCTCCACTCTCGGAAGCCTGAAACGGGAAAGCAGATAAACCTTACATTCAAGGTCTGTGGCTTGGGGATACTTTGCCTTAAAAGTAGCTTGCAAATCCGGATACATCGTGTCGAACAATTCCATTATGGCTTCCAAATGACTCTTGCCGCCAAAAAGTTCCTTCTCCAATTCACGGAGAGTGCTTTTGTCGCCTTGGTTTTGCAGATAATAGTCCATTTTTTGCAGGGTACGGAATTTGTCCGACAGCAAGTCTGACATTTTCTGTGACTTGTCCGAATCCGTGTTGCTATATTCCACATAACGGCGTTTCAGTTCCTCGTTCTGCTGCATGAAGTGGAACAGATTGGCATTGGTTTCAGCCTCTCTTTTGTTTCTTTGTGAGGAATGGTACAGAAACAGCGACACGACACTAAGCAACAACACAACACCCAAGGCAATAATGCGTTGCGTCCGCGCAAGTTTCTGGTTCATCGTGTTTTGGAGGGTTTCATAATCATACTGCTGCTGGATGCGATAAACGTTTTGTTCCTGCCTCTTTAGCATCAATTCATACAAGAATTTTCCATGCAATTCTTTCCAAGCCAATGCTTTAGTTTGGTCATTCTGTTTCTCAGCAACACGAAAAAGAAAATCATAAGCAGACACCTTCGTTTCCGTTTTTATTCGGCTTGTAGGCAAAACATCTTCAATATGTTGGTAGTACAAGATAACAGAATCCATTATGTCTGCTACCAAATATGTTTTTCCCAAATTGAGATAAAGCATAAACCGTTCTGTATCATTAAGATACATACTCACTGCTACTTGTTTGAGATAACCAATTGCCGTATCGTATCTTCCTAATCGGCGATATAAAACAGCATAATTGTTCAAGGCTTTGTGCTTCACTTTGTCCGAATTACCTATTTGGGAATAATGAATACTTTGCTGTAAGCAAAACTCTGAACTGTCATTTTGGTTAAGAAGCATATAAACAATAGCTTTGCCGTTTTCTATTGTTGCTTGTTCGACGTATCGTTGTCCAATGTAATTACTTGAGGTTTTGAATGATAGCAGAGCCTCTTGTTTTCTGCCTTCTTCATAAAGCATTTTCCCCATCCTATACTCCGCCTGCGCCACAGTAAGGCTATCTTTCACAATAGTACCATACCGCTCCGCATCTTTGAAAGACTGCATGGCGGCGGTTTTGTCGCTATAATGCTGCTGCACAAAACCGCTGTAGAGCGCGGCATGGGCGGCTTTGTCGTATTTCTTTTTCTTGGCGTAATAGGCAGCGGCACGCTCAAGGTCGGGGCTGGTGGTGAGGAAGGGCTTGTCGTCGAAGAAATCGTCATCCATCACGGGCGAGATTTCGTTTCCACGGTCGCCAAACAGGGCTTCGGCCTGCAAGAGGGCCATGTCCATGCGCTGCCGCTCGTTGAAATAGACGGGCATGTGCAAAACGCTGTCAATCAGGCTTGCGGTGCTGTCGGGAAGGGTGTCAAACAATTGTTCGGCTTGGCGTACCATGCGCCTCGCCTCGCGTTGCGGGCTGTTGCAGGCGGCCAAGGCTGCCAGCAAAACCATACCTATTAGTATATGAAACCGTTTCATGCTTGCTTATCCTCAGACAAGGATTCAAATCCCTCTTTATCAGCATAATAAACATCAATCGAAGCAATCAATGCAGCGAGGCTCCATACGGGGATGGCTAATTTGTCGGTGTCCATGAAGTTGTTGAGGAAACCGTGGACGAAATAACTGATGAAGGCGAGGGTGGCTCCCAACACCAACACTTTGGCTTTCTTGTTCTTGCAACGGCTGTAGGCCATAATGCCGCAATAGACCGTCACGATGACAAAGGTCAGCACGAGGAGCGAACCTACCAAGCCCTGCTCCGCCAACGGGCCGAAATACTCGGAGTGGGCATTGCCGCCATCGCCGGCGTTGGTGCTGATGATGGTCTTCTCTTTCGACATCTGGAATGGCGCGTATACAAACTGGTAAGTGCCAGGCCCCCAGCCAAATACAGGCCGCTCGTTGAACAATCGGAAAGCCGACTGCCAGCGGTTGATGCGTTCCAAATTGGAGGCATCGGTGGAGATATTGGTGATGGATTGGATGTTCTCAACAAGGTCGCCGGAAGCGTCTTGGTTGTTCTTCTCCAAAGTGTCGATGATTTGGTTTTGGAAAGTGAAAAACAGCCCTACCAAAATGACCAAAATGGTGGCAATCCAGCGGAACTTGATCTTCAGCAATACGCAGACCAAAACGCCCAAAGCGGCAATCATGCTAATCCAAGCCGCGCGGCAGTTGGAAAGCGTTAGTGCGACGCTCAGCAAAACGACTACACCTATAATGATAAGTTTCCTCGATTTCTTGATGTCGGGCAGGAAAACATAGGTCAGGGCAAGGATGAGATAGATGGCCAAGGCCGCGCCGTAGGCCGTGTGGTCGTTATAGAAAGGCGACATCACCCAGTGCGCCGAGTCGCCGTCGAAGCCGTATTGCGCATGGTGGACGATGGTGAAAATGCACACGATGCACAGCGCGGCGATGTAAAGCCAAATGAAACGATGGATGTTTTTCGGCTCCCTGAAAAGCAAGGCGCAAAGAAAGAAACCCGGAACGACAAACCACAGTCTTGAGGCGATGAACTTCAGCGACACCACGGGCATTTCGCTCGTGATGGTGGTGACCAACATCCAAGCGAACATGCAATAGATGACGATGGCGATGGGATGCTGCGAGATGCGCTTGTCGTATCGGCCATCGTATAGCATTTTGGCGATGAAAAGCACCAAAATACCCATTAGTAGCGGCTCGGCGGGCAGCGAAATGGCCAAACCCGCATCCAAGGAGTCCAAATTGATGGAAAGGGGCACGGTGAAAGCCGTGAGCAACAGCACTTTATCCAACGAGAAGATGTAGAGCAGCAAAACGCCAAGCACAACGGGCAGGGCAAAAAAGAGGTAGGTGTTCTTCTTTACCACAAGGAACAGCCCTACGGCCACGAAAAGTGCCGCAATCAGGTAAAGCCAGGCTATTTTCGCTTTTTTCTCCACAACTTATTTTGTTTCGGGAACGAAACGCTTCCGGTTCTCGATGATGAAGATGACCACGATGGAAAGCAACAAGGCTCCCAAGCCACTCAAAGCGACTACCACCCAGCGCACGGGGAAGGATTTCTTGTCGGCGGGGAAAGGTTCGGTGATGATGTTGGAATAAGTGAGGTTGGAGTTGTAGAAACGCAGGTTCTGCTCGTAGTCTCTTTTGATGAGCGAATAGGTATTGGCTTCGGCAATGATTTTGGTTTCCAAATCGACGGCATCGGCACCGTATTGTTCAAGGTTTTGCTTGAGTTCGTTGGCCTTGTTGGAGCCGTTGATGAAGCCGCGCGTCACTTCGCGGAGTTGGCCGGAATAGTTGAGCACGCCGTAATTGGTGGCGAGGTCGGTAAGGTTCTGTTTAAGCGAATCAATGTCGCGTTGCTTCATTTTGAGTTGCATGTCGTACATGTCAACCACTTCGCCAACTTTCTGTTTATGAAGGTTATGCACCTTTTGGTCATAAAATTTGAGAATATCGTTGGCGATGTTGCAAGCCACAAAGGGGTCTTTGTCCATGACGGTAATGCTGATGGCCTCGTAAGGCGTTTTGCCAATCTTGATTTTGCTGCGATACTCGTTAATCATATAGGTCTTGGCAAACTTGTAGTTCCTATCGATTTTGTAGTCGGTCCACAGGTCGTGTTTCTCGATGATGGAGTCCATGATTGACCTTGAGTTGATGATTTCGAGCATTTGTTCGGTCTCGCTTTCATCGGAATAGGGGCTGATGTTGGCGGGATAGGCCACGGCCACCGACTTGTAGAGCGGGGTGATGAACATGGAACTTGAGAAAATGGCGCCGCAAATGGCCGCAGCCAAAGTGATGATGATGATGTGCCATTTCCATTTCAGGATGAGTTGCACCAAAGAAAGATTGTTGAAATTGTTATCCATTGTTGTTTGTGTTATTTTCCGATTGATGTTGAAAGGGTTGGTAAATGAGGCTAATTCACTTGTTTTCTTTGTTTTGCGGGGTTTTGGCGACCGAATTTTTCTCGGCCTCCCGACGAAAAAAGTCTTTCGAGCGGTCGTAAAACACGATGCAGAAAATGAGCAACAGGAAAGTGCTCAAAACGGTGACTACCACGATAATCCACCGAATGGGGTAACTCTTGCGCTCGGCTTGGAACGCCGAAGTGACCACAAATTTATGGGGAATGTCTTGCGTGGCGTCCATCTTGGCTTCCTCGTATTTCGACTTGACCAACGAAAGTTGAAGGCGGTCGTTGTCCAAACGCTCATTGATGGCGTATGACGCGCCGCCGTATTCTGCCAAAATGTCTAATTGTTTCTGTATGTTATTGATTCCTTGTGTGTTGCCTTTGCCTAATTCAACGGCCATTTGCTGGCTGAGCATTTCCACTTGCGACTCATAATCGAACACACCCAACTTGCGCAAGGTGTTCAGCGAGTCTTCCAATTGGTGCATTTCGTTCCAAAGCGTGGTGTATTCTTCCTCCACCAATCGGAAAGCCTTCACAGCCACTTCCTTCTGCATTTGGTTCATGGTGCTGTCGAAGATTTCCGCGATTTCGTTGGCGATGCGGGCTGAAAGTGCAGCGTCAGAATCCAAAACGGTGATTTTCACCGCATTATATTCCGTGCGCCGGAACTTGATGCGAGCGTCGTACAATTTGTTGAGTTTCGTGTAAGGATACTTGCTGTCGGGCTTGATGTTGTAGTGCTCCATCAGGTTGAAGCGGCTGATGACCTTGTCGCGTACGCGGTTCGAGTTCAGCACTTGCAACATCTGTTCGGTTTGCTCGTCCTCGCCGAAATTCATGATGTCCTTTTCCGATTGGTAAGTGGTGCTAATCAGCACTTTGGAGATGGAGTTGCTGGAGGTGGGGTAGATGATTGTGGTGGATTTGAAAAGAGGTGTGATGAAGAAGGGTGCGCTGAAAATCACGGCGCAGAGGGCGGCCACCGCCAGAATGATGAGGATGGGTTTCCTATATTCCACCAAAAGTTTGCATAAGTATTTGGAATTGTATGTGTTATGTTGCTGTTCTTCCATAGAATGTGTGAAATAAGTCGTCAAAAATAGGGAATTCCCCTGAAATGGCAATGAAAAATGTCAATTTAGGCCTTTTTTTCATGTGGAATGACGAGGCTGACAATCTCCTTGAGGCTCAACAAGCGGGTGAGGAAGATGGCTCCGCAATTGATGACAAACGCAATGGCGAACCCAATCATCCAATTGACATTCAATTGTTTGAAAATGAAAGTGATCACGATGACAGAAGCCATGAACAGCACAATGTGAAGCCAATAACGCCCATTGATTTCCAGCTTCAGGATGCGTTTGGCGAGCAGGTATTGCAAGAAAGCGGTTACGGTTTGCACGCAAAGGCTGGTGCAGGCCGCTCCCACCGCCTTGAATCGTGGTATGACGATGAGATTCAGCAAGATATTGATGATTACGCCCGCTGCCGCCACGAGGTTGAGTTGCTTCAAACTGCCGTTGGCGGTGAGCAATGTGCCGAAAACGTATGTTGTTGAAAGACAGAAGAAACTGCCCATCAACAAGGGGAATACGTTGGCATATTGCCCAATGCGCAAGAGGTAGGCAGCTTCGGTTTCTGCTTCTTCGGGGTTATACATCATTTGCATGATTTCTTGACGATAGAAAACGCACATGATCAGCACGATACCTGCCATTGCCACGATGACATTGAACGAAGTCTTGACCAAGTTGTTCAAATCCGTTTTGTTTTTCAAAGTGGCGGCAAACATGGGCAAGAGCATGATGGCGAACAGGTTGGAGATGTTGTTGCCCGCGTCGAAGAGGCGGTAGGCACGGCTATAGATCCCGGCTTGCACGCCCTTGTCGTCCAAAAGCCTTTCCAAAAGGACAGGCTCGATACGGCTATAGACGCTCATCAGCAACACGAGCAATGCAAAGGGCAAACTCTGTCGTAATATCTCCTTGAAAAACTGAAAGTTAATCCTGAAACAGAGGCTTTCAGCATGGCGCAAAACGACGGTCAAGGCGAAAACGAGGGTGACAATGTAGGCCACGGTTTGGGCCTGCAAATACCAAATGACGTTGAACTTTTCCTTCGGGAACCAGCCGCTCCACAGCACGAGGCACATCAAGACAATGGCCAAAACTCGGTCGAAGACGCTCAGGATGCTGTCTTGCTTGAACAAGAGCAAGCCTTGTATGTTCGACCTTAAATATAAGATGAACGAGAGCAAGATTTGGTTCAGTCCGCACCAGAACAATAGTTTGAGTTTCAGGCCTTCGTTGTAGCCGACGAAGTAGCCCACGACGAAGATGACGGCGGCATAAAGCAGCCCCAGCAGCAGCTTGATTTCGGTGAGACCTCCGAAGTGCTTGGAAAGGTTTTTCGGGTCTTGCGCGACACTGCGACTGTTGAAGTTGGTGATACCGAGGTCGAGCAATATATAAAATAGGTAGGAGAAGTTAAAGATGGCTTGATAGGTGCCGTAGGAAGCGTCGCCAAGCAGGTTTTGCACCTCGCGGTCGATGCCGAGAATCCAGAACGGCTTCACCAACAGGTTGAGAAACAGCAGGAAAATGATATTTTTTATGAAGCGGTTCTGCATTTAGTGCGACTGACAATTGAGCCACAAAAGTATAGAAAAAAACAATTTCATTTGTTTTTCCGCCCCCAATTTGGAAATAATATGTATTTTTACCCCGCGAAAAACTGACTAAAGGAAATGATCAAGGAACAGGAAGATATTGAAGTTTTGGAAGAGGAACTCGTTGAGAATGAGAAGAGTTTGCTGCTCATCAACGACGATGTGAATACGTTTGAATTTGTCATCGACACCTTGATGAAGGTGTGCCACCATACTCGCGAACAGGCCGAAACATGCGCTTGGATTACGCACTACAAGGGCAAATGCGCCGTCATGCACGGCAGTTTCGAGGAACTCAAACCCTATTACGACATTCTGCTTGGTCATCAACTGACGGTAAAAATCACTGACTAATGGCAGGCTACACTTCATTGGAAATATTGGCCATCCAACAGGCCTACGAGTCGATGTTGGACGACATTCATCCCTCCGTCAACGCGCCGGAACATTTGGCCTTGATTGACAAGGCTTACCGCTATTGCTTGGAGAAATATGATGGTCGCTATCTGCTTTCGGGCAAGGCCTATATGCTGCACCTTATCGACATGGCACGCATCGCCGTGGTGGAGGTGGGTTTGGGCTACATATCGGTTGTGGCGGCATTCCTTCATGGCATTGATTATAAGAAAGGAGTGACTATCAAGGAATTACGAGAGCAGTTTGGCAGAACGGTGGCTATCATTTTGGAAGATTTCAGCGAGATTTCGAGATTGGACACTGAAAAGGTGGCCTACAACTCCGACAACTTCCAAGTGATGTACCTTTCGCTGATTGACGACATGCGCTCTGTGCTGCTCAAGATGGTTCACCGGGTATATGATGTGCGCAACCAGAATGATGTCGATAAAGGCCGATTGTCGCGTTACTTCCACGAAATCAAGTACATATATATTCCGATTTTGCATCGACTTGGCTTGTACAAGTTGAAAGCCGAGTTAGAGGAGAAGTTGATGCTTTACGAGAATCCGGCGATGTTTCACGAAATTGAGGCCAAGATTGAGGCCACAAGTGAGGCACGCAGGCAAACCGCTGAGGAGTTCGTGGCTCGCATTTCGGAGGCCATCAATGCTGAGTTGGAACGCACCAAGAAAAACGGGAAGAGCAAGTTCGCGTATTCCGTCAAGTGGCGTTTGAAGTCGATTCCGTCGATTTACGCCAAGATGAAGGCGCAAAATGTGCCTTTCGAGGAGGTCTATGACCTGATGGCGGCGCGTGTCATCATCCGTTGCGCCTTGAAGGACGAGCAGGAGTGCTGCTGGAGCGTTTATTCGGCGATTACGAACATTTATGAGCCTATGCCGGAACGCCTCCGCGACTGGATTACGAAACCGAAAGCCTCTGGTTATGAGTCACTTCACACGACTGTGAAGTATGACGACAAAATGTGGTTTGAGGTGCAAATCCGAACTACACGCATGGACGACATCGCCGAAACGGGGCAGGCGGCGCACTATTTATATAAAGGTGAGAAGGAAACCTCTGAGGAGTGGCTTTTGAATGTGCGCGAGGTGCTCGAAAACCCGGGTTTGGTGTCGTTCGAGAACTCGTACAGGAAACTCTACAAATCGGATAAAATCTTCATTTTCACGCCCGAAGGCGACTTGAAGCAGTTGCCGATTGGCTCCACTGTGCTTGATTTCGCCTACGAGGTGCATACCCGTGTGGGCGAGACCTGCAACGGTGCCCGCGTGAACGGAAAGATGGTGCCCATCCGCCATGTGCTGACTAACGGCGACAAAGTGGAAATCATCACGAGCAAGAAGCAGTCGCCGCGTGCCGACTGGCTCAATGTGGTTGTTTCGGAGAAGGCTAAGAATAAGATTAGGCGTTATCTGAAGGAGGAGGAACTGAAAGAGTCGGAATTGGGCAAGGGCATGTTGCAGAGAAGGCTGAAAAACTGGAAGTTACCCTTCTCTGAGACCGTAGTTGATATGTTGGTGAAGGAGTTCAAATTGGAAAACTCGTTGCAACTTTACCATCAGATTTCGACCGAGAAAATCGACATGGCGGATGTGAAACATTTTCTTGTCACTAAGTTCGAGGGCATGTCCGACAAGTCGGAAAAGCCTGTGCCTGAGTTGGTTGAATCAAGGAAAGACAATACTGTCGAGTCGGAGGAAAGTCTTTCCATCGGTGAGGACATCGACAATGTGACCTACAAGTTGGCCAAATGCTGCAATCCTATTCCGGGCGACAAGGTGTTTGGTTTTGTCACCAACGAGGGTACCATCAGCATCCATCGTATCAACTGCCCGAATGCCAAGAGTATGCAGCAACGTTATGGCTACCGCATCATCAACGTAAAGTGGAACGGCATCGAAAACGAAGGCTCGCAAGCCACCATCCGCATTTATGGTCGCGATGTGCTCGGCTTGTTGGGCAAGATAACCAAAATCATTTCCGAAGACCTTCAGGTGAACATGAAAAACATCGTCTTCAATTCCGACAAGGAAGGTTATTTCGACGGTAGAATCGTCTTGCAAATTGCCGATGTTGAGGCCTTAGAGCAGTTAATGACGAAAATCAAGTCCATAGAGGGAGTTATGGAAGTGGTCAGAATTGATTGAATATGAACCAAATAAACAATAATACAATGAAAAGGAATTTGCTTATTTCAACTATAGTTTTGATGATGGCGACAGTTGCGGCTTCGGCTCAAGAATTGCCATTTGCGAAAGGCACTTACTGCGTGGACGCGCAAAAGAAGATTATCGTGGTTTCGGGCCGTGAGAACAGCTCGGAAACCATTGAAATACAAGGAGAAACCTATAAACTTTTTCGCACGGCAATGCCTATCATCATTATTGCCACTGATGGGCCAATTGTCAATTCGCCCGCTGTTCACGGCACTATCAGCGTGACTGATGCCGATGGCAATGTCATTGAGATGCACGCTGGATTCAAGATTAGGGGAACTTCATCGCAGCAGTATGAAAAGAAATCGTATCGTGTTGAACTGTGGGCGGATGCGACTGGTTCAACCATGATGGACACCACTTTCCTTGGACTACGAAGCGACGACGACTGGAACCTTGAGGCACTATGGGCACAACCGCTCCGCCTTCGCGACAAGGTGGCCAACGAACTATGGATGGAAATGCATCAACTTTATTATCAAGAACTTGAGCCAGATGCCCGAAGTGGTGTGCGCATGGAATATGCCGATGTGTTCGTCAATGGCTCGTATGTGGGCATCTATGCTCTCAGCGAGCGCATGGACCGCAAGCAACTCGAACTGAAGAAATTCAACGGAGAGAACCGAGGTTTGCTCTATAAAGGCAACGGCTCCGGTGCCCCGACTTTCGAGAGCCTGCCGGCCTACGACAACACGCTCGACACTTGGGACAACTACGAATGGGTGTATCCCAACGAGGCCGAGGCTTCCTACGATTGGAGCCATCTTTATAGTTTTACCAATTTCGTGATGAATGCCTCCGATAATGTGTTTTATGCTCAATACAGTGCCCAGTTCGATAAGGGCAATGCCATTGATTACTATTTGTTTATCAATGCTTTGCAGGCGATGGACAACATGGGACGAAATCTGTTTTTGGCACGTTACAAGAAAACTGGACCATACTTCTACCTGCCTTGGGACTTGGATGCCGTGTGGGGCTTGGACACTGATGGCAAACCCACCAACAACGCCAACGGCCTGATGAGCAATGGTTTCTATGACCGCTTGATTCATGACTGCACGAACAACGGTTTTGTCGCTTCGGCACAAACCCGCTACAATGCCTTGCGCAACACCATCTTGACCAAGGAGCATATCATGCAATTGGTTCAAAACCAATACAATGCCTTGCTTGAAAATGGTGCCTATGACCGCGAACATGAGGCTTGGCCAGATTTCATCCTCGATGAAAGCCAACTGACCTACATGAGCAATTGGTTGGAAGCCCGATTCAACTATTTGGACGCTGAAATCAATGCGGCCTGCGGCACATGGGGCATTGAGGGTTCTGAGCCTGTCGAAATGCCGACTCAAACTGTTGAAGTGTTCCCTAACCCCGCTAAGGATAGAATCAACATCCATTTTGCCGAGGCTTGCGAAGCCTCCGTCAGGCTGTACGACATGACAGGGCGGATGGTTTATTCCAATAGTTCAAATGCCCAAGCCTTTGTCATTCCGACGCAAGGTTTATCCAAGGGAATTTATACCTTATTAATTAATGTTGGCGGGAAACAAGAGGTAGATAGGGTGGTGGTGGAGTGAAAATGTACGCAACATTGCAATTTGGAAGCCGAAAATGTACGCAGCATTGCAGTTTGGAAGTTGAAAATGTACGCAGCATTGCAGTTTGAAGAGTAAAAATGTACGTAGCATTGCAGTTTGTATTGGGATTTTTTATACTTTTGCGGCAAAATTCTTAAGCCATGATAGAGAAAAGAATCCTTGAGGAAGTGGTAACAGAGCAGCATCAAGAACTATTGGATATGGCTTCGGCTCGTCTGTGTTCTCGTAAGGAAGAAAATCAGATAGACCTTGAAAGCACTATGGCTCAATGCGTTATCGGTGTTCGTCGTTCTGGGAAATCGACATTGTGTTATAGTATGTTGCGTTCGCGAAAAGTGAAATTCGCTTACGTCAATTTCGATGACGAGCGTTTGGAAGCGTTGAAGACAGAAGACCTCAATCCGATGTTGGAGGTGCTTTACAAAATCTATGGCGATTTCAAGTACTTGTTTATCGATGAGATTCAGAACATAAAAGGCTGGTATCTTTTCGTGAATCGGTTGTTGAGGACGAAGATGCACATCATCATTACTGGCTCAAATGCCAATTTGCTTAGTGGAGAATTGGCTACCCATTTGACAGGGCGGCACGATGAAATAGAGTTGTATCCGTTCTCGTTCAGGGATTTTTGCATGGCCAAAAATGTTGATGCGACCACATTGACGACCAAAAATGAGGCGTTTAGGCGGGATGCTTTCGACCAATACCTCAAGCAGGGTGGTTTTCCCGAACTGCTTCATAGGAAAAACAAGACGGGCTATGTCAATACATTGGTTGAAAACATCTTGAAGCGTGATATTGAACAACGGCACAAAATCAAGTATAGCCGCGCTTTTGAGCAATTGGCACAGCATCTGTTGAACATTGCCCCAGCTACAATAGTGTCGAAGGATTTGGCTAATTTGTTGAAAATCAAGTCGAGCCATACGGTTGACAATTACATCAATTATTTGATGGAGGCCTATCTTCTTGTGGAATTGCGAAGATATTCCACCAAAAGCAAAAACAGGTTGTACGACAAGAAAGTCTACCCGATTGATGTGGCCTTGATGGATGGCCGCGAGGATGCTTTTTCGGGTGAGAATTTGGGATTTCGTTTGGAGTCTTTGGTTTACATCGAGTTGCTTCGCCGCAACCGTCCTTTGGAGCAAGACATCTATTATTACAAGAATAGCAACGGCTATGAGGCTGATTTTGTGGTTTGTAAGGGAAACAAAGTGATTGAAGTCTATCACGTGAGTTACGACATCAGTTCGAAGAAAACTTTCAATAGGGAAGTTAGGGGGCTGCTGACGACTTCGCGGGAAACTCGGTGTGACAAGTTGTTTTTAATTACTGATTTCCAGCGTGATACACTACTAAAAGAGGGTAAGACCATAAAAATCGTACCTGCCTACGAATGGATGCTTGGGGAACGGGAAGATTGATTTATGCTTTTAACTTTCTTTCCTTATAGTTTCCAAATCGCCTCCACCTTCAAATCTGTCTTATGATTTCCCTCGATGAGCGTCAGGCCGCTGCCGATTTGGTCGCGGTCGCTGTAAATAGTGCGGCCTATGCGGGCGTAAAGGGTTAAGGCGTTGAATAACTGTACTTTACCTAAGAGATACACTCTCATGCCTTTGCCGTAAAGGGCTGGCACGCTGAAGGAGTATAGTATATCGCTTTCGTAGGTGTAGATGCGGGCGTTGTAGTCCTTCGCATCGAAGATGGCGTAGCGGAAAGTGAGGCTAAAGGGTTTGTTTTCAGGCTTGTAGGCAACGTCCTGACAGAGAAAATAACCGCGTTCATTGCTGCCATCGTCGTTGCGATAATGCGCATATTCGGCTTTGTTGCAGAAATGGAAGTTGCTGCCCATCTGATAGTTGATATTGAAACGGACGGCGTTTTTGGTGTACGAAATAGGGTAGTGGGTGAACGCAAAACCGTCAGTCGAGTTTTTCATTTTGGTCTTGGAACGGAATTGCAGATAGGCGTGGGTTTGGCGATTGAAACTGTGGCTGATGCGCAGATAATAGTCGTGGCCGCGACTCGGCGCATAGGCTTGCGAGGTCAGCCAAGTGAACTGGAACTGGTCGGCGTAAGCGAGGATGTGCCAATATGGCGCGGGCGCAGCTTCCACGCCGAGGTAGATGCCGCGCTGTCCTTGGTTGCGGCTGCCTTCGCCAAAGGCATTGCTGAATAGGTTTTGGTAGGCTCTGCCAAAGTCGCGATACATGAGGGTAAAGTTCAGATAACCAGCAGGTTTGACGGTCAATCCGACCAAACCTGCAAAACGGCTGAGGGTCGTTGAGCCTGCCGAAACGCCCGCCAAAGCCGTGCTGTCAAAATTCATACTCATCGCGACTTCGCCAAAAAGCGCGTACTTGCCTTTAACATACTTAAAATCAATGCCTTGGTTGGTGATGCGTTGCCCTTGGAAATAGAATTGGTTGTAATGGCTTGGCTTGAGTTGCAAAGGCGCACTAAGCCAAGTGTGGTGCATGGTATAGCCGATCTCAAAATGGTTCATGGCGTAACTCAAATGACCGCCAATCACCTGTTGCCGTATGGCGTGACGATCTTGCAACTCACCTATAGTACGGTGATAACCAGTTTCTTGCAGGCTGCTGACGAATTCGGCCAACTCATTGTCAATGGTGTCAAAAACGCTGACATTGGCGTCAATCCAGCGGTTGGAATAGAATAGTGTGCCTCTGAATGGTCCGCCTCCAAGAGTGACCGCCGAGCCGCGCATAAAAGCATATTCGCTGGCGGAACCTTTTGGGATGATGCCGCGACCTTGTTTCATCACGCTGCTACCCGCACCAGCCTTGCCGAAACTCAATCCTGACCACATCGTAAGTCCTTGACCGAAAGCAAGTTGATAGTCGCCCAAAACGGCGGCTTTCACGATGCCCAAGTCCTTGGCGTAGAGGTGGAAACCGAAAAAATCAAAGCCTTTTCGGTAGTTTTTGCCCAACAAAGCCTGAATTGTGTCGCTGACCTTATCGGTGAAAAACAGTTCGCCCGCGTCCTTTTTCAACACGAACCCTGCACGAATTCGGTTCCTATAATTATAGGTGTATTTGAATTGGTATTTCTGCGGACTGCCAAGGTAGCGCGAGTTGGGTTTGGCCAACAAAAGTGAGTCGTCGTACGGCTCGTAACCCTGCTGTTTTTCAAGGATTTGCTCATAACGCCCCACAATCTGGTGCTTGCCGTAACGAGCCATCTTGTTAAGGGTCAGTTTGTCCTTGCTTTGGTCTTTGCCGACATAGACGACGGGTCGGATGATGGCTAAAGTCTGCTCATCGAAGCCCTCGACCATCTCCAACTCTTCAAGAAACAGAAAATCACCGTAATAGCGACGGTATCGCTTCAGTTCCTCATACTGAAACACGCTGAGCAGCCGCAGTTCCACCAACTGCATGACATCCTCGCTGTTGATGTTGATGGGGTTCTCGCTGAAGAAGATGTAATTCTCCAAAAGTTCTTCAAAATCAATGTCTTCGTCGCTGTCTTCGGCCAAGCGTTCAATTTGTTCGATGAGCAACTGGTTCAAAACCTCTGTGTTGAGTGTATCGATGGCGATTTGAGCCTTCGCAATGGAGGCCGCAAAAAAGGATAATATGATGAAAACTAATCGTTTCATGTTATTTTCCAATGCTGAAAATCATGCCGATTTGAACCGAAGCCCCCAATTCGTTGTGCAGTTGAGCAGCCACATTAACTTGTGCGAAACTGATAGTGTAGCCGAGGCCGAAACTCAAAATGCCCGGATTGGTCTGCACACCAGCGCGGATGAAAAAGTTCCTTATGGCTTCGAATTCCAATCCACCGCGCAGGCTAACACCCTCACGTTCCGTGTCTTTCTCGATTTCGCATTGTCCAATGAAGTCCTTGGTGAACTTGTAGGCCAACCCGAAACGCATCACAATAGGAATCTTCTCATGGTTCAAAGTTTGCTTGAAACTGAAATTGACAGGATTGAAGATGTAGGTGCCAAGTGTCAGTTTGTCAGTAACTTGCGATTGAATACCCAACTCAAAGGTGACTGCGCTAAAGCTCCCGTAGTCGTTCCCGATTTTGAGCAGTAAATAGTCGAGTTGGAGGCCGATTTGCAGGTAGCGACCGAAGTCTTTAGCATAGGCCAAACCAAACTTGTTTTCGTTGTACTTCGATGAGCCGAACTGGTTGAAACTCAGTCCCAAACAACCGAATTTGGTGGGTAGGGCAAAGGTTCCGCACTTGTAGGCGGTTTCGGGCATCATCCAACGGTTTTCGTAGTACAAACCAAGGCTGATTTTTTCCAAATTGGCCATGCCAGCGGGATTGTTTTGCATTGCCCATAGCCCTTGCGAGGCCACCGACGAGCCTCCCATCGCCGCCGCGCGACCGCCCATTGGATGGATGAAGTCGTAGGCGAAAAGCGTTGAGGTAGTGAGAATTATGGTGAATAAAAGTAGAAATTTCTTCATGCAATTAAGGTTTGATGGGGCAAATTTAAGGCTGATTTCTCAAAAAACAAAATAATTTCCTATTTTCGCAGTCAAAACGAAAATGCTATGTTGTATGTTTTGATTATCGCTGCCATTCTTCTTGCTTTGCTCGGGTTGGTGGGTGCCGTGGTGCCGGGCATCGCGGGAACGCCGTTCAGTTTTCTGGCTTTGTTGGCCTTGTCTTTTGTCAAAGGCATCGATTATTCCACTGATTTTCTGGTGATTATGGGTGTCATCGGAGCCGTTGTCTTTGCAGTGGATTATGTCGTCCCGATTTGGGGCACAAAACGGTTTGGCGGCACAAAAGCGGGTGTCCGAGGCAGCACAATCGGGCTTTTTGCTGGACTTTTCATCACTTTCATTTTCCCGATAGGCTTTATTGCGGTGCTGTTGGGGCCTTTCATCGGGGCTTACCTCGGCGAAAAATCAGTAGGCACCGACGACCACAAGGCATGGAAGTCGGCCTTCGGGTCGTTCATTGGGTTTTTGCTCGGCACAGGCATTAAAATAGTTTATGCTTGTGTCTGTATTTACTTTATTGTCAGAGATTTAATTGGATTGATATGATGGATTTGCAAGCAAAGGCGAAGCACATTCGCGAATTGATTTTGACCGCCTTGGCGGAGGCTGGCTCGGGACATACGGGCGGCTCTCTTGATTTGGTGGACATATTTACTGTATTGTATTTCAATCATTTGCGCCACGATCCCAAGCATCCTGATTGGGAAGGTCGCGACAAGGTAGTGCTTTCCATCGGGCATACGGCTCCCGTGCTGTATGCGACTTTGGCGGCGGCTGGCTATTTTCCAGAGGATGAGATGCTTACGCTGCGCAAATTGGGCAGCCGTTTGCAAGGTCATCCGAGTTATGAGTTCCGCTTGCCGGGTTTGGAGACTTGTTCGGGCAGTTTGGGACAAGGGCTTGGCGTGGCTTTGGGCATGGCTTTGGCGGCCAAGATGGACGGTACTTCGACAAGCTCAGAAACCGTTAACCGCGTTTTTTGCATCATGGGCGATGGAGAGCAGCAGGAGGGAAGCGTGTGGGAATCGGCGATGGCGGCTGCGCATCACAAATTGGACAACCTATGCGCCATTATCGACCGAAACCGTCTGCAAATTGATGGCGGTACGGAAAAAGTGATGGCCATTGACCCTTTGCGCGACAAATGGGCGGCCTTCGGCTGGCATACGATTGAGATTGACGGCCACGATTTCAGCCAAATCAAGATGGCATTGGAAATGGCTGACAATGAGAAGGATAAACCGACGGTTATCATTGCTGACACCATCATGGGAAAGGGTGTGAAAAGCATAGAAAACAACAACCAATGGCATGGCAAGGTGCCGACCAAGGAACAATTAAAGGATTTTTTGCATGAACTACATCAATAATGGAAACAAACCCACAAAAACAGGCTTTGGCGAGGGCGTTCTCGCTGCGGCTCAACAAGATAGCAGGGTGGTTGGTTTGGGTGCCGACATCACCAATTCGGTCGGGATGAACTTTTTTGAGGAGGCCTTTCCCGAAAGGTTTTTCTCGATGGGCATAGCCGAGCAAGACTGCGTGGCCACGGCTGCCGGCCTTGCATTGAGCGGCAAGATTCCCGTGTTCAGCACTTACGGCGTTTTTGCGGCGCACCGTGCTAACGACCAGATTCGTATCTCCGTGTGTTACAACAATGTGCATGTCGTCATCGGCGGCGCACATGCGGGCGTTTCGGTCGGGCCTGACGGAGCTACACATCAGGCTTTGGAGGACATGGCCACCATGCGCGTGCTGCCCAATATGACCGTCATTTCGCCCTGCGATGCCACGCAAGCCAAAATCGCCACTGAGAAAGCCATTTTGGAGTGCAAAGGCCCTGTCTATGTGCGTTTCGGTCGTGAGGCTGTTCCTGATTTTACCACTGAGAATCAGGAATTTGAGATAGGGAAGGCCCAACTGATGCGCGAAGGCAATGACATTACCATTGTGGCCACTGGTCACGAGGTTTGGGAAGCCCTTGAAGCGACCAAAATCCTTGAGCAAAAGAATATTTCGGCGCGTGTCATCAACATGCACACCATCAAGCCTTTGGATGGTGATATTTTGATGAAAGCCGCCTCGGAAACCCGCATGGTTTTCACCGTCGAGGAACACCAAATAATAGGTGGACTCGGTAGTGCAGTAGCCGAATATCTGTCTGAAAACCATCCCATTAAGGTTGTTCGTATTGGCATGAAAGACCGTTTCGGTGAGTCAGGACAAGCCTCAGAATTGATGCACAAATTTGGTTTGGACGCTGAGGGGATTGTCCGGCGAGCGCTCTCGGAATTAGGGAAATAAAAAAGGTGCTTCAGCACCTTTTTTGTTATTTGCTGTGCATCGGCTTCAGCAAGTCGTTCACCGTCTTCACGGGGTTGAAGGTTTCGATGGGCACCTCAACGAAGATGGTAATCCAATCGGCCATCGCGCCGTTCCAGAGGCCGGGCAACTCCAAGGCTTTCAGTTCGCGACCGTCTTTCGACTTGTTGGAAACAAAGCCCGTGTTTGCGTCCACATAATCCGTCAGGTTGAAGGCCTCGCCTTGGTAGTTCCAGCAACCGCACACCAAATCGACGGGGTTGAAGTGGGTCGAGGCTTGGAAAATGGCTTCCTGTTGCGGGTTTTTGTGGTCGATTTGCGAGGACTCGATGATTTGCAGCGACACCTCATCGTCGTCGTTTTTCACCCAGAAGGGACCGCCACCGGGTTCGCCCTCGTTCTTCACCATGCCGCAAATGCGCATCGGTCGGTTGAGTTTATTGTACAGATAATCAATCTTTTCAAACTCGTTGTATTCCTTCACGAAATCGGGAATGTCAATCATCAGCGACTCTTTCGCAAAACACGTGATTTCCTCTAATTCTTCCTCGATGACAAAACCGCTGTCGAGCAGTTCGAGGTATTCAAAAGTCTTTTGTTGCAACTTGAGCAGCAGTCCGGCCAACACCTTTTTATATATAATGGTAGTTTGCGCCTTGGTTTCGGGCACGATGTTGTCGATGTTCTTGATGAAGACGATTTCCTCGCCGAGGTCGTTCAGGTTCTCGATGAGTGCCCCGTGACCGCCCGGACGGAACAGAATCTTGCCGTTGGCCTCGCGGAACAGGTTGCCGTCGGCATCGATGGCAACCGTGTCGGTGGACGGCTTTTGGCACGAATAGGTGATGTCGTAGCGCACGCGGTATTTTTCTTCGTAACTGTCAATCAGTGCATTAACCGTCTTCTTAAAAGGCTCTTCATGTTCGGGCGAAACGGTGAAGTGCAGTTTGGCCACGCCATCATTGTCGGTGGCATAGCGTGCAGCCTCCACCAAATGCTCTTCCAAAGCCAAACGGTTAAATCCCTCATAATGATGGAATTTCAGTAGGGCTTTGGGCAGTTTGCCGTAGTTCAAGCCGTTTTCGAGGAGCAGGGCTTTCACCACATCGACTTTGCGGCCTTGTTGCAGCATAGCGTCGATGTCGAAACTGTAAAGGCGTTTCACGGCGGCGTTGAGGTCGTCGAAGAAGGCGAAGCTGTGGATGTGGGCGAAGAAAATGTCCGTGAACCTGGTTTCCTCGCCCGATTCGGCGAAAGCGAACAAGTCCTTGAACATGCGCGAAGCCGCGCCCGAAGCAGGCACGAATTTCGTGAATTGGTAATATTCCTTGTCGGCTTCAAAGTCGGCGGTCATCTGTTTCACTTGCTCGTCGTCGAGGCGTAGGATGCCGTCGCCGAGGGTGGCGGGACGCATCAGTTGGACGAATTGGGTGCCTCTTTTCAGTTGGGCCACTTGCTGTAACACCTGATTTTCAGCGATATTTCTTTCCGAAAGCTGTTGAAGGTCTTGATCTGTAAACATGATATTAGGTTTTTATGCGGTTCAAAAATAGGGAATTAAGTAATGCGATGAAAAAAAACGACAAAATTTTTCTGAAAAAGCATTGTCGCATTGAAAAAAGCTGTATCTTTGCAGCCGATTTCAAGCCCAGGTGGTGAAATTGGTAGACACGCCACTTTGAGGGGGTGGTGCCGATTACGGCATGCAAGTTCGACTCTTGTCCTGGGCACTGATTCCAAGCCCCGATGGCGGAATTGGTAGACGCGTACGTTTCAGGTGCGTATATCGAGAGGTGTGCAGGTTCGACTCCTGTTCGGGGCACCAAAAGTAAAGCAATCCTAATTGATAATCAATCAGTTAGGATTTTTCTTTTGTTGTTTTTGGCGTGATTTTGGCGTGATAACAAAAAAACACCCCAAAACTGGCGTGTCTTGGGGTGCGGTTGCAATTCAATTTCCTATTGGAAATCTGCCGCAAAGATACACATTTTCCCGATACCTGCAACGAGATTGTTATTTGGAACAATTCTAAACAAATGTTGCGCTATGAGTTGAGCAATTTATCAACTCGGAACGGAAAACGCCCCTACGGGCTTGTTTTTGCTCTCGTTTGGAATTTTACAACCCCTCAAAATGCTTTGGAGTTTGAAACGCATTGTCCCCGATATACAAACCTATCTCCTTAAAGATAGAATCCCGAAGCGGCATATAAAGGTTGTTCAAGCGTGTTTGAAGTTCGTCCGATTGCTCCGTACTATAAACGCAATCGAAACAAGTAAGGAGTTCGCCCAATGCTGCGTCCATCTGCAAGGCGGCTGTGAACATTGCGGCTGTGGTTTTTGAAATACGAATGTTGCCCGATTGGGCGGCTGCTTGCATCAATTCAACATTGATTTGCTCGATCGTCTTTTCTTCTTCCATTGGTGTAACATTTTAGGAATTAAAACGCCCGTGCAGGTGTCCTCGGTTGTTACAAACCGTGTGGGCGTTTCCGCTACCACCACCATACGGGCGTTGTGTGTGTTGTGTTGTCGGCATTGTGTAACATTTAGGGACTGCAAAGATAGCGGTTTCAATGATACGAGAGGCAAGGCGCGGGAAAATTTGTCCGTTCTCTCCGCTGTTGCTGTCGTGTTCGGTGCTGAAGCCTGCTTGTCTTTCCTTATGCGTTGCGGCTCTACTTCCTGATGATGGGTGATGAGCGTTGCGGCTCTCACTTTCCAATGCCGATGAGCAATGCAGTAACCATTCCTGACCGATGGGCAAGGACACCGACACCCAAAGGACGGGGGTGCAGGGGTGGAACGATACGCACCCATACCCACTACATATATACTTTTCTCTGTGCCTCCGACCTCCACGATGCCCACGATGGGGGTGCGCCCTATCGAAGTCAGTACCTTGCTACCCCTCGCGCGTGGTATATGTTCAGACTTCGTTTGACTTCAAGGATTATTTCAACGGCTTCAACGGATATATCATTGATAATCAAAATGATTAAAGGTTGAATTGAAGTCAGGATTGTAGGCAAATCTTTCTCTGCGGCTGATGGAAACAGAAAAGGCGGATTACACCGCCCTCTCGTCACCACAGTTGCGTAAACTCAACCGCGTTCTCGTTGAAGTGTCCGCTTGGGTCGCTGCTCAATGTTCGTGTGTGAGTTATGCTGTCCGCAACTCTGATGATGATTCCTTGCCTCTTGAATTGGTGTATCAATGCTCTTGCGTGTGCTGCGTATCTTTGAGGTGTACTGATAGGAATAATGCAAAACAAGTCTATCCCATTGGTGGCTCGTCCGCAATAATAAACCTGCTGCAAGGTTGCAAGTTCAGGCTTCAACTTGTCAAGGCTGATTGTCGGGTTGTCGTCTTGAAGTATGTCGAAGTCAAGTAGGCAAGTGTAATTGATGGGAAAGTAATACGGCTTGGATTCGTATGTTTGGTAATGTCGGATAGATAAAGGTTGTGGCTTCACAAGTGACACATTCTTTTCTAATGGTTCAAGTGTTATTGAATCGAAGTCTTGTCTTTCTCCAACAAATACATTCCTGTAACCATAATTCAGAACGCAACAGGGCGTGAAGATTGGCAACTCATCTTCCCGGCGCTTCTTCTTAATGTAGTTCGGTTCAATCCTCAATGCCTCTACTTGGGGATAAACGCTTTCAAGCAAGGGACGGAGATACGCCTCACGGACACTTGAAATTGGCGTGTCTGATGGAGTTGTGAAATAGAATGAAACAACACGCTCACTGATGGGCTTTCGTTTGGTTGATTCAACATCTTCATTTGATATGCCCATAGGGTTCTCAATGGTATTGTCTGCTGTTGGGTAGAACTTTTTTAGGATTGGTTGTATGGTTGTAGGTTGTAGGTGATTTATTGTATTGTTATTCATATTGTTACAAGGATTTGGATACTGTCCCAAAAAGTGTGTCTGAGCGTTGACGCGTAAAAAAAGGGATTGGCCATTGCTGACCAATCCCGAAAGTCTGTATCTTTAGGGTGCGTTA
>CACZDU010000032.1:0-65331 GCA_902780055.1 uncultured Bacteroidia bacterium | reverse complement strand
CTGGGGCAGCCAATTAACGACCGAGGGACGTCATTGGCGCACCCTGACCGCAGACGAGTGGGACTATCTGCTCAATTCGAGGGGCGCCAGAAGTTTTATGATGGTAGATGCTATAATTCCCGACGGATCTAGCTTTTTAAGATGTGAAGGTCTCTTGTTGTTCCCCGACGGCTTTAATCACACTCAAATCCAAGGCCTCTATACTACAAACACTCCAGCAACAGTCGGTTTCAATACTGCTTGGTATAACAAAAAGGATTTCACTCTGGATGACATAAATGCATATGGAAGATTTCTTTATCATCCTATTGATAAATTAAGAGATAGCAATCAAAATTATATGTTTATTACTAATCCGAATTCCAATATGTATAAGTTGCTGGCTGCCGGTTGCGTGTTCCTGCCTGCCTTAGGCTACCGCTATGGCACAGAAATGACTAAGTATGGATGCTACCAAAATGCTCAGTATATAGGCCAAGGTTTCTATTGGACGGCCACGAATATTTATAGTGAGGGCCACGAATACTCCAAGTATTTATGGTTTGGAATACATGGTGCATCGAACGGCACAAGCACTAACAACGAGGAGTATGTTGGAACGGCTAGTTCAACGGATCGCAAATCGGGTATGTGTGTCCGCTTGGTGTGGGATGCAGACCCGGACTAAGCGAGATACAAGGAGGCGGAATTTCCAATTCCGCAAGCCGGGGGAAGGGAGATTTTCCATTCCCGCATGAAGATCGTAGAGACGTCACAGTGTGTGGCGTCTCTATGTGTTTTTTGCCTGCCGGGGTTTTCGGAAACCCCCTAGCCCCCTTTTTACTCCCCCTGCCCCCTCAGAAGGGGGAAGGGGCCTCAGAAGGGGGAAGGGGGAGGCGCGTTGCGGCATGAGCGCAGAAGAGACCATACGCGACGAGGGTGTGTCAAAATAAGGCACGCCCTCGTCTTTTTTGTCGTTTTCAACGGGAAAGCCTTGAGGTTTTGGAAATAATGTGTATCTTTGCACCCAGAAAAACCATAATACACCAGGAAATGGAAGCAAACACAACACAGCCGAAGAACTTCGTCCCGCGCCTGCTTCAGTTCAAGCGTGAGATGAGAGAGTGCATCCAGAACGGGGCCGATCATGAAGAAATGAAACGAATTGCAAGTAAATATGGCTTCGAATTTGCGACCCCCGTATGAATACCAGAAGATTGACGAACTTAACTACGAGTTTGTCAACAGGGATGGCATCAACTATCACCTGTATTTTACTCCGATAAGTAGCATCTATCCCGATTTGCTGAACACTTATTCGTTCAACATCGAGCGAGAAGGTACGACCCCTCATCCCATCGACCTTCGTATTGCCGCTACCGTAGTGGATGTATTGCGCCGGTTTTTCGAGGCCATTGAGAATGCCATGATTATGGTGTGCGACAGCACCGATGGCAAGCAGCATAAGCGGCGGAACCTATTTGACCGATGGTTCCGTTATTATAATGACGGAACATTGACCACCATCAATGCCGAGGTGGGCGAAGGTGACTACGAACTGTTGCTATCCATCTACTTCAGAAAGGACAATCCTAACAAGCCACAGTTGATAAAAGCCTTCGGCGACTTGTTGAGCCAAAACTATTACGAAATCGTTGTCTGACCTGTTCTTGCGAATTTGGCATGTGTGTCCGTTTGGTGTGGGATGCCAACTAAACGGGATGCAAGGAGGCGGGATTTCCGATTCCGCAAGCCGGGGGAAGGGAGATTTGCCATTCCCGTATGAAGATTGTAGAGACGTCACAGTGTGGCGTCTCTATGTGTTTTATTGCGGTAGGATGGACGGCGGCAGCGTCAGCGGGTCAAGCCCCGCTGTCCCTACCGGGGAGCTGCCTGGCGGGGAGCTGCCGTAGGTCAGGGTCGCTGCTGCCGATGAAAAAACACAAGGAAAACACGCGGTTTTCGGAAAAAAGGTGTATCTTTGCGGAAAATTCAAAGCAATGAAAAAAAGTGACAACAATAGTATTATGGTATTCTCGAATCCCGACAATGGTTTACAGAAAGACTATAGGTTTTCATTGGAGTTTTTTGTCTTTGAGGAGAATGAACGACAGATTGCCTACTGTCCTTCACTTGACATATCCACTTCGGGAGCGACTTTCAATGAGGCTGTCGGTAGCTTTTATGAGATGTTACAATTGTATATCGAGTGTTGCGTCGAAAACAATACGCTCCACGATGATCTGATTGCCCACGGATGGAAACTTCACAAGAAGCAGATGCAACCTCCGACTTTTGCAGTCTTGATGAAAAAGCCGGAAATGAAAAAGCTGGTGGGTGGGAAAATCGGTTATGAGAAAGTGGTTGCTCCTGCAAGAATACCTATGGTCGTATGAGAAACTTGTCTAATGTAACGATTGCCGAGTTCAGAGCCATAATGTCATTGCTTGGCCTGACCAAAGTGAGGACAAAAGGAGGTCATGAAGCATGGATGAAAGCAGGGATGACAAGACCTGCCATCGTCCAAACCCATGTTGATCCAGTGCCAGAATATGTTCTTCGCAACAATTTGCGTGCCATAGGCATAAGTAAAGAAGATTTTCTTGCATTATTGGAGAATCAAAAATAACACCTATATCCCTTTGAAATCCCGCGATCTTGGCAAACGGGTCCTCTTTTTTGCGTGGGATGCCAACTAAGCGTTTTGCAAGGAGGCGGAATTTCCAATTCCGCAAGCCGGGGGAAGGGAGATTTGCCATTCCCGCATGAAGATCGTAGAGACGTCACGGTGTGGCGTCTCTATGTTTTTTATTGCGGTAGGATGGACGGCGGCAGCGTCAGCGGGTCAAGCCCCGCTGTCCCTACCGGGGAGCTGCCTGCCGGGGAACTGCCGTAGGTCAGCGACCTACGGTTACGGGAGGTTGCGTCTTTCAGACGCGGAGGAGGGGGCGAAAAAGGCGGGCTTTTTTTTGTGGGTGGCAGAAATAATCGTACAAATTCTGCTGGGTTTGGAGGAATTATTGTTTATTTTTGCACCTCAAAACATCTGTTATGAAAGTTTTTTCTGAGAAAAAGAAAGAATTGATATTGTTTGGAGGGACACTCAAAGACTATGCTGAGATGCTATTGAAAGATGGGCGTGGCGACGGTTCGGTGGTGTGTCTTGGAGAGGTGCATGAGACAGTCATTAAAGAACTTTCAAGGAGAGACATTCAATTGGCCGACACCCGCATTATTGTCGACCAACATTCGGTAACAAAGTACTTTGCGCATCCAAAGAACCAAAAAGGTGCTGTTTTGCCTATGTCCGAATATGGGTTGATAGAGGAAGCGGTGAAAATGCCGCTGAAGATTTATGAAGATGCTTCGCATGGCGATTTGGTCTATGTTTATTCCTATCCATATCAAAATGGGAAGCTGCTCAAGTTGGTAATCCAACCTAACTACCATAAAAGCGGCAGAACCTACAACAACATTAAGTCATGGGGAATCGTTCAGGCAGCAAACCTGAACAATCCAACACAATACCGGTTGATTTGGGAGCAATAAAAAAACGGGACTATGTCCCGTTTTGAATCGGCGAAGGGAGTCGAACCCTCAATCTGCTAACCAGGAGCCTCGCTACCATGTTGCGACCATCAACCGATTGCGCTGCAAAGATAAACAACTTTTTCCATATTTCGCAAGTTTTCCCAAGTTTTTTCTTTTTTTCCCGATGCTGGCAATGTATTCGATGTTGGCAGGGGTTTCATTGCATTTCACCCCTGCCTAATATCCTGCGTCACTCCGTGACTTTGCGGCGGCACGTAGGGGATCCCCGTAGGTGGGGATTTGGCTGCTGTGTTTGAGCAGGGACTGACGTTGCCTGAGCAGGGACTGACGTCACCTGAGCAGGGACTGACGTCGCCTGCTTACTGATATGCCGTCCCTATGGGACTTTGTGTCGGCACACGAGGGAACCCCGTAGGGGTGGCAGCAATGTAGGCAGGCGGTGTGAACCCCTGCCGGTGTGAACCTGCCGGTGTGAACCCCAACCGATGAACGGTGTGTAACCCCTGCCGACACGGAAAATTAATGGAAATTCGTGGTACATTTGTGGTAATTCGTGTGAAAATCCGTATCTTTGCTCCCGATTTTCAATCAAAATCTGAGTTACTACTTCCGATTTTCAAACTAAAATCATATAAAATATTGATATTGTGCTTGTTAGTTTAACCGTATGCACGATCAAATGGAATGTTATTACGCCTACGATTTCCTGAAGTTGCTATGGGATGGGAAAATTGTTTAGTTTTCCTCAAACATCCGAATGAATTTTCCTCAAACATCCGAATAAAAAATCCTCAAACATCCGAATGAATTTTCCTCAAACATCCGAATTGGGAAAATTTTGTTATTTTTGCACCCATAATTTACGCGATATGGGAAAATACAAAAAACGAATTGCTGACGATTTGCTGGAGCGCAAACTCAAAGGAAAAGGTGCCGTGCTGATTGAAGGCCCGAAATGGTGCGGCAAGACCACTACTGCCGAACAACAAGCGGCCAGCGTTCTGTATATGGGAAACACGGATGATTTGGAGCAAAACCTCCGTATGGCCAATATAAACTCCAAGATGCTATTGGATGGTGCCTCGCCTCGGCTCATCGATGAATGGCAGGTGGCCCCGCAATTGTGGGATGCTGTGCGTTTTGCCGTCGACCATCGCGAAGGACACGGACTTTTCATCCTGACGGGTTCAGCTGTTCCGCCTAATACCGACAAGATTCTGCACACTGGCACAGGGCGGTTTGCATGGCTTACGATGCGCACGATGAGCCTTTGGGAATCAGGCGAATCGAATGGAATGGTGAGTTTGCGTGAACTTTTTTCCGCACCCGAACAGATAGAAGGAAAGAACGGTTTGGAACTCAAAGACTTGGCTTTTCTGACCTGCCGTGGAGGCTGGCCTGATGCCACCTTGACCGATGGCGACATTGCCCTCGACCAAGCGTTTGATTATGTTGATGCCATTGTGAACACCGACATTTCCCGTGTTGATGGTGTGAAACGGCAGGCCGAGCGCACCCGTCTTCTGCTTCGCTCGTTTGCTCGTCACCAAGGCAGCGGAGCGCCCATTCGCTCTTTTCGCAACGACATGATTGTCAACGATACGGACAAGCTTGACGAAGAAACCGTGGCATCCTATATCAATGCGCTCAAAAAGATTTTCGTCATTGAGGATATGCCCGCGTGGAATCCGAACCTGCGCTCGAAGTCGGCTATCCGGACCTCCGATACAAGATATTTCGTGGATCCTTCCATTGCGACGGCGGCATTAGGTGCAAGCCCCGACGATCTCATCGCCGATTTGAACACTTTTGGGCTTCTGTTTGAAACTTTATGTGTCCGCGATTTGCGCGTCTTTGCCGAGGCACTACAAGGGCAAGTATATCATTTCCGCGACAGCAATGGCCTTGAATGTGACGCGGTTGTGCATCTCCGGAACGGCTCATTCGGACTGGTTGAAATCAAGTTGGGAGGTGATGACCTTATCGAAGAAGGAGCGAAAACCTTGAAATCGCTTGCCTCGAAAATCGACACCACACGAATGAAGTCACCGTCGTTTATGATGGTGCTCACAGGAGTGGGACGTTACGCCTACCGCCGCGAGGACGGCATTTATGTGGTGCCTATCGGATGCTTGAAAGATTAGCATCGTATGACCATTTTCCCTATTTTTGCAGACCTTATTAAATTGTTATGTCAGAAACCTTCAAATCAGGTGCCCTTGCGGCCAATCTGGAACAGACCAGATACAAAGATATTTTCATTCCCGCTGAACATCAGCGTTTTATCGAACTTTCAGCCAAGTATTTCGGCATCAACAAACGCGCCAAGGAGTGCATCACCGAATACCATCACCCGCTCTCGAACCACACCTTCGTGACCGAAGAGTTGCGCAAGATGCTCATGGACGACTTCTGGTTCTACACCCGCGACGACATCCCCGCCGACGCGCTCCACATCCCAATGGAGATGATGCACAGCCTGCTGAAGCCCGAAGTGGCGGCAAAACTGCGCCTCCAAATCATCATCACACTGATGGAATTTGCCAATAAGGTCATTTCCGAATCGCCAAAATATAGCGAACTTATTTTGTTGGTATTCAATATCTTGAATGATTCGTTTGAAGCCAATAAAGATGTGTTTATTTTGGCCACAAAACACGCCGGGCGTTATTTGGACAAAGTGGCCGCCGACGAGCGTTTCAAGGCTTCGGCCTGCCATCTGCTTCGCATGATGTTGAAGGAAAACTATCGCTATTGGCAGCAGACCTCGCAAGTGGAAAACTGGGTGGAGAGCAAGCGGCAGATGCTCACCGAGGAGGAAATCCGAACCGTTTGCGACGAAATCGGGCAGCCTTATTTCGACCGCCTGAATGCCGATTTGGCCGCCGCCGATACTTGGGAAAAACTTTCCGATTTGCCTCATTTCGAGCAAATTGCAAAGCGATTCACCGAGTCGGAGAAGGCGTTCCCGCATTTCATCACCAAGTTCCATTATGTGTTTTTCCTCTTGCATCTGCCAGGTATGGAAAACCAGCGCGAGCGCCTCATCTGGAACATGGACCGCATGATGCGCGACGCCATCGACGAGATGAAGCAAGAGGAACTGATTCCCTTCATCGACACGATTTTTGACCTTGCCGAGGAACTGAAGCAGGACTATATGTCAGCCGTGCTCGATTTCCAACTGACTTTGGGTCTCAAAATCATCGACGTGGACCAAACCGAGATGAAGGAAATCGTCAACTATTTCGAGAAGAAACTCATCGCCTTCGGGTTCGTCACGCCGGGCAACGTGTTTGTGGGCGAGGACTGGCAACTCTCTGTGGATGAGAACCATATCAAGAACATCCGCGTGTGGCTCGAACTCATTGAGCACGCCAAGTCGCCGATGGAGAAACTGCTTTCCGCCTTGATCGTGAACCTCAAGTTGGGCGGCATTTTCCTCAGCGACACCGACCTCTTCCAGCGCGAAATCACGAAGGTTTTGAACTCCAACATCACACCTTATTATAAAAAGGTGAAGCAACTGACGCGCATTTTCCCCGTCTATTTCAACGAAATCGGCGCGGAAGGCGAAATCCGCAACGTGACGACCAACATGGACGAAATCTCTGGCCGACAGGACAAATTGGTGCATTTCCTCCGCAAACAGGTCCACACGGAAAGTAATAACACGCTGATTGGCTTGACGTTGGATGTTTTCAAGTTTTGGAGCGACGGCAACCTTGACAAACTGAAACCCATCGTGCCGAACAACGTTTTCGAGAGCATTGACAAGGAAAGCACTTGGTTTGTACACGTCCACAACCTCGTGCAGATGATGTGCGAAATCTCGTGCCTCAATCCTGAAGACGTTTTGATGCTCTCTCGCGACGACTACGAAAGCCTCATCGGTTCGGCCTCGCGCCGCCTCGAATTGGACAACGACATCAGCCAGCGCGAACACGCCCGCTTGATGGACATTCGCGACTTATATGCTTATCTCAGAGAGAAATACAGTTTCGAGTCGGTCAATATTTTCAGTTCGCTGCGTAGTTTCCCCTTCATTGCCGACGAGGAAATCGACAAGTTCGAAAAGGTCTATAAAGCCAAGGATTTCGGCCAGTCGCTTACGATGATCTATGCCTTTATGAACCAACTTAAAACGGTGATTTTCAACCCCGAACAAAGCGAAGGCTGGGAAAACATCTACCACAAGCGTCACATTGCCATCGGCATCCCGTCAATGTACGGCACCTATCGCGAGAACAAGTTTGAGGCCATGGGCCTGACCTTCCGCTTGGAGCGCGTCGCCACGCAACTCATGGAAAAGGTGGTGCAAAGCATCAACCTTGAATACATTTCAGAACGCACTCTGAATCAGATATATAGAATCCTCGAATACTTCCGCAACGGTCTTGAATTGGACGGCATCACCAACCAAAGTTTCAACTCGAAATTGGATATGCTGCGCTATTCACTTACCTCGCGTAGTTTCTCTTTCGGCCAGTATATCAACATTTTCCAGTTCATCGCCGAGGACGTGCGCCGCATCATCATCAAGTATTTCCTGAAGTCGTATGAATATCCGCTGAAAATCGTCATCCCGCAACTCTTTGATCCCGAAGGCAAACTCAGCGAACGCGAAACGGCGGCTTTAATCAGCAAGAAATCAGAGGAATTCCACCGCGACCTGCTCTCCGATGCCTTCCTGATGCAGCCTTTGGACAATTTTATCGGCCGGATTCTCAACTCGTTACGAACGATGGAAGCCACCCTCGACCCGAAACTCATCAGCGACATCATGACCTATAACTCCGAAATGCTGATTTGCCCCTTCTGGGAGGTGACGCCCATGATGGACAACCAAGTGTTTATCGGCAACAAGGCCTACCATTTGAAAAACCTCTATCTGAATGGATTGCCCGTGCCTCCCGGATTTGTCATCACCACGGAGACTTTCCGCCGCAACGATTCTATCAACACCATTCCTGAACTGCGCACGGAAATCCACGGCATGATTCGCAAGCATATCGCTGATTTGGAACGGATTAGCGGACGCAAATTCGGCAATCCCGAAGCCCCGCTACTCGTTTCGGTACGCTCGGGCACGGCCATTTCCATGCCAGGTGCAATGGACACCATCCTCAATGTCGGCCTGAACGATGAACTGGTAGAAGCCATTGGAATTCAAAGCGATAAGTCGTGGGCGGTTTGGGATTCCTATCGCCGACTGCTGCAAAGTTGGGGCATGGCAAAGGGCATCGACCGCGATGTTTTTGATGAGGAAATCAACAGTTTCAAGTCGAAATACAATGTGAAGCAAAAGAGTCAATTTGACCCTTCAGTAATGCGCGAATTGGCGTATGCCTATAAAGAAATCCTTGAAAATCATGGTATTGAGTTCGAGCAAGACCCGTTCAAGCAAATCATCGAGTGCGTGAACATGGTCTTCGAATCGTGGAATTCCGAGCGGGCCTTGGCCTATCGTCGTCATCTCAGCATTTCCGAGAATTGGGGTACGGCGGTCATCGTGCAGCAGATGATTTTCGGCAACTTGAGTGATGTTTCCGGTTCGGGCGTAGTCTTCACGCAAAACCCGCATCGCGAGCGTCCGGGTGTGCATCTTTACGGCGACTTCACCATGCGAAGCCAAGGTGAGGACATCGTGGGTGGCCTCGTCAAACCTTTACCCATTGGCGAAACGCAGCGCATTGCGGCCAATCTTGATGGACCTTCGATGCAGACGCTTTTGCCTGACATCTATTGGAAGATTTACGCCATAGCCAAGCAATTGACTGAGAATATGGGATATAGCCCGCAGGAAATGGAGTTTACTTTCGAGTCAGAACGACCCGAGGATTTCCACATTCTGCAAATCCGCGACCAAGACTTGAAATTGGAGGACGAGGTGAACGCTTTCGTGCAAGCCCCCGACGAAATGAAGCAAATCGGGCGCGGCATGGGCATCGGTGGAGGCGCGATGAATGGCCTTGTAGCCTTTAACGAAATCGACATCAAGACTTTGCGAGAGCAATATCCCGAAGCCCAAGTCATTCTCGTGCGTCCTGACACGGTGCCCAACGACATCGGCATGATTTTCGACTGTGACGGCCTCTTGACGGCTCGCGGTGGAGCCACATCCCATGCGGCGGTGACGGCAGTGCGTTTGGGTAAGGTTTGCGTGGTGAGTTGCATCGAATTGCAGGTGTACGACGAGAAGCATTGCGGCGAACTGAATGGACACCAACTTCAAATGGGCGACAAAATCGCCATTGACGGCAACCTCGGTATCGTCTATCTTGGCCATTACCCGACGGAAAAGATGAAGATGGGGAAGGGGTATAATTATTAGGCATTGTGTTGGGTTTGTAAAAAACGTACTTTTGCAAGCAATAATCTCCATTAGGTGCATGAACACGGAAAACCAAAACATAGAGTTCAAGGAATCTTGGCGCGACGAATACCTGAAGTGGATTTGCGGCTTTGCCAACGCGCAGGGTGGCAAACTGTATATCGGCATTGATGACGATGGAACCGTTTGCGGAGTGGAAAATGCGCATCGTCTTTCTGAAGACATTCCCAACAAGATTGTGTCGCTCCTTGGCGTTGTGGCCGAAGTGAACATCTTGAAGAAAGAAGGCAAAGACTACATTGAGATTGTGACCCTACCAAGCAACGTGCCCATCAGTTACAGAGGCAAATACTATTACCGTTCGGGAAGCACCTTGCAGGAGCTGAACGGCTCGGCACTGACAGATTTCCTGTTCAGAAAGACCCACACCACTTGGGACCAGCATATTGTTGAAGAAGGCACTCTTGACGACATCGACTCGGAAGCAATAGATTATTTCCTCGGAAGGGCAGTGGCTGCAAAACGATTGGATGAAACTGCAACCAAACTAACAACGCTGCAAACGCTCCAAAAACTAAAACTGGTCAACAAAGACAACAAATTGACCATTGCAGCCCTGCTGCTGTTTGGCAAGGATATTGAACGATGGAACCTGATGTCGGCCTTTCGCATTGGGCGTTTCCAGCATACACAAGACAATTTGCTAATCCAAGACCATATCGCGTGTCCTCTCATCAAAATGCCGGAAACCATTTTGTGGACTTTACGAAACAACTATCTGGTCGCACCTATTCATTACGAGGGATTACAGCGGGTTGAACCGTTGGAAATACCAGAAGATGCCTTGCGAGAAATGATTTGCAACGCCATTGTACACAAAAACTATAGCGGCCCGTTTATCCAAATGCGAGTTTGGGACGACCGAGTTGAATTATGGAACTTTGGCGAACTGCCTATCGACTACACCATTGAAAAACTGCTGCAAACACATGAGTCGTTTCCTCGAAACCCTTTGATTGCGCAAGCTTTTTATCTTGCAGGTTTTATCGAGCAGTGGGGACGAGGTTATGAAAAGATACACGATGCTTTCATCAGGGAACATCTGTTGCAACCCACTTTCGAGCAGGTTCGTGGAGGAATATTGGTCACCGTCCAACGCGAAAGATTCGTTGCCATACGTAGTGGCAAACATATCGAACGGATGGAAGAAAACAAATTGAAGCAACTCATTGAGGGAATAAATGAGGGAATAAATGATGAAAGTTCGCAGAATGATCTGGAGAAAAGTAGCCTGAAAAGTAGCCTGGAAAGTAGCCTGAAAAGTGTACAGGAAAACGAGGAGGAAACTACCCAGAAAACGCAACAGAAAAGTACACTGGAAAGTACACCGAAAAGTACACTGGAAAATATAGAGAAAACGCAACAGAAAAGTGTACAGAAAAGTGTACAGAAAAGTGTACAGAAAAGTGTACAGAAAAGTGTACAGAAAATCGTGTCTTTAATGAAGGATAATCCCGAAATAACAACTCAAGAAATAGCGGATCGATTGGGTATTAATCGAAGCATCGTTGCCCGTCATACCAAGAAGTTACAAGAAAGAGGCATCATCCGCCGCGTGGGCCCCGACAAGGGCGGACATTGGGAATTGCTTCAGCAATCATGAACACCTATTTACAAAAACAATGTCGTGAATAAATCATCAACGAATGAACAAACTATGAATACAAACTTCACATTTTCAGGGCACGAATCATTCCCTTGCAAGTCGTTGTGGCTGAAGAAAGGGTATGATTTTTATGCGGCCCAAAAAGACTTCAATTCACCCGATGCAGTTGTTGAATTAGGAGTAGGGAAGAATATGGTCGCTGCAATTCGATACTGGTATAAAGCCTTTGGCTTGAAGAGTGAGGATGAAAGAATAAATTGGATTCCTGACTTTCTGTTTGATGACAAAGACGGCAAAGACCGTTTTATGGAGGATTTGGGGACTTTGTGGCTGCTCCATTTCCTTTTGGTGTATTCCAATATCGCCTCTATATACAACCTGTTTTTTGTTGATTTCCAAAAAGAACGCCGAAGGTTCGACCGAAACCAAGTGCTGACCTTCGTAAAAAGGAAAACCCAAGAAGCGGGGAAAGAGTACCAGTTCAATGAAAACACGGTGAAGAAAGATATTGGCGTGCTGTTGCAGAACTATTGCCTTCCCCGAAATCCTCAATCAAACGAAGATTTTTCGACACTGTTGATGGATTTGGATTTGTTGAGGCAAAAAGAAAAGAAGGATGAACACGACGATGATAAGGCATATTACTTCAATATCGAGGGAAAGAAGAAAGTCAGCCCCGAAATATTCCTTTTTGCGATTCTGATATATAAGGATGCCGAAGACAGCACCATTCCTTTCGATTTGCTCCAAGAAGTAGGCTTGATATTCTGTATGACGGATTTGGAAGTGATTGATATGTTGCGATTGTTGTCGGAGAAGTATTCCGCAAGTGTGGCCTATAGTGATGTGGCGGGAATTAGGCAGTTGCAAATAACCCAACAAATTGACCCAAAGGTTTTAATCAAGCAGTATTATGAATGACACTTTCAACTTATCGGCCAATATTGAAAACGGCTTTCTGGCAGAGAAACAGTATGTTGTAACCCCAAATGTTAGAAAGGCCATCCAAAGTATATTGAAAGATTTCCATTCGGGAATCCATTCGTTTACCATCATTGGCTCATACGGGACAGGCAAATCAAGTTTCCTGTTGGCGTTGGAATCTGACTTGGATGCCAAAACAAAGCAAAAGCGCGTGTTAAGCCCCGAAAACCTTTCTCCTGCAAATGATTATGAGATTTTGAATATCGTGGGCGATTATTCCGAAATGTCGGCTTTGCTCGCCAGAAAATTGAATGTGGATGGTAATTCTAATAGCATTTTGGATGAATTGAAGGCCTACTATAACCGGTTAAAGTCACAAAACAAATTCTTGCTGATTGTGGTTGATGAGTTTGGGAAGGTTTTGGAACACGCAGCAAAAAACAACCCTGAACAAGAGTTGTATTTCCTTCAAAAACTCGCTGAATTTGTCAATGTCCCAACTCGCGACATTCTATTATTGACCACACTTCATCAGAATTTCAGTTCATACGCCAAAGGCTTGACTGATGCCCAAAAGAATGAATGGGTAAAGGTGAAAGGACGGTTCAAGGAAATCTCTTTCGTTGAACCTGTCGAGCAACTATTGTTTTTGGCATCGAGCCAATTACCCAAAAAGCAACGTGACCGTTGTATTAGGCAAGGTATTGAATTATACCAACTTGCCATAGAAACAAGGATTGTTTCAAGTGCTTTTACCGAGGATAGCGCTAATCAATTATATCCGTTGGATGCTTTCTCGGCATTTGCCATCACAGCGGCTTTGCAAAGATATGGTCAAAACGAGAGGTCGTTGTTTACTTTCCTGAATAATCGAGGACACAATTCTTTGATGGAGTTTCAGCCCAAAGAAAACCTTACATACCATTTGGGAATGGTCTATGATTATATAAATTACAATTTCTATTCGTATCTCAAAGATGCCAATGCAGATTCAATGAGTTGGAGTTCTATGCAAGTTTCCATTGAAAGAGTGGAAGGCATTGAATGGGAGTCGCCAGTTCAATTGAATGATGCAATAAACGTAGTCAAAGCCATTGGCCTGCTGAATTTATTCGGTGTTGCCAGTTTCCAACTCAATGAGAATCAAATGGCGGTATATGCCCAACGCGCTATGGGAGTTAAAAACGCATTGGAACTGATAAAAAAACTGATTCGAATGAAAATTGTCAGGTTCGCTTCCTATAAAAACAGATTGATGCTGTTTGAAGGCACTGACATTGACATTGAACTTGAAATTCAGAAAGCAGGTGCAATGGTTTCAAGGCCAACTTCCTTTATAGATGATTTGCGTTGTTTTATCAACAATAGGGTTTCTCCCGTAAAAGCGCATTTTTTCCAAAAAGGAACTCCACGTTATTTTGTGTATGAGGTGCGCGAAGAGCCTTTGGATATGCGTCCGACAGGAGATACAGACGGATTCATAGAATTGATTTTTTCGCCCAAGCCCAATGCTTTGGAAGAAATCAAAACCTATAGCAGGGAAAACACGGAACACGCGATAATCTATGCGTACTTTAATAACACGGAAGAAATCATAGAACACCTGTATAAAATAAAGAAATACGAGTATATACTTGAAAAAGTGCTGATTGACAAAAAAGCCGACTATGTCGCGTATGGCGAAATCACAAAACTAAAAGAACACGAAGAAGATGTGCTGAACAAAAACATCACCGACAACCTGTTTGCCTATAAAAACCGTGTCGTTTGGATTTTCAATGGTGAACAACAAAAGGTTGGTTCGTTGAAGGATTTCAACAAACTGCTTTCGTATGTGTGTGATAATGTTTACTCAAAATCTCCCGTGATGATTAATGAGTTGTTCAATCGCCACAAGTTAAGCAGTCCGATTTCGATGGCAAGGAAGAATTTTTTGGCGGCTCTAATTGAGCATTACAATGAGGAAGATTTGGGATTTCCGCAAGACAAGTTTCCGCCTGAAAAAACGATATATTACTCATTGTTGAAGAACACAGGACTTCATATAAACGGGGAATTTGCCACTAAACCCAACAATAACGGAATAACAACGGTTTGGGATGAGTGTGTTCTCTTTTTGCAAAATTCAACGAGCAAGCCTCGAAGAGTGTCTGAACTAATCAAAACACTTGGCAATCAACCTTATAAATTGAAGCAAGGTTTCCTTGATTTTTGGATTCCTACATTCTTGTTCATCAAAAGACAAGATTTCGCATTGTCTGATGCCAATACAGGTGCTTATATCCCAAATATGGATATGACTTTCTTTGATTTGCTGCAAAGGTATCCAGCCGATTTTTGCGTAAAAGCGTTTGATGTTGATGGTGTAAAACTTGACTTCTTCAATCAGTATAGGCGATTTGTAAACCTGAATGATGAAACTGCTGTTACATCTGACAGTTTTGTCGAAACTATAAAGCCATTCCTTTTCTTTTACAAGAAGCTGAATGATTACACCAAACACACCAAGAAGTTCGCCCACAAAGCCACTATGAAGTTCAGAAATGTATTGGCTACCGCAAAAGACCCGGAAAAAGCATTTTTTGAAGATTTGCCCGAATCGTTGAATTTCTCTGCCTCCTCTATCAAAAACGGGGAAGGAATGGAAGAGTATGGTAGGGTTATCCAGCGTTCAATCAGGGAGTTGCGTTCTTGCTATTCGCAACTTATTGACCGTATCGAGGAAAGGATAGTGGAAGAACTAAATCTTGAATCGTCGGAATACAACGAATATGTTGTTGAATTGAGAAAAAGGCTTGAAAACGTAAAAGTGTTTCTGCTAAACACCAAGCAAAAAGAGTTTTACAATCGGGTAATGACCGAATACGACAATCGCGTTTTATGGTATCAGTCCATTTGTTACCCTATTTTGGACCATAAATTGGAAACCTTGCGTGACGAGGAGGAGGAGAAATTGCTTGACGATATAGTGTTTCTTTTCCGTGAATGTGAGAAATATTCGGACATTTCCAAAAAGACGAAGGCGGACAATGATAAAGCATACTCTTTTGATTTGGTTACAAACGAAGGCACAAGCATCAGAACGCAGACTTTTGTTTTGCCCGAAAAAGAAAAAAAACGTGCAGATGAGTTGGAAAAGAAAATATTTAGTATCTTGCAAGGCGAAAGTGACATAGAAATATGCACATTGTTATCTATCCTCAATAAGAAGTTAAAACAATGAATGTCAGACATATATTAGGTATTTCCGGCGGTAAGGATAGTGCGGCATTGGCTATCTATATGAAGCAGAATTATCCGAAATTGCCCATAGAATACTATAATTCGGACACGGGATGCGAATTGGCGGAAACCGAACAACTGATTGAACGGCTTGAGGCATATCTTGGCAAGGAAATCAAGCGATTAAGGGCGGCTGAAACCAGTTCGGAGCCAACGCCTTTTCATCACTTCCTGAAAGCGGCTGGCGGTTTTCTCCCTTCGCCACAAGCCCGTTGGTGTACCCAAAAGATGAAACTTGCCGAATTTGAACGCTATGTGGGCAACGACTTGGCCATTTCGTATGTCGGAATCCGTGGCGACGAGGACAGGGATGGCTATATTTCCACAAAACCTAACATTCAGGCCATATTCCCTTTCCGAAGAAACATTTGGAGCATCGATGTCATTAGCAAGTTTTTGGGCAATGACAATTTGGACCAGATGGTTTCCTTGTACGATATTATCTGCCCGAATGACTTCGTGCGCGAAGAGGTGATGGAAATAGTCAGGAAGCCTATCACGAAGCAGTTCTACTACTCCAAGAAAATGAACGCTTTGCTCGATTATGATGTCAAGATGTTCAACCAGGCCGTGTTTGCTTTCTTGAAAACGACGGATTATCCTGTCGGACAATTGGACGAGTTCCCTTTGATTGAAAACACGGATGTGCTTGTCAAAGACGACATTTTCAATTTGTTGCGCGAAAGCGGCGTGGGTGTGCCTGCCTATTATGAGGAAATCCCGTTTGAAGTGGACGGGAAGCAAGGAACATATTGCCGCAGTCGTTCAGGCTGCTATTTCTGCTTTTTCCAGCAAAAGATAGAATGGATTTGGCTGTATGAGCAACATCCTGACCTTTACGCCAAAGCGATGGAGTTTGAGAAAGACGGCTACACTTGGAACCAAGGCGAAAGTCTTGCCGACCTGTGCAAGCCTGAACGTGTGCGCCAAATCAAACTCGACATAATCAAACGCCAAGAAGAAAGCCGCAAGCAAAGCAAAGGAACTACGCTTGTGGATATTCTTGGGGATGAGGTAATGTGTGCTAATTGTTTTATATGATTCAGATATGATTAGACAAGCGTTCATAGATGATGAGAATAAGTTGTTTGATATTACTTATTATCATAATCCTAAGCGATGGACTGAATTTGCCATCGAACAAAATAATCCAATTACAAACGAAGCAAATTGGTCAAAAGAGATAAAGTATCTAAATGACACCAATGACGATGTGTCAGATGAAATCAAAAATATCCCCAATAACACAGGTGGTGTTTATATGTTTTTCATTAAAGGCAGGTCGTTGCCTTTTATAGAAAAATATATCGTTTATATTGGTCGTTGTCAGTATACGGAAGATCAAAATATTAGAAAAAGGGCGAATGAGTATTTCAAGGATAATAGGGATTTTATAAAAGGTATGTTTAGTCATTGGAAGGGTTTCGTTTATTATAGATATTTCCCTGATACTGATAACAATAGAATAAAAACTAATGAAGCATTATTACTTAATGCAATTTGGCCACCATTTAATCCTACAATACCAAATAAAATAGAAGTTCAACCTGAAATAAATGCGTTTTAACCATGGAAGCAACAAAAATACCTGCAATTAGAGGAAAAATAGGAAACACCGTGTTCTATTGTACTACTATGTCATTTAAGCAAATTAGTACAATGGTGAAAAAAGTAGATGGGGAGTTACATACAGCAAATTCTCTAAAAGAACAAATTCAACGTTCTTTAACGGATAATTATATAAAAATCAAGGATTATATCCTAAAAAGAGAAGATCGTTTTTTTGATAGTTTAGTTCTTGCAATTTATGATGGTGATCCCATGTGGAAAGAAGTGCGTTTTGAAATAGATGATGAATCATATTACAATGTTGGATTGTTGGAGTTGTCGGGACAAGAAAAGATTTTTCCAGTTGATGGACAGCATAGAGTGGAAGGAATAAGGGCGGCAGTATCGGAAAATGAAGAATTGGGGAAAGAAACTATTAGCGTTATGCTAATTGGTCATCAAAACACACCAGAAGGAATGGAAAAATCAAGAAGAATTTTTTCAACACTTAATAGATATGTAAAGCCTGTTAGATTAGGAGACATTATAGCTTTGGATGAGGATGATACTGTTGCTATTGTAACAAGGGATTTGTTGGAAACTTATCCATTGTTTATTGGGAATAGAATCAAGGCAAGTAATAATAAATCAATCCCGCAGTCGGACAAAAAAGCTTTTACTTCTTTGATGACTTTGTATGAATGCCATCTTGCGCTATATAACACTTTTATTTCTCAAAAAGAGCATCGTCGTTTTAGCACATCCCAACTGAAAGATAGTCTTAAATTTCGTCCTTCTGATGAAATACTAACTGAATTTAATCAATATTTGGTCAGTTTTTGGAATTGTATGGTGTCAACTTATGCAGAGATAAATAACTACATAAACGACAAATCTAATAATCCTGCTGAAGAACTTCGGTCTACAGAAACAGGTGGGAATTTGTTTTTCCGTCCAATTGGGCTTTTGCCATATGTTGAGGCTGTGTCAAGAATATCGCTAACAACTGGTAATTCAATAGAAGAAACAATCGGCTTGTATGCGAATTTGAATAGGAATGTCCATTCTGATTTATGGGATATGGTTTTATGGAATCCAATGACCAAGAAGATGATTATGAGAAATCAGCCGTTGGTCAATTATCTTTTAATAAAGATGATAGATTTTAATGTTTTGACCGACAGAGAGAAAACATCTATGATTAGTAAGTACGCAACGATATTCAATATTGATTTGTATGAAGCAGGGAGACGCATAGAAGCTATAACACTTTAGATTAGTAGATGTTACATATCCATCATACCGCTATTTCAAGTGATGAATGATATGAATGATGTATACTCAAAAATAGGAAATTTGATTGCTGGCATATCTTATAATCGCGCTCGTGAATTGTATGACAATTGGAACGAATATGTAAAGTATGATGCCAAAGATTGGGGATATGGAGGAATGGTGATTTCAGATATTATCAAAGAGAATAATTGTTATGAGTTTGATAACACGCCATCAATAAAAGTAATTTCGGAAATTGTCAGTTATGAATACAGTATGTTCAAATCCGATTATATACCTGATTTTTTGCAAAATGCCACTGATGAAGAATCGGATTGCTATTATTTGATGACAGACGAAGAAGTGATGGGCTTTATTGATGTAGGAATTAGACGTTTTGAAACAGAGAAACGATTATAGTAATTTGGAAAACAAAGGTAACTATGGATAAGGAACAAATCTACGAACAAATCCGATTAGCTGGTTATAACTATGCCAAAGAGTTGTTTCGTGATTGGCGAAATATATGGGACAACGAAGAAGATTTTAGAAATTCTCTTAATGAAAACGGGATTCCAAAAGAAAATACCTTCTCTGAAACCGTGGGGGAATCTTCTTACCATAATTATTGTTCTGGAAATAATGATGACTTCTTTGAGTTCTTTGAGATAAGCGGCGTTTCACAAGAAGGAAGAAAGAGTGTCGAAGACGATGAACTATATGACATTTTGGATGAAGGTATCACCAAGTTTATAAACGAAACATATCACAAATGCTAAAAGAGGTAACATTTCCGGCACACCGTCATTTCAAGTCGCGGACAGAGTGGGAGCCGATAGGTTTCTTCTCTGATTGCCTGTGCAATGCCACGCAATTTGATTTGATGCTGGGCTTCTTTTCCTCTTCCGCAATCAATGTTTTGGCGGATGGCTTTGCTTCTTTCCTCTACAATGGCGGTCGAATGAATCTGATTGTAAACGACATTCTTACCGAACAGGACAAAGCCGCCATCGCCAACGGCAAACTTGATACGCCAATCCCATTTTTCGACATCAGCGACATTGAGAATCTCAAAAACACTTTGTCGGAGCGTGATGCTCACTTTTTCGAATGTCTTGCGTGGCTAATCCGTAACAACAGGCTTGAAATCAGAATCGTTGCACCAAAGGACGGCATCGGCATTTCACACACCAAGACAGGCGTTTTCAGTGACGGCGTGAACAAAGTCGGCTTCGACGGCTCTTGCAACTTCTCACGGTCGGCATTGATTGACAATATCGAAAGCCTCACGGCATTCTGCGATTGGGACGGCAACCCTGCATCCGCCACAATAGACAAAATCAAGGGCGAATTTGAACTCGTGTTTGGCGGCAAAGACGAGAGTGTCGTTTTTGTCCCAATCGACAAAGTGAAAACCCGTATCGTTGAATCCTTCAAGGACAAGGAACTGAAAGATTTGCTGGAAGATGAGTACAGAATCATTCAACAAGATATTGCCAACAAAACCTTGCCCAAGTCTGTGATAAAGGCATTGGACAAGGCCAAAAACAAGGTTGAAATCGAGATAGAGAAAACCAAGAAGCAAGGCGAAAAGGTTGAGCCTATCGACTTCGGCAAGCCTCGGTTTCCCTACGAATCAGGTCCGCGAGAATATCAGAAACAGGCATTTGAAAACTGGAAAGCCAACAACCAAAAGGGGCTTTTCGCTATGGCGACGGGTACGGGCAAGACTATCACTTCGTTGAATTGCCTTTTGGAGATATACAAACGGAATGGTTATTATAAGGCAATTATTCTTGTGCCGACTATTACGCTTGTAAACCAATGGGAACAAGAGTGCGGAAAATTCCATTTCTCCAATGTCATCAAGGTTTACTCCAAAAACTCTGAATGGCGTTCAAGGATAGAACGTCTTCAAATGGTTGAGGAGTACAAAAAAGCAAAAGAGCCTTCGCAAAACTTCATCATCATTTCTACTTACGCTTCATTCACAAGAAGCAATGTCTTTGACATTCTCAACGGATTTGAGAGATCCAAGGTGTTGTTAATTGCCGACGAAGCCCACAATATGGGTTCGCCAACGATTATGAAACTTCTTGGCGACATCAATTATTTGCGCCGCATTGGGCTTTCGGCAACCCCAGAACGGCAATTTGATGATGACACAAACAGGAAACTGTTTAGGTTCTTTGGGGCGGAGAATCAATACACATACGAGTATTCGATGGAAGAGGCAATTGAAAACGGTGTGCTTTGTCGTTACTTCTATTATCCCCACCTCGTCAGATTGACTGACGATGAGTTTGAGAAATACGTGGAACTGTCATTGAAGATTTCCAAGTATTTTAATTTCAACACCAGTTCTTTTGACAAGAAAGATGATGTACTGATGGGCTTGTTGTTGGCTCGCAAGCGAATTGTTCATAAAGCGGCGAATAAATTGGATGTTTTCAATCAAATAATCACTGAAAGATACAGGAAGAATGGCAATTTGAAGTATTCACTTGTTTATGTCCCGGAAGGAACCAAGCCTGATTATTTTGGCGATTCAGATGTTTTCGACAAGACTGAACAAATTAGCGATGATTCCGATGCCGACCGCTTGATTGACGAATATACGGAGGCGATAACGAAGTTGGATAAGTTTGTCACGGTAAAGAAATTCGTTTCAGGCCAAAAAGACAGGGACAAGATTTTGGATGATTTTGCATCAGGCAAGTTGCAAGTGCTGACTTCGATGAAATGTCTCGATGAAGGTGTGGATGTCCCAAGAAGCGAATTGGCCATCTTTTGTGCAAGCACAGGCAACCCTCGTCAGTTTATCCAACGCAGAGGCCGAATTCTTCGAAAGCACCCTGATAAATTTATGGCTGAAATACACGACCTTGTTGTCGCTCCCGAAGTCACTCCAGGCTCTGACAGTTTCAGGATGGAAAGGGCTTTGTTAAAAGGAGAACTGATGCGTGTTAGGAATTTTTCGTTACTTTCAGAGAATCCATCATATTCCCAACTTGAATTGAAATCCGTAATGGACCACTATGGTTTGAATATGTATAATAATGATCATATAGTATGACACAGAAAGACAAAATGTTACAAATGGTTCTTGACGACCCCAAGTTACAGGAACTATATGAGTACACCCGAAAAGACTATGACGAAGGTGTTTATGAAGCGATTAACTCTAACAATGCCATCGTTTCAGCCGTCGCCAGAATTATCATCGAACTTAATGGCTCTGATGACCCAAGCGAACAAAAACGTGTTTACCAGACAGTTTTCAAATACCTTAATGACAATCTTTTAGCATGATTATAAAGAATCTGACCATCGAAAACTTCAGGAGTTATTACGGAGAGAACTCCATTGACATAGGCAACGGCTTGACCCTGATTATAGGAGCAAACGGTGACGGAAAAACAACGTTGTTCGAGGCTGTCGAGTGGCTGTTTGATACCGTTGGCTCTTTGCCAAAGGCTGACAACAAATATGTTTCCAAAAAGAAAATCTCTGAACTTATGGATTCGGAATCGGCCTATGTCAAGGTTTCAATGACATACGTCAATGACGGTAGCGAAAGGCTGATACAGAAGTCTTTTAGGTTTACAAAAAGCTTAAGCGGGGAAATCTCCACTTCCAATTTCTCATACGATTTGTACATCCAAAAAGGAGTGGAGAAAGATGTGGAAAGTGGAGCGGCTGCAATCCGACAATTTGACCGTGATTTTGCTCCCTCTATCAGGAAGTATTGTTTGTTCAAGGGCGAACAAAACCTGAACATTTTCAACAATGATGATGCCATGAGCTACCTTGTTGAAACCTTTAGCCAAATCCGCGACTTCGACCCATATCTTTCTTTTATGGAAAGCGCAAAAGCATGGGCAGAAAAAGCAACGGATAATGCAATAAAGGCTGATAGGAAAAACTCAAGTGAAGCACAAAGATTACGCAATTTGATCACGGGCGAAGAAAGGCAAATTGGCGAGTTGGAAACTGAATTGCAAAACAAAAAGAATGAAGCCGTCAATTTTCAAACCTTGTTGGAGGAAATCGAGAAGAACAAAGAGGCTTCAAGCCTGTTAGTTGACACCAATTCAAGGCTTGAAAGCCTTAAAACGTCAAAAGAACAAGCGCAAAAAGAACTAAACGAGAACTATACTTTTCGCTTGTTGGATGACATGTGGATTCTTATGGGCTATGAGCCAATTGCAGAAGAATATCGTGATTTGGTTGGTCGTCTTGATAAAGAGCAGAGAAAGCAACAAAGCAAGTATGACCAAGAAATTGGTGCCAAAAAGATTGTTGCTCAAATCAATAGGGATTTAAGCCACGGCCATGTTCCTTTGGCGATAAACATTCCCGATGAAAACACCATGAGGGAAATGCTTGACGAAGAGTTTTGCAAAATTTGTGGTCGCTCTGCACCAAAAGGCTCCGAGCCGTATCTTTTTATGAAAAAACGTCTTGAAACTTATTTGGCCTCTTTGGAAAACGAAGAAGAAAAAGAGGTTGAGGTCGAGCCGTTGTTCAAAAATGCTTTCATCAAGGAACTGTACGACAGATATTCTGTGCTTCACAACAACATGAAGTTCCTCAACAGATTGAATGGTTTTATTGACAATGCGATAAGGGATAACCTTAAAAAGCACGAAACCATCGACAGGCTATCTTCAAACATAGAAATGGAAGAGGAGAAGAAAAAGCAGATTCTTGCCCAAACCGATGGGCTTTCGGAAGACGAACTTGTGTCGGCATATAACAACATATCCGAATGGTGGAAGGCGAGGTCTGATGCAGAACGCCGTTCTGACTTCTTGGAAGCACAAATCAAAAAACATGCAGACATATTGGAAGGTTATCGTTCGGAATTTTCAAAGATTTCAGAAGATTCTTCCGCCGCAATGTATAGTAGGACAAGCCAGGCCATTAGGAGAATACTTGATTCGTTTGTGTCGGCAAAGAAAAAGAACAAGAGAGATTTCTTGGATCAGCTTGAAGAAGTCACCAACGAATACCTTGAACTCTTGAACAAAGGCGATTTCAGGGGCTATGTGCAAATCAAAGAAAATCCGAATTCAAGTGCTGAAATTATTTTGATTGATACAGATGGCTCACGCATATATAACGCTAATACTGCTTTAAAAACTACGATGTATATGTCGTTGTTGTTTGCAGTTGCCAAATTGACCACCGTCAAGCATGAAAACGACTATCCTTTAATCTTCGATGCTCCTACATCATCGTTTACGGCGGCAAAGGAAAGCGACTTCTTCGGTGTGATAGCAGGTATCAACAAACAGACCATAATTGTCACAAAGAGTTTCCTTGTTGAAGATGCCGATGGAAATTCCACTTTGGACAGACTGCGTTTAATTGAGATTGACGCAAAGAAATACCGCATCGAAAAGGCAAAACCTTTCGACGAAAAAGACCTTTCGACTATTCGCACTTATGTTGAACAAATATAAACCTAAAGCTATGGCAATTACAAGCAAAAAAGAATATCGCGAAGACATTTTCGATGTGTGGGGAAGAAAAACGCCATCGTATGAAAAGCATTACGAAACCGAGGTGATAAAGCCTCTTGCTGATGTCGGTATAGGGACGAATTCCGTTTCAGAAGCGAAAGGAAAGATATTGGGTACTATCTATGAAGTGCTAATTATGGCTTTCTTTATCGGACTGTATTCAAAAAAGAAAAAGCCGCTGGGGGACTTTGATTTAAAGGACTGCGGTCATCCGTTACAATATTGGGGCAACTTGGATTCAAAGAAGGGGAGAAAAGCATATCCGAAATTGAGGGAGTACATATTTATTTCGCTTGTAGCTCGCACTCCCGACATTGATTGGATAGCTCTCGACAAAGGCCAAAGGACGGTAAGTGAAACGGTGAATATGCTGATGCTCACAATGGAGGAGTACATCAACTACGGCCTATCAGTATTGGCTGAAAAAATGAAGGAAGACGAGGGATATTTCTATAACAAGAATTCGTTCTTGGACATCTTCAAAGGCTTGACTCGGCCGAAACAAGAAAAGGGCGATGGGACAGAAGATGTTCCCGAGTCGTTGGATTAGTTGGCTCTTGCTATTGCCGTTTCAGATCACTTGTCCCATAAGCATCATCTTGTCCAACCCCATCTTACTGAAAGCAAAAAGTTTCCTCCCCAAGTCCTTGAGTGATGCACCCAGATGATAGACCTGGTTGTCGATGATAAGGAAGCGGTCGTGTACTCGTGTGCGTGTGGCTCGTAGTTCGGTTTTGCGGCCAGTCTGCATGAGGCAATCGGACTGCAATACCAACAGGGCAGGGGTGATTCGTTCCACAAAAATGGTCGCCTCCACGTTGGCGTTTCGACATTCAAGGATGTCAAAGTCAGAAGCGTCGATGTAATTGTCGATGAGGACGACTTCTTGCTGCGCCGTCTTTATCAAGTTTTCTGCAAACAGGCGTGCGTCAAGGACTTGACCCTCAAACAGCACGCCCTCCACGGGCGGCAGATTGGTACGGATGAAGAAGTCTATCTTTTCCTCATGAGATTGTAATGTTTTGTCGTGGGCTGACAAGCGTCGGTCAATTCTCTCTTCCATTTGCGTCAGACGGGTGTCGATACGGATTCCTTTGAGTAAACGCTCTTTCAGAACTGATGTCGCCCATTGTCTGAAATGTATGCCGCTCATGGTGTTGACCCGATAACCCACCGAAATAATGACATCGAGATTATAGAATTCTATCTGTCGTGTTACGTTTCTGGAACCTTCCAAACGAACTAGTTCCAAAATGGAACATGTTGCTTCCTTTTGCAATTCGCCACAGTCGAAAATATTCTTGATGTGCTTGGTGATGGCTTGGCGTTTGGTCCCAAAAAGAACAGCCATTTGCGCTTGGTTAAGCCACACCGTTTCATTTTCTATCCTGACTTCCAGTCTGACCGTTTCGTCTGGCTGATATAAAACAATCTCGTTTTCTTTCATGGTTTCCATTTTTGCGCATGATTTATATGGCGCAAAGAAACGACATCTGTCAAGACCTACCCGTTGATTAAACGTTTGTAGTCGAATGTTGTCGTTTGCTGTCGGATTTGTTGTTGATTATAAGATTAATAGAATATGATGTTTGGCTAACGCAGAATCATTTGGCTGAGATTTACGGCACTACAAAAACAACAGTCAACTTCTATTAAATCCAAATAATTGCCTATCTTTGCAAACAATAAGATGGAATAACAAAAAATCTATAACCCTATGAAAAAGACACTGTTAACTCTCATTTTGGCGGCAAGCCTGAGCCTTTCCGCCCAGCCTCTGTGGCTGCGTCACAATGTGATTTCGCCCAATGGCGACAAGATTGCCTTTACTTACAAAGGCGATGTGTATGTGGTGAACGCCTCGGGCGGCAAAGCCCTGCAAATCACCACAAATGCCGCTTACGACTCGGAACCGGTTTGGTCGCCCGACGGCAAGCAAATCGCCTTCGCCTCCGACCGCAACGGCAATTTCGATGTGTATTTGGTTTCTGCCGAAGGCGGTGTGCCTCAGCGCATTACGACCAACTCGGCTACCGAGATGCCTTTGGCTTTCTCTCCCGACGGGAAGGAAATCTATTTCTCTGCCCAAGTGATGAAAGGGGCTGAGAATGTGCAGTTTGCCTCGGGCTGGATTACCGAACTCTACAAGGTGAGCACCGAAGGCGGTCGGCCCGAGCAGGTAGTGGCCGTGCCGGTGTGCAGTATGTCGTTCGACAAGGACGGCAAGTCGTTCCTCTATTACGACCGCAAGGGCAGCGAGAATGTGTGGCGCAAGCACCATGTTTCGTCCGTGGCTCGCGATGTGGTGTATTACAACGCCAAGAAAAAGACCCACACCATCCTCACGACCAACGTCGGCGAAGACCGCGATCCGCGCTATCTGCCCGGTTATCAGGAAGTTGTTTTCCTGAGCGAGCGCAACAAGGGCAACTTTAACGTGTATAAAGCCCCTGCCAACGACCTCGAAAAAGCGGAAAAGGTGACCGATTTCAAGACGCATCCCGTGCGCTTCTTGAGCGTGGCCAACAACGGCTTGTTGTGCTACGGCTACATGGGCGAAATCTACACGCAACGCATTGGCAGTGAGCCGCAAAAGGTACACATTGAAATTGTGAATGACCAAGAGCCAGAGCAGTTGGTGAAGCAAGACTTCAAGGGCATCGGCGACTTTGATTTGAGCGATGACGGCAAACTGATTGCTTTCATTTCGCGTGGTGAGGTCTTCGTGACAGGCGTGGACGAATACGCCACCACAAAACAAATCACGCACACGCCACAGGCCGAGCGCAACCCTTCCTTTGCGAAGGACGGCAGAACCATCGTTTATGCCTCCGAGCGCGACGGCTACTGGAACCTTTATCAGGCCACCATCGAGCGCAAGGACGACTACAACTTTGCTTATGCTACCTTAATTAATGAAGAGCCTCTGTTCGGCAACGACGGTATCGAGCGCATTGCGCCGACCTATTCGCCCGATGGCAAGGAAATCGCCTTTATTGAGAATCGCAACATTTTGAAAGTCTATAACATAGCCTCGAAACAAGTGCGCCAAATCACCGATGGAAGCCAGCATTACGACACGGATGATTATGGCTTCTCTTACCAATGGTCGCCCGATGGCCAATGGTTCGCCCTAACGCTGATTTCGCACATGCGCGACCCCTATTCCGACATCGGCATCGTGAAGGCCGACGGCTCGAAGACGATTTACAACATCACCGAGAGTGCCTACATCGACGGCAGTCCGCAATGGGCGATGGATGGCAATGCAATTATCTATCGTTCAAATCGTTATGGTATGCGTTCCCATGCCTCTTGGGGCAGCCAAAACGACGCTTTCATTGCTTTCCTCAACCAAGAAGCATACGACAAATTCCGCCTCAGCAAAGAGGAATATGCCCTGCTGAAGGAAACCGAAAAGGGCAAGAAAGATGATAAGAAGGACGAGCCGAAGGAAGAAAAGAAGGACAATAAGAAAGGAAAGAAGGACGATAAGAAAGACGAGAAAAAGGACGATAAACCAAATGAAACCAAGAAGATAGAGGTGGATTTGGAGCATTTGCAAGACCGCATCATCCGTCTCACGCCTATGTCGTCGGGATTGAGCGGGATGGCACTTTCCGCCGATGGCGAGAAGTTCTATTTCATGGCCTCGTTTGAGAAGGGCTACGACCTTTGGGAACTCGACGTGCGCGAAAAGTCGATGAAGATTTTGAAGAAGATGGGGCAAGGCGGCGCACAACTGCGAATGAAAGGCGACAACATCTTTGTGCTTTCGGGAGGCAACCTTCAGAAGGTGGACAAAGGCGGCAAATCGACTTCGATTAAGTATGACGCCACAATGGAACTCAATCTTGCCGCCGAGCGCGAATATATGTTCAACCACGTTTTCCTGCAAACCGAAAAACGTTTCTTTATGAAGGACAAAAACGGCGTGGATTTGCCAATGATGAAGAAAGCCTACCAGCCTTTCTTACAGCACATTAACAACAATTATGACTTCTCTGAGTTGCTGAGTGAGATTTTGGGCGAATTGAATGTGTCGCACACGGGTTCGGGCTATCGTCCTTCGGGTCGTGGTGGCGATGCCACGGCTGAGTTTGGCGTGATTCTCGACCTCGATTATAAGGGCGACGGCCTCAAAATCGCTGAGGTGGTTGAGGGCAGTCCATTCGACAAGAAAAACTCCAAGGTGAAAGCGGGTTGCATCATCGAAAAGATTGACGGCGTGGAGATTACGAAGGATATGGACTATTATCCGCTGCTCAACAACAAGCGCGACAAAACCGTTTTGGTGACCATCAAGGACGGCGGCAAGACTTGGGACGAGACCGTGAAACCCATCAGCCACGGCGCGATGAACGAACTGCTCTACAACCGTTGGGTGAAGCACAACGAGGAAACGGTGAAGAAACTTTCAAAAGGTCGCCTCGGCTACGTCCACATCCGCAGTATGGGCGATGCCAGTTACCGCGACGTGTATTCGCAAATCCTTGGCAAGTATAACCTTTGCGACGGCATTGTCATCGACACGCGCTTCAACGGCGGCGGTCGCCTGCACGAAGACATCGAAATTCTCTTCAGTGGAGAGAAATACTTAGAGCAGGTCATCAATGACAGCGTAGCCTGCGTGATGCCTTCGCGACGCTACAACAAGCCCTCGGTGATGATCATCGGTGAGGCCAACTACAGCAACGCGCACGGCACGCCGTGGGTTTACAAGTACAAGAAAATGGGCACCCTCGTTGGTATGCCCGTTCCCGGTACTATGTCGAGCGTGACTTGGGAAACCTTGCAAGACCCGTCATTGTATTTCGGTCTGCCCGTCATCGGCTACCGCACCGAGCAAGGAAATTGGTTGGAAAACACACAGTTGGAGCCTGACGTAAAAGTACGCAACACCCCTGAAAAGATGGCTGCCGGTGTGGATGAGCAATTGGAAGCAGCCGTGAAGGAACTGATGAAAGAGGTGAAGGGCTTCCATTATTGGGGGAAGTGAGGTAGGAAGTAGGAGGTAGGATGTGTTTGTTTAGTAGGGCTGTCGTATCACGGCAGCCCTATATTGCATATTCACATTTCCTAATGGAATCGCTTGAGAGTATGAAAAACGTAAAAATCAGTCTTTTACAATAATCCAGTCCGAAACCGTCTTGGTCTCTTGTGAGAAAGCAATGCCGATTTTCACTACGGGTTTTCCTTCGGTTTGGTAAGGAATCGCGTAGTTTTTCGAGTTGATTTGCGCCAAGGCTTCTTGCGCCGTGCCGCGCATCTTCAACTCCATCACATAGACGGCATCGCGCATAAACACGACGACATCGGTCTTCCCGCGAGCCACTTTCACCTGCGTGAAGGTGCGACAATTGAAAATGGAGAACACAACGTATGTAAGCACCTCATAATAAGCCTCATATTTGGTAATATCGTCCAATTCCTTCTCGCCAAATTCCAAATAAGGGATTGATGCAAAAAAGGCTTGCATAGATTTCATAGCCGAATCGGGGTCGTGGTCGTATAGGTGCGCATAGAAGTCGCCGGCGAAACCTCTTGTGTTGGTGTTGCAGAGGTTCATCATTCGGGTGAGGAAGTTGTCCATAAAGCCGACTTTCACCTCAGCGTTGGGGAAGTCGAGCGTGTAAACATCACGAATGAAATTGTAGTCCTTGATGGTGAGGTAGCCGCTTTGGTAGAGCAATGGCAAAGCCGAAGTCATTCCCTCGGTGGGCACGTCGAACTGGGTGGACGGCACCTGCAATTGCTCCAATTCCAACAGATTCGTGTTGAATCGCTTCATCTCCTCAAAGAGGAAAGTCGGTGTCCCGCTACCGAACCAATAGTAATCAAGTCGTTGAGAAACAAATACATTCATCAAACTGTAAGGATTGAAGATGTCGGGCGAGCCGTCGCAGAAATGATAGCCGTCGTAATCGAGTTTCAGGCGGTCGATCATCCACTCTTTTGTTTGCTTGTAGCGGTCGGCAACCATTTGTATGTCTTCGTCAAAAACAGTCAGCAGTTCTTCTTTTGTGATGCCACAAAGGGCAGCATAAGTCGGCTCCATCGAGATATTGCGCAGATTGTTCAAGGTGGAGAAGATGCTCAGTTGGCTGAATTTGGTGATGCCTGTGATGAAGACAAACTGCTCGTCCTTGTCGCAAATTTTGACTGTCTGGTAAAACTCCTGCATAATGTGGCGCACCTCTTCAAGTTGGTCGGGTTTGTGCAAGTAATCCAACAAAGGCGCATCGTATTCGTCCAAGATGACAACGGTTTTTAGGCCGGTCTGCTCGTGGGCGCGTTCGATAAGCCCTCTGAGGCGTTTCCCTGGGGTGGTTTCCGTCTCGTCTCTTCCATAAAGGCGTTCATAATCTTTCAGTTCCCATTCCAAAGTCCTGACAATCTCTTGAAGGTTGGGTTGGTTTTTGCAGGCACTCAAATCGAAATGCAGCACGGGATGCTTGTTCCAGTCTTTTTCCAATTCCGCAATGGCGAGGCCTTCGAAAAGGTCTTTCCGACCTTGGAAATAGTATTTTAACGTACTGCAAAGCAGCGACTTGCCGAACCTACGCGGACGACTTAAGAAGACGAATTTTGATTCGTGCGACAATTTGTAAACAAGATCGGTCTTGTCAACATAGACACGTCCAGCCTGTCTGATGCTTTCAAAATCGGCGATGCCAGCGGTGTAGAGTCTCATAGGTTGCATAGCGAAACGGGTTTTTCGCTGCAAAATTAGCGTTTTTCCTCTATTCCACCACGATTTCATCCATAAAAATCCAAGAATCAAACCCCGCGCCGGGAAGACCATCGGGAAGTTTTCCGGGGTTCTTCACAACGATGCGAAGCAGACGGGTGGAAATCGGTATCTCAAAACGCTCGCGGAAGGTGAAATTGCCCTCGCGGGTCACTTCGGTGGTGATGGGGAAAGTACCTCGCAGGGTGTAATCCTTTCCGTTGTAGGAACCGTAAACTTGTATCGTGTCGGGGCGCAGAATCCAGTCGTGGGCATTGACCAAAAAACCGATATTCAATGCATTAACTTTTGTCCAAGTGCCCAAGTCGATTTCAATGTCGGCATCGGTGCCATAGAAACCTTGCCAGCGTCCGTCCTTGTAGTCGTCGCCGCCGAGGGTGCCGTCAACGAGGGCATTGTCGCCGCCGCCAGAATATTCGGGACGGTAATTACCTGCTGGACTGTTCAACTGCTTCAGTCGTCCCATCGCTTTGTGGTAGCAGAAATAACGCTCGGCGCAAGTCGGTTCGCCCACTTCATTGAAGCAAGCCGCTTTCACAAGGCAAGGCCGCTCCAAAACGATGGGGCTTTGATAGATGGAATCGTTTGGCGTAACTTCTTTTCCGTCAAGCGTATAGCGGATTTCCTTATCGCCAAAAACGGTTTTCAAGGCAACGGCAGTGTGACCTTTTTCATTGGTCGTGGTTTCGATAAACGGAAGATATTCAAGTTGTTGTAATTCTCGGGCAATGTCATCGTATTTCTTCAAATTGACATCCAACCAATAGGGGCGGCTTTCGAAATTCCACACCTTGACATACTCGTTTTTCAGGTCGTGCAACGAGGCTATCAGGCTGTTAATCATCTTCTTGCTTTCTGCAATGTTGGCCTCGGTGGGGTTGTTGTAGGTGCGGTAAAGTTGGCAGCGCGTAAGGTTTCTTTCGGCGCACCATTTCATTCGATGCACGGCGTAGAGGGCGTTGTCGAAGACTTCGACGTTCCATTTGGCGTATTCTTGCGCGTTGCGGAGGCGATATTCAATGTTGAAAATGTAATAATTCTCGTCGTCTTCCGATGGAAACCAACTTGTCAGAAAATCCTTGTAATATGCCTCAATGCTGTCGTCCACTTGGGCAGGATAGAAAGGCACCATTTTTTCGGTCATCGATGAGAATTTCCCAATCTCATTTCGGCTTGCCGCGTCAGCAACTGCTTGAAGTTGTTGGACGAGGTAGGTCGATTTGTAGCCAAAAAAGTGCGTGGAGATGTTCTCATTGATTGCACGGTTGGCCTCTTCATAAAAAGCGGAGGTGAAACCCTTGTTTTTGACAGGATTCCAACTCATTTCGGCTCCATAGGCCAAACCATATAACGCGCTGTTAATCAACGACTCGCCAAAGTCATCCCAGCAGGTATTGATAACTCCGATGGCACCGTTACGATAACCGTCACGGCAGAGATAAGGGATGTTGTAGGAAAAATCGCGGTGCTTGGGCCAAACCCGTTCCGAAAGGCTCACGCCAGGCGCGACGAAAAAACTCCGCCCCGATTCTTTGTAAGGTTTCAGGAAGTCGTCGAAATCATTTTTGTCCACATAACTCCACGCGATGAGGAAAATGTCGTCATCCAAATTGTCAAGGATTTCGGGGTGCTGGTCGGCAATGTCGCCCCACATCATCACGCGCTTGCGATAAGGGCGAAGCATCCGATTGACGCGGTTAATATGCTGGTAATAAACCTTTTCCGCTCCAATGGAATCGACGTATGCTTTGGCGTAGCCTTGTCCAAGGCTCTCGGTTTCGTCGCAGTTGATGTTGAAATACGGCGACTTGTAGGCTCTTGCCACCTCGCGCAAGTGGTCTTCAAGGAATTTGTAGGTTTCCTCTTTGGCGGGGTTGAGGTTCCATTTCGTGTCGGTCAAATGGCTGTAGAACGGGTTGCACAAAATCTCCTCGAAATGTCCAAAACATTGCTGGTTTCCAATGATTTGGATGTGATACGGCCTGCAAAACTCCTCCAATTCCTTGATTTCATCGGCGGTGAAAGCATCGGTGGGGGCAATGTCGGGGTGGCAATTGGTCTTGAAAGTGTGCTCGGTGTAGAGCGAGAACGCATTGAGCTTGCACTCAGCCATTTGCGGGATGAGACGTTTCAAATAGTCCATACTGACGATGGGGCCTCGGCTGATGTCGTCTTGCCAAGCGCGAATCTTGAAATTGGGCCAGTCGGTGATGGTCGCGCAGGGGAGGGCGATTTCGTTTCCCTTGCTTTGCAGGAAGGCGTAGCGGTAGAGTTGCTTGAGGCTTTGCGTGGCGTAGAAAAGTCCCGTGTTGGTGGTGGCTTCCATCCTCACAAAGTTACGGTTGATGGTCAGGCGGTAGGCTTGGTCCTCGTTTTCGCTCACGCCGAGGTGGTCGGTCTTGATGAGTTCGATGAAGTGCTTGCCCTTGATGACCCCGCGCGAAAACTGCACTTTCTTGCCGCTGATTCGGTCCAAATCCTGACGAAACATCGTGACGATTTGGCTGATTTCGGCATCGGAGGCATCGTAGGTGAGGACGACATTCTCGTCCCAAACAAACTGGCCTTCAGCGGTTTTCACTTGCTGCGGCGTGGGTAGGATGTGGACGTTTTGCGCGAAGGCGTTAAGCGCGAAAAGGCAAAGGATGGTGATAAGTTTGGATTTCATTGCTGGAAAATTTGTGCAAAGATAACAACAAAACCGCTATATTTGCCCCAAAATTTTGAAACTATGATTAGACTGGAAATCTGTGCCAACGGCATCAAGTCGTTGCAGAACGCGATGGACGGCTGCGCCCAATGCGTTGAGTTGTGCGAATGCCTCGAAGTGGGCGGCGTGACGCCGTCGTTTGGAACTTTGGCCAAGGCCATCGACATTTCTTTTATCCCTATGCGCGTGCTCATCCGTCCGCGACCGGGCAACTACATCTACGACGAGGACGAAGTCGAGATGATGAAAACCGACATTATGCTCTGCAAGAAACTCGGCTTTGAGGGCGTGGTCATCGGGGCCTTGAACGACAAGGGAGAACTTGACATTGAGACGGTTAAGGCCTTGATGGAGGCTGGCGAAGGGCTGAAGTTCACCTTTCACCGCGCCATCGATGCCTGCGTGAAACCTTTCGATGCCGTCGAGAAACTGATTGAACTCGGCTTCGACAAAATCCTGACCTCGGGCGGCAAACCCACGGCTCTTGAAGGTGTCCCGATGATTGCGGAGATGCAGTTGCGCTACGGCGACCGAATCGCCATTATGCCCGGCGGCGGCATCAATCTCGGCAACGTGAAGGACATCCTGAATATGACGGGCGCGGTGCATTGCCACGCCTCGTTGGCGCATTGGGTGCCGCGCTTCAACGAGAAACTCTATCCCGACCAAAAGGACGCGACTGGTGCGACGATGGTCTGGACCGAGTCGAACAAGGACTTGATTTACGAAATGGAAAAATTGTTGAATCCGTAATTGTTTCACGCAGAATTAATTGTCTCACGCAGAATACGCAGAATTATATGAACCAACCGGCTGCAAAATATGCGTCGCTTTGCGTCATTGCGAGGAACGAAGCAATCCACAAAAAGATTTGTTGTCTGGATTGCTTCGTCGTTCCTTCTCGCAATGACGCGAAGCGTGTTGGCGCAAAGCGGCAACAATTCCCATAATTCTGCGCATTCTGCGTGCAAAAAAAACTCAAAATGAAAAATCTATTTTCTTTATTGCTCCTGACATTCGCCTTTTCAGCGTGTCAACAAATTGAAAAGCAAAACGTCGTTGTGCAACTCCTCAACCAAGGCTGGACGCTCACAGGCGACACCTTAAATATTAATATGCAGGTCGATGTACCTTCGGTGGTGCAGCAAAGCCTTTACGAAAACGGCATCATTCCGCATCCCTATCTCGGCACGGTGGAAAACCAGTTGCTCTGGGTTTCCGACCATCCTTGGGACTACACTTTGCACTTCGATGTGGATAAGGAAATGCTGGAAAAGTATTGTGTTGAGTTGGTTTTTGAAGGTCTTGATACCTACACCGAAGTCAAACTGAACGGCGAGAAACTCTTCTTTGCCGACAACCAATTTCGCGTTTGGAAACACGAGGTGAAAGACTTGCTGAAAAAGAAAGACAACCTTTTGGAAGTGCATTTCATTCGTTATGACAGCACTCAATTGGCTTTGTATGAGCAACATCAGCCTCGATTGCCTGAAAAATATGCCGTTTCGCGCAAAGCACCTTACCAGCACGGCTGGGACTGGGCACCGAAATACAAGAACGTGGGCATTTGGAAACGGGTGGAATTGATTGGTTGGTCGAATGCGAAATTGCAAGATGCATATATTCTCACAGAAAACATTGATAACGAGAAGGCTACGATGCGTTTGTGCCTTGATGTGGAAAGTAAGGCTGAAGGAAATTACGTGGCGGAAATCTATGTCAATGGTGAGAAAAACAGCCAGAAAAACATACACCTTAATGGCGGTACCCAAAATGAGATCCTGAACTTTGAAATTGAAAATCCAGAATTATGGTGGCCAAACGAGATGGGCGAACAACCGCTTTATGTCTTTGATGTTCTCCTAAAAGACGGGGATAAGGTTTTGGATTTCAAGAAAATATGGTCTGGTATTAAAACCTTCGAGGATAAGGTTTTGGATTTCAAGAAAATATGGTCTGGTATTAAAACCTTCGAGATGGTGGATGAGCCTGACAGCATCGGGCGGGCGTTCTATTTCAAGGTAAACGGTGTGCCATTCTATGCCAAAGGCGCGAACTACATTCCCGAGGAGATGATTGAGACCTGGAATGATGTTGACCACACGATTCGTCTTTTGGAGCAAGCCAAAGACGCTCATTTCAATATGTTGCGCGTGTGGGGAGGTGGCATTTATCCTTCCGACGAATTTTTCACGCTTTGTGACAAACTCGGCATCTTGGTTTGGCAGGATTTTATGTATGCCGGCACGATGTATCCCTACGACGAGGCTTTCCTCGAAAACGCTCGAATCGAGGCGGAGGAGCAGGTGAAACGCTTGGCTTCGCATCCGTCGTTGGCCTTGTGGTGCGGCGGCAACGAGATTTCGGAAGGCTACTACAACTGGGGTTGGCAAAAGTCGCTGAATTGGAGCGAAGAGGACGACAAAGCCATCAAAGCAGGCTATGACCGATTGTTTGAAAATATTCTGCCTCAAGCCGTTGCGCAATATGACGGCACGCGACCTTACTGGCCAAGCTCGCCCTCAAAAGGCTGGGGTCGCCCTGAAAGTTTGACCGAAGGCGATGTGCATTATTGGGGCGTTTGGTGGGGCGAGTTGCCTTACGAAATGTATCGCGAGAAGGTGGGTCGCTTCAACAGCGAGTACGGCTACCAAAGTTATCCCGATTACCAAACCTTGCTGAAAATCGCGGAAGGCGAAGAATTGAGTATGGATGCCAAGGTGATTGCGGCGCACCAAAAACACGCCCGTGGCACACGCCAAATTGACGATTTTATCAAACGTTATTTCCCTGACATTCAGCCGAAAGACTTTGAGGAGTACGTCTATTTGAGCCAGCTTTCGCAAGCATACGGAATGGAAATCGCGATTGAGGCGCACCGCACGGCGAAGCCTTACAATATGGGTACGCTCTACTGGCAACTCAACGACGCTTGGCCCGTGACTTCGTGGTCGTCCATCGACTATTACGGCAATCCCAAGGTGCTGCAAGAGCGGCTGAAAACGCTTTTTGCGCCCGTGCTTTTAAGCATTGACCAAAAAGATTACGGCGTTTTCGTCACTTCCGACTTGCTGCGCAACATCGACGGAACATTGTCCGTCACGGTGTGCGACCTTGAAGACAGTCCGTTGTTTGAGCAAAAAATGAAGGTGCAGTTGGAGGCCAACGAGAATCGTAAATTCGTCGTGGAAGGTTTAAGTGAATGTTTGCGCAAAGCCGACTTGAAGAAGGTGTATGTGAAGTTGGAACTGACCGAAGGCGACACCCTCACCGCCGAGCGCAAATGCTATTTTTTCGTTTTCTATGAACCACGCCAGAATGGACTTTGAGGACACACAACTTGCAAAAAGTTACCGTGGAGAACCGATTTTACCTGCAAAAAGTTACCATGAAAAGCTGAAATTACCTGCAAAAAGTTACTTTTTGAGTGTGATATAAAATTGTAATTACATAATATAGTGTAGGTTATGTGTTGTTTTATGGATTTGTCGAGTTTTTATGAAAAAAAGTCTGTTTTAGCCTGTAACTTTTTCCCCCTTTCTCCGTATTACTGATGTTTTCGCGAAGAACAAAAGTAACAAGAGAAATAATTAAAACCTAAACGAAATGAAAAAACGATTGATTTTTGCAGCGATGCTGCTGCTGGCCTTCGGAAGCGTGAAGGCGCAAGACCAAACCTCAGCCGAGATTGGTAAGAATGTGAATACCGTTGTTGTAAACGCCACAGGCGATGTGACCATCCGTCAATCCGACCAGTATGTTGTGGCGTGGGATGCCAATCACAAATGGCATGCAAATTACAACATGGCGGACACTGCTGTTTATTTGGATGGCACCGCCGATTTCGATGTTACGCTTCTTGAATTGAACCATTTGACCTTGCTTTCGTCTGGTGATGTCATATCTGCTGGTGTTTTGAAGGGGAAAGACCTTTCGTTAACGGTTACTGGCACGGGTGATGTGAAACTTGATTTGGATTACGACAAGGTATGTGTCCGTATCTTGGGTACGGGCGATGTGGAGCTTGGAGGTAGATGCAATACTTTGATTTCCCTTGTTTCAGGGACGGGAGACTTGGATGTTCGGCGTTTGCAGTGTAGTGACAAACGAGACATGAAAACGGCTGCTCCCAACATGCCACAGTTCAAGGAACTTATGAGTGAACTTGGCAAAAACATGCAAATGCTCTCCGACTCAGTAGACTGGGAAAAGTTTGAGCAAGACATGGAAAAATGGGGAGCCGAAATGGAAGAATGGGGCCGCAAAATGGAGAAATGGGGCGACCGCATCGAACGAAAGTGTGGCGACGGGCGCGAGTTTCATTATGAGTACAACAGTTGCCGTCCGGAACCCAAGAAAGAAGGAAACAAAGATAAGCGCCCCGAGAAAAAGAACCTCCTTTTCGATGCCAACTGGAACGGCTTTGAGGCAGGCTTGAACATGCTGTTCAACATGCCAGTGGGCACGGCGAGCACAAACAATGGTGCCCAAGGGTTGGGTCTTAGGCCGTTGCGCAGTTGGTATTTCGGCTTCAACATTGCCGATGTGGGCATCGCGTTCAGCAAAAGACATATTGTGGGTCTGTTTACGGGCGTGGGTATTGGCTGGAACAATTTCAGTTGGAACAACGACATCACTGTTGAGTATAATCCTGAAAATGTGGTTTATACCATTGTCCCGACTGACCCCAATAGAATCGTCAAGAACACGAAGAACGGCACGCTGTTTTTGCAAGTGCCATTGATGTTTGAAATCCGCCCGACGCGCAAAATGTACATTGATGCGGGCGTGACCGGTGGCTTGCGCATCGCGCAGTGGAACCGCGTGAAGTATGCCGACGGGTCGCAAATCAAGAATTATTACACTGCTCGGGTGAACCAGTTCAAGTTGGATGCTTCGCTCCGCGTGGGTGGTAGGAATTTGGGCTTTTTCGCCAACTATGCCATCCTGCCAATGTTCGACATGAGCGACGCAAAGGTGCATCCGCTGAGCTTCGGTTTCAGCATCAATTTCTGATTTTTTCGCGTTGGGAATCTTTTTCACGCAGAATCCGCAGAATTTTGGGAATCGCGATGCGACGCAAAACAAGCGTCCGTCAGGCTTCCTTAGATTCTGCGATTTCTGCGTGCCAAAAAATTATTTCTCCTGTCTCTCTTCCCAGCGTTCCTTGGTTTCCTCAAATTGTTCGTTGAAATTGCTGTAGGCTGCCAAGGCCATGTCGGTGGCGGCCTCGGTGAGGTCTTGCTTGGCTTTGCTCACGCCCGCACCGATGAGGCTCGCGAAACTGTCGTGGCGACCATTCGTCAGCCAAAGCAGGCCTCTTCCTATGAGCGAAAGTTCGCGGTCGTATTCCTCATCGTATAAAAAGTCATCGAAACGGCTTGCTTCGATTTGCGCCAAGGCTAAATGGGTGTCCATGCGATAAGCCACGAGGTCAAAATCGGGTTCGTTGAAGGTTGTGGAGGTCGGCAAAGTTTGTGCTTTTTGAGGCTCCAATTGGGCTATAAGCGGCGTTTCTGCTCTTTCGGAGATGGCTTCTGCAACGTTTTCAGAAACCGTCGGTTTTTCTTTCTTGACGACATGCGGCTGAACGAACTGAACGGTTCGTGGCGGCAAGGTCGTTGTGGCTTCGCTTGCGGTGATGAGCCTTCCGGGAAGGATGGGCTTCAACTCGGCAATGGGTTCCATCTTGGGCATCGACTTTTCGGGCCACAGACTCACGGTGAGCAGTAGCCCGGCGGCAGCGGCAGCTGAGGCAATCTTGACATAGAGCGGCACGACAGTGTGTTTTGTTCGGCCCTTCGACCCCTTCGACCCCTTCGACAAGCTCAGGGGTCTTTGTTTCAACCTTTCCTTGTCTTCGTAGGCAACTTGCGGCGCTTCGAGATAGGGCAGGGGAGCGGTCAGCTCGTTCCAGTCCAAGCCTTGTGCCGCGACGAAAGCCTTCAACTGATTTGTTTCGTCGGCGTTGAGGTTACCTTCCATGTAGTCAAGGAGATAAGCCTCGTAGTTGTCGGTGGTGATGTTCGTTTTCATGACGCTATGTCTATAAGGTTGTCGATGCTTTTCAGTTTGTTTTTAAGAGCGGTGCGGGCGCGGAAGATGTTCACTTTCACCTGAGCCTCGCTCATCCCCGTGATGTCGCCGATTTCTTGGTACGAGTAGCCCTCGTAGTCGCGCAAGAGCAGGGCGTTGCGTTGCGGTTCGGGCAGTGTGGCCAAGGCCTTGTGGAGCACTTCGTTCACGTCGGGGTATTGGCTCGGCGTGGTTTTTGCGTCGGCGGGCAAAGGCTCCTCGGTGCTCGCAAAACGCTGGCGGTGACGGACTTCGTCAATCATGGCGTGGTGGGCGGTGGTGAAGAGGTAGTATTTCGCTTTCTCAAACTCCACGTTTTCAACCTTCTCCCAAACACGGGCAAAGCTTTCCTGCACCACGTCCTCGGCCTGCTCGCGGTTGCGGAGGCTCGAGAACGCGAAGCGGAAAAGCCTGTCGGCGTATTGCTCCACGCATCGGTTGTATTGGGTTCTGTCCATCGTTTGCAAAGGTAATACGAAGTTTCGGACAAAAAGTTACACTTGGCATGAAATTTTTCTCAACTACGGATTTTACGGATTTCACCAATATAATAGGATAGAAAATCCGTTTCATCCGTGTAATCCGTAGTTTTTTATTCAGCAACGAAATTATTCCTATTTTTGCCGAAAAATTCAGAATCATGTTGCTAAACTACATCACTTGGAACGTCGACCCCGTGTTGGTTCATTTGGGGTCGTTGCAGATTCGTTGGTACGGCCTGATGTGGGCCTTGGGCTTTTTCATCGGCTATTTCGTGATGAGGCGAATCTACAAGAAAGAGAGAATGACTGACGACTCGATGGATAAGTTGTTGGTTTATATGTTAGTATCCACCGTCGTTGGGGCACGGTTGGGCCATTGCCTGTTCTATGAGCCGCAGGAATATCTGGCGCACCCGCTTGAGATGCTGAAGCTATGGGAAGGCGGACTCGCCAGCCACGGCGGTGCCTTCGGCATTTTGATTGGCCTTGGATTGTATGTGCGCAACTACAACAAGTCGAAGAAGGAGAAAGACAACTTGCAGAAAATCAGTTATATCTGGATTCTCGACCGCGTTGTGGTGGCCGTGTGCCTCGTTGGTTCGATGATTCGCGTGGGCAATGTGATGAACCACGAGATTTATGGCACTCCGACTTCGCTGCCTTGGGGTTTCGTCTTTTTGCGTGGCGAGGAACAGTTTTGCGGCACTTTCGACAACTACACGCCCTGCTTCGCTTGGGACGCGCCTTGCCCGCCGAGCGAGTGGCTGCCCTGCCACCCGACGGGACTTTACGAGGCCTTCTTCTGCCTCGTGGCGATGGGCATCCTCCTTTGGATGTACTACAAGCGCGACCTCGGCCACAAGCAGCCCGGCCTGATGTTCGGCACCTTCCTCATCATCATCTTCGGCTCGCGCATCTGCATCGAGTTTTTGAAGAACGTACAAGTGGAATTCGAGAAAAACATGGTCTTCGACATGGGCCAGTGGCTCAGCATCCCCTTCGTCCTTGTGGGCATTGGGATGATTGTCTGGAGTTTCGCCCAACGGAAGAAAGCGGAAGGAAAGCAAATGGCATGAATGGGAGAAGGTGTGTCGGTCTTCTTTTGATGGCGGTTTTTATGGCCGCCTGCACATCATCTATCAAGGTCCCTGTGCCTGCCGAAGGGCCGACCCATGCCTTGCTAACCGTCGACAGCCTTTTATGGCAACAGCCCGACAGTGCCTTGGCGTGCCTCGTTTCCTGTTTCGATGCCTGCACGACCACGGAATACAACCGCCATTACGCCAACCTCTTGCTCTCCGAATTGCTCTACAAGAATGACTACGCCCAAACCAACCGCCGCGAACTTCAACAGGCCGTGGCCTATTACGACAGCCTTGTGCGTCAGGCTCCCCCTTTGCAAAGGGGGTTGGGGGGATTTCCCCCTTTGAAAGGGGGTAAGGGGGATTCAAAACACAAGCCTATCTCTAATAATGACCACTTCTTCCTCGCCGCCCGCGCCCATTATATTAATGGTGTGGGCTATTACGAAAACGACAGTGCCGTGCCCGCCTGCCGCGAATACCTGAAGGCATTGGAAATCATGGAAGGGTGGTTTGAGGAGAAGGAACTGGTTGGGAATAGGGCGAAGTTTATGGTTTATACATATAATCGTCTCATGGAACTTTTCTCGATGCAGTTTATGATGGAACCTGCAATTAAATGTGGAGAACAGGCTTTGGCATTTTGTAGAAAGGAGCCGACTTCTTCACAAGGCCTTTCCAATATATTATATTATTTGGGAAGACAATACGACAAAATGAATGATTTGGGGAAAGCAAAATTATACTACGAACTGGCAATAGAAGGGATGATTAATACAGACAATCTTGTATACAGAGATATTGTATCAAGCAAAGCACTTTGTGACTTTTTATCTGGATTAGGATTTGATTCCTCCATAAATGCATTAAGGCAAATCCTATCCTATGCTACGGATGATGAAGAACGGCTAACTCGTTATTTAACTATTGGAGCAATTTTCACCGAAGAAAAGATGTATGATTCGGCTTTAGTCTATTTGAAACCTGTATTTGAAAACGAAAAAGATGTGGTTTCTCAAATCCAAGCCGCTGAGTGCCTGCGCGTCATTTATAATAGTTTATCTGACAAAGCAAAATTGGATGAATGTGTTCATTTCCTTGCTCATCACAAAAAATCGGGCGGAGAAAACAAGGCTTTGGTTTCTCAGCTTGATCATTTGTTTCAATCCTATTCGCAACAAAAACAAAACAAACAAGCCAAGGAAGAACGAGAAAGGGCTGTGAAAAAAACAATTGGAATAATTGTCCCCATTGCCGCCATTGTTGCTTTGTGTGTTTTCGTATGGGTGAAGTTCAAGAGTAGCAAACAAATGGCCAAAGCAGCACACACACACCGCATGGAAAAGGCGGCATTGTCTGGCCGCTTGAAAAAAAGCAATGAAGCATTGCGCGAACTGAAAGGCCAAATGAAACAACAGAAAAAACCTATAGCTAAAAACGCTGAATCACAAGCTGCCGAGTTTGCCGATGAGCCTATTTGCCGTTTCATCATGGAGCAAGTGAACAGAGGACAGTTCAAGTCGCAGATGGATTGCACACTTTACAAGAATTATGCGTTGGAAAAGAACCATCTTTCGGCCTTGCGCGAGGCCGCCGACCGCCATTTCAACAGATTCACCTATCGCCTTTCCAAAGACTTTCCCGAACTCACCAAAACCGACCTCGACTATTGCTGCCTCTATTTGCTCGACCTTTCAGATGCCGACATTTCCGCACTAATGCAACGCGCCTACAACACCGTAAATGAGCGCAACACCAAATTGAAGAGAGTTTTTGGTGCCCATAAATCGCTTTTTTCCGCATTACAAGATATAGCTCGCGAATATTCATCTAATTGAATAACAAGATATTATCAAATAATCCGAACAAATCCGAACATGGTTTTCCTTGACATGGGGTTTTGAGCCATGCTATTTTTGCGTCGATTTTAAATCAACAAAGCGATGAAAAAAGTAAGCAAATTTGTTCTGATGCTCTGCTTCATACTTTCAGGAGCATTTAGTTACGCCGACGGCACAGCCGGACCAGCAAAGGAGAACTGTTTTGATTTGGAAATTATTCAAATAAAGCAGAAAATATTTGTTTGAAACGATTTAATTTGTATTTTTGCCGCATCATAACAACCACAAAAATTACAATACCATGAAAAAAGCATCATTACTCCTCATCGGCCTGCTGACGGCGGCGGGCATTGTCCAAGCCCAAAACATCACCATGGAATACATTCCGCATCACGCGCCAGACTACCCTCAGTTTTCTGTCAGAAATGTTATGCAACAGCATGACGGCAACATCCTCACGAACATCTTCCCCAGTTTCCCCAATCCCGAGGGAAGCCAGTTCCCACCGACTTATGTTGGCAACGTCCTTTATAAGGTTTCACCGTTCACCCTTCAAGTTTCAGATTCACTCCTCTTCGCCGACACCATCAACTATTTCTTTTATGCCAAAGACCCGCAAGGGGAAGGCAACCTGCGCATCAGCGGCGAGGCCGACGGCGACAGCGGAGCCATCCTACGCATCTCCCATTTTTCCGACGACGACCTCAACATCGACCCTTCGGAAGATGTGATTGTGCCGTTGTATGAAGGCAATGGCTATGACCTCACCTTTCACTACCTGATAGACAGCCGTGGCGACGTCATTGTGGAATACTACACGATTGGCCAAGACGGCACTCGCTTAGGCCATTTGGCGCGTTGCGGTCTTGACGGGACACTGAAGCATGAAACGACAATTCCACAAAACAGGAATTTCATGTATGCTTTGGGCGAATACCAGTCATCGCCGTTGAAATACTACCAATGGAAAATCAATTCCGATCAGAACTTGGTCATGTACCTGCTTGACGAAAACTTCGAGCAAACCGACAGTTATGTTTTCAACAAAAACTACTTTGTTTCAGGGGATTGGGAGGAATTTAGGTTTGATTTCAACAGAACCTTTGTCATCCCCGATGGAGATGATGTGCTGCTTGCAACGGCTTACATAAGGAATCCTTACACTCCCGACAGCGAGAGGGGAGCAGCCGTGGCCAGATATGAATTGCGCACCATGCAGCAGAAGAACTTTGTGAAAATCAATGATTTTCAAAGCCAATACGAAGACCCAAGGTGCTTGTGTTTCGAGAGAGCCACCGATGGCAGCCTATATTTCGTATTTCGGGAATATGGAGATGCAATGACTGTCGTGAAAATGGATGGCAACTTCAACATTATATGGAAACGCTACACACCAGCTAAGCCTTACCTTTCCATTAGGGTACATTCAAGTTTGCTATATGATGAGCAAGGGCATGAGAAAGGTATCTATGTTGTTGGTTACAATAGAGATAATCCCGTTTCCCAACTCTGTTATTTCTTCCTCACAGATGAAAGCCTTGTGAATGGAATTGGCGAACAAGACGGAATCCGCCCTTACTCTTTCTACCCCAACCCCACCCAAAACGAACTTCACCTCCAATACTCGCCCGATATTCAGCCCAAGCAAATCGAACTCTACGACCTGCAAGGCCGCTTGGTGCAAACACAAAGCAAGGGTTTGGAAAGCCTCAATATGGCCGGTCTGCCCGCAGGCACTTATACGATGCGCGTCATGTTGGAGGACGGCAAGGTGTTTTCGGATAAGGTGGTGAAGGAATAGGAGCGAACAATCATTGCAACAAAAAAACCAGCGCCCAATCATTGGACGCTGGTTTTCGTTTCAAAGCACTTGCGGCTCACTCCCCGTAATATGCAGTAAGATACTCCATCATACGGTCGGAAATCGTTTGGCTGATTTCGTTGCGCTCGTATCGCTTGGCCACGTCGCCGAAGTGCTTCAGCAGGCTCATGCCTTCGTCGATTTCGTCCTCGAAGTAGCTCCTGAATTTGGGCTTCATTCCGCCGTAATACTGTATCTTGTCACAATAGTTGGTGACAAGTTTGTTGAGGTAGGCATCGCCCTTTTCGGTGGCACCGCAGATGTAGTACATCTCCGGGAACTGGTAGGTGTGGATTTCGGCGGGGAACTTCTCGTTGGGGAAGAACTCTTGGAACTTGTCCATCACGATAACAGCAGAGTCGAATTGGCCGTGGTTGACCAAGGCTTGCGCCAAGCGCGAGTAGGCCAACTGGGCGTAGCTATGGTTGCGCACGCTCTCGCGGTCGGGCACCACGCCTTCTTGGTTCATGCTGCCCCAGTTGGTGATGCCTTCGTTGGCCTTGGTGACCAACAGGTCATAGCTGCCGTCGCGATACACACCGCCTCGATAAATCTTGCTAAAGTCCTCAGCCTCAACGGGGATGAAACGGTAGGCCAAGCCTTCCATGTGCAGGTACTTCTCGATGCCCAACACCTTCGCCATGTCGCTGAACGAGGTGAAATACACCGGGCGTTCCCAATTGTTGGTGGCCATGAAGTCTAAGAGCATGAGGCTCGATTTCCAAAGGTTGTTGTCCTTGATTTCCCAAGTGATTTCGTCGACGATGCGGTCTTGCATACTCTCGGGCACGATGCCGTTGCGGATGCAGGCTTCCTTGTCGACGGTGAGTTTCACGTTGCGGCAAGGCACATAATTGTAGGAGCCGCCCACATAGCGTTTCACGGCCTTGGGGTTGTGGATGAAGTCGATGACTTGTTTCAGTTCCACGGTCTTGCCCTTGAAGTATTCCTCCTCCTCCACGGGAACCTGCTCGTTCACGCCGTTGTCGTATTCCTTCGGGGTCAAGGTGAGCGGAAGCCGCTCCGATTCATACACCTTGCGGCCCATTTGGTGGACATACCAATAGCCGCCCGAAAGCATGTAGTTGCACACGCGCACGTCGGTGCGGAAGCCTTCCACCTCCTGCACATACCACAAGGGGAAGGTGTCGTTGTCGCCACGGGTGAAGATGACCGCGTTGGGCGGCAGTTGGGCTAAGTAGTTCTTCGCCCAGTCGCGGGCCGAGGTCTTACCCGAGCGGTTGTGCTCCTCCCAACCGTTGCTGGCCAACACGCAAGGCACAGCCAAGAAGCAGGCCAAGCCGACAGCCACGGTGGTTACCATGCTGTTTTTCTTGGTCAACTTGCCGATCAAGTCGATGAGGGCAATCACACCGAAGCCAATCCAGATGGCGAAGGCGTAGAACGAGCCGGCGTAACTGTAGTCGCGCTCGCGGGGCTGCTGTGGGGTTTGGTTGAGGTAGATGACGATGGCCAAACCGGTCATGAAGAAGAGCAGGAAGATGATCCAACTCTGCTTCAGGTCGTTCTTGAGCAGCCAGAAGAGGCCAATCAAACCGAGGATGAGTGGCAGGAAATAATAGGTCGTGCGGCCCGGATTATGCAGGCAGGCAGGGATGTTGTCTTGGTCGCCGAGGCGGGCATTGTCGATGGCGCTGATGCCACTGAGCCAGTTGCCGTGGGTCAGTTCGCCTTGGCTTTCGATGTCGTTTTGGCGGCCAACGAAGTTCCACATAAAGTAGCGCCAATACATCCAGTTGCATTGGTAGTCGATGAAGAACCTCAGATTTTGCCCGAAGGTGGGCTTGGTGATAGTGAGCACTTCGCCCCGATAGTTCCTGACGCGCACCGGAGTGCCCATGATGGCGCCGTTCTCGTTCTTGCGGTAGTTCTCATAGAAGGCTTGCTTGTCCCTGTTCCACATGCGCGGGAAGAAGGTCTTCATCTCGGCGGGATAGTCGGGCTTGCTGCGCTTGCTATCGCTAGTGATGATGTATCGGCCAGCCTCTTTGTCCTTCACGTAAATTGGGCTGTCATCAACCCAGTCGGAAATGGGTGCATTGTAATAAGTCCCGTACATCAAAGGCCATTTGCCGTATTGGTCGCGGTTGATGTAGGCCAACATCGAAAGGGCTTCCTTCGGCTCGTTCTCGTTGATGGGTGTGTTGGTGTTGGCCCTGATAATCAGCATGAAGAACGACGAATAGCCGATGAGGATGAACATCAGGGAGATGATGGCGGTGTTCCAAATCACCTTGCCTCGCTTGGCGGTGAACCACAAACCCCAAATGATGAGTGCGATGACGACGGCGAAAAACACGATGGAACCGAGGTTGAACGGAGCACCGAGCGAGTTCACGAAGAACAGTTCGGTCTTGCCTGCAAGGTTGATGACTTGCGGCACGAGGAACATGTTGAGGAACCACAAAAGCGCCACCGAAACCACACCGGCCAACACGAAGCCCCAGAACGAGGTCTTTTGCCATTTCTTGAAATAGACCACATACACGAAGGCGGGCACACACAGCAAGTTAAGCAAGTGGACACCGATGCTGAGTCCGATGAGGAACGCGATGAGGATAATCCATCGGGTGCTCTTCGGATCGTCGGAAACCTGCTCCCACTTCAGGATGGCCCAGAAGGTGACGGCGGTGAAAAACGACGACATGGCGTAAACCTCGCCCTCCACGGCATTGAACCAGAACGACTCGGTGAAGGTGTAGGCCACCGCGCCTACAAAGCCAGCCAAAAGCACACCTATTTTATTTACCCACGGCGCATCTTCGCCTTCTTTCATCCACACTTTTCGAGCCATCATCGTGATGGTCCAGAAAAGGAAGACAATGGTGAGGCCGCTGCAAATGGCCGACATCACATTGACCATCATGGCCACTTTGGTGACATCGCCGCCCGCGAAGAGCGAGAAGAAACGCCCAATCATTTGGAACAATGGCGCCCCGGGCGGGTGTCCCACTTGCAGTTTGTAAGCCGTTGAAATGTACTCGCCGCAGTCCCACCAGCTCACGGTAGGCTCAAGGGTGAGAAAATACACGATGGTGGCGATAATGCCTGCCAACCATCCTGTAATCGTGTTTAACCTTTTGAAAGTCATAATGATATAAAAGTGTTTTGTTGATTTTTGAATCGTTTTCTGCCTTTGCCAAAATCATTTTTTGACGTTGGTCGAGATGTCCTTTTCTCTTGCAGGTGTCTCTTGGTCTTGCAAGTGCTCGGCCCTGTATTTGCCTTGGGGCACATCCTCGAAGACGAACTGGTTGCACATTCGGGCGGCAATGATGTGGTCGGTCAAGGCCGTGTTGATGGCCGAAACAGCAACGTTGGCCAACACTCCAACAAGGCCTCCACCATAATAGTTGTTGTCATTCAGGTCGAGGTAAAGGTTGCAGGTGCGGTCAAACAGCACTTCGTTGGTGCGCGTCGATTTTATGATGAACTTCAGTTTGGTCTGGATGCCAAAACCGACCTTCTTCCACTCGTCGATGACGGAGAAGATGACGGCATCGGCGCCAAACACCCTGCCGAACATGCCCACGCTCTGGTCGAAGAAGTTCTCGGCATCGTAGGCACTCTCTGCCTTGAAGATTTCCATGGCCAAATGGGGCGAAATCACATAATAGCCAGCTTCGGCCAAAGGCAGGCTTATCGAAGTGTAAAGCAACTCCTTGGCTTCCACGTTGTTGGAGTTGTTGATGGGCGGCATGACCAACAAGGTCACGGGCTTCTCTTCGTACATCTTGGGATACAGTTCGCCTCGTGTGTGTTTCATTGTGTTGCACGATGCAAAGCACAACGAGCAGGCCGCAATCAGTATGATGAATAGTTTTTTCATGGCTTATTGTTGGCTGAATTTTTTTACAAGAGGTGTGATGAAAACCGCCGATTCGGGATAGAGTTCCATTTCCATTTGGAACATTTCCAGGCCTCTCTCCCTGAACAAGGCGCCATAGTCGCTCAAGTTGCCGAAGGTTTCCTTTTGCTTTTTTGTGGCATTGTTGAGGAAAATCTCTGGCGTATCGGGACTGAGCAGCAGGTAGCCATACTCGGCGCAAATGCCGGGAGGGACAACCTTTCTCGCTCCGCCGGGGTGTTTCACCATATAGGCATATTGGCACAGCAACGCGCACACGCTTGAAGGGCTTTGTGTGTGATAATAATCATACATAAGCACTTCATAATCATACGCTTTCTCGGTGCTTTTGTAATTTCCCCAATTGTACAGCATTGCTTTTTGGGGGCCGCACGAACTGAACATCACGGCTAAAAAGGCAACAGCGAGGAGTTTCTTCATAACTCGATGATTTTGGTGTCGCCGGTCGAAAGCATCACCTCTTTTGAATAGACGGTTTGTCCGTTGCGGGTCACTTCCACTTTGTGACGGCCAGGCGTGGTCACGATGGACTGCTTGGCGGTCTGCTTGATGTTGCGGCGGGTCTTGTGGGCGATGTCTTTCACGGTGGAAGTGGTGTATTGTTGCCCGTCGATGGTGACATCAATATCGTAGGCACTTGAGGCCGAGAAGCATACGGCGGCCTTGTCTTCAATGCCCGAAGTGACTGAATAATTGCCTACGCCACATGAATTGAACAAAGTGGCAACAAAAAGGCAAAGGGTGGCAATAATGATTTTTTTCATGGCTTATTCCTCCATTAAGTAATAAAGTTCAAGGTGGTCAATGTCGATGGCTTCGCCTTCGTAGGTGGCAAACGAAATCTCGGTTTCGGGCGTGTCGCCGTAGTTGGAGTTCACGGTGATTTGGCCCATTCTCTTGCCGGGAAGTTCAACGGTGGCACCCGTCTGCGGGTTGTTCACCATCTTACCTTTTTTGAATAAGCCGAACTTGCTGCCGGGGGTGATGCCTTGCGTTGCGCCGCCCGAAATGACGTAGTTGCCGTCGTCCACAGTCAGCACATAGCCGCGCCACGGCTTGTCCATGCACTTGTTGATGATGTTTTCCACCAATTGGGTGAGGGCAGCCGAGATGGCCTTGTCGCTCAGCGTGGCATCGAAACCGGCGGTGCCGCCAAGGCCCAAAGTAGTCTTCGACGAGGTTTCGGCTTGGCCTTTGGCCTCGTCGGAATAAATGATGAGGCCCGTAGCGGCGTCAACGAGGCGCACGTTCACAGCGGCCTCAACGGTTTGGGTCTTCGTGGTGCTGAAAATCCTCTCGTCGCCTTCGGTCTTGCGCCCGAATTGCGTGATGGAGCCGAGGATGATGTAGTCGGCACCGATTTTCTTCATTTCCGATCCTGACTCTTTAACAAGCACGTCGAGGTCGTCGCGCTCAAGCAGGATGAACTTGCCGCTGGCAGCCAACTTCGACGAAAGAATGTCCATGGCTTGCTTGCGCATGGGGTCGTTCTCACGGTCGTAGAAGATGCCTTTGCCGTACTGGGTTTCGTTGGAGAATCGGCCAATGGCCACTTTCCGTTTCAGCGTCTTGCCCTCTTGGGCGCTCGCGGTGGTGCCGAAAATGGCCAACAGCGCGAGGATTGCAATTAATCTGAAGTTTTTCATCTGTTTTTGAATTATTTGATAATGATTATTGTCTGATGTTTTGTTCAAATCGGCAAAGATAGCCATTTTTGCGTTACGCAGCCCTCAAAAATGCGCAAAACCTGTCGAAAAACCTGTCTGAAATCGGAAAATGGAAAATTTTCGAAAAAAATCGAAAAAAATGCTTGCGCGTAACGAAATTGCAGCCGCATTCGGAAACGAATGATGTCGAGTGGTGTAATGGCAGCACTGCAGATTTTGGTTCTGCCTGTCAAGGTTCGAATCCTTGCTCGACAACTTGAGGTGGAAGAAAGACCTGCTACTTTGAGTAACAGGTCTTTTTGTTTGAAGTATTGAAATGAATGGTTTGAATCCCTCGCTCTGCGATCACTTTCTTTGAAAAGGGGAAGCGCAAAGCGACGCGGAAACGAGGCCCTGAAAGGGCGACCCAAATACAACCCGATGTGAGCGTTGCGAAACTTCGGGCAGGAAGAAATATAAACATAATAATAATGATTACTAAAGAACAAGTGGCACCCCTCTGCGAAGAAGCCTTAGCCGACACCGACCGCTTCCTGGTGGAAGTGAAAGTGAAGCCGAACAATGTGATTGAGGTCTACATCGACTCCGACACGGCCGTCAACATCGACCATTGCGCCGAATTGAGCCGCTACGTCAACGAGAAACTCGACCGCGATGTGGAGGATTATGAACTGAGCGTGCTGTCGTGGGGGCTTTCGGGTGTCTTGAAGATGGACCGCCAGTTGCGGAAATATGTGGGCAAGGATGTGGAGGTGAAGACGAAGGAAACGGGCAAGTTGCAAGGCAAACTAGTCGGTTTCGATGAGGAAAAGGTGGAATTTGCCCCTGCGCCCAAGAAATCTTCAAAGAAAAAGCCCGCCGAGGAACCTGCCAACCTGTTTTTCGAGCGCAAGAAAGTGGAAATCAAGCCCGCAATCATATTTTGAGCGGCTCTTCGCAGGCTCAGGGACCTAAGGCCGCTGAGCCTGTCGAAATCGAAATTCGACATAGTCAAACGCCGACAACAATCAACGATTAAACAATAAACAATCAACATACAAAAATGGACAACTACAAATTAGTAGAAACTTTCTCAGAATTCAAGGAGTTCAAGAACATTGACCGCGAGGCCATGATGCGCATCATCGAGGATGTGTTCCGTGGCATGTTGAACAAGAAGTTCGACACCGACACCACCGACTTCATCGACATCATCGTGAACGTCGACAAGGGCGACTTTGAAATCTACCACAACCGCACCGTGGTTGAGGACGACGAACTGACCGACCCGCTCCGCCAAATCAAATTGTCGGACGCCATCAAGATTGAGCCCGATTTTGAGGTGGGAGAAGAAGTGAATGAGGAATTGCGCATTGAGAGCTTCGGTCGCCGCGACATTTTGGCCCTGCGCCAGAATTTGCAGACCAAAGTTTCTGAATATGAGAAGGAAAACATCTTCCAGAAGTACAAGGAGAAGGTTGGCGAAATCGTCACTGCCGAGGTGCTTCATGCTTGGAAACGCGAAATCGTCGTTGCCGACGACGAAGGCATCGAACTGATTCTGCCCAAGTCGGAACAGATTCCCGAAGACAAATATAATAAAGGTGACACCCTCCGCGCCATCGTGAAGAGCGTGGAGAGCATCAATGGCTCGCCGGTGGTCACGCTTTCGCGCACCTCCGAAATCTTCCTGCAACGCTTGCTCGAAGCCGAGGTGCCTGAAATTTACGACGGCCTCATCACGGTCAAGAAGATTGTCCGTGAACCCGGCCAGCGCGCCAAGATTGCCGTTGAGAGTTACGATGACCGTATCGACCCCGTCGGTGCCTGCGTCGGCATGAAGGGTACTCGTATTCACGGCATCGTCCGCGAATTGCGCAATGAGAACATCGACGTCATCAACTGGACCACCAACCCGACGCTGCTCATCACCCGCGCCCTCAGTCCGGCCAAAATCACGAACATCGTCCTCAGCAGCGACAACACGATGGCGAATGTTTACATGGAGAACGACCAAATCAGCCTCGCCATCGGCAAGGGCGGCTACAACATCAAATTGGCCGGCAAACTGACGGGCTACGAAATTGACGTTTACCGCAACAGCGAAGCCAACAACGCCGAGGAAGACGTTGACCTGCAAGAGTTCTCCGACGAAATCGACCAGTGGGTCATCGACTCGCTCGTCCACATGGGTTGCGACACGGCCAAGGCTGTGCTGTCGTACACGCCCGAAGAGGTGGCCACCCGTGCCGACCTTGAGATTGAAACCGTCAAGGATGTGTTCCGCATCCTGAAGGCCGAATTTGAACAAGACGCCGAATGAGGCAATGCAATAATCAACTAAACGAGAAACAAAGAAAGAAACTATGTCCGAAGAAACTAATTTCACGATTCGATTATCCAAAGCGGTAAAAGAATTCAATGTGGGAAAGGACACCATTGTGGAGTTCCTCGCCAAGAAGGGCTTCCAAGTGGATCCCTCTCCCAACACGAAACTCACGGCAGACATGTATAGCCTGCTCGTGAAGGAATATCAGGGCGAGAAGGAAGTGAAGAACGAGGCCAAGAAATTGGGCAACCTCTCTTATAAAGGTGGTAGTGTTTCCGTTGATTCGGCATTGCAATCACAAAAGGTTGCGGAGGAAGAGGACCACGAGGAAATCATCATCCGCTCGAATACCATTTCGTCGCCAGTGAAAAAGACACCCAAGCCCGCGCCCGAACCGGAGCCTGAACCAGAACCTGTGATAGAGGTGAAGGAAGAAGCGCCAAAGCAAGAGCCTGCACCCGAAAAGGTTGAGCCTGAAAAGAAAGAGGAGAATCCATCGGGCATTTCGCTGAACATTGTCGGGAAAATCGACCTTGAGCCGAAACCTCGCAAGGACAAGAAAAAGGACAAGCAGAAATCCGACAAAAAGCCTGAACAAAAGCCTGAACAAAAGCAGGAAAAGAAACCCCAACAGCAGCAACAGCCCAAGCAGGAAAAGAAAAAGGAGCAACCCCAGCCTCCAAAACCGACCCCTGTCAAGAAGGACGAGCCGAAGACATCCTTGGAGGCTCGTGTCATCAAACTTGAGGCACCCAAACTGCAAGGCCCGACTGTTCTCGGCATGGTGGAACTGCCCGACGAGAAGCGTCGCACCAAGGCCACCCCTGAAAAGAGGAAGCGCAAGCGCATCAAGGGCAAGCCTGAAGGTTCGTCGGAGAACCCGACCGGGCCGAATGTGAACCCCGGCGGCAAGAAGCAGGGCGGCGACAACAAACAGCAGCAAGGCAAAGGCCAGAAACCGCAAGGCGGCGACAATGCCAACAAGAAGAACCAGAAGGACAACGTCAAACTGAGCAAGAAGGATAAAAAGCAAGGCAAGCGCGAGGAAAAGCCCGAACTGACCGAAGAGGAAATCTCGAAGCAGATTAAGGACACTTTGGCACGCCTCGCTCCTATGGGCAAGTCGAAGACCTCAAAGCACCGCCGCGAGAAGCGTCAGCAGGTGGCGGGAAGCATGATGGAGGAAATGATGCGTCAAGAGGAGGACAAGAAAGTCCTGAAAGTGACCGAGTTTGTGACCGCCAACGAATTGGCCACGATGATGAACGTGCCAGTCGTGAAGGTCATCGGTACCTGCATGAGCCTTGGTATGCCTGTTTCCATCAACCAACGCCTTGATGCTGAGGCACTTTCTGTGGTGGCCGAGGAGTTTGGTTTCCAAGTCGACTTTGTTAGTGCTGATGTGCAGGAAGCCATCGCCGAAACGGAAGAAAACGACCGTGAGGAAGACCTCGTGCCGCGTGCGCCTGTCGTCACCGTCATGGGTCACGTCGACCACGGTAAGACCAAACTTTTGGACTACATCCGTAATACGAATGTGGTGGCTGGCGAGGCTGGTGGTATCACACAACATATTGGTGCTTACGAAGTTACTACCGAAAGCGGAAAGAAGATTACCTTCTTGGATACGCCCGGTCACGAGGCATTTACAGCCATGCGTGCCCGTGGTGCCAAGATTACTGACGTGGCCATCATCGTCATCGCCACTGATGATAGCGTGATGCCGCAAACCGTTGAGGCCATCAACCACGCGCAGGCCGCTGGTGTGCCTATTGTCTTCGCACTGAACAAGATAGACAAGCCTACTGCCAATCCCGACAAGATTCGTGAGCAGTTGGCCAACATGAACATCCTCGTGGAGAGTTGGGGCGGCAAGTACCAAGATCAGGAAATCGCCGCCAAAATCGGTTTGAATGTGGATGCCTTGCTGGAAAAGGTGTTGCTTGAGGCCGAATTCCTCGACCTGAAAGCCAACCCGAACCGTTTGGCCAAGGGCACGGTCATTGAGTCGGCCCTCGACAAAGGTCGCGGTTATGTGGCCAAGATTTTGGTGCAAAACGGCACCTTGAGAGTTGGCGACATGGTGTTGGCTGGCACGACCTACGGCAAGGTGAAGGCCATGTTCGACGACCACAACAAACAGGTGAAAGAGGCTGGGCCGTCAACGCCGGTGCTGTTGCTCGGCTTGAACGGTGCGCCCATGCCCGGCGACGCTTTCAATGTGATGACTGACGAGCACGAGGTGAAGGCCATCGCCAACCGCCGTGAGCAGTTGCAGCGCGAACAGACCCGCCGCACCAGCCCGCACATCACCTTGGACGAAATCGGTCGCCGTATCGCCATCGGCGACTTCAAGGAGTTGAACATCATCGTCAAGGCCGACGTGGACGGTTCTGTGGAGGCTTTGGCCGACAGTTTGCTGAAACTCTCCACCGAGCAGGTTCAGGTCAATGTCATCCACAAGTCGGTGGGTGCCATCAGCGAGTCGGACGTCATGCTGGCTTCGGCTTCCAACGCCATCATCGTGGGCTTCAATGTGCGTCCTACCGCACAAGCGCGTAAGATGGCTGAGAATGAGAAGATTGACATTCGTCTGTACTCCATCATCTACACCGCCATCGAGGAAATCAAGGCGGCCATCGAAGGCATGTTGGCTCCCGAAATCGAGGAAGTGGTCACCTGCAACCTCGAAATCCGCGAGACCTTCAAGATCAGCAAGGTCGGCACCATCGCCGGCTGCATGGTCTTGGACGGCAAGATTACCCGCAACACAAAGATTCGCGTCATTCGCGACGGCATCGTGGTCTACACGGGCGTGCTTGGTTCCCTGAAGCGTTACAAAGACGACGTGAAGGAAGTCAGTGCCGGCATGGACTGCGGCTTGAACATCGAGAACTTCAACGACATCAAGGTCGGCGACATCATCGAGGGCTACACCGAAAAGGAGATTGCCCGCAAACTGTAAGGCAGTTGCATTACAATGATTTGGAAAAGCCTCGGCAACATGTTTGTCGAGGCTTTTGATTATAAATAATTTTACGTTCAGCGCATGTTTTGGATGAAAAGATTTTACGCTCATCGCATATTTTGGATGAAAAGATTTTACGCTCATCGCATATTTTGGATGAAAAGATTTTACGCTCAGATGATTTTCTTTTGTAATTCAAAATAAATCAGTAATTTTGCGCTGTTAAAAGAACAAGACGATGGAATCCAAGGTTTTTAAGCGCAAAGCCTACGACAAATTGCTCCGTTGGAAGACCGAATCTAATGGTCACACGGCAATGTTGGTTGAAGGCGCGAGACGTGTCGGGAAGTCCACTTTGGTGGAACATTTCGCTCAGCAGGAATACGAATCCTATATCCTCATAGACTTTGCCAATGTGTTGCCTGAAGTGAACGATTTGGTTGAAAATAGTATTTCCAATCTCAACTATTTCTTTATGCGCTTGCAGTTCTTGTTCGGAGTGCAATTGGTGGAGCGCAAGTCCGTCATCATTTTCGATGAAGTTCAGAAACAGCCGTTGGCACGGCAAGCCATCAAATATTTGGTGAAAGACGGAAGATACGATTACATCGAAACCGGCTCGTTGATTAGCATACGGCAGAATGTCCGCGACATAGTCATTCCGAGCGAAGAAGATTCCATCCAAATGTTTCCGATGGACTATGAGGAATTCCGTTGGGCTTTGGGCGATGAGGCTACTGTGCCGTTAATGCAGCAGGCATTGGAACAGCGGATGGCCTTGGGCGAGAGCGTCAACAGGCATTTGATGCGTGATTTTCGCTTGTATATGCTCGTGGGAGGTATGCCGCAAGCAGTGAATGAATATCTTGTCAAGAACAATCTGCAACAAGTGGATGCTGTCAAACGGAAAATACTGAAACTGTATGCCGATGATCTCATAAAGATTGACGCTTCCGGAAAGTTGCGCACCTTGTTCTGGGCAATACCATCGGAATTGAGCAAGAATGTATCCCGCTATCAGATTACTACGGTATTGGAAAACACTTCGCAAGAGAAACGGATTGAGTTGTTGGAGGCTTTGCGTGAGAGTATGATTGCCAATATCGCCTACCATAGCAACGACCCTAATGTGGGATTGCGCCTGAGTGCCGACACCTCATATTACAAGATGTTTTTGGCCGATACGGGATTGTTTGTCACTTTGGCGTTTTGGGACAAAGACTTCACGGAGAACATTATTTATAAAAAACTCTTGTCTGACAAATTGGATGCAAATATGGGCTATGTGTATGAGAATATGGTGGCGCAAATGCTTCGTAGTGCTGGTAATGAGTTGTACTATTACACATTCCCGTCAGAGAGCAGAAACAATTATGAAATTGATTTTCTGTTGTCGCGCGGCAGCAAGATAGTGCCGATAGAAGTGAAATCATCGGGCTACAAAACCCACAAATCCTTGGATGTGTTTTGTGAGAAATTCAGTTCCCGCGTTGGTGAACGTATTCTGCTTTATACCAAAGACTACAGAAAAGACGGACAAACAACCTGCCTTCCAGTATATTATGCTCCATTTTTGTAAGACAAGCCACAATTTCCGCCAAACCATTTATTGTTTTTTGTAACGAGGATTTGAGAATTTTGGGTAATGTTGCCAAAAATGGTTGGTGACGGAGGTCAAGAAACGACAAAATATGATAGTCAGAGATAAGTCAAAAAGCGTATCTTTGCAGTGCGAGCTGAAACGGAGGAAGGCTCTGCTGGGGAGCAACCTTCCAAGGGATAGGTTCGTGTGATATCACAGCATATCAAAGGGGCGGTCGAGAAGGCCGTCCCACTTGTTTTTGATATGCCGGATTTTCACCAATGCCTTAAAAAACCCAAGCGTCATCCGTTCGGTTGGCTTGTTGTGCCTCTGTTAGTCTTGTTGTTCCTTTCTCTGAAGTAGATGTACCATTTGACATAGTTGCGGTAATGCTTCTTCGACAGTCCTCTATGGAGCGAGATGTTCTCCTTGAGGTGGCCGAAGTAGGATTCGAGAGCGTTTGTGGTTTTAGGTATTCTCGGGTTGTCGAGGAAGCGGAACATGTCGGGCAAAGCCCTTCGGATGTGTACGTAGGCCTTCCTGACCATCTTGTGGGTGAACCATTCGGTATGTGATGACTCGTTGACGGTCTTGTCGTTGAGGTAGCCGACGTGTTGGTCGTGCCATTCGCTGAGCATCTGCTTCCAATAGAGCATGTCATTGCGTGTCCGTATCTTGCAGACGAGCGTGACGATTCTCCTGAGCGATTGTCCGGCCTCGCTCTTCGGGTGCTTTGTAAGCCATGTGAGACACTCGCGCCGGATGTGGGCCAGGCAACGCTGCCTTGTCGCGTTTGGGCACGCTTTGCGCACCGCCTTGATGATGTTGGCTCCACCGTCGGAGGTGACGCTCTCTATCTCGACGCCGAGACTTTGTATGTTTCTTAGATCCTCCACCATCTCATCCTCCCACTCGCCGTCGGTCAGCCTATAGAACAGCGTGGACTTGACAGTCTCGTTTCGGTACAGCACGAGGCAAAGCTTGTTGGGGAACCATGTGCCGTCTATCAGCAGGTTGACCTTCTCGTGGAATTTGATTCTCCAGACAGGACAACTGTCAAGGTACTCGTCGAACCATCGGGACAATTGCCTCGTGCTGTATCCGCCCAGTGCGGATATCTGCTCAAGCGTCTGCTTGCCAAGTATCCACCACTCGAACCACACGAAGCGGTTGCTCTTGCCGATGTCCTTCCGCCTGAAGGTGAAAAGGCTGCCGCAGTTCTTGCACTTGTACCTCTGGTGTCCGTCACGTTTGCCCCATTTGACGACATCCAAATAGCCGCATTGGGGGCATCTTTCTCTTCTATTTCTTGGCATAAAAAAAGCAATTAGATGAAAACGCTTTCATCTAACTGCTTTTTATCGCTTTTATGCGTCTTATTGTCAGAGATTTACATTATATCTCACCAACCATTTTTGTCTATTAAACCGAATTTTGTATGTATTTATAATTTGATAATCAATTTGTTATGTGTAAGAAACTGGAATTTGACGGCTTATCGTTGCAAATTTCTCTTGACATTGAAAATTTAACCGTATCTTTGAGCCGATAAAACAACACAAGGTCTAACAAAACAAAACTGAAAATGATAGAAGTGCTTATAGCACATTATCGAAAAACGACATAATTAACGCTATAGTTTATTTTTCGACTGTTTTTTCACAAGGATTGGCAAAGGCGGCCTGTCGGGTATGGAGGCGGAGGTTTCGGAGAACAAGGCTGAAACGGCAATGTCCATCAGTGCCGAGGTCTTTTCCGCCAAGCTGCGAGCGGCTCCCATTACGTTGTTCCAGGTCTGGTAGTTGTTGAGGTACTTGGTGGACACGCCCCTGAACGAGGCGAGAAAGGCCTTCAGCCTGGAGTGGTAGGCGTTGAGGTGCTGTATGTGGTAGATTCCCTTCACCGTGCCCTTCCCGCCCTTGATTTGCACCAGCCCGTTGCCGTTGCCCTTCGAGAACTTGCGATACGAGGCCTCGCCGTCCGTGCAGAGCGTGGCCTTGGCGGACACGTGGCCTCCAAGGACGGCCTTGACGGCGGCAGCCGAGCACTTGCCCAGCTTGGCCACCCTGCCGATGGCCTTGCCCTTGCGGTCGACGGCGCACGGCAGGCAGACCAGCTCGTCCGACAGCCCGCGCTTGTGGTTGCAGCCGCCCCGCTTCCTCGGCTTGCGACCGCACCCGCCGCCGTCGAACGCCTTCCTGTCGCCCTTGTACGAGACCGGCAGGAAAGCCTCGTCGGCCTCCACGATGCCCGTCAGTTCCGTATCTTTCAGCGCATCGCCTATCGCGTCCAGCACCTTGTGCCTCCACACGAAGGCCGTCGCGTGCGTGATGCCGCAACGCTCCGCCGTCTTGTCCAGCGACAGGCCCTCCGACATGCACCGCAGGAACTCCTTCCACACCGACGCGCTCTTGTGCGTGCCGCTGAATATCGTGTTCTTCCTGATGGAGAACGTCTTGCCGCAGTCCTTGCAGACGAACTTCTGGCTGCCGTTGGCACGCCTGCCGTTGCGCTGAACATGGACACCTCCGCATATCGGGCATACCCGACCGTCAGCGAACCGCTTCTCCGTCAGCATCGTCTCCAAATCCTCTTTGCCGTCTTGGGCTTCTCCGAGCATTTTCTGGAGTTCGGCCCGCTCTCCTTCCGGCAACTGCCTGAACAGTTCCATGACGCTCTTCGCCGTGTGTCTTTGCTTTTCCATAACTCAACATAGAAATAATCGGTCTATTATTGTACTACAGCCAATGCAAAAAAGTGGCATGAACCTTTCGGTGGCTCTCGACCGACCATACGAGACATAAAATAAGAGGATGTTCCTATTTTGACACACCCTCCATTTATCGCTTTTATGCGCTTTATTGTCAGTGATTTACATTATATCTCACCAACCATTTTGTCTATTATACCTTTGTTTGCAATAGGCTGATTCAGCAGCCGAAAGCCGCTTTCAGTTCGTCAACCAAATCGAGTTTTTCCCAAGCAAAAAACTCCACATTCTTGAAGATGTGTTCGCCCTCGCGGAAGGTGTCGCCGTCCTCGTAATAGACTTCCACCTTGTGGGTTTCGGCCTTGCGACCGAAATGCCCGTAAGAGGCGGTTTCCTCGAAAATCGGGTTGGTGAGGCCGAAACGCTTCACGATAAAGTAGGGCCGTAAATCGACTAATTCCTTGACTTTCATGGCGATTTCGGTGTCGCTCATCTTTACATGCGAAGTGCCGTCGGTGTTCACATAGAACCCCACAGGCTCTGCCTTGCCGATGGCGTAGGCGATTTGCACCAAGGCTTGGTCGCAAATGCCAGCTGCCACAAGGTTCTTGGCGATGTGGCGTGCAGCGTAAGCAGCCGAGCGGTCTACCTTCGAGCTGTCCTTGCCCGAGAAGGCACCGCCGCCGTGGGCACCGCGACCGCCGTAGGTGTCGACGATGATTTTGCGGCCAGTCAAACCCGTGTCGCCGTGAGGACCGCCGATGACGAACTTGCCCGTCGGGTTCACGTAGAGTTTCATGTCGTCGCCGAAGAGTTTCCTCAGATGGGCGGGAAGTTGCTTCTTCACGCGAGGAATGAGGATGTTGCGCACATCGTCTTCGATTTTCTTCTGCATGGTTTCGTCGTCGGCAAACTCATCGTGCTGTGTGCTGATGACGATGGTGTCGACGCGAAGCGGTTTCCAGCCTTCGCCGTATTCCACCGTCACCTGCGACTTGGCATCAGGGCGGAGGTATCTCATCTGCCGACCTTGGCGGCGGATGGCGGCCAATTCTTTCAGCAGCAGATGCGAGAGGTCGATGGTCAAAGGCATGTAGTTCTCGGTTTCCTTGCAGGCGAAGCCGAACATCATGCCTTGGTCGCCAGCACCTTGGTTTTCAGGGTTTTCGCGACCTACGCCTTGGAAAATGTCGTTAGACTGGCCATGCAAAGCCGACAAAACGCCACACGACTGCGCATCGAATTGGTATTCCGACTTGTTGTAGCCGATGCGGTCGATGACGCGCCGCGCAATGTCCTGAATCTCAACGTATGCGTTGGTGCGGATTTCGCCTGCCACAACGACGAGGCCAGTAGTAACCAAGGTTTCGCAAGCCACCTTCGAGGTGGGGTCGTAACGAAGAATCTCGTCCAAAACGGCATCCGAAATCTGGTCGCAGACCTTGTCGGGATGACCCTCGGAAACGGATTCTGAAGTGAAATAATAACCCATAACAAATTGTTTATTAGTTAGTTAATAATAAATTTGTGTGGGAAGTCTGAAGTTGAAAGGGAAGGAAAAAGCATTGTTTTAGCATTTTTTCTTGTGGTTGCAATCAAATCAAATCTTTCCACGTTTGCGGCTGCAAAGGTACGAAAAATTATGATACGGTGGCCAAATCAACTACGAATTTCACGAATGTAACGAATAGTGTCGAAAATTTCGTCGCCAAGGCGACAAATTCAACGAATCTTGCCATTCAGTAATTCAAATTTGTATGAATTGGCAACTTGTTGCCCATGAATTTTTAGGGGAAATAATTAGTGTAATTCGTAGTTCTTTATTATTTCGTCAGTTTCTGGAACGCTTCCTCAATGCTCAAGTTCTCCTTCTGCAAAGTCTTGATGATGAAGCCTTTTTCCACCGACCAGCGCATCAGGTTGGCGCGGATGTCGGTGTCGTTTTGTGGCTCGAGAATCCAATGGTTGCCCTTCACGCGCTGCACGCGGCCCACTTGCGGGATGCCGTGGAGTAGCACTTCATCAACTTCGGTCTCAAACTCCACGATGATGACGTTGCTGGCCGAGTTTTCCTGTTTCAGGTTCTCGATTTTGTCGTCAGCCACCACCACACCTTTATTAATAATAATGGCTCTTTCGCAGATGGCCTCCACCTCCTGCATGATGTGGGTGGAGAGGAGCACGGTCTTTTCCTTGCCGAGGTTGCTGATGAGGTTGCGGATGTCGATGAGTTGGTTGGGGTCGAGGCCGGAGGTGGGTTCGTCCAAGATGAGCACTTTGGGGTCGTGCATCATGGCTTGGGCTAAGCCCACGCGCTGGCGGTAGCCCTTCGACAAGGCCCCGATTTTCTTGTGTGCCTCTATGCCAAGGCCTGTTTCCTCAATCATCGCCTCAATACGCCTGCGGGCCGCTTCGCCTTTCAATTGGTGGATGCCAGCCACAAACTCAAGGTATTCGCGGACGTACATGTCCAAATACAGTGGGTTGTGCTCAGGCAGGTAGCCCACGATGCGCTTGACGGCCATCGGGTCGTCCATGACGTCGTGGCCTTCCACGCTCACCGTGCCCAAGGTGGGCGGGATGAAGCAGGTGATGATTTTCATCAGTGTGGATTTGCCCGCGCCATTGGGACCGAGCAGACCGACGATACCTTTATTAATAGAGAGCGTCACGTCGTTGAGGGCGAGTTGCTCGCCGTAACGCTTGGTGATATGGTTGATTTCGATGGACATTTGCTTTTGATTTTGAGTGCAAAAATAGTGTTTTACATTTAAATGAGGTGTAGTAAATCCCCCAAATTGCAAACTTTCACCCCGTTTTTTATTTCGTAAGACGATGCCACAGGCGCCACCACATAGGCTTCGTCTGGTTGGATGTCGTCCAATGATTTCCAAAAGCCTTCGGTCAGTTGGGGGGCGGTGGAAGCTTTGCACTCGATGGCGATGGTTTTGTTGGCCTTCTCGACAATCAAATCGATTTCGTTGCCAGTTGCGGTTCTGTAGAAAGAGAAGGTCGCGTTTCGGATGGAAGCGCATACATTTTCGACGACTAAACCTTCCCACGATGCACCAAACACGGGTTGGCCGAGTAATTCATTGAAGTTTCTGATGGAAAGCAGCTGGTGAAGAAGCCCTGAATCACGGAGATACACTTTTGGCGACTTCACCAAACGCTTTTTTGTGTTGGTGAAATAGGGTTGCAGAGTCCTGACGAGATAAGTCTGTTCGAGAATGTCGATGTGTCGGCGTATAGTTGGATGGGTGATTCCCAAAGATTCGCCCAATTTCGAGGCATTGAGTAACTGTCCTTGCGAATGGGCCAACATGGTCATCAACCTCAACATTTGCATGGAAGTGATTTGGTAGCCCAATTGCGGAATATCGCGTTCCACATATGTCCTAATGAAATTCTCGCGCCATAATCTGCTGCTTTCATCCGATGCCGCGTTGTAACTATCGGGATAACCGCCACGCCACCAGTAATGCTTCAGGTCGAAATCATGCAAAGCCTCAACTTCTTTGATGAGGAAAGGTGTAAGGTCGATGATGCCAATTCGGCCCGCCAGCGTTTCAGACGAGTTCTTGACCAAAGATTGCGAGGCCGAACCTAAAAGGATGAATCGTCCAGGACGACGGTCTCTGTCTATTTCGCTTCTCAGCACCGAGAACAATTCAGGTCGGAGTTGGATTTCGTCAAGGCAGATGATGCTGTCTTGGTTGTTTTGGAACAAGAGCGTCGGCTCTTCCAATTTGACCCAGTCGTCGCGATTTTGCAAGTCCAAATAAAGGAAATTGCCTAATTGGTCGGCCATCATTTTGATCAAAGTGCTTTTCCCGCATTGCCTTGACCCAAGGATGACCACTGCTGGAAATATTTCAAGATATTGGTTTACAATGTCTTGAGATGCCCTTTTTATTAGTTTTTGCATTTTGTAAATCCGATTTTCAATTTGCAAAGATAGATGTTTTTTCTTATCCAAAAGTATCAAATATGATAAAAAATGCAAAGAACCATCCCCCAGTCCAATGCTCAGTGCAAAAAAATCAATTAATCCATCACTAATAACCAAAAAAGTCGTACTTTTGCGGCCTCGTTCAATCATCCAAAACTGTTTCTGGTTGGTTCTAACGCATTGATTTTCGGGCGAAAGTGAATTAATGCACAAAAAAGTTGGAACGAATTGGAGAAAGATGTAATTTTGCACGCCCAAAAGAGGGTAGTGTCTTATAGAATTGGATAAACATTATTAAACACAAAATGAACTACTTAAGTTACAAGACAGTAAGCGTCAACAAGGAAAATGCCAACAAGAAGTGGTATGTCGTCGACGCTGAAGGACAAATCCTGGGACGTTTGGCTTCCCAGGTTGCCATGATTCTGCGTGGCAAAAGGAAGGCATGCTTTACTCCCCACAGCGATTGTGGTGATAATGTCATCATCATCAATGCAGAGAAAGTGGTCCTGACTGGAAACAAAATGACACAGAAGTACTACATGCGCTACACCGGCTATCCCGGTGGCCAACGTACAAGAACCGTTGCTGAGTACCTCAAGCGCAAGCCTACCTTCGTGCTCGAACACGCCGTGCGCGGCATGCTCCCGAAGAACAGACTCGGCGATGCCATCTACAGGAACCTCTACGTCTACGAAGGTCCCAACCACAACCATGAGGCGCAACAGCCCATCGAACTCAAAATCAACACTCATAAGCAATACAAGAATTAATCATGGAAGTTATCAACGCTTTAGGTAGAAGAAAGACCGCCGTGGCCCGTATCTATATGAAGGCCGGCAGTGGCAACATTACGGTGAACAAGCGCGACTACAAGGAGTACTTCCCGACGAGCATCCTCCACTATGTGGTTGAACAGCCTATGATGCTGACCGAAACCCTCGGCCAATACGACATCAAGGTCAACCTCGACGGTGGCGGCATCAACGGCCAGGCCGAGGCCCTTCGCCTCGCCATCAGCCGCGCCCTGTGCGAAATCAACCCCGAGTATCGTCCCACCCTGAAAGCCAAAGGTTTGATGCGCCGCGACCCGCGTATGGTCGAGCGTAAGAAACCCGGTCAGCCCGGTGCCCGTAAGAAGTTCCAATTCAGCAAACGTTAAGCCCTCAGAAGCCGAGCGATTTTGTTTAGTATCCAAATTGCTGAGATTCTTCATGTCAAGACTACTCGGCGATTGTATTTAGCGAATGTAAACATTAAAAAGAAAACACATGACACAAGTAACATTTGAAGAATTACTGGATGCCGGTTGTCATTTCGGTCACCTCAGAAGAAAATGGAATCCGAACATGGCTCCCTATATTT